>CAZCAC010000168.1:0-16527 GCA_964496575.1 uncultured Planctomycetaceae bacterium | reverse complement strand
TGAGCGGATGGTTGCATGAATCGGGGCGCATGTGTCAGGAGCCCTGCATTGAGCGAGGACCACACCATCGGTGCGGACCTGATGGACGTCACGGCGGACGGAGAGCACATCGTGTACGGCGTACGTCAGGGGGGCGCGGACGAGGTGGAGCTGCACGTGCGTAACGTGACGACCGGGGAGGATCTCCCGGACGTCCTGCCGACGGCCCTCTACCTGGCTGTTTCGTCGCTGCCCGACGGCTCCGGTTTCTACTACGCGCTCTTCGGCGGTGAAGGGCCGCGAGTGCGCTACCACGCGATGGGTACCGACCCCGCCACGGATCCGGTGGTCTTCGGCGAGGGGGCGAACTTCGAAGAGCTGCTCATGCCGACGCTCTCCGAGGATGGCCGCTGGCTCCTGGTCAACGCGCTACAGGGCACTTCCGGGCCGACGCGGATCCACCTGAAGAATCTCGAGCAGGACGAACCGTTCAAGACCGTGGTCGACGACGGAGAGTCTCACTCGATCGCGACGATCGCCGGGGACAATCTGGTGATCACCACCGACCTGGGCGCGCTGAATCGCCGCGTCATGGTGGCCAAGCTCACCAACCCGGAGGTCGAGCACTGGGTCGAGGTCATCCCCGAGCGCGAGGGAGTCGTCGTCGAATCAGCAGTCGGCGTCGGGGGGCGTCTGTTCGTCTCCACCGTGCAGGACGTCTGCACGCACCTGTCCGTCCACCGTCTCGACGGGAAGCTGCTCCGGAAGCTCGAGTTCGGTTCCATCGGCTCGGTCGGTCTGAGCTCGGGCCGGTGGAGCAGCCCGGAGACGTTCCTGACCTTCTCCTCCTTCCACGTCCCCGGCACGATCTACCGCTACGACGTCGATTTCGGCGATCCCGAGGTCTGGGCGCGCATCGACATCCCCGTCGATACCGCGAACCTCGTGGTCGATCAGCGGTTCTACGCTTCCAAGGACGGTACGGAGATCCCGATGTTCGTGCTGCACCACCGGGACCTGAAGAAGGACGGCACCAACCCGACGGTGCTGACCGGCTACGGCGGCTTCAATCTCAGCTTGACGCCCTTCTTCTTCCCGACGGCGGCGGCCTGGGTTCAGAGCGGCGGCGTCTTCGCCGTGGCCAACCTGCGCGGCGGCGGGGAGTACGGGGAGGCGTGGCACGAGGCCGGCATGCTCGACCGCAAGCAGAACGTCTTCGACGACTTCGCCGCGGCGTGCGAGTACCTCGCGGCCGAGGGCTACACCTCGCCGGAACACCTGGCGGTCGAGGGCGGGAGCAACGGGGGCCTGCTCACCGGCGCGCTGCTCGTCCAGCACCCCGAGCTGGTGGGTGCGGTTGTCTGCACTTATCCGCTGCTCGACATGATCCGCTATCACGAGTGTCTCCTGGGGCGTTACTGGGTCGCGGAGTACGGCTCGAGCGACGATCCTGAGCAGTTCCGGTACTTGCTGGAGTACTCCCCGTACCACAACGTGCGGGAGGGCACTCACTACCCCGCGACCCTCTTCGTCACCGGCGATCTCGACACGCGTGTCGACCCGATGCACGCGCGCAAGATGGCGGCCATGGTCCAGGCGGGCAACGCGTCCGCCGAGCCGATCATGCTTCGCTATCACATCCGCGCGGGCCACGCGGCCGCTCCCCCGGTACGCGACCAGATCGAGACGATGGTGGACGAGCTCAGCTTCCTCGCCTGGCAGCTGGGACTGGAGGTTGAGTAAGGTCAGCTCGGCTCGGTGCCAGGCCGGGTCACCGCGCGCAGCACTCCCATCGGACCCTGCTCCGCCACCGCCCGCAGCTGTTCCTCGTCGCGCACGAAGAGGGAGCCGGCGAAGCCGAGGGCGTTGATCGAGACCGCTCCGAAGTGCTCCACCGTTCGCGGGACGAGCAGCATCCACCTTCGCGTCACCAGGAGGTTGTAGGGCGCGGACGGGCGGCCGCCGTCGATGCCGAGGTGCTCGAGGGCGCTGTGGTAGAGATCGAGTTCGAGCCTCGAGGAGTCGGGGTGGCGCAGACTGCGCCCGGGGCCGAGGTCGATGAAGGCGTGCACGAAGGGCAGGCCGGGGACGCTGGTGATCTGCTCCGACACCCCGGCGCACTCGAGCAGCGGCTCGATCGGAACCGCCGGGCCGCGCGGAGCCATCGGGAGCGGCACGAGCTGGAGGTGCTTGTGCGGCTGGCTGGCGCCCGCTTCGACGCCGCCGTTGTAGAAGCCGAGGCTCGGATACTCGGCCAGACAGCGGTCGAGCGTCTGGAAGTCGGCGAGGTCGAGCGCCTCCTCCTGGTGAACGAACTGACGCGTCACGATCAGCAAGTGGTGATCGATGACGTTGAACTTGTTCAGCAGTGCGACGTGTGTGTCGGAGACATTCGCGACGAACATCTCCGCTTCGTAGGGCAGGAACGGGTTGAACGACTCTCCCTCGTCTCGCTCCTGCCGGATGCGCTTCTGCAGCTCTGCGTCCTTCCGGGCCAGATTGGAGGCGACCCGAACCAGGAAGCGCACTCCGGCCTCCTCGATGAAGTGCGTCTCGGTCTCGATCGGTCGCAAGGCGCCGGAGCGCCGCGCGTGATAGGCCGTCGCTTCGAGACTCGCCTTCAGGGTTCCGGCCTGCAGCTCGAGGGGGTCAGGGAGCGGCGGCATTGTCCTTCACTCCCCCAGCCCGGTGAACGCCAGCAGCCGTCGTTCGAAGTAGTCGTAGAAGGGATTCCAGCGCAGTCGGAGCATGTCCTGCGCCGACACCCGGAGCGCACCGCGCTCGCCGCGCAGCTGGAGGTTGCCCAGGTGGATGCGAGTGTCATCCTCGGGTTCGCCTCGGCCGTACAGCGGATCGGCGGAGGAGAAGGCCAGCGAGACATGCGACAGCGAGTAGACTCCGCGAGGCCAGCTCGAGTCGGTCGGCGTCTCGACGACATCGTGCTCACCCGCGACTCTCTTGCGCTCGACGACGGTCTTCTCCGCGCTGGTGAGCACGCTGATGGTCATCGGCCGCGGATCGCCGCTCAGCAGAGACTCCAGGCCCTCGCGAGGATCGCTGGCGAGCAGGTGCTCCACCTCCGCCGTGCGGTTCACGTCGTAGACCACGAGCTCGTGTCCACCTTTCGGCAGCCGCGCGAAGAGCCCCGTGACCAGCGCGCGGGAGGAGACGGTCGCATCGACCGCCGACTGGAAGGCCAGGATCGGCGGCAGCTGTTCGAGCTTGCCCTGCTCGTCGAGCTCGGTGAGCTGTTCGTCCAGCTCGGCGGCCAGCCGGTACGCCTGGTCGCCGGCGTTGACCGCGAAGGAGCGGTACTTGAAGGGATCATACTCCGGCTGGATCGAGAGCCAGGCGAGCTTGTCGAGCCCGAGCAAGCTCCCGAGTCGCGCCTGCCACACCGCGAACTGTGCCATCGAGGTGACCCCGATCGAAGGCGAGACCAGCACCAGACCGTCGACGCGCGGGAGCTCGGGGTCCTCGAGCGTCGTCAACGCGTAGTGGACCGCCAGTGCACCGCCGTTGGAGTAGCCGACGACGTAGAGTGGCGCATCGCCGATCTGCTCGCGTAGGTGACGCACACCGAGCCGCGCGGCGGCGGCCATGTCCTTCCAATGGACGTGAACGAGCCCCGAGGGCACCGTTCCGTGTCCTGGCAGGCGCAGGCCGACCACCCAGGCGCCCAGCTCGTGCAGCCGCTCTCCCGCCTCGTGCAGGCTGTACGGCGAGTCGGACATGCCGTGCAGCAGGAGGACGCCCGCTCTGGGCTCGTCGACGTGGAGCTCGTAGGTTCGATTCCAGTTCGGCCTCCAGCACGCCGGATCGGAGAGGCTCCCCGCGTGATACCGATTGACCGGATGCTGGTCCTCGGGATCGATGCTGCCGTAGACGAACTTCTCGAGCTGAACGAAGACCTCTCTCTCGACCTCGAGGTATCCGGCGAAGTCCTCCACGCCGCCGTCCTCGGTGAACTCGGCGTCGAGCTCCACTTCGTGCCAGACCTTCAGCGCCGGCCGGTTCTGGAGCTGGAAGACGTAGATGGCGACCACCAGGAGGAGGCTCGAAGGCAGACCGTAGGCCAGGAGCCGGAGCCCGTGCTTCAGCGCGTGGCGCGCGACGGCTTTGGCTTTCATGGCCAGAGGATACGGAACCAGGCTCACTTTCTCACACGTCGAGAGGCGTCCGGGTGATGCCTGGCTACCCCCGGGGTGCGTGAAAGTGAACCTGGTTCCGTATCGAGGCAACATAGGAGACAATCTGAGAATGCTCGAACTGTCGATTCCGATGCTGTCACTGGCCGCCGTGGTCAGCGCCTTCCCCGGGCCGGAGGCGGAAGC
This sequence comes from uncultured Planctomycetaceae bacterium, assembly GCA_964496575.1. Classification (GTDB taxonomy): domain Bacteria; phylum Planctomycetota; class UBA1135; order UBA1135; genus CAZCAC01. The sequence goes on along the minus strand of CAZCAC010000168.1, from coordinate 12,214 downwards.
CCCACCGTCCCGGCCTCAGAACGTCGTCCTGTTTCTCGTGGACGATATTGGTGTCGACCTGGTCGGTGCGTACGAGCAGTTCTACGAAAAACACCCGCACCCAGACTATCCGAACACCACGCCGGCGATCGACTACCTCGCGGAGTCGGGCCTTCTGTTCACCAACGCCTGGACGAATCCCGCCTGTTCGCCGACGCGAGCTCAAGTCCTTACGGGCAAGCCTGGTTGTCGTTCAGGAATCGGGAAGATCGTCCCTCGGCATAGTCCGGTGACCACGGGAATGGGGCTCAGCCTCTTCCACGACACCATCCCTTCGGTTCTGCGGAGCGCGAGTCCTCTTCCCTACATCTCGGCGGCGGTGGGCAAGTGGCACCTCGCGGATTCGGCACAGTTCCCTCCGGCCCCCGGTACGCCTGTCCATCCTCTTGGCGATCCGGCGAATCCCTGGTTCGATCTGTACGCGGGGCCGATGTTCAACCTTCCGGGCCGCAATGGATACAACCGCTGGGTCAAGGTCTTCGCGACTCCCATCCGCCCAGGCCACGACGGATGCAAACCGGAGCCGGGGAGCTACTGTGAGGCCCCGACAACCCGGTACGCCACGACCGATACGGCCGACGACGCGATCCACCTGATCCAGTCGCTGAGCGAGCCGTTCTTCCTGCTCGTTTCTTTCAACGCGGCACACGAGCCCTTGGTCAGACCCGGTGATCCCCTCACCGAAGCGTCGTGCGATTGCCCGGATGGAGAGATTCGGGGGGTCCCCGAGTGTGACTTCAGCGGCGACAAGCCGAGCAGGACCCGCTGCCTCGTACAGTGGCTGGACAACGAGATCGGGAGGGTCTTGTGTGCGATCGAATCTGGTGCCGGGATTCCCGATCTGGCGACCACGATCATCTTCATGGGCGACAACGGAACCGCTAGCCAGGCCAAGGTCCTGCCCTTCAGTACGACTCCCGGCAAGGGGTCACTGTACGACGGCGGCATCAACGTCCCCTTCATCGTCAAGTCTCCCCTCGTTCACCCCTCGCTCGTCGGCGGCCACAGTCCGGCACTGGTATGCTCCACGGACATCCTGGCCACCCTGGCGGATCTCTGTGGTGCGCCGCTCCCGGACGATCCACATGGACTGAGAGACTCCAAGAGCTTCATGCCGGTGTTGCGCGGCAAAGCCCAGTCCGAGCGGGAGTATCTGTACGCGGAGAGCTTCAAGAACAACTTCCTCCCGATGGCCACGGGCAGTCCTCCTGGCGACTACTCTCTCGACCGACATCGCAGAGCAATCAGGAATCAGGCCGGTTTCAAGATGATACAGATCGTCGCCATGGGAGGATCGGGAACCCTGGACACCATTCTCCATCTGTACGATCTATCCGCCGACCCACACGAGCAAGTCGATCGGTTGGCCGAGGCGACGGGAGGCCTGGAACCCTATGCCTCGAACTACAAAGAGCTCCTGGGGATGCTCGAGACGAAGTACCCGCATCTCTGCAGGTGAATGCGGAACCAGAATACGGAACCAGGTTCACTTTCACACACCTCGGGGGGTAGCCAGGCGAGGCTTGGCTGCCCCCCGAGGTGTGTGAAAGTGAACCTGGTTCCGTACTGCCGAGTATCACCGCACCGGGGTCACCTCCACCTCCAGCGGCGCCGCCCACTGCTTCGCATCCGGCGTGTAGTAGAGGTACGCCCGCGACGCGGGGCCCGTCGTCTTGCCCGGGATGCGCGCGATCAGATCGAGGGTGACCTCCTTCGTCTCGTCCGGCGCGAGGTCGCGCCAGTAAAGGATCAGCTCGCGGCCGCGGATCTCCCACAGGTCGAAGCGCTCCGCCTTCTCGAGGTCCTCGAGGACCGCGGTCGGGATCTCCAGGCCCGCGGGCAGGCCGACCACGGCCAGGGTCATCGGCTGGCCCTCGGCGGTCAGGTTCTCCACTTTCACCTCGAGCGCCACCGTCGCGCCCTCCTCGACGCTCGTCTCGGCGAGCTTCGTCTCGATCGCGATGTGTGCGCCGGGATCATCAGCCGGCTGGTCGGCGTGGTAGGAGAGGTCGAACGCCCAAGGGAACTCGTTCCCCCCGGTCAGCTCCAGGCGGACGCGGTTCACGCCCGGCTTCAGCCGCTCGGCGAGCTTCGTGAAGCTGATCGCCTCGCGCTGCCCTTCGCGGATCTCGATCCACTCGACCTCGTAGTCGTTGATGTACAGCCGCGCCTCGCCGGGATTGGCGATGCGGCGGTTCGTCCGCGCGTACTCGGTCAGGGCGCGCAACGCCTGAATCGTCGCCTGCGTCGCTCCGAAGGTCCCACCGTGACCGCGGCTCTCGGCGAGGAACTCGACCGCGCGCTGGACGTACGGTGCGGCCTCCTCGTCGACCAGCCACGCCTGGATCGCCAGGCTGGTGGTCTCGACGGCGAGGTCGCGGCCACCCGAGCGCGTGATGCTCGAGGTGGTGCCGACCAGGCTCCCGTCGTCCTTCTGCATCTTCTTCAGCCGATCTCGCGCGGCGTTCGCCGCGTCCCATCGTTCGGCGGCGTGCAGCGCACCCGCGGCCAGCGCGACCTCGTACGGGTCGTCGCTCTCGGCCGCGCGCTTCTCCAGCGTGGCCAGCTCGGTCACGAGCTCGAGCGGATCCTCGCCGGTGGTCACCAGCGCGTACGTGACGTACGCATCGGTGATCGGCTGCGGCGCCGCCCCGAAGGAGTCGAGGGCGCGCTCGTTGCGCAGGTACCCGCCCTTGCCATTCCGGCGACCGAGCAGCCAGCTGCGCGTGCGATCGACCATCTCCAGGTCGACCTCGTACACCTGCGCCATGTCGTGGAACTCGAGCAGGCCGTACGCCGTCAACGCCTCGTGCCCCGGATCCCCGCCGAACCACTCGTAGCCCTTGTCGGAGCACTCGTAGCCGACGATCTTGTCGTAGCCCGGGCCCATCAGCTCGCGGGCGCGCGCGGCGATCGCCGGTTCGTCCGCTCCGGCCGCCTCGAGGTAGGAGAGAGCGAGAACGTTGGGGTAGTTCGAGCTGGAAGCCTGCTCGAAGCAGCCGCACGGCTGCCGCAGGATCCCGTCGAGCCCCTGGAGGATGTCGGAGAGTCGCGAGGGGTAGAGCACCAGGTTCGCGGAGAGGGAGCCGGGCGCGAAGTCCGCGGGGACCGCCACCTCGAACTCGACATCCTCGACCACCATGCCGCCCTCGGTCACGTGCTTGGGGAAGCCGCGCGGGACGATGCGCAGGTCGCGCACCACGCCGTCACGCCAGCCCCCGGCCTGACCGCCGAGCGCGATCTGGCCCTGACCACTCTCCTGCGTCACGTTCACCGGGACGAGCAGGCGACCGCGGCCGTCCTGCAGCGCGACCTGCTGCTCGCTGGCGTACTCGAGGCCGAACGCCAGCGGGCCCTGCAGCGCCGCCGCGACCTGCGCCATGGCGAGATCCTCGTTCGAGCTGGTCACCGCGACCGGCAGAAGCAGCTCGTCGCCGGCGGTCAGCTCGACCGGCAGCTGCGCTTCGAGGCGGAAAGGCGTGATCGCCTCGAAGGAGCCCTTCGACTGCCCGACGCGCCCGCCGCCGTGAGCGTCGACGTGGACGTCCCAGGTGGTCACGCGGTCGGAGAGATCGAACTCGACCCGCGCAGTGCCGTCGACCGAGGTGCGCAACAGACCGTTCCAGTACACCGTCTCGGCGAAGTCGGCGCGGGGGCGATCGGGCGCGCCCTGGTTGACGTGGGCGTAGACGCGGACGTACTGGGCTCTGCGCCCATGCGCTTTCGCCTGACCGGCACCGAGGAAGAAGTCATCCCTGGCCACCTTCCAGTCGAGAACCTCGCCCGCGACCACCTCGTCCAGGACCAGTTCCAGGTCGGCGGCGGGGTCCTCCCCCGGTGCGACCGCGGCGAAGGCGGGTCCACCGGGGCCGCCGCCCGCGCCCGGCGCACCGGGGCCAGGGGCGGCCGGCTCGAAGAGCTCGAGCTCGCCTTCGCGAATCCTCCGCCAGTCGGGATCACCCGCGGCGCCTCCGAAACCGTTGAGGTCGATCACACGCAGCTCGTCCCCTTCGAGGACCAGACCCGGGTCGGCTCGGGCCACGTCCGCCACCGGGGCCTCCAGGTTGGCGAAGATCATCCCCTCCGCCGCATCTTCGCCCAGGTATTGCGCCCGGGGGAGGAAGAACACGGCCCCGAAGAAGAGGATCAGGCCGCCCCACGCCGCCGCCATCGCACCGGAGCCGACCCAGCGCAGGACCGGTCGCTGCTCGAGCACGGCGCGCGAGAGCCTCCAGAAGAGCTGGAAGAGCCCCCACAGGAAGAGGATCAGCACGCAGATCGCCACGGTCGCGGCGAACACCTCGCGCGCGTCGCGTGCGCCTCGCTGCGCAGCGGCCACCGTCCCGGCCGAATCGCCGTCGTCATCGATCACCTGCGGCGCCTGCGACCTCCCTTCCATGGCGAGCAGCCGCTGAGCCTCCTCGCCGCGCTCCTCGATCAACGCCTCCGGCTCGTGCCAGGCGAAGCGTCGCCAGCCTCGCGTACCGAGCAGGAGGTCGACGTTGCGCTGCGCCTCCTCGTCGGGGGCGAAGAACTCCTCGAGGTCTTCCAGCTCCTCGACGTCCGCCACCAGCCAGGTCTGATCGGCCAGCCCCAGGCGGCGCTCGCCGACCATGTCGCGCACCGCTCGGTCGGTGACGCTGACGCCCAGCGCGCAGGCGACCGGCGAGCCGCTCTCGTCGCGGGCGCGCAGCTCGAGCAGCTGGTGGGCGCCGGGCAGCGTCGTGTGCTCGGCGGGAATCACCTCGACCTCGATCGACCGACCCGACGCGCGGTGCAGCAGGCGCTCGGCGACCGGCCGCATCCGGTGGTCGAAGAGCGTCGCCCGCAGCACGCCGGCGATCGGTTCCGTGGGCCGCAGGGAGATCTCGTGCCGCCCCGAGCCGCTGAACGCGTCCTGAGCGACCAGCACGCCACGGCAGTAGAGTCCGAGCATCCAAGGGCCTTCGCTCCGGGTGCGAACCTCGAGCTCGACCGGTGCCCCGGCGGCGGTCGAGTCGGCGAGAGAGCGCAGCGCGGCGCCGCCGGGGATCGACCGCGGCAGCTGCACGGGATCGGTTTCCTCGTCCTCGAGCTCGAGCGTGTAGTACTCACCGACGACCGGCGTCAGCTCGAAGCGCCCGCGGCCCTGGTGCTCCGTCTCGAAGGCCACGACCTCGCGCCCGTCCGAGTCGATCACTCGCCCTCGGGCGCTCGAGGGCCGACCGAGCACGTCGGTGACCTCGGCGTAGATGCGGTTCTGGATCCCGGCGACCAGGTCGCCACCTTCGGGGAAGAACGCGACCTGAAGGCCGCCCACGGGCACGACGAACGGCTCGACCGTGGTCTCGACGGTCCCGCCGTCGGTCACGCGGGCGGCGAAGCGCGCTTCACCTCGCTCGACTTCCTCGGGGATCTGGAAGCGGAAGACCGCCACCCCGCGCTCGTCGAGCGAGCCCGTCTCGTTCCAGACCTCGACGCCGTCGAGCACCAGCGCTCCACGCACCGCCGCGCCGGCGGGGATTCCGCCTTCGACTCGTTCGACCTCGACTTCCGCCGAGCCGCTCTCACCGGGCGAGTACGTCTCGCGGTCGAGGGTGACCTTCTTGGCGAGGCGCGGCGGCTGGTAGCGCCGCACCAGGAACTCGAGTCTCTCGGCGGTGAACTGGTTCTGCGCATCGCGCAGCTCGAGGGTGTAGATCCCTCCAGCCGCTCCGAACGGGATGTTCCAGAACAGCGCGGCGACGCCTTCCTCGAGGGGCGGGGTCACCTGGTGGACCGGCGCGCCCTTGGGATCGACGATGCGCAGGTTGCAGTACCCTTCGAAGGGCGCGAGAGAGAGGCGCCGCAGCAGCAGCGCGCGCAGCCAGACCGTCTCACCCGGCCGGTAGGCGGGCTTGTCGATCGAGAGGTGCGCGAGCGGGTTCGCCTCCTCGGGGGAGAGCTCGAAGACCGCCTCGCGGCGATGGCCACCTTTCTCGGCGAGAACCTCGATGCGACGCAGCCCCTCGGGGCGCGCGGCGAAGGCGAGGTCGATAGCGCCGTCACTCTCCCGCGAGGCGGTCTCCAGCTCCTCGCCCTCGGCGTCGTAGGCGACCCAGTGGATGCGTGCGGGCTGCGGCTCGCCGTCGAAGTTCCACGTCTCGACGCGCAGCCCGGCGGGCGCGCCGTCGGGAATGCTCTGCGTGCCGGTGACGACCAGGCGCAGGACATCGTCGCGAGTCGAGCTGACGCCGAGCTCGGCGAAGCCCCACCAGCCGGAGGTGCCGCTCAGGCTGAGCGCGATGAGGAGCGTCGCGGCGACACGAAGCGGTGTCCAGAAGCGGGCGCGCCGCGCGGGCTGCTGCACGGGCGGCTCCAGCTTCAGCTCGGGCACGTCTTCGCTGGCCGCGCTCTTCAGGAGCTGCGCCGTCCCGCGCACTTCCTCGAGCAGCTCGCGCAGCTCGGGGTCTTCCTCCAGCGCGCGCTGGATCGCCTCGGGATCCTCGCTGCAGCCGAAGAGGTGGTCGAGCAACTTTTCACGCCAGAGCTCACGTTCTTGTTTCTTCATCGCACTTCACCTTCCACGCTGACCGCGGTTCCGGCTCCGGGGGCGAGGTCGGCGAGATGGTGGCGCAGCCGGCGCAGCGCGGTACGCATGCGCGTCTTGGCCGTGCCGACCGGGATGGCCAGCGCCTCGGCGATCGCCTCGAAGGAGAGCTCTCCCGAGACGCGCAGGAGGAAGACCTCCTTGACGTCTTCCTCCAGCTTCAAGATCGCGGTGCGCGCGGCGCTCAAGGTCTCGCGACCTTCGAGCAACGCGTGCGGTTCCTGTTCCTTGGCGATGAGCTTCATCCCGTCCACCTCGTCGAGCTTCATGCCCTGCCCCCGCCGCGCTTGTTCGCGGCGCAGGTCACGGGCCAGGTTGAGAGTCAGGACGAAGACCCAGGCGGCCGGATCGCGGGGGCTCGCGCCGCCCGCCAGAGCTTTCCACGCCCGCAGGAAGGCCTCTTGAAGCACTTCCTGCACGTCGGCTCGCGGCCCCAGGATCCCTCGCACCGCACCCGCCAGCCGGGCGGCGTGCTCGCGAAAGAGCCCGGATAGGTCCAGGGCCGCTGGATTGGTCCGTTTCGGCTCGCCCAAGTCTTGTCCTCTGACGGGAAGGGAGACGACCCGGCCGAGGAGTGGATTTGGGGAAGCTGGAAAAAACGCCGGCCTGCTCCTCGGGGGTCGGACTCGGGCAGATCGTAGAACTTCCGCCGGACCACCGCGAGGAGCTCGGCTCAGGGAGTCTCGGCGCTCTCGGAGAGACTCATCAGGAGGTCCTGGTAGTGATCGGGCAACTTCGCCGCGAACGCCTCGAGTGAGCGCAGGTTGGCTTCCCGATCCTTCCCTTCCAGCATCTCCCGTAGGGCCCGCACCGCGGCCGTCATCGTCTCCATCGCCTCCGCGTTCGCCGCGCGCGCCGGCTCCACGGCATCCTCGGCGATCTGGAGCGCCTGACGGCAGTGCTCGAGGTCGTTGAGCACCTCCTGGGTCACCATGTACGTCAGCGTGTTGCGCTCGGCGGCGCGGGCGAAGTCCCACGCGGCGATCTCGATCGCATCATCCGTGGAAGGCGCTTCGACGGGAAGTCGATAGCCGTCCCGCATCGTCCGCCGCGCCGCGTAGAGCGCTCGCAGCTGAGCGTCGAAGGCGCGCCAGGCCTCGGACTCGCGGGCGTGGCGGTAGAGGGGGTCGATCGCGGCCTCCGCCGGGCTCCCCGCTGGCGTGTCGGTTCGCTCCTGCCCCGTCTGAGCGCAGGCGGAGAGGGCGATGAGCAACAGGACACAGGGGGCGAATCTGGCGGGCATGGGGTTCCTCCCGTGGGCTCGGTCCTTCTCGATCTGGATCGCCACGAAGGGGGAAACGACCCCGGCGACCGGCGGTTCACCGATTCCGCGGCAACCCCGACCCGGTCAGTCGGGCCGCCCGAACGCGTAGAGATTCTCCTCGGTCCGGACGTAGACCTTTCCGTCGACGAGGGCCGGCGTGGCCATGATGCGCTCGCCGAGGTCGTTGCGGGCGAGCACCTTCAGCGCCTCGCCCGCCTCGAAGACGGTGACCCGGCCGCGCGCCGAGGCGGAGTAGATCTTGCCGTCGCCGGCGACGGGTGAGGCGTAGTGCGGCCCGCGCGAGTCGAGGCGCCCCTGGTAGTGGACCTCGCCGGTCGCGGCGTCGAAGCAGGAGACCATCCCGCCATTCTTCACCAGGTAGAGGTTGCCGCGGTAGTAGAGGGGCGAGGGGCACTCGGGAACTCCTTTGGAGTGCTGCCATACGACCTCGGCTTCCTTCTCGGCGGTACCGGGTCGAATGGCGAGGAGGGCGTTGGCGTGCTCGAAGCCGCCCAGCCACTCGAAGATCTTCCCCCACTCCGGCCCGGTGATCGTCCCGCTCCGGTCCTCGTCGAGGAAGCGGAAGAAGAGGGTGAGTGGGTGGTCGCCTTCCCCGTCGCCGTCCTGGCGGGAGAGGATGCTCACGTTGGTCTTCGCCTCCTCCCGATCGATCTCTCCGGAATCCGACCGGAGGAATCGGCGGTGAGGCTACCATGTCCCGCTCCTTGCTGAGTGCGTCCGGCCACGGTTCAGCTCGGAGCTTCCGGTCTTACCGAGGACTGACCCGGCGAGCTCCGCTCAGTACTCGTCCGCCCCGATATCGACGATCGGAGCGGTCCCCGAGCCCGAATCCGCGGTCCCCGGGTCGTCGCGGAAGCGAGCCTCGCCGTCCAGGTCGACGGAGGTGAGCCCCACCGTCGCCGCATTCTCGCCGGCATCGATGCACGGCGAACCGGCACCGAGGTGTCGGTCGAGGTCGACGAACAGCGGATCGGCGTCGATGTTGGTGCCGCCCGGGGCGATCCCCTCGAGGTTGTTGTAGCGCGTGTAACACACCTTCCCGCCCCGGAGCTCCGAGTGGTAGTCGGGGACGTCCGGCTCGTTGTCGCGCACGATGTTGTTGGCCAGGAGCGGCTTGGAGAGGAACATCGTCACGCCGGCGGTGTCGAGGTAGGGGTTACCCGCGTTGTGGACGAGATTGTCGACAATCGTGTTGCTCACGATGCTCGGGTGCGAGTAGCCGCAGTAGATCGCGCCGGTGTTGATCAGGGCGTGGTTGTCGGCGATCAGGTTGCCGGCGATCACCGGGTTGGCGTTGCAGTAGAGGAACAGCGCGCCACCGTGCTCGGCGACGTTGTTCCGCAGGATGCAGTTGCGCACGGTGAGCCCGGAGAAGTCGACGACCGTGATCGCGCCTCCGCCGTAGGGGTACGCGCCATTCGCCTGCCTCGTCGCCTTGCCGTACTCGATCGTACAGAAAACGAGCCGCGAGGGTTCGTTGGTGGCGCGCGTCCCCTCGAAACGGATCCCACCCCAGCAGCCGAGTCTCGAGCGATCGACGGTGAAGAGCTGCGGCTCGTCGGTCGTGAAGACGATGTGCTGGTCCGGGCGCCCCACCGCGCGCAGGGAGCCGGACACCGCCAGCTCGAAGTCGTCCTGGAACTCGACCCGCGCTCCGGCGGCGACGGTGAGCACCACGCCGTCCTCGACGAGAACGTCGGCGTGGACCCGCACGAGGTCCGCGTTCCAGGTCGTATCGCTCGTCACGCTCCCGCCGACATCGAACACGCTGACGCGCGATCCTCCCGGCCCGCTCGTGCCTGGCGCCGCCCCGCTGCCGCGCCGACCGGACCGAAACGTCCGGCATCCGTAGCCCGCCGCCGGTGAGCCGGGAGCGGGCCGGTAGTCGCCATTCTCCGGGTCGATCAGCCGCGGGTTCGAGCCGATAACGTTGTTGAAAGGAGGGGAACCGGCACCCGGCCAGCCCATCGGCTCCACTCACCCGTACGGACAGAGAATGTGGAAGTGGCGCAGCAGGTCGCGGTTGATGACTGGATCCGAATGGTAGGTGAAGTTCTCGATCACCTCCCAGGTCGGGTTGTTCAGGTCCATCGAGACGCTCGTCCCCGTCGGCAGCCAGTCGTTCGCCTCACCGCTCAGGTACATGAAGTCCGAACCGGTGTCGACAGCGTCCACCACCAGGTTGCGCTCGACGCGAATCCCGCCACCGCAACCGTGCAGCCGTACCGCGTAATCCGCCGGCCGGTAGAAGGTGACCCAGCTGACCGATCCTTGCGGCTTCAGAGTGACCGAGCTGTCCGCGTACCCCCGGAACTTGACACAGCCGTCGAGGATCACGCAGTCGCTGATATCGAGGCGGTTCTGGCAGTAGGCGATGCAGATCTCGCCCCGCTGCAGATCGAGAATCGCGCCTTTCCCGACGATCCGCACGTCTTCGCCACTACCCTCGAACCTGGCGGCGATCCGGTCGAAGGTCCCCCCGATCCACAGACCGCCGGTGTAGGTGGCGCCGGGCTCTAGCTCGATGTAGCGATCGTAGCCGTGCGCCGGGAGCGCGCGGTCGTACATCTCCTTCAGGGAATCCGCTGAGGCCGGGGCGGCGAGGAGCGTGAGCTGGGTGAGGATGGGCAGGACGATTCGCATACCAAAGTGTACGCGATCCGTCAGATTCCGCAGGGGATCACCCTCCGCTCACCGGCACGAACGGCCGCAGCTCGTCGCCGTCCTGGAGAATGTAGCCCGGTTCCTTCGGATCGTCGTTCACGTAGGGCACGACGTAGTCGAGGAAGCGGTCCTCGACGCCGAGGCGGACGAGCAGGTCGGCCACGGTGCTGCCCTCCTCCAGCTCGACGGCGTCGCCGTCCTCGATACCCTCGAAGAGGGCGTGTCCTGAAAAGCGGACTACGACCTGGATCATCAGCGGTTCACCTCGGTGTGATTGTATACCGTATACTCGACTCATGACCCGCCGGCGTGAGATGACCTCGAGCCTGGTGTGCGGGATCGCCCTGGCGGTCCTGGCCGGCGTCGTGGCCGCTCAGGATGCGAAGGCTGATATCCCGATCCTCGCCTCCTCGGAACACAGCGGTCCGCACGGCGCCGAGCTCGCCTTCGACGGCGATCTCGGAACTCGCTGGGCCAGCGAAACCCATCGCTTGCCGGACTGGATCCGGATCGACCTCGGCCGCGCGGTGCCGATCGACCGGGTGACCATCCACTGGGAGCGCGCCCACGCCGTCCACTACGCCATCCAGGTCAGCAACGACGACCGGAGCTGGCGGACGCTGGCGTCGATCGAGAGCTCGAGCGGTGGACGGCGGGAACACGAGAAGCTCCGCGGGCGCGGCCGCTACCTGCGGATCCTGTGCCTCGGCCACGGTGCGCATCCCCTGTCGTCGATCTGGGAGATCGAGCTCGGCGGCGCCAAGGCCGCCGCTGCGCTGGAACGTGCGCGTGACCGAATCGAGGCGACGCGGCGGGAGGCCGCGGCCAGGATCGCTCGCAAGAACGCCGCCGGATTACGAGCTCACGGTGTCGAGGACGTGATCTTCGCCCTGCGCCAGCCCGGCCGCGACCCGCACTGGTACGCCAACTTCGCCTACCTCTCCCCCGACGAGCAGCCGGTCTACGGACCCGGCGGGAAGCTCTGCCGCCTCGATCTCTCGACCGGCGAGGTCGAGACGCTGCTCGACGATCCCGAAGGTGGAGTGCGCGACCCGGTCGTCCACTACGACGCGGAGAAGATCCTCTTCTCCTACCGCAAGGGGACGAGTCCCTACTACAACCTCTACGAGATCGGCGTCGACGGCACCGGGCTGCGGCAACTCACCGACGGGCCCTGGGACGACATCGAACCCTGCTACCTGCCCGGCGGCGAGATAGTCTTCATCTCCAGCCGCTGCAAGCGCTTCGTCCAGTGCTGGCTGACGCAGGTGGCGACGCTGCACCGCTGCGAGGCGGACGGCTCCGACATTCGTGCCATCTCGGCCAACATCGAGCACGACAACACGCCGTGGGTGCTGCCGGACGGGCGGCTCCTCTACCAGCGCTGGGAGTACGTCGATCGCTCGCAGGTCCACTATCACCACCTGTGGACCGCCAATCCCGACGGCACCGGGCAGATGGTCTTCTTCGGCAATCAGCACCCCGGCGTGGTGATGATCGATGCGCGGCCGATCCCCGGGAGCGACAAGATCGTGTCGATCTTCTCGCCGGGTCATGGGAGGAATGAGCACGACGGGCAGTTGACCGTGGTCGATCCCCGCGCGGGGCCCGACGACCGCAGTCGAGCTCGCGCCGTGGGTAACGGCACGTGGCGCGAT
>CAZCAC010000167.1:0-16576 GCA_964496575.1 uncultured Planctomycetaceae bacterium | reverse complement strand
AGGCAGCGGTCACGGGATTCGACCGAAATCGAGTCCAATCGTGGCGACCAGTACTGCACCGTCCCGGCCTAGAGGTCCGGCTGTTCTCCGTACGCGGAGTCCCAGATCAGGAGCTCGTGGGCGGGATCCACGCGAACGGCCCGCGGCTCGGCGCTCTCGAACACGAACGTCGCCTCGCGCGACCCGATCGCGACGATCTCGTGCCGCGAACTGCCATCCGCGAGGTCGAGCGCCAGCACGATACGAAGGTCGTAGGGTTCTGCCTTCTGCGCCTGACGCAGCGTCACCTCGATCGTGCCGGGCTGCTCACCGAGCGACCAGTCCGCTTCGATGACCGGGGCTCCGGCACGGTCGAGCCACTGGGCCAGGAACCGCTCCAGGTTCGCCTCCGCCGGTGCGACATCGAGGAACACGCGACGCGCATCGGCGAGGGTCATCTGGCGGTTGCGGTACGTCTCGATCAACCCGCGCATCGTCTCGAAGAACAGCTCGTCTCCGACGCGCCGCCGCAACATGTGCCAGAACCAGTGTCCCTTGGCGTCGGAGAGCCTGTGCTCCCAGCGCCCTCCCCCCGGGGTGTTCAGCCGGGCGAGCGGGCGATCGTACCCCTTGCGCACCAGCGCGAAGTAGCCACGCGCGCACTGGCTGCTGACGTAGCCCCGGCGCGAGAACCGCAGGAACTCGGTGGCGGCCTCCTCGCCCTCGATCCCCTCGAGGGCGATCACCGCTCCGTACTGGGCCAGGGCCTCGTCACACATCATGGTTCCAGGCCCGGAGCTGCCCACCAGGTTCCCCCACCAGCCGTGGGCCGCCTCGTGGGCGTAGAGCGGGATGTTGCCGCCCTCCATCCCGAGGAACCCCGGCTTGACCAGGATGAAACCCTGGTCCGAGCTGGCGCCGAAGCTCCCCCACCCATCGGGTACCTCGGCGATGTAGAAGCTCGAGTAGGGATACGGGCCGAAGCGCGCTTCCATGGCGTCGATGGCCTTCGAAAGCGCCTCCGCCTCGGTCTTCGGATCCGTCGCCGCGTCGGACAGCGTGTAGACCGCGACCTCGCGTTCGCCCGACCGGTGTCGCACGACCTCGTAGGGACCCGCTGCATACCCACGCGCGACCGACACCGTGGTCTCCCAGGTCTCGAGCACCTCGAGCTCGGTCTCCTCCCGCGCGACGAGGGAGCCGTTGGTGAGGGCGCGCCATCCCGGCGGCAGGTGGAATACCGTCTTGCCGGAACACGAGAGAACGCCCGATGAGGAGAGTCCCTCTTCCGCCGGCAACGGGGCGGGATACCAGCCGGTCACCCACGACGCGTAGGCGACCTCGTCCCCGGTCGCCATCTGCCCGTCCAGGACGCGGTTCTCGTAGGCGAACGTCACCTCGATCTCGTCGCCGCGAGTCAGCGGCGTGGGAAAGCGCAGGGACGCCACCCGGCACCTGTCGAACAGCGAGATCCCTCGAATCGTCCACTCCGCGCCGGCGGCCTCGCCATGCTCCATCGCGTCGAGCAGGTCCGACCGCAAGCTCAGGAAGGGACCGCTCGAGGACGTGGCGTCCAGGCGCAGGGTCGCCGTCCCCTCGACGTAGGTGACGGTATCCGCGGGATCCACCGTCAACTCGAAATCGAGCCGCACCATCGTCCAGCCTCGCCCCGAGTCCTCGTCCCCGCTTCCGGCCGCAGACGGATGGAAGAGGACCAGGGCGAGGACTCCGGGCAGGACGCGGGAGGCGTGCGGCATGGGGAGGATCCTCCGGCCGAATCCCTATTCCTGTGAACGAACCCAGTCGACGGCGGCCTCCAGCACGAGGTCGCGCCCTTCCAGCAACGAGGCCTGGGTGAGGGCGACCTCGAGGTCCGGCGCGACGCCGACGCCCTCCAGTCTCACGCCCGCGCCGGTCACGAAATCGGCGACGGCGTAGAGAAAGACGTCGCCGTTGCGCAGCGTCATGTACTGAGCTGGCAGCGCCTCCCCCTTGGTCCGGGTGCCGATGACCGTGCCCCTGCCCATCTCCTGGAGGGTGGCGGCCAGGAACTCGGCGGACGACCCCGTGAGACCGTCGGTCAGAACAGCGACCGGACCGTCGTAGGTCCGCGCTCGCGGCCGAACGATCATCTTGAGCTCGTTCCCACGCGTCCTCAGCTTCCCCGCCACCCACTTCTCCTGCGCCAGCCACCCCATCATGCCCAGCGCCATCGCGTCCTTCCCGCCGCCATTGCCGCGCAGGTCGAGGATGATCCCATCCGCCTCCATGAAGGACACCAGCGCGTCATTGAACGTCTTCATGACGTGGACCGGGTCGAGGAACTTGCTGACCGCGATGTACCCGATGCTGTCCTCCAGGGTCTCGACCTCGATCCGAACGCGCGCCTGGCCGAAGTTCCCGACCTGCGCGCTGCGACCGCGCGGCTCGCCGAAGGGGATGGTCAAGTCGACCAGCTCGCCCTCGCCGTTGCGGAAGGTGATCGCCACCGATTCCCCCACCCCGGCCCTCACGCGAACGACCATCTCTCCCGTCATCTTGACGCGCTTGGACGGCGTGTCGGGCAGCTCCCGATCGAGCTTCTCCAGGTTCGCGACGACGTCGAACTCGCCGATGCGGATGATCTCCCAGCCCAGCTGGACACCGACTCGATCGGCGGAGGAATCCTCGTCGACGGTGGTGACCAGCGCCTCGCCGCCGATCACGCGCGCATCGATCCCGGTTTCACCGCCCGACGCGCCGACGTTCCGGGGCCTCTCGCGTTCAGCGGGAGCGCTCGCCGGGATGATGCCGAAGTGGGACAGCTTCAGGCGTGAGATCATGTCGCGGAGAATCACCCGGGCCTCGGGCAGGGTCGAAGCCTCCATGATGCGAGGCCGCAGCTCGTCGCCGACAGCTTGCCAGTCGAGACCTCCGAACTCGGGATCCCAGTACTGGTCGTTGACGAGGCTCCACACCTGCTCGAACGACTCGAGATTGAGCTGCCGCAAGTCGGGTCCGCCCTCGGCCAGGAGGGACCGAACGTCCTCCGGAAGATCGAAGCGGTCGGCGGGAAGCTCGACGTTGTGCTCGATCGACTCGATCGTGAAGATCGTCACCTGGCCCGCGGTGACGCGGCGCAGCAGGTGGGGACACAGCACGCCGTCGACCTCACGGTAGTCACTGATGAAGAGCTCGAACGGGGTGGCGGCCGGGGCGATCTCCTCGACCTTGTGGAGGAGACCGGACTCCTTGTCGTAGAAGTGGGTCTCGGGATCCCCGACTGCGGGAGTCAATACGACCTCGTAGCAGGGCTGGTCATCGATCGCCTCGATCCCGACATACTCGGCCTTCTCGAAGAGCTCGCGCCACTGAACGGCCCGGTCGAACCTGGCGAGCCGGAGCATCCGCGCCCTCTCCGCGCCCTCCTTGATGACCGGGCCGGTCATGGGTGACGATTCCCACGCGACGCCGCCCTTGCTGCCGCGCTCGATCTTCCCGAGGCCCTTCACCTCGATCAGGAAGTACGCCAGGTCGGGCCTCGCGTGATACGCGGTCATCGAGATGTCCGCGCCCGATCCGACGGACTCGATGCTGCCCTCCTCGACTCGATTCCGGAGCTTGTCGTAGGCCTCCTTGCCGCCGGTGACCCGAACATGGTTGTCGAGGATCTGCGCGGCCTCGGGCAGCTCGTCCTCTTGCACCTGCGGGGCGGCAGGCACGGCGAGGAACACCAGGGCGAGCGCGGAGAGGAGCACACCGGGAGGGCGCTCGGCGGCAGGAGTCGCACTGCCGGAAATCACGGGGTCGGGTGCCGGATCAGACATGGCGTGGATTCCTCCGTCGGGGCTTCCGTCATCGGCCGTGGCCGGGTGGCTCGTTCCATCGTCGATCTGATCTCGTGATACGTCCCCCTCGCGGATCGGACAACGACAAAACGAGAAGGAGCGATCTGGTTCGTAAAACCACGGAATGTCCGCTGTTCCCGGCATGTTCGGGGACCATCCGACCACCGGCAGCGGAGCCCTCCCTCCCCCCGCATCGCCTGAATCGCCGAGCCGACCACGAACCGAGCGGTGCAGGAGACCGCTCGGAAGCTCGTCCAGATCACGGACCCCAGGTCACCCGGTACCCGTTCGAGGTGTTGTTCTCGGTGCCGCAGGGCGACCCGTCGGCGTCACGAAACCACATCTGATAGTAGAGGGTCTCGCCGGCGACGATCGCGTGCCCCAGACTCGCCGAGCGCGAGGTGATCACCATCGGGGACGAGTCGGCAAAGCCAGCCGCGTCGGTCGTCTTGACCTTCAAGCGGATCAGCCCGCCGCCGGCGCAGCGAAGGCCGTCCCCGAGGTAGATGCCCGCACCCTCCTTGCTGTTGTTCGCCTGGAAGAACATCGCCGAGTTGCTGATCGGACCACGCTCCGCGGCCAGCAGGAGGGTGTCGGCCGATACACTCGCCTCGCCGCTGCCGTAGAGGCGAGCGCCCACCGGAGAGTCGTCGTGGGCACAGCCGGCGCCGAGCGGATCCGTCCCGTCGTTGTAGTTGCCGCACAGCGGAACGTTGCCGACGGGGTTGTCCTGGTGGCAGAAGCAGTACGCGGTCCCCGGCCCGACGCCGCCGCCGTCGATGAACTCCATGCCGCGGAGGTCGTAGCCGGGCGAGCCGACCAGGGTGTGCGTGTCGGTGTGCTTGTCGACCATCCAGAGATCGCCTCGTCCCGCGTAGAGCTGACCTCCGTCGAAGAAGAGGGTCTGCACGCTGCTGTCGCCGAGGTTGAACGCGTTGACGTTCCACGCGAAGCCGTTGCTGGGCACGAGCGTGCAGAGCGCCATGCCGCCAGATCCCCCACTACCACAGTCCCAGGCGTAGATCGTGCCGTCGGTGGGATCGACGGCGAGGCCCTGAATACCGTGACCGTAGGTGGGGCCGAGAACCGTCGAGCTGCCCGTGCCGATGTCACAGAGGTACAGATGGTTGCCGTAGTACATCACCGGGGCATCGATGACGTAGAGCATCCCATCCGCCCGGAACGCCATCCCCCGCGGGTCGGCCAGGCCGGAGATCGAACCCACCAGCGTCGTCAGCCCGGTCAGCGGGTCCATCGTGAAGAGCTCGCTGTCCCTGCTCAGGGCGTAGAGCGTCCCGTCGGGATGCGCCGCCATCGAGTTCATCTCATCGGAGCCGCTGTTCCCGAGCAGGGTCCCCACGCCGGTCGCGGAGTCGACGTGGATGGCGTGCCCGTGCCAGGTGATGCCGATGATGTCGTTCGCCGTCGCGGCCGGCACGATCAGGCCGAGGCTCGCGAACAGTACCAGGGCGCCTCTGTCCAGCTTCTTCATGTCTCGATCTCCATTGCCATGCGTTGTCGCGTGCTTCCGTCGTCGGGTATTGGTCGAGTTCCCCATCCCGAAGTCCATCGTACTCCCGTCACCCCGAACGTGGGCAAGGGCTGGAGTCGTCAGTACTCCGTTCCGGGTGGTTCTCACCTGCATCCGGAGCGCTTTCTCGACGTCACGGGCTTCTGGCCCTTTATTTCGGCCTGCACCGCAGGCCTCGCCGGCGACGCTCGACCGAGGAGTGCGGGATCCGCCCAGCATTGCAGACCTGTAATCACAGGGCAGCCGGGGTGCAGCTAGGGTGAATCCCGGCCGAACACTCCTTCCCACCCCGCAGCCCCGTCGTCTCATGCTCATCTGCATTCCCCTCCTGCTGCTGACCTCGTTTCCTCAATCAGCGCGAGCGGAGGTCGAGCGACCCGCGGCGGTCGTCCCCACGCCCGATTTCGCGCCCGTCCCCGGAGTGTGCGAGCTCACCGGGCGGCTGATCGTCCGCCCCGTGCAGAGGCAGGATCTCTCGGCCGAGGGGGTGCCCCTCGAGCAGGTGTTCGAACGCCGC
The DNA here is from genome assembly GCA_964496575.1 of uncultured Planctomycetaceae bacterium. Taxonomy (GTDB): domain Bacteria; phylum Planctomycetota; class UBA1135; order UBA1135; genus CAZCAC01. Next base: position 10,722 of record CAZCAC010000167.1, on the reverse strand, counting down.
CGGCGGGCCCGCCTCGACCTGCGGAAGTTCGAGCTCGTACGCCACGTCGCCCAGACCGACGAGTACATCCTGCGCGTGCCGGCCGGGCAGACCGAGGAGCAGGTGGCCGCTGCGCTGATGGCGACTGGCGATTTCGAGTACGCCGAACCGGACTGGCGCCTGTACCCCATCTCTCCGGGGCCGACGGCCCAGGGCCCGCCGACTCACGTGGGTGGGCGCGTGGAGACGCCGCCATTGCCGTGGCCCCGCTGCCCCGACGATCCTCTGTTTCCTGCCCAGTGGCACCACTCGGCCGAGCGAATCGACTCCTGCCAGGGGTGGTCCCTGACCACGGGCACCCCGACCGTGAGCGTCGGAGTCTGCGACACCGGCCTGCGCACTTCCCATCAAGACCTGCAGCTCCACCGGCTCGAGGCGTACAACGCGGTGGACCAGCTCTGGGAGTCGGAGGGCGGGCAGATAGGTCCTATCCACTATCACGGGACGAGGACCACGGGCGCCGTGGCCGCCAACGGGAACAACGGCGTGGGCGTCGCCGGTCTGGGCTGGAACCTGAGCCACCGCATGATCAGGGTCTCCAACCAGACCGACGGAGGCGCCTACCTCTCCGACCTGCAACACGGCGCGCGCACCGCCATCGAGAGCGGCGATCGGATCGCCAACGTCAGCTACCACGGGGCCTCCTACGGCTCGAACCAGACGACCGCCGCTTACATCAAGTCCATCGGCGGTCTGCTCCTGTGGGGCGCCGGCAACACCGGAGCCAACCACTCCCACATCGACCGCGATGCCGACGACCTGATCGTGGTCGGCGCCACCGATCAGAACGACGCCCTGGCGAGCTTTTCCGTCTACGGCACCTTCGTGGACCTGGTGGCGCCCGGCGTGGGCATCCTGACGACGGACTCGGGGTCCGACCACGACTACGCCTCCGCGGACGGCACCAGCTACGCGTGCCCGCTGACCTCCGGGGTGTGCGCCCTCATCTGGAGCGCGCGGCCGACGCTCTCCCCCAACGACGTCGAGCTGATCCTCAAGGCCGGCGCCGACGACATCGGAGCCCCCGGAATCGACCACGTCTTCGGCTACGGTCGGATCGACCTGCCGGGATCCCTCGCGGAATCGGGCACGACCCATCCGACCGCGGAGTTCGCCGGAACTCCCCTCTCGGGTGTCTCTCCGCTGGTCGTCGAGTTCACGGATCTCTCGACCGGCGTACCGACCGCGTGGTCCTGGGACTTTGGCGACGGTCAGACATCTCCCGAGCAGAACCCCACGCACACCTACACGAGCTCCGGCGCCTTCACGGTCTCGCTCGTGGTCTCGAACTCGATCGGCGCGGACCAGCACGTCCTCATCGACTACGTGCTCGTGGACATCATCCCCCCCGAGGCCGAGTTCTCGGGCACTCCGACGGCGGGGCTCTCGCCGCTCACCGTGCAGTTCCAGGACGAGTCGACCGGCGGGATCCCGACATCGTGGCTCTGGGACTTCGGTGACGGCTTCACCTCGACCCAGCCCGATCCCCCGCACACGTACACGAGCTCGGGCTTCTACACGGTCTCGCTGACGGTTACCAACGCCTACGGGTTCGACACCATCTCCAAGCTCGACTACATCACGGTCGACTACATCCCGCCCGTCGCAGGGTTCAGCGGGCTGCCGACGTCCGGTGCCTCGCCCCTGGTCGTCGACTTCACCGACGAGTCGACGATGGGGGCGGCGACCTCCTGGCAGTGGTACTTCGGCGACAGCTGGACCTCCACCGAGCAGGATCCCAGCCACACGTATACGGCCCCCGGAACCTATTCGGTGAGCCTCCTGGTCTCGAACGCCTACGGGAGCGATCAGCTCTGGCGCACGAACTACATCGAGGTCGGCCCCGGCCCGCCCCTGCTGGCGGAGTTCGAAGGTACGCCGCTCACGGGCCCGGCGCCGCTGACGGTCGTCTTCACGGACAAGTCGATCGGACACATCACCGACTGGGAATGGAACTTCGGCGACGGCGGGACCTCGGAACTCCAGCATCCCACGCACGTCTTCACCACTCCAGGCGAGTACGACATCGCGCTCCAGGTCGGCAACGCCGACGGCGCCGACAACGGCATCGAGAAGAAGAAGTACGTGGTCGTCCAGTGAGCGGCCGGTAGGCCTCAGGCGCCGATCGCGGGCGATGGCCGCACCCTAATCGGCCCTGTCGCGCTGCTCGATGCGATAGAGATGGGTCTTCGAGCGGACGATCAGCGCCCGGTCGACGATGGCGGGCGAGCTCATGAAGCCGCCGGCCAGGGTGTTCTCGCCGGCGGACTCGTACTTCGATCCGGGCTCGAACATCACCGCCTTGCCCTCCTGCGAGAAGCCGAAGATCCGCCCGTCGGCGTGGATCAGTGACGCCGAGTACTCGCCACCCAGGCGCTCTTGCCAGAGGACTTCCCCGGTGCGGGCGACCACGCAGCTGGCGATGCCACCGTCGTTCAGCATGAACAGGTGATCGCCGACCAGCACTGGCGACGGTTTCTTCGGCACCCGCTGGGTCAGGCGCCAGCGAACGTGGGTCTCGCTCACGTCGCCGCGGCCGCGAGGATCGACCGCCAGCAGTACGGGACGAGAGTAGCCGGTGTTGATGAAGACCAGACCGTGGCCGTAGACCGAGCGCGACGCGCTGGAGTGGTTCTCGTGGCGCACCGTCCAGATCTCCTCCCCGGTCTCCGGATCGTAGGCGAACGCCGCCTTGGCGCCGGGGCTGATCAGCTGGAGACGGCCATCGACCTCGATGATGATCGGCGTCGCGTAGGACTTGCGGAAGTCGCCGTCGGCGATCGGCGCGCCGGTCTCCTCGTCGAGGTCGCCGAAGTCGGTCGAGCGCGGAGTCCGCCATCGCGTCTCGCCCGTGTTCTTGTCCAGCGCGATCAGGTACTGGAGATCCGCGCCGTCCATGGTCAGGACGAGCAGGTCCCCGTGGATCAGCGGCGACGAGCCGGCGCCGCGGAAGTGATCACAGACCAGATCGGTCCGGCGCCACACCACCGTCTTGGCTCCGCGGTCGACGCAGGCGGTGCCCGGCGACCCGAACGAGACGTAGACCCTGGGGCCGTCGATCACCGGCGAAGGCGAGGCGTAGGTGTTGAACGCGTGGGCGAACTGCGGCTCCTCGACCTCGAAGAGCCGTTCGTCGTGCACGATCTCGCCGCTGTCCTGGTCGACGGCGAGCACGAACAGCTCACGCCCATCCTCGGTCGCCGACGTGAGCCAGATCTCACCATCGGCGATCACCGGCGACGACCAGGCGCGGCCGTGGATCGGGGTCTTCCAGGCGATGTTCTCGGTCTCGCTCCACCGCACCGGGAGCCCGGTCGCCGGGCTGTGGCCGTCGTGCCGGGGGCCCCGGTAGTCCGGCCAGGCGGCGGGAGCGGGAGACTCCTGCACGGCGGCGATGCCGGTGAGAACGGGGATCAGCAGACCGGGGACCAGGGCGTGGACCATCGCCCCAGTCTAGCCAGAGACGGGGACGCAGAGGAGGCGGAGAGCCGCCCGGTCGGCAATACTGGTGTGTCTCCTCCAGCAGCAGGACCCATCAGCCCTACCCTCTCCAGCATGACGCCGACCCAGCCCCGCCCGGTGCCCTCCGCCCACCCCGCGACGATCGTTCCCCTCATCGCGCTCCTCTCGCCGGTCGTCGCCCACGCCGAACCACCGCTCGAAACCGTACCTCTCGTCGAGAACGGCAGGATCGTGCACGCGGTCACGGCCGGCGGGGGGTGGAGACAGGGCGACGGCTATCTTGAGCAGGCCGGGACCGGGAAGTTCCTGCTGTCCGAGCTGGCGATCGGCGAGGGCGACTTCACCATCGAGGCGAGGATCGAGCTGCTGAGCATCGACGGCACGGCTGCCTCGTTGATGCTGGGAGACAGCCACTTCGGCTTCGACAGCCGCGGCGAGAAGCTGTTCCTCGAGGGGCCGCTGTTCGGCGGCGGAGTCCGGTCACTCGCGAGTACGGCCGAGCACATCACCCCGGGCGAGGCGTTCACCGTCGAGGTCAGTCGATCGGCCGGCGTCATCCACCTGGAGATCGACGAGCACGAGGTGGCCCGCCAGGAGTACGCCGGACCGATCGGACAGGTCGGCCTGCGCCCGTGGCGGAACACCCTTCGCGCGTACCACTTCCGGATCAGCGGCGAGCTGGTCGATCCGGCCACGGTCGATCTCCTCGGCCGGATGCAGGGCACGGACCTCGCGACCCAGTTCAACGTGTACCGCAGCGGGCGTGATGGCTACCACACCTACCGCATCCCCGCGGTCATCGTCGCACCGGACGGGGCCCTGCTGGCCTTCTGCGAGGGCCGTCGGGCGCACGGCGGTGACAGCGGCGATATCGACCTGGTCATGAAGCGCTCGACCGACGGTGGACGCACCTGGTCGAAGCAGGTGGTCGTCTGGGACGACGACGCGAACACCTGCGGCAACCCCTGCCCCGTCGTGGACGAGGCGACGGGGACGATCTGGCTGCTCACGACGCACAACCTGGGCGTCGACCACGAGGCGCAGATCATCCGGGGGGAGTCGAAGGGCACGCGCACGGTGTGGGCGACCAGCAGCGAGGACAGTGGGCGGAGCTGGGCCGAACCCCGCGAGATCACGGCGACGACCAAGCTACCGGACTGGACGTGGTACGCCACCGGTCCCGGAGCCGGCATCCAGCTGCGGCGCGGGGACCACGCGGGTCGGCTGGTCATCCCCTGCGACCACATCGAAGCAGGGACCGGGCACTACTACTCGCACGTGATCTACTCCGACGACCACGGTGAGACCTGGACCCTGGGCGGCAGCACGCCGCAGCATCAGGTCAACGAGTGCGAGGTGGTGGAGCTCGCCGATGGTGAGCTGATGCTCAACATGCGCAACTACGATCGCAGCCTGCGCACGCGACAGGTCGCGGCGAGCACCGACGGCGGCGCCACCTGGACTCGACAGCGCCACGACGAGACGCTGATCGAACCGATCTGCCAGGCCAGCATCCGTCGCGCCCGCTGGCCGAAGGACGAGGAGCCCGGGCTCATCTTGTTCTCCAACCCGGCCAGCCGGGAGGGGCGCGTGAAGATGACCGTTCGCGCGAGTCTCGACGAGGGACGCACCTGGCCCCACGCCCGCGTGCTGCACACCGGCGGCAGCGCCTACTCGTGTCTCGTCGCGCTTCCCGACGGCGACCTGGGCTGCTTCTACGAGGCCGACGGCTACCGGCGCATCGTCTTCGCCCGCTTCGGCCCGGAGTGGATCTTGCGCGAGGAGGATCGCTGATCGCTGCCGGCCTGCGGGAATGATCGGACGGGATCCGGATCACTCCCCGCGACGCTCCAGCCGCTCGCACGCGCGCAGCAGCGCCCGCCGGGTCGAGACCTCCGGGTAGTCGGTCGCCAGGGCACGGATCGCCGCGCCGCTCTCGGGATCGCCGATCTCCCCCAGCGCCTCGGCGGCGGCGTGGCGCGTATCGGGGGCGTTGTCCAGGTCGGCGACCAGGGCCAGCAGGACCGGAACGGCGCGGCGCTCACCGAGACGTCCCAGCGCCCAGGCCGCGGCGGCGCGCCAGCAGGGCGTGAGGTCGTCGTGCAGGAACAGGACGCCCACCCCCAGCGGATCGGGGCGCCCCGCCGCCGCTTCCGACGGCTCGCTCTCGAGCGTCTCGATCAACACGTCGGCCGACCGTGCCTGGCCGAGGAGCCCCAGGGTCCGGGCCAGGTAGAAGCAGACCCAGTGCTTGCGCGGCAGCGCGTCGACGACGGGAATCCCCGTGTCGAAGACGCGCGGGATCTCTGCTCGAATGGCGCGATAACGCAGGAAGGCCTCGCGAACTCGCGGCTCGTAGGAGCCGTCACGACAGACGAGCGACAGGACCTGCGCGGCTCGATTCTCCGGAGTCGGCGCGCCGGCCCAGCAACGGTGGATCGTGGAGATCGCTTCCTGGATCTCCTTCACCGGCGACGCTCGAGGATCGCCGAGCAGGGCGAGGCAGGTCTCCACCACGGCCGCCTCGGCGCCGTTGCGCCGGATCACCCGACCGACCAGCTCCTCGACGTCGTCGGTCTCCGGGAACAGCGCCCGATCGGGATCGATCGGCAGCGAACCTATCAGCTCCGGGACGATCGATGCGGCCTGGAGACACTCGCGGGCATCCAGGGCCTCGGTGATGAAGTAGTGCACGGGCGAGGCGTGGCAGGCCATCAAGGCGTCGTGATCGCCGTACCAGCGCGTGTAGCGGGGATAGGGCTGGAGCGCCGCGAAGGCCGCGATCAGCGCCGCGTCCGCGGCCGGGGTCTCCATCCGTCCCAGCGCCTCGACGGCTGCCTCGGCGAGGAACAGGTTCGCGGTCTCGGGATCACTGTTCCGGGCGATCGTCTCCACCAGCATCGGGATCGACTGGACGTCCCGCAGGTAGCCCAGCGAACGGGTCGCCGCCTGCAAGGTCCGCGGGTTCACCGGCGACAGGGCGTTGAAGCGCGCGTTGTCACCGCGGTGTCCTCCCTGGCGCCAGGCCGGCAGCGGATTGTCGTCGCGCTTCTCCAGCACGTAGCGCCGCAGCGCCTCACGCGCCGCTCCCGCACCGGTGTGCCCGAGCGCGACGGCGGCGCGACGCACGACGTCGCGATCGGAGCTGTCGAGTCGCTGCACCAGCTCCGCCTCGATCTCGTCCCAGCTCTTCCGCTCGAACCACTGCCGCCAGCGCTCGACCTGCCGCATCTTCCGTGCTTCCGGGCCGAAGGCGTCGAATTCCTCGGCGAAGCCGGTCAGGTTCTCGGTGGCGACCGCGGCGGCCTGGGCGAGCAAGGGGTCCTCGCTGCCGAGCGCGTCGAGCAGGGGCGGGATCGACAGCCTCGTTCCGCAGCAGGCCAGGGCCATCGCCGCCGCCACGCCGACCTCCCGGCATCGATGCCGCAGCTGCTCGCCCAGGCCGGGCGCGGCCTCCGGGTCGCGGAAGATCGCCAGACGCTGGGCGGCCGAGATCCGCTGCGCGGCGTCGCCGTCGCGCAGCTCCGCGAGCAACCCGGCCAGCTCCGCGCGGCCGCTGATCAGGGAATCACCGGCCCGGGGGTGGCGGTTCAGCCCCGCCACCTCGCGGTAGCGATCGAACTGCAGCTCCATCAGTCCGGTCACGGCGGCGTTGTTGCCGCGAAACCGGTGAGGGGTGCCCTGCCCCAGGAGCTGCAGGGGTGGTGTGTTCATGGCCAGCGCCTGTCGGCCGGCGGGCCCGGGAGCGGCCTGACGGGGTTGATGACACCCGACGCAGCTGCGTCGTTCGCCGGGACGCACGAAGACCCAGGACATCTCGTTCAGCTCGGAGCGCCCCTCGGCATCGACCATCTGCATGGCCAGCGGCGTATCGGCCGGCACCTCCACGTGGAACGACCCGTCCGGCGCCAGGGGAATCGTCCCGAGCTCCGTCACCTCGGTGCCGGCGTGGACGATGTACGAGTGGGACGATCGCACCGTCAACGCCTTCGCCGCGAGGAACCGAACCGCCCGGACGTGAGACCAGCCGGCGGTCGTGTTCCTGGTGAAGCGAGCGTTCGCACAGAAGAGATAGCCGGTGGCGTTCACGTCGTCGTCGCTCCGGCGATCGACGTTGCCGGCCAGCACCGGGGGCCGCGGCCTCGCCCCGAGATGGACGGGCGAGTGCAGCGCTCCCTCGGTGACCTCGTGGATCCGGGTGAACGTGACCGGCTCGCCCTCCGGATCGAGCACCCCGATCTCCTGGTAGCGGGTATCGCGGACCGTTCGCTGCTCTCCGCCGACGGTGACCTCGACCGGGACGCTGCGGGCCAGGGTGCACAGGAGACGACCGTCGGGCAGCGCCGCGACGTCACCGGCGCCGATCCGGAAGTGCCGCAGATCGCTCTCGTGCGAGCCCGGCCGGCCGAGCGTCACGCCGGGACGGGATACGAACGCGACTCGCCCGTCCGCGAGCGGTGCCGGGCTGCCGCAATCGAACGCGCGCAGCCGCCCGCCGTACTCGGGCCCGAGATCGAGGCCGAACTCGGTTTGACCGGCCGTCCCGTCCGGGCGGATGGCGTGCAGGAGCGTCTCCACCTTGCCGCGATCGAAGAAGTTGTCCGAGCGGATGAAGAGGATCCGGCCGTCGGCCAGCACCTCCGGCTCGTTGTCGAAGACCGGCGTGTGAGTCAGGGGACGCACGCCGTCTCCATCGGCGTCCATCACGAAGAGCGAGCGCGACGGCGGGTTGTGGTACTCCTCGAAGGTGCCGATCCGCGTCGAGGTGAAGACGATCCGGCCGTCGGGCAGCTCGGCGGGGTCGATGTCGTGGAAGGGCCCGAAGGTCAGCTGCCGGGGCTCTCCACCCGCCGCCGGCACGCGGTAGAGGTGAAAGAACGGGTCGCCCTCCCGGGCCATCGACAGCAGGATCGATTCCCCATCGAAGGTGACGCTGGGCGAGCCGATGCCGCCCCCGCCGGCGTCGAGCAGGAGTCGCGGCTCCACCCCCGGACGGGCCGGCTCGAGGGCGAGGAGCTTCCGGCCGACCTTCATCGGCGCGGGCAGGTCGTGCTCCGGAAAGGCCCGTGAGTTCCGCGGATTGAAGATCGTCACGTTGAGGCTGTCGGCCGACGAGCCCGCAGCCCCGCGCGGACGGTAGAGACTGCAGTCGTCGCCGACGAAGACGATCCCCTCGGGCCACACGAAACCGGGCGCCGCGGTCTGCACGACGACCGGAGCGCCCTGGCGGATCGCCTGTTGCCGGACCTCGCCCGCCTTGCGCTGCACGCCGCCCTCGAGATCGCGGGCCGGCTCGGGGACCGGCGGGACGGTGATCCGACCCCACGGGGGGCTGCCGAGCTCCCCGACGACGCGCACCGCCGACCACGCCCCGTCCTCGAAGGCCAGCTGCTCCCAGTTCGGCTGCTCGGTCTCGGCGTACCTCCACGCCTCGCCGCTGGTCAGCGTCACCACCCGTCCATCCTCCAGATGCACGTCCGCCGAGAGCAGCAACGCGGCCGGACCGGGAAGGGTATTGACCGCCTGCACCGCGAGGACGTTGCGCCCCGGCTCCAGCAGCTCGCTGATCGAGAAGCGCCGGGCCGTCCGCCAGGCGTCATTGCTGACCACGCTCTCACCGACCCCGCGGCCGTTGATCGACAGGGCGAACAGGTTGTCGGCCGTGACGATCACCTCGGCGGAGGCGATCTCGACTCCGCGCGGCAGGTCGAGGTCGGCCCGGAAGTAGACCACGCCGGCGCCGAAGGACGAGAGGTCGGCCCCCGCCGAGGTCGACCAGATCCAGCTGGCCTCGTCGATGTCCGCTCGAGCCGGCCCGGCCGACGCCGGGCTCCCGGCGATCGACAGCAGGATCGCCGTCAGGATCGTGCGTCGGGTCGTCTTCTGCATCATCGGGTCAAAAGGCCTCGCCGCCTACCGCTTCCCCGGCTGGATCCCGGAGCTGACGTGCGGCGCGAGCCCGTTCCACTCGTTCGACGCCACGCAAAACAGGCAGAAGTCGCCATGATCGTAGATCGAGCAGTTCAGCGGTCCGCGCCGGTCGCGGTGCACGCGGGCTCCGATGAATGGCGTCCTGGTCGGCCGCACGGGTCTGGTGAGCACCCAGGTGAGGCCGTCCGCGCCGTTCCGACCGGTGAGCAGACTGTCGCGCTCCCACTCGTTCTGTTCGAGGAAGTCGACCCCGAATCGCCTCTGCAGCCACAGCAGCGGGTGCACGGCGCGCTGGAATCCGCCGGGTCTCTCGCCCGGCAGCAGCATCGCTCCCGTGCCCATGCCGATGTACTTCATCACGCCGGCCGCCTTCATGGCACCCCAGACGTGCGGGAGGCAGTGCGTCTTCGGACGCTCCTTCCGGTCGTCGCCGAGCGCCGAGACGACCCCCTCGCAACCCGCGAAGGCTTCATCCAGCTTCTCCTCCTCGTTCAGCTGCGCCGTGACCACGGTGGTCGTCGGCTTCGCGTCGGGGAACTTGTGCGGCGACCGCGTGACCACCACCGCCTCGACACCGATCTCCTCGGCCCGGGCCAGGATCCCCGTCCCGTAGGCACCGCTGGCGCCGATGATCGCCACCTTGTCGGGTTTCGCAATGCTGGTGTTCATGACGCCTCTGTTCCGAGCCGTGATTCGGTGATCATGGATACCCTCGGAGCCGCTATCCTCTTCTCACCGCTCTCTCGCGCTCGCGCGAGGCCGCGTCCGATCATACCCTGCTCACTCCCTCATGGTCCTCACCACTCGCCACGTTCGCCTGTTCCCCGGGCTTCTGCTCGCGGCCGTCTCGTCCATGGCCGCTTGCGGGGGTGAGGACCGGTCCGGATCGACGAGCAGCAACGGACCACCGCAGGTGCAGTTCCTCGAGGTGCGGGCGACGGGAGCCGACCAGGCGCCGGCGGCGCAGGTGCTCTCGATCGGCGACGAGTGGCGCCGCGCACAGCGGATCTCGGTATCCGCTCCGCTCACCACCACCCTGCGTGCCGTGCCCGGTCACACCTTGCGCTTCTCCTACGGCCTCCCGGTCGGGCCGGTCGGTCCAGGAGGCGACGTGACGCTCCGGGTTCGGCTCGAGGGGCGCGACGGGGAGACTCGCGAGAAGACCTGGGAGATCTCCCCCCTCGAGGAGACGATCCGCTGGCGACAGGCGGGCGTGCCCCTCGACGGGCTGGGGGAGCAGGAAGTCGACGTGCGCTGGGACCTGCTCGGCGGCGAGGGAGCGGCGGACGT
>CAZCAC010000166.1:0-16655 GCA_964496575.1 uncultured Planctomycetaceae bacterium | reverse complement strand
CTCTCGAGAATCGTGATCGGCACGGTCGGTTGACCCGTCAGCCCACGTCAGGGCATCGAGGCTCTCGAGAATCGTGATCCGAACGGTCTGTTGACCAGTTTCGGTTGCGGGCGTCAGCCCGCGCCATGAAGGGCGGCGACCACTCCGGTGCCGAGCAGCAGCACGGGGATCGCGAAGAGGTGACGGAAGCCGGGGCGCCAGGCGGCGAGCAGGCAGTTCACCGGCATGAGCAGCCCGCCGAGCGCGAGGGCCACGGCGCCGAGCACCGGTTGCCCGGTGGTGAAACCGGCGGCGAGCCCCGCGGCGAAGAGGAGATTGACCATCCCGAGCGCGACGAAGGCGACGTGCCCGAGGCGCACCAGCCGGCGCCGCCAGGAGTCGTAGCCGCCGCCGAAGTCGCTCCGGTGGAAGCCGAGGCCGACCACCGCCCCGCTGAGGAAGCCGAGGAGGATCAGGATCCAACCCGCCCTCCAGCTGAGGAGGTGGATCGTGTCGGGATCGATCGGGAGGAGGTCACTCATGGCAGACTCGGGCTCGCCCGGGGGCGAGGCCGGGTTCTACGACGGACGCATCGATTCCTGGGCACATACGCCCTGCGCCAATCGCGTAGCCGAGCTTATCGATCAGCCCTGCAGGAGCTGGCGCAGGGCCGCCGGAGCGGCGTGGTGCAGCGCCGCGGGGGCGCACGCGGCCGCGAGTGCCTCGCGCACCTCCTCCCCTCGCGGCCTCCGCACGGTCGCGAAGAGGTGGGCCTCGCAGCGGCAGTCGGAGGCGCCGAGTCCGGGCACCGGCGTGGACCACTCCGGCCGGCGGGTGAGCGCCGCGGCCCAGCGATGCTCCAGCTCACGGGCGCCCGCTGCCCACCAGACCCCTTTCAGCGCGATGTGCGGGCGGAGGTAATCGACGTGCCAGCGCGGCCTGGCCACGGGTCGAAGGTGGTGCCTCAGCCGACCGCCGACCCCCCCGGGTCCGAAGGCGCTGCCGATGTAGAGGAGAGAGGCGCGCTGCAGTGAGAAGGTCCCCAGGGCTCCGATCGTCACGCTCCGTACCGCCCGTGGGCAGTGGAAGAGGAGAGCGTAGGTACCGGGCTGAGCGAGGTCGGGGGCGTCCATCGGGGGCTCTGTGCCTTTGTGGTTATCTGGCTGACCGAACCGCAAGGCGGCCGTCCCCGAAGCCCCCGAGCACTCTACGGCTGGAAGACCACCTCCAGCCCATGGGTGAGGTTGAAGTCGCCATTGCACGGCCCGATGCTCGGATCGCGGTACCAGACCTGGAAGTAGCGCGTATCGCCGGCGCTCCAGCCCCCCTTGGCGGCCAGCCCCGGGCCCCAGCCCGCCCCACCCGCGGGGTTCGGCATCTCGACGCCGAGGCGAACCAGCCCACCACCTGCGCAGCGCAGCCCGTCGCCGAAGGGCAGACCGGCGCCGCCGTTCAGCTGGTTGTTGGCGACGAACAGGAGCGCGGACTGACCGGGGATCATCCCCAGCGCGGTGAAGGAGAGGGAATCGACCGCCAGGTCGGTGGAGCCGAGTGCGGCGAGGGTGGCGCCCGAGCCGGTGGAGTTCATGCACCCCTCACCGGGTCCGGCCTCGTTCCCGCAGGGGCAGAAGCCGGTCGTGCCATCGCCGAGACAGTAAGGTACCGCCCAGCTGGCGCCGGGAACGGTGAAGGTGAAGGTCGAGTGTCCAGGGCTGGCGGTGTCGAACTCGGTGACCACCGTGCCGTCGACCGCGTAGGCGCGGACCATCGAGTCGTAGTGCCCCGTCGCCCAGACGAGCCCGTCGTCCCCGACCGCCAGCGACCAGAGCGTCTTCGAACCGGAATCGATCACCGCGGGGAACTGGGTGATCAGCGTGCCGTCGACCTGGTAGTGAGCGATCGTCCCGTCGTAGTCGGAGATCCAGAGCGTGCCGTCGAAGGCCTCGACGACGTCGGAGGGGTGGAACGGAGTGTCGAACTGGTTCAGCACCGTCCCCTGCCGGTCGAGGTGGAAGATCCGGCCGACGTCGCCCAACGGAAAGTCCTGGAGGTCGGCGACCCAGATCGTGTCGTCCGGGGTGACGAAGCAACCGAAGGGATAAGTCATCCCCGCCGGCGCGAGCACCCCGACCGAGTTGCCCTGGTCGTCGAAGAGGAGCACGCCCTCGTCCCGGGAACAGATGGCTAGGATCGAGTCGGAGAAGACGTCGAGATCCTCGGTGAGGGTCGCGTACATGTACGGGAAGAAGTCGTGGAAGCTCCCGTCGGGGTGGTAGAAACGGACCTCCGGTGCGCTGAAGTCATTGACGTTCACCGCCCACCGGCCGTCGGGCATGATCGCCGAGGCGATCCAGTTGCTGTCGTCGATCCCCGGGGCGAGGACCCCGCTGACGGTGCCGTCGTAGGCGTAGTGCTCGACCGTGCTGTTGTCGTAAGCGGGGTAGGTGACGACGAGGTCCCCCGGCTGCACCTGGGCTCCGGCGAGGGGGGCGAGAGTGAGGATGGCCGCTAGCGGGCTCCACTTCGAGATCATGGCTGGCTCCATTTCCCTGGGGAAATTACTAGAGAATCTACCGATTCAGGATAGCCCTCCTCTGGGGGGATGCAAGGGGGATTTCGCTCTCCGTGCCGCCCGGATCGGAGCGATCCCTGGATGCCTCACTGTAGCCGGGCACGGCCACCCGCCGCTCGATGTCGACTCAGTCCCCCGGGACCAGGACGTCCGAGAACAGCAGGGTGGTGAATCCCAGGATCACGAGTCCGCCGAGGATGATCGACAGGACGACACCGATGATCCCGCAGACCTTGCCGATGATCGCCGTGGTCTCGTTCGAGGGATCGATCCTCCCCTCCGCGATCGCTCCGAGCTCCCTGTACGCCGCCACCCACGCCCCGATCCCGGCGAGGAGCGCGACGAGTACTAGCGGGGCGCAGAAACAGGGCGCCACCACGGCACAGACGAGCGAGCCGATTCCCAGGGCCTGTGCGAAGGTGGCCTGGCTCTTCTCCGGATACCCGGGCTCCTCGGCGCCGAGATCCTCGGGGTCATCGAATTCGTCGACAGGATGGCTCATGGGCTCTGCTGTCACCTGGGTCCGAACGGTCTCAACGCCGCCGGAGCGTCACCTCCCGCTGCTCGGCGTCCTCGTACTCCTTGCAGCGCGTGAGGAACTCCGGCACCTGCGCCGGCTCGAGGACCAGCCCCCGGAGCTCGACGATGCGCAGGACCTCCAGGGCGCTCTCTTCGCGCTTCACCTCCAGCTCGTAGCGGAAGCCGTTGCGCGTCTCGACGCAGGACTCGGGCACGTACTCGTAGCTCCACCCCTCCCCGCACTCGAGGCGGATCCGCGCCCGGGTGCGGTTGGTGGCGAGGACGGACAACGGCCACTCGCGCTCGGCGGGTCCGAAGGAGGTCGACAGGTTGACCGGAGGCAACCGCAGTCGGCAGCTCTGGTCCGGGGGCATGCCCTGGACGAAGCCGGGGAGCCGGCCGGTGAACTTCAGCTCCAGCGGAGCGCCACGTCCGTCCAGATCGACGAACTCCCACTCGGCGAGATCGAGCCCCTGGACCGTCGACGAGGCCAGGTTGCGCGCCACCTGCGAGCGCTGCTGCGGCTCGATCCGGGAGATCTGCTCCCGCGCGAAGGCGCCGCGCGCTCCCGTGGCCCGGATGGTCCCGCTCGCCGTCGTCTCGCCGTCGGCGTCGAGGCGATAGACGACGTCCAGGTCGAGGGCCCAGGAGTCGGCGAGATCGGTGCGCGGCACCTCGTCGTACTCCGCCTCCTCCGACTCGCCGAGGATCAAGGCCCGCGCGCCCGCGAACTCGTCGGGGATGCTGCCGAAGGCGAGGTCGCGCCCACCGGGGGGCACGACGACCCAGAGCGGCTCCTCCCCCTCGCCGGTCGCGAGGCGCAGGCACGGCAGACCGAACTGATCGTGGTCGATGAACGCCGGCTCGGGGTCAGGGTCGAGCTCGGGGGCGGTCGGTGGCGCGAGGATCGCCCAGTCGTACTCGATCCCGGCCATGGTGAAGAGGGCCGCCAGGAGTCCGGTCGGGGCGCCCCGGCGCATCGTCCAGACGTCGGTCGTGTCCCCGTCCTCGGTGAACTCGAGCAACCGATCGGTCACGACGTCGAAGAGGGCCTCGGCGCGCTCGCGGGTCGTGCCCTCGGTCGCGGCCACGATCGGCTCGAGCTCGACGCGCAGATCCGCGGCCACGCCGCTCAGGTAGCGGATGTACCGGCGGTAGTCGGCGACGATCTCGCTCTGCGAGAGATCGACGCCGTAACGGACCCAGGGCAAGGTCTCGTCGTTCGGCGGCCGGAGGGGCTCCTCCTTGTAGCGCGGCTGATTCTCGTGCAGGAAGACGTGCACGGTTCCTCCCCGCCAGGGGATCTCCTCGTGCGTTCCCTCGAAGCGCTCCTGCCGCCACTCACCGGCCAGCCCGTCGGGCATGAAGAAGACGTAGCGGCTGTAGATGAAGGGCTGCTCGAACGAGGCGAAGTACCACCCGCCGATCGAGGGGATGGTCCCCGGCATGCTCTCGGTGAACTGGTCGTACTCCTGCTCGACGGCATCTCCCGGATCGAGCGAGGGCCACACCCAGGTTCCGTCGACGAGGATCGGCTCGAAGACCTTGCCGTCGGCGTCGAGCACGCGGGCGACGCGGGTGTTCGCGTGCGCGGGCTCCTCGTGCAACCGCTCGGTGCCGGTGCGGTCGAGCGCCAGGGTGATCGAGTGCGTGCGGTACCGGCTCGCCCCGTCGGGGCGCATGTACACCATCCCCGAGTCGAGCACGAGGGCCGTGGACGCATCGGTCGTGGATACGGGCATCGCTCGCGCTGCCTCGACGTCGGGCGCAAACTCGCGGAAGAACTCCTCCGCCTCGTCCGGCACCCCGAGCAGCTCGAGGGTCCGATGGGCGCCGTGGCGACCGGGCGCCAGGGCCACGACCTCGCGCAGGAGCGAGGCGACATCCTCCTCGTGACCGTACAGGACCGAGGAGCGCGCGAGCCCCAGCCGGGTGCCGACCGGGAAGCGTCCCGACTGCACGCCCTGCTCCAGCATCGCGCGGAGCGCGTCCCTGTCGCCGCGCTCGAACCAGAGATCCACCAGGAGCTCCTCGACGTACTCGTCGCCGGGGAAGTCCCGGAGCCACGCCTCGAGCCACGCTTCCACCTCGGTGGCGAGCCCCTCGTGATCCAGCGCGAGCCAGGCGACCACCCGGTCGAGCCCGGTCGTCCGCAACCCCTCCGCCCGGAGCAGGCGCTGGTAGAGATCCACGGCGCCGACCCAGTCGCCGGCGTCGGCCGCGTCTCTTCCCAGCCAAGTCAAGGTCGGCGCGTGATCGCCGAAGCGCTCGAGGATCTCGAAGAGCTGCGACCGCACCAGGGCCCCCGAGGGATCGAGCGCCAGCAGGCACCGGGCGCGCATCCACCGGAAGTGGACGACGTCGGGATGGGCGGTCACGAGCGCGTCGGCGATCACGAGCGCTTCATCGGGCTTGTCCTCGCCGATCAGGCGATCGGCGCGGTGGAGCTCGATCGAGGGGAAGGTCATGCCGAACTCCTCGAGCCGCTCCTCGACCTCGATCTGCAGGCGGCGATCGACCTCGGCCGGCAGGTGCGCGTTGTGCGACAGCGCGTCGTGGCGAGCCCGGAGCCAGGCCGGAAGCACGGCGGCGTCGGCCGGCTCGGGAACCGCCAGGGCCTCGTCCGCTCGCCGCTCGATCGTCGCCACCAGCATGCCGAGGACTTCCTCGAAGGAGCCGGGGGGCGTCGGGGGCGGGGCGACGACGCGGGCCGGCGGGGTCTCCGCCCACTCGGGCAGGTCGCGCCCGTTCCACTCCGCCTCTTCCACCTCGAGCCGCCGACCCTCGAGGTCGAGGAGTCGCGCGGCGAGGTCCGGAGCCCCGGCGGTGGGGAAGCGGATCAGGAGCGCGTTCCACCCCTCGCCGAGCCGGACCGGGGCGGTGAAGCGGTAGACCTGCTCCGTGGCCAGGTCGCGCCGGCAGTCGATGCAAAGGGTGCCGTTCCAGAAGGCCTGGAAGGCCCCGAAGCTCGAGACCTCCAGCAGCGCCTCCTCCGACGAGGCCTTCACGAAGGTCAGGAGATAGCTGACCCCGCCCGAGTCCGGGTAGACCAGCGCGGTCGGGTGGACGGAGCTCTGGTGGCGGGGCCGCCGCAGCTCACGCCAGGTGAGGGACTTGCCGTCGCTCGCGGGGTAGATCCTGGTGAGCCGGTTCTCGGGGGCCTCGGGATCTCGCCGGTACAGCGGGGAGTCCTCGGTCATCGGACCGTACGGACCGAGGACGTGCCAGCTGCCGAGGAAGTCGTCGAACAGGTCTCCCTCCGGCAGGTAGGGCTCGGCGGAGAAGCTCCTGGCCCGGATCTCCCCCAGCAAGACGTCGCGCAGGATGAACGACGCCGCCGCGTCCTCCACGCGCCCGGCCAGCGCCTCCAGCCGCGCGGGCGCGATTCCGGCGTGGCAGTGATCGCCGACGTCGCGGATCAGGAGCGACGCGGAGTAGGCGAGCGGGGACCCCGGCTCGGCCTCGAGGGCGGACAGCCAGTCCTCGCGGACGGTCTCGTAGGCTACTTCCCGCAACCCGGGGTGATCGACCAGGAGCTCCGGCGTCAGCACCTCCGGGCCGGTCGCGGGGAGGCAGAGAACACTCAGCAACAGGTGGGCGATCACGGCTTCACCTCCACTTGCAGGAAGCTCTCCTGAACGGCGTCGACCTGCCGGCACGCCTCGCGCAGCTCCGTGTAGCGTTCGGCGGGAATGCGATGGGTCTTCAGCTCGAGGAGCTCGCGGATGCGCACGCCCGTCTCGGTGACCTCGGCTTCCCAGGCGTAACCCAGGTCCTCGCCATCGATTCGCAAGGGGGGTGGCAGGTCGCCGACCGCGTGACCCGGCGGGAGGATGTACTCGATCGTCGTCTCCTTGCTGAAGGGAGTGGACCGAAGCAGGTCGGTGGAGCGCTCGGTCTCGCGCGCGAGCCCGCGCATCAGCTGGCCCTTGTCGAAGACTCGCGGCAGCTCGTAGCCCCGCGTGTTCGGCCGCACCAGCCGCTCGGGCGAGACGGTGAAGCGCACCTCGACCGCGGCGGAGAGGTCCTCCAGGTCTGTGAAGCTCACGTCCACCCCGCCGGAGAGCGCTCCGAACAGGCCGGACATCTCGCGCTCGGCCCGTTCGGCTCGCTCCTCGTCGCTGCCGCTGTAGCGCCGGCGCAGGCTGGGATCGTACTGGCCGCGACCACGCTGGCTCAGCTCGACCCGGATATCCTCGACGTCCTTCACGGTGACACGGAACGCGTTGTCGATGCGGTTCTCCGTCGCCGAGGCGAACGCGATCCGGCGCGCTTCGACGCCGTCCGGCTTGACGATCACGACGCGGGCGCCGTTGTCCGCGGCCGGCACGATGCCCATCGGGTGGTGGCGCGCGGTGCCGTCGAGGAAGAGCTCGGGAGCCCCCTCCTGCTCCGGCACGTACGCGATGCAGTGGTTGAAGTGCTCCACCAGGGCGAGCGTGTGGTCCTCCTCGGCGCGACGCCCGGCGAGGCGGATCAACACCGGGTAGGCCTCGACGCCCACCTCGGAGAGCAACGCCCGCAGCAGGATCGCCTTGTCCTTGCAGTCGCCGAAGCCGCGGCTGAAGATCACCGGCGCGCTGTAGGGCTGGTAGCCGTGTACGCCGAACTCCCAGGCGTTGTAGCGGATGTCGGTGACGACGAAATCGTAGATGGCGCGGAGCTTCTCCTCGACCGTCGTCGCCCCGGCGGTGAGCTCGGCCACCTTCTCGCTCATCTCCGGCGACACGGTGATCTCCGCCTCGATCAGGTTCCACCACCAGCTCCCGAACTCCTCCCAGGAGCGGTAGGAGCTCGCCTGTACCGCCGGGACCACCTCGGCGGCCGGCGGCATGGAGCTCTCGGTGTGGAGCGGCCTCCACCCTTCGAGGCGCCAGCGGTGCTCGACCTGCCCGTCACCCAGGGGGCGCGTCTCCGGTTCGCCGGTGAAGTTGCGCGTGTGGAAGACGAGAGGCAACTCTTCGGTGGCGATCACCACCACCTCGCTCTCGTAGAGCGGCAGCGAGGGATCGGGGGAGAGCCGGTGGTTCATCCCGAAGTACTGCCCGAAGAAGGTGGGGTGCAGGTCGTCGAGGCGATACTCCAGATCGATCACGTCCCCGACCTCGAGCGGCGGAAGGTCGACCCACATCCCGCCCTGCCGGCCGCCCCGCCCGGTGGGCGCGCGCAGCACCGTTCCATCGGCGCGGTGCACGTCCGCGACGAGGACGCGCACCTCCTGGTCCCCTCCCCAGGCGCGGATCGGGATCCGGTCGAGCGACCGGATGCCCGTTTCATTGAGCACACGCTGGACGTGGCGCCGGTAGCGCTTGGCGGTGCCGTCGGGCTGCACCACGGCGACCTTCCGCTCCAGGAGCAGCTCGCGGCTGACGTCTCCGTCGTGCAGCGGTTCGGCGGCGGCGTGGCGCTCGAGGATCGCCTCGAGCGGCTCCTGGTACGCGACGTGGAAGGGCTCGGCGCCGAGCGAGCGCAGGTGCTCGAGCAGGCGTCGCTCGTCCGCCGCCGAGTAGTCGAGCTCGAGCTCGCGCTCCAGTGCCGCCACCGCGCCCTCGGTGTCCCCTCGCTGCAGACAGGCGCGCGCGCGCAAGGCGTGGAGCCTGGCGAACTCGGGGGCGAAGATGAGGGCGCGGGTGATCACGCCTTGCGCCTCCGCGGGATGATCGGTGGCGAGCAGGAGCTCGGCGACGTCGACGCGAGCGTTGATGCTCCAGGGATCGGCCGCCAGCAACTCGTCGAGCAACGAGAACGCCGACTCGGCGCTGCGATCGCCGGTGGCGAAGCGTCGACGACTGGCGCGCTGTTTGATCGTGCCGTAGTTCTCGTTGGCGGCGATGACCTGGTCGTACAACGGCAGGCGACGCGGATCGTTGAGCGGCAGGACTCCGATCGCAGAGAGGATCCGACTCGGGTGGAAGCGGGCGTCCTCGTGCTCGAGGATGACCTTCCGGACCCGGCGAGCCAGGCTGTGCTGGTCGATCCCCGCGAGGATGCGCGCGCGCAGCGAGAGCGCGGGAATCGAGTCGGGCCTCTGCTCGAGGACGCGGTCGACGAGCTCGAGCGCCCGGTCCACCGTCCGCTGCCCCGACCACGCGTGCCGGGCTCGCCAGAGGAGGGGCTTGGGGAGATCGGGAAACGATTCGAGGATGCCGTCGATCGCGTGCAACCAGGGGTTGACGTCGCGCTCCGCGGAGGTGGAGCCCCGCTCGACGAGAGTGATGGCGTCCTGGATCAGGAAGCGCAGGTCCGAGGGATCGAGCTCGACTGCCCGCGCCGCGGCCTCGCGACCGGGGAGCTCCTTCTCCGCCGCGGAACGGAAGTAGTACTGGAGCACGGAGTAGCGCCACTCGGCCTCCGCCGAGTCCCCCGCGGCACGAAGTGCCTCGACGCGCGACCAGACCCCCGGGCGCACGGCGGTCGTGTCGCGCCGCGCCTTCGGGGGCCGCTTCCGGCTCAGCTCGTGGGCGGCGACTCCTTCGGGAAGCTCCGCGGTCTGTACCAGGCGCAGCGGCGAGCCGCGCTCGACGTCGACGAGGCTGGCGACGAGGCGCGGCATCTTCTCTCGGCCGCCGACCTTGAGCGTGAGCTCGTTCCACCCCGCGCGCAGCTCGAGCGGCACGCAGAACGCATCCTCGTGCAGCGAGTGGATCCCGAGCGCATCGAACACCGTCTTTCCATTCAGCCAGACGCGGACCTCCTCGTCGGCGCCGAGCATCAGGAAGACCGGTCCCTCGGCGGGACTCTCGATCCACGAACGAGCGAGCACGCAGACCTGGTCGTAGGGATCGACGAGCGTCCCCAGCGAGACGATTCCGTAGGTGGGCTCAACCAGCGGGAGCGTTCGCCAGCTCACCTCGCGCACCTTGCCGGAGTGCGTGAGCTCCGAGTCCGGCTCCGACTCGGGCGGGGTCCGACGCTTCATCCCCCCACCGCGCTCGTTGTCGAAGGGCCCGATGAACTGCCAGTCGAGCAGGAGCGCCAGCGTTTCCGGGCAGTCCTTGCGCAACCACGCGAGCGCGGCGAAGGCGGCGCCGTGGTACGGGTCGATCGCCACCCCGTCGAGCAGCTCACGCAGCACGCCGAGGTTGTTCGCGGCCTCCGACCAGCGGCTGAGCTGGATCAGCGTGAACTCGATCTCGTCGGCGAGCTCAGCTGCTTCGGATGAGTCGGGATCGGGAAGCGCGGCCAATCGCTCCGCCGCCTCCCGAGTCGCCGCGGCCGCGGTCCGCATGGCAGCGGGCAGGTCCTCGTTCACCCAGAGCTCGAAGGCGGCGTGCTCCCCTGCGCGCAGCTCCGCGACCGGATCCTGGGTGAGCGGGGCGAACGAAGCGAGAGAGGCCAGGCAGATCGATAGGAGCACGCGGAACCTCGGGGCGACCGGGAGCGGGACATGGAAAAGCGGAGGATTCTAGCCCGCCGCGTACCGCCCCCGCCCCTCAGTTCGCCCTCTTCACCGCGGCGACCTGCTTCACGCCCTCGAGGTCCTTCTTGACGCGGACCTCGAGGCGCACCCCGCGTCCTTCGGCGTACTTCGGAGCCGCCTCGATCGTCTCCAGCACCCAGCCGGGCAACCCCTCGTCGTGGGCCGCCCGGACCGCCTTCTCGCCCAGGGCGAAACCCGCGACGAAGTGCTTCGCGCGCGGGGTCAGGTAGACGATGGTGCGCTTCTTCTTCTTGAGGCGCAGCGACCACCCCCACTTTGCACCGGCGAATCCCCACTCCTGGGTGAGCGGCGCGAAAGCCTCCTCCGCATGGGCGATCAGCCCCTTCCAGTGCATCGCCGAGCGACCGAGTGCTTCGTCGATCTGGGCCGGCTTCGGTTTCTTCTGCTTGTCCTCGAAAAGGCTGAAGGCCATTTCACCTCCTGCTAGGTAGCCGCTGGCAGATCTGCATTCGACCATTCCGGACGGTCCCGCGGGAATCTGCCCTCCGCTGCCCTTCGCAGCTGGTCATTGCCTCGGATCTTATCGAGACGCTTGGCTTGCGTCGAGACTCAACACCGGATGCAAGATACGGCCTCATTCTTCGCCTTGCCCCGCTGTATACTTCTCAAGCCCTCGGCAGAGCTTGTCGAACGACCGTGAGTTACGACGGCATGATTCGAGATCCATGCTCGCCGTGAGCTTGGGCTGGTCGACCGTTTCCTTGTACGTTCCTCGGAACCGCGCCTGGATCCAACCCTTGCCAAGCCGGCTACTCTCGGGGTTCTCTGGAAGTCCGGTGGTGCCCGTCAGGTCGAGGTACCGTTCAAGAGATGCTGCTGCGGCGACGAACCAAGTCTCGAACTCAACAGTGGCCACAACGCAAATGAACTCCAGATCCCCTCTCATGCTATGTAGTCGGCTGAGAAGGTCTGGGCCAAGTATGCAGGCCGGTTCCTCGTCTGCGTCCATGAGCAGGAGAATAACGTTCATATCCTCGGACGAACTGGTCGCGGCGGCGAGCTTGTTCGCCGCGATGCCGGTGGCTTTGCCCAAGGTTTCCTGTCGGTTGAGAAGCGAGTATTTTGGCTGACGAATCGGACGCAGAACTTCAATTGCCGCGCTCAAGAGTTCAGAGCCGAGGCGCCGCAAGAGGATTGGCACGGCATCAACCTCGCCGTGGCCCTCCACTATGGGTTGGATTCGAAACACCTTCAATCGGCTGCCCATTCAGAGTCAAATTCGAAGGAGGCCTGGCGGCCCAAGTCTTCACTATCCGGCTGCAGTTGGTCCAGGCGAAGCAACTCTCCAGCAGTGCACAGGTGCTCCCTGATCGACTTCGTACTCGCCTGGTCGGCCGGTCCGAGCTCGGACAGACCCTGAGTGCTCTGCACGACAACCAAGTGATCCGAATCTGGATCGTAGTCGTCAAGAAGGTCGGGACTGTGAGTCGTGACGATTATCTGTGTGTGCTCCGAAGCCTCTCGCAAGGAGTCCATCAACGCCTTGGAGGAAGCTGGATGAAGTGCCGTCTCAGGCTCTTCAATCCCAACCAATCGAACGGGGTTCTCGCGATCGGCCAACTGCATCACGGCAACAAGGACCGCGAGCGCGCGAAGTGTTCCGTCAGACATGTTCGCCGCATAGAACTTCCAGGGGTGCGTCGAACCCTTAACGGCCTGGCGGAATTCCACGGTCTCGCTATTGGCCAGCTGGACACGTGAGAAACCCACTACGTCGTTGGTGATGACGCGCAAGTACTCAGCCATTCGGTCAATTGCGGCAGGTCGGTCCTCACTGAGGCGGGCGATTACACTTGCCAGGTTGCTGCCATCTCTCCGGAGGAGCTCGCCTGCGTCGGGGCTTTGGAGTGCGCGAATCCGCTCAGGGTTCAGATTGTAGAAGCCCATCGCCCTCAGAGAATCGTAGACGGCGCGAAACTCTGGCCTCGCAGATGCGGTTACCAGATAGAGCCTATCAGTCGCCGAAGGAGGCATCTCATCACGATTGGGTATCGATGACGTGATGTTCCCTTCGCTGACTTCAAACTGCGCGGAGATCCTGCCCCGAGCATCGCGAATCGCGAGTCGTTCGTTCTTGACTATGAACCCCCCCTTCTTGCGGGATGCAATCTCAAATCCATAGTGCGCAACGGTTTCCTCGAATTCCAGCTCCACACCCACGGTGAAGTTGTGAGGGTGACCGGTGCTCTTGCGACGAACACTGTCAATCCCGCCCCGTGCTCGGAGAGCATGGTCAAGAGAACTCTCCAGCGCATCCACAATGAACCGCAGTGCATCGAGGAAGTTGCTCTTGCCAGATCCATTCCTCCCAACCACGAGCGTCAGGCGGCCGATCTCCACATCGCATTTCCCAATGCTCTTGTAGTTTCGAAGCAGGATTCTTCGGACGAATGGTGTCGCAGTTGCCATCGGTTCTGGAGGTTCGAAGCTGGACCTGAGGAGTTGTCACATGTACCACAACCGTTCTCACAAACACAAGAGTGTCCCGATACGGAGAACCCTGTGCTCGATGCGAGTGGCGGAACAGGACTGCAATGGACGCGCATCAAGACCGCCAGGAGCGCAGTATCCACTTCCTTCGTCGGGGCCACAGGAGCAAGGCCACGGCTCGACTCGACAATCACGCGCCGGCGGGCCGGGCCCTCGCCGGGAGGTCATCCATGGTCCACGTTGTCCGTGGTCACTGAAAACGGAACCAGCGCGCCGCCGCCGCCGCGAGGACCAGCGCCCCCATCAGCAGGGCCAGCACCGACCCCACGGTCGTCTCGGGGCCGTGGCCGAAGTTCACCAGGTGGTGCAGCGCACCCATCGTCCAGCCGGTCGGCAGCCAGCGGGCGAGCTCCTGCATCCAGCCGGTGGTGACCTCGATCGGCCACCAGCAGCCGCCGAGTGCCGCGAGGACCATGCTGGAGATCACGCCGATTCCCGCCATCTGCCCTTCCGAGCGCGCGACGTTCGCGAGCAGGATCGCGGCCGAGGTGCAGAAGGCCCCCCACGCGAGCAGCACGACGAAGACCATCGGCAGCGCCGCGCCCCAGTCCATGCCGAAGAAGAGCGTGCCCGCGATCATCGCGAAGGCGATCTGGATCACCGCCAGCGCCATCTTGCCGAGCCACTTCCCCAGCACGATCGAGGGGCGCGAGATCGGCGTCGACGCCAGGCGCCGGAGGAGCCCCTTCTGGCGCTCGATCACCAGCAGGATCGAGCCGCTGGTCAGGAGCACCAGCAGCGTGAACATCACCATCGTCCCGGGGATCGTCTGCGAGTAGCCGGTGGGGATCTCCTGGCGCTCCCCCGCGGGCTCGACGTGCAGGGTGAGCGAACGCGGCAGCTCCTGCAACGTCTGCAGCGACTCGGGAGTTACCGTCTCGCCGTCGCTCTCCAGGACCACGAGATCGGCGAGCAGTCCGTAGACCGCACGCCCGAGCCGCACCTGGTCGAGGTTCGCACCGGTGCCGCCGCCGTCGCGGACGAAGCGCAGCACGACCTGCTCGCCGGCGAGCACCGATTCGGTGAAGCTCTTGAACCCCTCGGCGGGCGGCGGCACGACGAGGCGCCGCGTGTACTCCTCGAGCTCCTCCTCGGTGGCCGGGTGAACCAGCTCGAAGTTCTCGGCTTCCAGCGCTTCGTACAGCTCGTCGAGCAGGAACCCGCCGCCGCCCTCCTCGGGCGCGTCGATGGCCAGCTTGTCCTTCCGCTCGGCGGCGAGCCCACCTCCACCGAAGCCACCGGTCACCGTCCCGATGAAGTAGAAGAAGACGAATGGCATGATGAAGACCCAGAGAATGGTCTCCTTCTGCCGCAGCATGTAGGCGACGTCGCGAGTGGCGATGAACCAAGCGTTCTTCAACATGACCTCACCATCACGACTGCAGGAACCGGCCGGAGGCGCGCCGAAGGGTGAGGAAGAACAGGATCGCGCCCACGCCGAAGAGTAGCGCGCCGTCGCGGAGGACCGGACCCCACTCCGCCTGACCGAACAGGATCTCCTTGAACTGCATCATCGCCAGCCCGTTCGGCGTCCAGCGCCCGACGGCCACCATCCAGTCCGGCATCGCCTCCATCGGGAAGAAGCTGCCGCCGATCATCATCAGCGGGAAGACCACCACCGTGCTGACGATGTTCCCCGCCTGCTGCGAGGAGGCGAGGATCTGGAGGTACAGGAAGAGCGGCAACAGCGCGGCGCCTCCGAGCGTGCACCACAGGAGGCCGGGCAACAGACCGCCGGGCGGAAACTCGAAGACCGACACGCCCACCACGAGCCCGATCGCTCCCGCCGCGCTCATCAGCATCGTCCCGGCGAGGAGCTTGCCGGCGAGGAAGCTCAGCATTCCATTCGGGGTGGACAGCACCCGCCGGAGCGTCCCTCCAGCCTTCTCGCTCCACAGGTCGTCGCTCATCCCCTGGGCGATGAAGAGCAGCGCCATGAACAGGATCCCGGGAAAGAGCAGGAAGCCGAAGCCTCCCGGTGCGCTGTCTTCTTCCTCTTCCTCGATGATCTCCGTCTCGAAGTCGATCACCGGAGGAAAGAGCACGTCCTCGAGACGCCGTAGCTTGGTGTTGATCTGGATGCTCTGCGCCGCGATCGCCGCGTCGGCGAAGAAGGAGTCGCCTTCCGGCGGACCGGTGCCGAAGGTGCGGAGCTGGTCGCCGAAGATGCGCTGCGCGTAGAAGACCGCCTCGACCAGCATCTCGAGGCCGGTCCGGATGATCCCCGGGAGGATCCGCTGCGCGGGGTTGGTCACGAGGCGCATCTCGGTCGGTTCGTCGAGCAAGAGCGCGTCCCCGAACCCCTCCGGCAGCACCAGCATCGCCGACGCCTCGCCGGCATCCATTCGCGCCGTGCCCTCTTCGGTCTCGACGCGCTCGAGCTCGATCATCGAGTCCTCGCCACCGCTCGCCGCGGCGCCGGCGAGGAGCTCGGTGACGAACGACTGGTCCTCGTCCACCAGGAGCAGCTTCGCCTTCGGCGTGATCCCCCCGCCGCCGCCGAACGCGAGGCTCATCAGCCCGCCGATCACCAGCGGGATGCCGAGCCAGAACGCCATCGCCAGCGGGTCGGCGAGGCGTCGCTTGAAGTCCTTGACCGCCGAGATCCAGAAGAAGGGCATCGCTACTCCCTCAGCTCGCGGCCGGTGAGCTTGATGAAGAGGCTCTCGAGGTTCGGCCGGGTGAGGATCGTCTCCCCCACTTCCATGCCGGCGCCGGACAACGCGGCGAAGAGCGCGGGCAGCTGCTTCGACGCGCCGGGCATCGCCAGGCGCAGCGAAGCCTCCTCGACGGCGACGATCTCCAGCTCCTCGAAGGCCTCGAGCGCTCGGCTAACGCCCGCCGGTTCGAAGAGTCCGGTCAGGCGCAGGAGGTCGCGTCCGCCGATCCGCCCGCGCAGCTCCTCCATCGTGCCCTCGGCGATCAGCTTTCCGTGATCGATGATTCCGAGGCGATCGCAGAGCTCCTGTGCCTCTTCCATGTAGTGCGTCGTGTACAGGACGCACGTCCCGTCCGCGGCGAGCTCGCGCACCAGTTCGAGCAGCTTGCGGCGACTCTGCGGATCGACGCCGACGGTCGGCTCGTCGAGCAGGAGCACCTTCGGCCGGTGGACGATGCCGCAGGCGAAGTTCAGGCGTCGTTGCATCCCGCCGCTGAACTTCTTGACCGGCTCCCGAGCACGGTCGGCGAGCTCGACGCGCTCGAGCACCTCGGCGACGCGGCTCTTCAGCTCCGCGCCGCGCAGGCCGTACGCCGCGCCCCAGTAGGAGAGGTTGACCGGCGCGGACAGGTCCTCGTAGAGCGCCAGCTCCTGCGGCACCACACCGAGCGTCCGCTTCGCCTCGGTGCTCTCGGTGACGACGTCGTGGCCGAGCACCCGGATGCGGCCGGCGCTCGGCGCGAGCAGGCCGCTGATGCAGGAGATGGTGGTCGACTTGCCCGCCCCGTTGGGACCGAGCAGTCCGTAGATCCGCCCCGCCTCGGCGGTGAAGGAGATCTGGTCGACGGCGACGAGATCGCCGTAGCTCTTCTTGAGTTCGTGGACTTCGATCATGGTGCTCCCGGGGAGATTCCGGCTGCGGGGCGGACACTCTAACCCATGCAGGGCTCCTGACCTACGCCTGATAGTTGCGTTTGCGGGTTGATTTCGCGGGG
>CAZCAC010000165.1:0-16674 GCA_964496575.1 uncultured Planctomycetaceae bacterium | reverse complement strand
CTAGCTGCCGGGCGATCGTGGCCAGGTCGCCGGGGAGGTGACCGGTCAAGGGTCCGAGGTTGCGGTGCGGCGCCCCACCGTCACTGCGTAGCCCGTCGCGAAGCGCGAAGATCGCCGACGTGTCCCGCGATTGATCCGGGCCCGCCATCGCGCGCACGAACTCCGCGTAGTCGCGCGCCAGGAGGAGCCGGCCCAGCTCGAACGCCTGGCCGTGGTAGCCGAAGCGCTGCGCGCCGAAGTAGTTGGGCAGCCCCTTCGCCTGCAACAGCGCCAGCGAGCGCTCCGCCCGCGGCCGATCGACCGGATCGATCTCGGTCAGGCGCAGCTCGAAGCGGTTTCCGGCCAGCGCCCCGACCCGGAGCTTGCGATGGTGCCGCGTGTGCTCGAGCAGGTGGATGTTGGGCCCCTCCACCGCCAGCGCTCGATCGCTCTCCGCGCCGCGCGCCGAGAACCACTGGCGAGTGACCGCCCGCGCGTCCTTGCGACCCGCCCAGCCGACGTCGCGATGATCGACCTCCAGCGCCCGGGCGATCCGCCGCGCCGCCTCCGCGGTCGCGAGGTTGCGCTTCTCGATGAACAGGAAGAGGTGCTCGCCCTCGCCGCCAGGCTCGAACGACGGGATCTCCTCGACGATGAAGTGCTCCGGCTCCTTCTTGAAGCGCAACGAGATCGGCGCCTCGTCCGCGGTCAGGTAGCGGAAGCCGGGGGCCCAGGGGGGCGAGTTGTCGTCGGGTTCCTTCACGCTGGCCGGTCGGGTTGCAGGTCGAAGAGCACCGCCAGGTCGGGCGCGGCTCCCTCGGTCAGCTCGGCGTAGACCCCCAGGGTCTGGTCGACCATCCGATCGAGCCCGAAGCTCAGGGCCACGCGCTCCGCGCCCGCGCGCCCCAGCCGCTCGCGCTCCTCGGGATCGGCGTGGAGCTCCACCATCGCCCGGGCCAGCGCCTCCTCGTCGGCCGGGGGCACCAGGCGGCCCGTCACCCCCTCCTCCACCACCTCGGGAATCGCCGAGACGCGGGTGGAGAGGACCGGCAGCGAGGTGGCCATCGCCTCGAGGAAGACCAGACCGAGCCCCTCCCACAAGGAACTCATCACGAACACGTCGCTGGCCGCCATCAGCATCGGCACGTCGCGGCGGATCCCGGCAAAGCAGCAGCGGGTCCCCAGCTCGAGCTCGCGAGCCAGCGCCTGGTTGCGCTCGAGGCCGTCCCCGAAGGGATCGCCCCCGACCAGGAGGAGCCGCAGCGGCGGCGGACCCTCGGGAAGCTCACCGAGGGCGCGGTGAAACGCGCGGAGCAGGACGTCGTGCGCCTTCTGCGGCGCGAAGCGGGCGACGCAGATCAGGACGACGTCCTCCTCGCCGAAGCCGAGTTCCTCCCGCAGCGCTCTCCGCGCCTCCGGCGGCGCCGCGGCGGCCTCGCTGAAGGGCGCGGGGTCGATCCCGTAGTAGACGCGACGCAGCCTCTCCCCACGCACCCTGCCGTGCTCGTGGACGAAGCGACCGACGTGCTCGGAGAGCGCGATCGTCCGGCGCGGCAGGTTGCCGATCAGCCCGTGCACGAAGGACACCAGCGGCTTCTTCAGCACCTGCTCGTCGTTGTGCTTGCCGGAGACCAGCCGACCACGACGCCCGGCCAGGGTGGCCAGGAGCGCCGTGAACATATCCGCCTTCAGGAGGTGCGAGTGCGCGATCTCCGCCCAGCGCAGGTGCGGCAGGAGGCGCGACGCGCCGGGGCCGAGGGGGACCTGCACGACCTGCTCCACCCCCGCCGCGCGGAAGTCCTCCGCCAGCGTTCCCCTCCCCTTCAGGTGAGCGACCCGGACCCGGTGCCCCCGGGCGCACTGGCCGCGAACCTGGCTGAGGAGATGCATCTCCGCCCCCCCTACATCGAGGGTCGTGATCACGTGCAGGATCTTCAACTGGAGGTCAGCGTAGAGATCGCGTCGGCGGTCCACCATCGCGCCGACGGTGAAACCCGCCTCGAACAGGGAATGGCCCCTCGCTCCCGCCTCGCTCGGCGAGCCGGCGGGCAAGAGCAGGACCTCGGCCGGACAGCGCCCCGGCGCCTCGCCGTCGACCGGCGTCGCCCCTTCCAGGAGCACGCAGGGCATCCCCTCCCGGCCGGAGGGCAGGAGCAGGTGCTGGGTACGGCGAGCAGTGCCGGGACGTCCACGAAGCGTCCATCTCTCAGTTCTCAGTACGCGCCGGTACCCTTGACCACCGCGAAGCCGGTCAGGGCGATGATCACCATGTCGAGCAGGAGCGACTGGTGCTCGATGTAGTAGAGGTCGTAGTCGAGGTTGTCGTGGATCGCCCGCTGGCGGTCGTAGGAGATCTGCCACAGCCCGGTGATCCCCGGCTTGACCCGCAGCCGATCCCGCTCCATCGGGCCGTACTCATCGACGATGAAGCTCATCTCCGGCCGGGGACCGACGATGCTCATGTCCCCGCGCAGGACGTTGATGAACTGCGGCAGCTCGTCGAGGCTGTAGCGGCGCAGGTAGCGGCCGATCTTGGTGATCCGGGGGTCGTACGGAGAGTTCGGTGTCGGCGCATCGCCGCTCATGTGCTGATGCATCGTCCGGAACTTGTACATCTTGAACGCCTTGCTCTCCCGGCCGATGCGGTCCTGGATGAAGAAGACCGGCCCCTCCGACTCGCGCTTGATCAGGGTCGCCGCGATCACGAACAGCGGGAAGCCGAGCAGCAGCACTGTCGAGGAGAGCAGGATGTCGAGGAACCGCTTGGCCGCCGCGCCGAACAGGCTGCGGCGCCGCTCCGCCCGCGTGATCAGCGGGATCGAGTCGAGGTTCTCGATCCGGATCTTGTGCGAGAGCAGGTGGTAGAAGCGCGGCACGACCAGGAACTTCGTCCCGATCCGCTCGCACTCCGCGGCGATCTCCATCACCCGGTCCTCGGCCTGGTCGGGCAGGGCGACGAAGACCTCACTGATCCCGCGCGCCTTGACCACCGCCTCCAGGTCCTCGAAGGTGCCCAGGATCGAGCGCTGGTGTATCAGGCTCTCCTCCGACTCGTCCGCGAGGAAGCCGACCAGGTTGAGTCCCAGGGTCGGCACCAGCATGAACTTGTTCTGCAGCTTCTGCCCGCACGCGCCGGCTCCGACGATCAGCACGTTGCGGTTCCCGATGCCGCGGCGGTGCAGCGCCTGGATGTACTTGAAGGAGGCGAAGCGGCTGGCGGTGGTCAGCAGCAGGATCAGGACGAACGAGATCACCACCGTCAAGCGCGAGAAGGCTCCCTCCTCGAACTCGTCGAAGGGCAGGGAGATCTGCTCGTGGATCGGCATCAGGAAGCTGTGGATCGGCCCTTCCGATCCGCCACGTCCCGGCAGGAGCAGGATGGTCAGCGTCCAGAAGACGAAGAAGCTGACCACCGTCGCCTTGGCGATCGCCTTGAACTCCTCCATGTTCAGGAGGCTCTTCACCGGGCTGTACATGCCGAAGGCGTGGAAGCTGACCAGACACACCGCCGACATCAACGCCCACACCTGACGGTAGACCCGGATGTCGGGGCTCTCCGCGTCACTGCTTCCCAGCTGCGTTCCGATCCAGTACCCCACCACGCACGAGAACAGCAAGACCCCGAGGTCGACGAAGACCTGTGCGGAGAGGATCAGCGGCTCGAAGTTGCGCCGCAGGAAATTGCTGAAGGAGGACATGGAGCGCGGCGACCGAGAGGACCGGACGCCGCCGGTGAGACACGCTTGATGATAGAGGGAGGGGGAAGGGGGGTCCGCCAGGCTCGTGGACGAGGGGCGGTTCGGAGGGGTCGGCGCCGGGAGGAGCCCTCAGGGAATCCGGCGGGGGGGGGCCAGGCGATTCAGCAGGCCCGGTATCGTATCGGCTGCGCGACCCGCCTGAACTGGATAGTGAACCCGAAACGCGGCCGAACCGAACCAACCGGCCCCGTCGGTGACCGCGCGGAGCGCCCCCCAGGGGGCTCCCGCCGCCTCGGCGACCGCCGCCACCGCCGCCGTCTCCATGTCCGCCACGCAGTCGCCCCGCAGCGCTCGAGCCAGCCTCAGGCGGCGCCAGGGGGACAGCACCGCCTTGTCGGCGGTCAGATAGGTCCCCTCCCCACCCGGGGCCTCCCGCCGCCAGTGGGAAAGGATTTCGGGGTCCGCCAGGCTCTCGCGCCCCTCCCGGACCCCCAGGTCGGCCTGGATCGCCTTCCGGCAGTGAAGCAGGGTTCCCGGGGTGAGGTGCCGCTTCAGGCCCCCGCAGGTGCCGACGACCAGGAGCCGGGCCACCCCCTCGGCGAGCAGGATCGTCGCCGCCCGGGCGGCGCGCACCTTGCCGACCCCGGAGATACAGGCGAGGAGCGGTGCGCCGCCGCAGTCGAGCTCCAGGAGCTCGAGCCCCTGTCGCTGCCGGGCTCCCACCCGGCCGCCGGCCAGCCCGCCCAGCTCGGCGGGCAGCGCACAGATCACGCCGGTGACGGCGCTTTCCGGACCGCGCTCCTGTATTCCCTCTCCCATCGCCCGCTATTGTGGCGCCGCCCCGCCTCCCATGCGAAAGAGCGATTGCGTCTTCTTCCTCACCGGTATGGCCGCCCTGGTCTACGAGACGGTCTGGATCCGCCTCCTCGCCCGGCTGGTCGGCAGCGACGCGGTGGCGCTGGCGGTGGTGCTGGCGATCTTCATGGGGGGCATGGGACTGGGCGCCTGGCTCTTCGCCCGCCCCGCGCGAGCGGCGCTCCACCCCGAGCGCCTCTTCGCCCTGCTCGAGATCGGCGTGGGCATCTGGGCGGCGCTCTCCCCCTGGCTCCTGCCCCTCTTCTCCCCCGTCGAGGGGTTCGCCGGGCGCGCGTTCCTCGGCGCGGTCTTCCTCCTCCCGCCGACGCTGGCGATGGGCGCGACCTTTCCGCTGATGGGTCGTCTGACGATTCGACTCGCGAGCGAGGCGGGCTCGGAGACGTCGGCGTTCTACGGCGCGAACACCCTCGGCGCGGCGATCGGCGCGCTACTGGGGCCGCTGCTCCTGATGCCGCTGGTCGGCCTCTCCGGAGCGCTCTGGATCGCGGCGGCGGTCGACTTCCTCGCCGCGGCCCTGGCACTGCGCTGGTTCCTCGGCGCTCCCGCGCTCGAGCTCGCCGCACCGGAGCGACCGGCTCCCCTCTTCGATCCGATCCTCGTGGCCGCGTTGCTCATGGGGTGCTGCGGGCTGGCCCTGGAGGTGATCCTCGTCCGCCTGCT
This sequence comes from uncultured Planctomycetaceae bacterium, assembly GCA_964496575.1. GTDB lineage: Bacteria > Planctomycetota > UBA1135 > UBA1135 > CAZCAC01. Next base: position 11,461 of record CAZCAC010000165.1, on the reverse strand, counting down.
GGTGACGGTGACCGGCGCTTCGGTCTACGCCTACGCGATCGTCCTCGGCGTGTTCCTGGCCGGGATCGGGCTGGGCAGCGCTCAGCTGGTACAGCGGAGGGACGGCGCGAAGCGGCGGCTCGTCGCGAGCGCCTCGACGCTCTCGCGCTGCGCGCTCTTCCTGCCGGTCGTCGCCCTGCTCGGCCTCCTGGTCCTGCGCTGGCAGCTCGGCGAGACCGACCTCTTCGCGCCGCTGCGCAACCGCATGCCCACGGGCGCGGGGATCGTGCGACTCTGGGCCTCGCACGCGCTCTTCGCGGCGCTGGCCCTGCTACCCCCCGCGCTCGCGCTGGGGGCCGCGCTGCCCTCGGCGGCGGCCGCGCTGCTGCGGCGCCACCCGGCGGTCGGCCCGGAGTCGGCGCTCTCGCGCGTCTACGCCTTCAACACCGCCGGGGCGCTGAGCGGGAGCCTCCTCGCCGCGTTCTTCCTCATCCCGGAGCTGGGGCCGCGAGCGGGCCTCGCCCTGGTCCTCGGCCTCGCGCTCCTGGCCGGGGCCATCGTCCCCGGACGGCGCGGCAAGGAGGTGCTACTCGCCGCGGTCGCCACGCTCCTCGTGGGAGCGACGCACGTCGCCCTGGTCGGCGGAGCGCCGCAGCAGGCGACCGTCCTCTACGTCGGACGCGACTCCCTCGCCACCGTCTCGGTCGAGGAGGTGCGCGAGTCGAACGAGCGCGTGCTTCGCGCGCTGCGCGTCAACGGCAAGGTGGTCGCGACCAGCGCGCCGGTCGACCTGCGCCTGCAGCGCTTCCTCGGCCAGGTTCCCGCCCTCCTGCACGGCGAGGTAGAGCGGGCCGCGGTGATCGGCATGGGCACCGGGATGACCGCCGGCTCGCTGCTCGACTTCCCGACGCTGGAGGAGCTCCTGGTGATCGAGATCTCCCCCGCGGTGCCGATCGCGGCGTCGCACTTCTCCACCTGGAACGGCGCGCTGCTCTTCGACGAGCGAACGCGGGTGCGCGTCACCGACGGTCGCCACGCGATGGCGCTCAGCGAGGAGCGCTGGGACCTGATCACCTCCGACCCGATTCACCCGTGGACGCGCGGTTCGAGCGATCTCTACTCGCTCGAGCACTTCACCGCGATGGCCGAGCACCTCGCCCCCGGCGGCGTCGCCTCGCAGTGGCTGCCCCTCTATCAGCTCTCCGAGGAGGACGTGAAGACGGTGATCGCCACCTGGTGCGCCGCGTTCCCGCACACCTCCGCGTGGCTGACCGCCTACGACCTGGCGCTGGTCGGCTCGGAAGGACCGCTGCCCGGTGAGCGGGACCTCACCCGGATCTTCATCCCTCCGCCGGTGCAGGCGCGCCTGGCGGAGACCGCGGTCCACTCGGCGGCGGAGCTGGTCGCGCTCCTCGTCGCCGACGATTCCGCGCTGCGCGAGTACGTACGGGGCACGGCGCCGATGCGCGACGACCGCCCCGTGCTCGAGTTCCGCGCGCCGCTCTCTTACCTCGGTGGCTACTCCATCCCGGCGCTGCGCTGGGCCGGGCGGGAGTCCTTCGTCGAGGCGCTTCCGGAAGCGAGCCGCGAGCGGGCCCGCGAGGTGCGAGAGATCCTCTCGCGCTTCCTCGACGCGCTGCCCGGGGGGACGAGCGCGGCGGCGGAGCGCTACGGCGAGGAGCTGTTCGCCTTGCCGCCGTTGTGAGCGCCTCCCCCGAGGCGATCCGGAACCGGGTATCATGAGCCCCACCATGCCCAGCCAGTCCACCCGTGCCCTGCCCTACCAGCGTTGCGAGGTCGCGATCGTCGGCGGGGGGATCTGCGGCAGCGCGCTGGCCCTGCTCCTGCGCCAGCGGCTCGGCGGCGCGCGGCTCCTGCTCCTGGAACGGGAGCCGGCGTTCCGCCCCGCGGGCGGCGAGATCGTCTCGGGACTGGCCGGCCTCTTCTTCAGCCGTGACCTTCTCCTCGGCGGGCTCCTGGCACGGGACCACGTGCCCTCCCACGGCGCACGCTTCTGGTTCGCCGACTCGGAGTCCTGCCCACTCGAGGAGATGAGCGAGCTCGGGACCCGGTCGGTTCCCGAGCTGCCCACCTTCCACGTCGACCGCGCCCGCTTCGCCGAGTCGCTCCTCGACCGGGCGGCGCGAGCGGGCGTGGCGGTCGCCAGGCCGACGCGCGTGGAGTCGATCGAACCGCACTGGCCGTGGAGCCGGCTCACCGTGGAGACCGAGGCCGGTCCACGGCGAGTGGAAGCCCGCTGGGTGGTCGACGCCGGCGGCAGCGCCGCGCAGCTGGCGCGGACGCTGGAGCTCCGTTCCCGGCTCGAGCACCCGCCGCTCGAGCTGTACGAGGCGCGGTGGTCCTCGGTGCGCGAGCCCGACGGAGGCGGCCGGAGCCCGCTGCCGTTCTGGCCCGCCTCGCGGTCGCTGGCGGCGAACCACTTCTGCGGCCGGGGCTGGTGCGCGCGCCTCACGCCGCTGCCCGAGTCGCAAGGAGCCGTGGCCCTCTCCTGCGACCCCGAGCTCTTCCAGCTGTCGCGCGAGGTCGATCCGCTCCAGGCGTACTCCCGTTTCGTCCGCTCGCGCGCGGGCCTGCGGGAGCTCCTGCGCGGCGCCCGGATCGACCCCGAGAGCTTCCGCGACGAGGACCGACCCTGCTGGTACCCGAAGCAGCTCTGCGGCCTCGGCTGGTTCCTCGTCGGCGACGCGGCGGGCTCCTGCGACCCTCTCTTCGGCGCCCCTCTCCAGCGAGGTGTCGCCACCGTCCTGAACGCGGCGCGGATCATCGGCGATGACCTGCGCGGCGCCCTCGGTGGATCCGAGCTCGAGGCGTGCCTCGCCGAGCACGCCCCGTCGGGCCAGCGCGACTGCTTCCGGCAGCTCGCCTGCCGCGGGCAAGGAGACTACGAGCTGCTCGGCGACGCCCGGGCGATGGCCGCCGCGTTCTTCCTCGACTCCGCCTTCGGCGGGCTCGAGCTCCGGCGCTTCACCGGCCCGAACCCACCCCCCCTCGTCGCGGCCACGGGTCCCTCGATCTGGGTGCGCACCGCGCGCGCCTTCCTGCGCGAGCGCCTCGTCCAGCTCGCTCGCCGACGCCACGAGCCGGGGTTGTACGGCCGGCACAACCGCGGCTGGCGGCGCTCCGCCCGCACCGGCGCCCTGCCCCCCGCGCTCGGTTCCCTCGGGGCCGGGCTCGCCTCGTGGCTGCGTCTCGAGCTGGAGGACTTCCGCGAGCGCTTCACCCCGGTCGCGGAGGACTCGCGCGTCTCGCCCACCGCGGAGATCGCCGCCCTGGTCGCCGGGTACGACCGGACCGATCAGGCGTTGCGCAGGAGCTGAACGAAGAAGCGGATCATCTGCAGGTAGTCGTGCACGCTGATCCGCTCGTCCACCCCGTGGATCCGGGCGAGGTCCTGCGCGGTGACGCGCATCGGCGAGAAGCGGTAGACGTTGGGCGACAGTCGCCGGTAGTGCCGGGAGTCGGTTCCCCCCAGCACCAGGCCGGGAGCGACGTGCACGCCCTCGAAACACTCACGGATCGTGCGCTCGAGGAGCCACCAGGCTTCGTCCCCCACCGGCGAGGGTGGTGAGGGCTCGGTCGCTTCGCCCAGGAGAGTCACCGTCACGCGCGGATCGTCGATCGCCTCCTGGACGTGCTCCAGTACGGAGGCGCTGGAATCGCGCGGGTGGATGCGGAAGTCGACGGTGGCGCGCGCGTTCTGCGGCAGGACGTTCGACGCGAGGCCGCCGGCACAGGTGGTGACCGCGGTGGTGGTACGAAGGAGCGCGCCCGTGCCCTCGTCCTTCCCCAGCTCGTGTTCGATCAGGGGCACGGTGATCCAGGCGTTGGCGAAGACCATCCGATGGCCGAAGGGCATCCATGGCGCGAGGCTCTCGAAGAAGAGCCGCGTGGTGCCGTCGTACGCAGCCGGCATCGGTGTGCTCTCGAGCGCGACGACCGCCGCGGCGAGGACCCCTACCGCGCTCTGCTCGGGCGGCATCGACGCGTGCCCTCCCGCCGTATCCACGGTGAGCTCGACGACCACCCGCCCCTTCTCCGCGATCCCCACCGCGGCGACGGGGGCGGCCACGCCGGGCACGAGCCCCTCGAGGATCGCCAGCCCCTCGTCGAGGATCAGCGCGGGCGCGAGCCCCTCGGCGGCGAAGTGCTCCGCGGTTCGCGCCGCCCCCTCCGCGCCGCCGATCTCCTCGTCGAGCCCGAAGGCGAGGATCACCTCCCGGCGGGGCACGAAGCCCTCGCCGATGAGGAGTTGCACCGCCTCCAGCATCGCCAGCGCCCGGCTCTTGTCGTCGAGGGCGCCGCGCCCCCACACGTACCCGCCGCTGACCGCTCCGGAGAAGGGCGGCTGCGACCACTCATCGAGACTCTCGAAATCGACCGGAACCACGTCGAGGTGGGCGAGCAAGAGGATCGGTGCGAGGTCCTTCTCCTTCCCGGGCCAGCGCAGGACCAGCGAGCGCTGCTGTCGCTCGAAGCTCAGCCGGGTGAATATCGGCGGGTAGCTCCTGATCAGGAAGTCGACGAGCTCCTCCAGCGGATCCGGCCTCAGCGCGTCCCGGACCGAGGTGGAGATCGACTGGATGCGGATCGCCTGGGTGAGACGACCGCAGACCGTCTTCGCGTTGATGGAGAGCTCGGGCGCGGGGAGGACCCGGCGCTCCTCGCCTTGCCGGGAAATGGTACGCCCCACCATCACCGCGACCAGGAGCAGCAGGAGGATCAGGATCGAGGAGAGCAGACGCTTCATCGGACCTCGTGGTGCAACCTGTCAGGGCATCTCGTTCTTTAGTCGTTCTATCCTCGCATCGAGAAGAGCGAGCTCGGCCCGACCGACATCTCCTTTCGTCTCGATATCCGCCGCGATCAGCCGCTCGCGCGCTTCCTCGAAGCCGGTCAGCGCGAGGCCGTAGCTGCCGTAGATCCAGTCGAGCTCGGCGCGCTCCCACTTCGCGTAGCCGAGCCACTCCGCCTGTCTCGGCCCGGGATCGGCCGCGTGGCGCCGGACCGCCCAGGGCAACACCACCTTCGAGACCTCCATCGCCTCGTCGATGCGGCCGGTCTTGCGCAGGAGGCGACCGACGAACCACTCGCCGGTCAGCATCTCCTGCTCGATTCCGCCGAGGTCGTGGTAGCGCTTCGCCTCCTGGTAGGCGACCAGCCCTTCCTCGTTCCGTCCCTGCTCCTCGAGGGAGGCCGCCATCTCGTGCCACCTCGCCGCCAGCCACCGGTTCAGCCCGCCGTCCTCGGCAGCGGCGATCGCCTTCTTCGACCAGCGCAGCTGGGTCTCCTGGTCCGGCGAGAACAGGACCATCTGGTGCGCCACGTCGACGGCTCGCTCGAAGAGCTCGTGCTTCAGGCAGTAGTCGTACAGGGTCGAGAGGCGCGCGTCCGCCTCCTCGATCTGCCCTTCCTCCCGCTGGAAGATCGCCACCACGTGCTGCACTCGCGACCAGCCCAGCGGCTCCTCCGGGCGGGCCCGGGCCACCGCCATGCGCAGCCACGGCTCCCCCTCGCCCGGCTGGCCGATCAGCGAGAACACCCGGGCCACCTGGGCGCAGGCCTCGACGTAGGCGGACGCGGGCCCGGTCGCCTCGGCGGCGAGGGCGTAGACGCGCCCCGCCTCGGTGTAGTCGTGCGCGGCGAACAGGGCGTCCCCCCGCGCCAGGAGCTCGACGCTGGGGCCGATCGGCGGACGGCTGCGCGCCCAGGCCTCGACCCGGGACTCCGAGGGCCCGGCACACCCCCCGTGGAGGAGTCCCAGACCCAGGACACAGGCCAGCACGATCGATCGCATCCGCTTCTTCTCCTGTGGACCCCGCTCCCTCGTCGAAAGGGCCCGGGTGTCCACGATGAAGCGTAGCCCACCGGGTCGACCGAGACCAGCGCCGGGGTGGAGTTGGCGGGTTCTCCCCGATCCCCACAGGACCGGTGCGGTGTGCCCGGTTTCACCGAGAATTCTGCCCCCTCGCGCCCCCCTCCACCCGGATTCCCCCCCGTCATGATCTCCAGCAGCGAACAGGAACCCGAGTGCGCTCCGGCGCTGGTCGTCGATCGATGGAACTCCTGGGTCCGGGTCTGGTTTCCGGACAGCGGGGACCTGACGTGGATAAACCTCGACGAGCACCCCTTCGAGGTGCTCTCCGGCTCGCCCGACGAGGCGGGTGATCCAAAGCGGGCGCAGGGCACGTTCGATGCCTGAGCGCAGGAGGAGAGAGAGGGAGGAAGAGGCGCGGAGGAGCGGAAGCGCGCCCTAGCTATCTTCTCGGGAGCGGAACAGCGTCAGGTAGCGGGCGATCTTGCCCGCGAGGCGCAACGGGTGACGCAGCTCGCGGAGCATTCGCTTCGGACGGCGGTAGAAGGAGCGGTAGGCCCCGCGGATCTTCGCCTCGATCTCTTCCGCGCTCATGAACTCGTTCCCCTCCTGCGCGCGGTAGCCGGTCATCTCCGCCCAGTCGAGCTCGGTCGACTCGCTCAGGACCTCGTACAGCGGCGTGCCCGCGTAGGCGGTCACCGCGCAGAACTGCACCTGGTCGGGGTCGAGCTTCTCCACCAGTCGAAGGGTCTCGTCGACCATCGCCGGCGTCTCCTCGGGGAAACCGATCATGCAGAAGGCGCGTGTCTCGATGCCGAACTCGCGGCAGGCGTCGAAGACGCGCTGCGCCTGGTCGTGGTCGAGCAGCTTGCCGCCGCAGTACTTCTTCTGGATCTCTGCGTTGCCCGACTCGACGCCGAGGGAGATGTGCCTGCAGCCGGAGCGCGCCATCACCTCGAGCACCTCGCGATCGAGCACGCGCACCGCGGTCTCGCATTGCCACTCGAGCTCGAGCCCCCGCTCGATCATCCCGTTGCAGAGCGCCTTCACTCGCGACTCGCGAACCGAGAAGATCGGGTCGCGGAAGACGACGTGGCGCAGGCCGTGCCGGTGGTTGAGGTCCTCCAGCTCGGCGAGCACGTGGTCCGGTGAGCGGAAGCGGAACCGCGCGCCCTGCGCCAGGGCGTAGCCGCAGAACGCGCAGCCCAGCGGGCATCCGCGCGAGGACTTGACCGTGGTGATCGCGCCCTCGATGCCCGGGAAGTGGTACGCCTGGTTGTCGAGCAGGTGGCGCGCGGGCAGCGGCAGCGCGTCGAGGTCCCGGATCTTCTCGCGCTCCGGCTCGTGGACCACCTCGCCATCCTCGCGGCGCCAGCTGAGGCCGGCGACCCCGGCGAGATCACTCCCGGCGGCGAGGCGTTCGGCGACCTCGCGCACGGTGTACTCCGGCTCGCCGCGCACGACGAGGTCGACCCGCTCGCCCGCGAAGATCTCGCCGGGCGTGAAGGTGACCTGCGAGCCGAGGATCCCCACCGGAACGCCCGCACGCGCCCGCACCTCGCCCGCGAGGGCGAGGTCGAGCTCCAGCGAGGTGCTCGAGGAGTCGAGGCAGACGAGCTCGGGCCCCTCCGCGCAGATCGCCTCGAGGGCACCGGCGGCGTCGAGACCACGGGCGTCGGAGTCGTGGATGGATACCTCGTGCCCCTCCGCCTCCAGGACCGAGGCGACGTGCGCCAGCTCGATCGGCGGGTAGAGCAGGCCGGGGTTGACGGCCATGCCGAACCCCCCCATCAGCCCGCGACTGACACGGTGCTCGGGAGGGCTGGGTGGGTTGACGAGGACGATCTTCACGGCGGAGGGGTCTCCTCCTCCTCCAGCCTACTCGGAACGGAGCTCTCCCCCCAGATCGGCCACCGCGTGCTCCAATCTCTTGAAGAACTTCTGCGCGTCTCCGTCGGTCAGCGTTTTCTTCTCCGACTGCAGCAGCACGTGGTAGGCGAGCGACTTGCGCCCCTCGCCGATCCCCGGGCCGGTGTAGAGGTCGAAGAGCTCGATCTCTGCGACCAGCCCCTTCCCCGACTTCAGAATCGCCTTCTCCAGATCCTCGGCCGGGAGCTCGACCGGAACGGCCAGCGCGACGTCGACCTTGTTGCCGGGGAAACGCGGGATCGGCCGGTAGCCGAACTGCCGCGGCCGGGAGGCGAGCAACTCGTCGAGGCTGACCTGCGCCAGCGCGACCTCGCCGGAGAGCTCCTGGACGAGGCCGAGGGTGCGGTGCAGACCCGGCTCGAGCTCGCCGAAGAGGATCGCACGGCGCGTGTCCTTCTTCCCGCCGCCCAGGGCGGGCAGGTGTCCGACCAGGACCTTGCCGGGGTGGTACCACGGCGGCACCGCGTCGTCCTCGTCGGGTAGTCTCCACACCGGCGCGTCGTAGCCGACGGCCGTGCAGAGGTCCTCGAGCGCGCCGCGCAGCTGCAGGAAGACGCCTCGGTCGAAGCGCTCCTTCTTCCCCGGCGCGGGCCGGGTCCAGACCATGCCCAGCTCGTGGATCTCGGCGGGCAGCCCGCGCTCGTCGGCCTGCTCGGGGAGGTAGCCCTTGCCGATCTCGAAGAGGCGCACGTCGCTGCGGTTGCGCCGGTTCTTCTCCAGGAGGGCGAGCAGGCTCGGGATCACCGTGCGGCGCACGGCGTCCTCGCCGTCGACCACCGGATTGACCACGCGGGTGTACGCGAGGTCGCCGACCTCCAGCTTCTCCAGCCAGGTACGCGCGACGAACGAGTAGCTGAGCACCTCGTGGGACGCCGCGCCACCCGACAGGCGATCCGAGAGCGCGTGCACCAGCGCGCGCCGTGGGTCGTGTGGCGGCGGGGCGATCTCGCCGGAAAGACGCGTCTCGGGGACGTTGTCGTAGCGGTAGAGGCGCCCGACCTCCTCGATCAGGTCCTCCTCGATGCCGATGTCCTTGGTCGCCCGGTTCGAGGGCACGCCGACGCGCAGCACGCCGCCTTCGATCGCCACCTCGAAGTAGAGCTTGCGCAGGATCCGCGCGATCTCCTCGTCGGCGATCTCGACGCCGAGAATGCGACGCAGGCGGTCGCCCCGCAGCACGATCTCCAGCGCCGGATCGCTCCAGTCCCCCGCGTCGGTCGGCGGCGCGGGCAGGGAGAGATCGGGCTGGATCTCGCGCAGGGTGCGCACCAGGTGCGCGGCCGCCTTCATCGGCAAGTTCGGGTCGAGGCATTTCTCGAAGCGCGCCGAGGCGTCGGTGCGCAGTCCGACGCGCGCGGCGGTACGGCGGATCGTGACCGCGTCGAAGTTGGCGATCTCCAGCAGGAGCTGGTCGGTGCCCTCGGCGACCTTCGAGCCTTCGCCCCCCATCACGCCGGCGAGCGCCACCGGCTCGTCGCCGCTGCAGATGAGCAGGTCCTCGGGGCCGAACTCGCGCTCCTCGCCGTCCAGGGTCTCCATCGTCTCGCCGCCGCGCGCCATGCGGATGCTGATCCCCTCCGCGGACAGCGACGGCCGATCGAAGAGGTGATTCGGCTGCCCGAGGTCGAGCATGACGAAGTTGGAGATGTCGACCAGGAGGCCGAGCGGCCGCTGCCCCGCGGCGAGCAGGAGGAAGCGCAGCCAGTCGGGACTGGTCTCGTCGTGCACGCCGTCGACGGAGAGGGCGATGTAGCGCGGGCACGCGCTCGATTTGGTGCCGGGCGGGCACGCGCTCCTTTCGGTACCGCGGGGACACGCGGGCGACTCGATCTTGACCGGAACGCCGGCCGCGTCACCCGTCTCGGGCAGGGAGAGGTCGAGGGGCAGGAGCTCGCGGTCGTAGATCGCGGCGAGCTCGCCGGCGATCCCGCGGTGTCCCCACAGGTCGGGGCGGTGCGTGATCGACTTGTTGTCGATCTCCAGCACCCAGTCCTCGATCGAGAGGGCATCGAGCACCGGCGTGCCGACCTCGAGGTCCTCGGGCAGCACCCAGATCCCGGTGTGCTCGTCGCCGAGGTCGAGCTCGCGCACCGAGCAGATCATCCCGCTCGAGGCGACGCCGCGGATCTTGGCCTTCTTGATCTTGAAGTCCCCGGGCAGGACGGTCCCGACCACGGCGATCGCGACCTTCTGTCCCTGGGCCACGTTCGGCGCGCCGCAGACGATCTGCAGCGGCTCGCCGTCCGCGCCCTTCCAGCCGCCGATGTCGACCTTGCAGAGGCTGAGCTTGTCGGCGTCGGGGTGGCACCCGCACTCGACGACGTGGCCGACGCAGACCTCGCGGAGGTGCGGCAGGAACGGCTCGATCCCCTCCACCTCGGCGGTGGACAGCGTCAGGTCGAGAGCGATTTGCTCGGGAGTGATCCCGGAAAGGTCGACGTGGCGGGAGAGCCAGCGGTAGGAGACGAACATCAGAACTGCTCCAGGAAGCGAAGGTCACCGCCCATGAAGTGGCGGATGTCGTCAATGCCGTAGCGAAGCATGACCAGCCGGTCGAGCCCGAAACCGAAGGCGAAGCCGGTCCACGCCTCGGGGTCGATGCTCCCTGCTTCGAGGACGCGCGGGTGCACCATGCCGCAGCCGCAGAACTCGACCCAGCGGGTGTCCTTGCAGACGCGGCAACCGCTCTCGCAGAAGGGGCAGCGGATGTCGAGCTCGAAGCCGGGCTCGACGAAGGGGAAGTACCCCGGCCGCAGCCGCACCTCGAGCTCCTTTTGGAAGAGCTGCCGCAGGAACCCCTTCAGCACGCCGGAGAGGTGTCCGACGGTGATGTTCTCGCCGACGACCAGCCCTTCCACCTGGTGGAAGGTGTGCTCGTGGGTGGCGTCCGGCTCCTCGTTGCGGAACACGCGCCCGGGCGCGATCACCCGGAAGGGCGGCGAGAGGCTCTCCATCGCCCGGATCTGCACCGGCGAGGTCTGCGTGCGCATCACCAGGTGCCCCTCGTTATCGCAGTAGAAGGTGTCCTGCATCTCCCGCGACGGGTGGTCGGCGGGGATGTTGAGCGCCTGGAAGTTGTAGTAGTCAAGCTCGACCTCGGGACCGTCGAGCACCGAGTAGCCCATCGAGACGAAGATCTGCTCGACCTCGCGGCGCACCTGCGTCAGGGGGTGGAGCGAGCCCCGCACCTGCGGTGCTCCGGGCAAGGTGGCGTCGAAGCCTTCGCCCTTGCGCTCGGAGGAGAGCCTCGCTTCCTCGAGGGCTCCGCGGCGCGCCTCGATCGCCGCCTGGATCTCCTTCTTGAGCAGGTTGGCCCCCTTGCCGACGACGCGACGCTCCTCCGGGGGCAGGCTCGGGATCGACGCGAGCAGCTCGGTCACCGCGCCCTCCTTGCCGACGAACTCGCGGTCGACGGCGCGGAGGGCCTCGGCATCACCGGAGGCCTCGATGCGCGCCAGCGACTCGGCGCGCAGCTCTTTCAGACGCTCTTCCATCAGCGGTACCTCGAGGGCGCTGCAGGGGCTCAGGATTGGTTCGGCGGGCTGGAATGGGTGCACGCTAGGGCGTGACCCGCGATTCTTCACCACTGTCCGGGAAAAAAAAGGGCCTGGGCTCCAGAGGAGCGCGGAGTGGCGGAAGATTCACACGGAGAGCACGGAGAGGAGGGAGAGGACGCGGAGAGCAGAACCAGAACCAGAGATTTAACCACAGAGGACACAG
>CAZCAC010000164.1:0-16724 GCA_964496575.1 uncultured Planctomycetaceae bacterium | reverse complement strand
GCTACGGCGACGGCTGCACGATCAGCTGCAAGAAGGACTTCATGGTCAACATGGGCGGCCTGCTGGCCTGCAACAACGCCGCCCTGGCCGAGCAGTTCCGTCGGATGCTGCGCCTGTGGGAGGGCGAGGTCAGCACGGGCGGCCTCGATCCCAAGGACATCGAGGCGCTGCGTCGCGGCCTGCTAGATTCCCTCGACGATGACTACATCGCCGCGCGCGTCGAGCAGACCCAGGAGCTGGGTCGCCGACTGCAGGCCGCGGGCATCCCGATCGTGGAGCCTCCGGGCTCGCACGCGATCTTCATCAACGCGAAAGAGTTCCTACCGCACCTCGATCAGGACGAGTTCCCGGGCCAGGCGCTCGCGGCGGCGATCTTCATCGAGACGGGCGTGCGGGCGATGGAACGCGGCAACGTTTCCAAGGGTCGCAACCCCGAGACCGGCGAGAACTACCGTCCGAAGCTCGAGCTGGTGCGACTCACGATTCCGCGCAGGGTCTATTCCAACTCCCACTTCGATTTCGTCGTCGATGGGATCAAGCGGCTGTGGGACCGCCGCTCCGAGATCAGCGGGCTGGAGTTCACCTACGAGCCCGCCGTGCTGAGGTTCTTCCAGGGGAGGTTCAAGCCGAAGGCGGAGTGGGCCTTCTGAGTGACTGAGTGAGAAGAGAAGAGAAGCAGATGGGAGGCGGCGCCGTGGGGTGTCGCCTCCCCGTACGGTACGGCGTCAGCACCTCTACGATCCAAGCCTCAACTCGACTCTGTGCTCCTCCCCGTCATACACCCTGATTTCGCGCCAGCTTGCTGGACGACCGAAGGGGTAACCTCCCAACGTACCATCATCTCCGTCGTCATCCTCGTCATCGGGAATCAGCGTGTACGATCCAGGATGAACCCTCGCGAACAGATACTGTCCCTTCTCATTTGAATACGTGACCTGGTAGCTTCCCCAACCATCCGCACTGTCATGGCCAGACAGCAAGACCGATGACTGGCTGATCGCATTACCTCTCGAGTCACGGACCGTCCCACGGATGGTCCCCCCTCTCACGAGGATTGTCTCTCCAATGATAGTCTCGACGCCTTCCCGAACATCGATACCCTCCAGCATGGTGCTGGAGTAACCCTCAGCCTCCAACGCAACCCGGTAGACTCCCGGCCTGAGGTTGCGGAAGTTGAACTCCCCGTTCCCGTTGCCTCTCACTGCCGGAACAGGAGCTCGAGCCGAGATAGGATTTGTGAAGTAGAGATCTTGGGCAATGAGCAAGGGACAAGGTATTCGTTTCCCGTTCACGTCCACGGCCGTCCCCCGGATTGTCCCTCCTCTCGAGAGGGAGACGACAACCTCCGGCACGGGCTTCTCTGCGGCGATCGTGAATGGATCGGAGTAACTAGTGGCATATCCAGGAGCTGAGGCCTGCACCACGTAATCACCCGATCCCGGAGCGTGGAGCACGAAACGTGCATCGTCATTCGTGAAGAGGCGCTCCTCTCCAACGGGATCGGTCCACTGGTACTCCGGGTCAACCTCGTGCAGCCGGACAGCAAAGAGCGGCAGGGATCGTCTCGCCCCAGCGATCTCGGCGAGCACCTTGCCGGCGACCTCAGCCCTCGCCTTCTCGGCAACAACCTTGCCGGCAATCTCAGTTGCCGGCTCGAGCGTCATGGTCAGATCAACGCTACCGTTCCTGACCCACATCAGTTCTGAAGCCTCGAATCCCGGAGCACCCACAGTGATCCGGTACCATCCCCGAGGTATCCATTTGAACCTGAACGCACCATCGTCATCCGTCTTGGTCCGTTCCCGGTACTCATGGATGCTAGTTCTGAGATTCTCGGCTAGGACTTCTGCCCCCGCGATCGGATCGGAGTTTCCGTCTAGCACTCGCCCCCCTATGGGCTCTCCCGTCTCGATCACCACGAGTGGCAGGTTCGACTGTTCAGGCACCGAGTCCACCCGCTGGCGGATCAGGTCCAACCGGACGGACTCACATTCGCTGATGGTGAACGCGGCGGTAGATGTGCCCAGGTCTTGCCAGCTCGGCACGTTTGCCCAATAGGTGCCTGGAGGTATGTTCTCCACTTCGTAGTTACCCTCGGCATCGCTGATCCCACCAAGGCGCTCGGATTCACCGAACAGGATTGGGAGACCTTGATTCGGACAAGGATGAAGAAGAAGAGTGACATCCGGGATCCCTGCCCCGGCCTCATCCCGTACGAGACCTGCCAGACTACCGCCTCGGCGAAGCTCTATCGCACGCTCCAGATGAACCCCTGAGCGGCGAACTAGCAGATTCCCGACCCAGGCCGAACAGTATCCTGCCGCTGCCACTTCGAGGCAGTAGGATTCGTGTGGTTCAATCCCGGTGAAGCCATAGTGACCGGACTCGCTCGTGGTCGTGGTCATATCACCAGAACGGATCAGTGGATGATCTCTGAATACGTAGGCTACCGACCCGGCTCGAGTGAGGGTGACCCGTGCACCTGGTACCGGCTCTCCTTCTGCATTGACCACTGAGCCCTTCAGGGAGTTGTCCAGGACCTCACTGGTCAGCGGCGGCTCCTCTCCCTGCTGGTGTCCCCTTGGTGCAATCTCCAGGCGTACGGAGCTGTGCGCGACGGCAAGCGGCCAGGTCAGCAGCAGTGCCAGAGTGAAACCGAGTAGCGACCGGGTGTTCCTGCTCATGGGAGTCTCCCAGGCGAGCGTAGCGGCACTGGAATAGGAGGTCACACCCCCTCTCGCCCTTCACGGTGTGGCCGGACGGATCGGCGGTTGCTTCGCGTCCTGATCTCCCCTCCGCCCGCTCCGGCAACGACAAAGCGGGAGCTGCGGGAGCGGGAGAGCTGGGGCGGGAATCGCGCGGAACGATCCGCAGTCCCTGCTACCTCCCCGACGCCGTCCGTTCCGGCAAACTCACCTCGACGAACGCAGGCAGGCTCCGCCTCTCACCGTCGCACAGGATCAGCGCGTAGTACTGCCCCCCGGTGGGCACGTCGCTATCGACGAAGTGGGCCAGCGCCGTCCGGGTGAGCAAGGTCTCCCCGCTCGGCTCGAAGTCGGGTGCTCCGGCGCGGTGAATCTCCGCCTCCAGGCCGATGGTGTGGGCCGAGCGCTCCCACTCGATTCGCACCTCGCCGGCTGTTCGATCGACCCGTACCATCGGCTCGGGCGCGCGCGAGGGCACGGGCGGCGGCACGAACATCCGGGCCTCTCCGGCGATCACCCGAGCGCCCGGCATGTCCACCCGGGGCGTGGCCAGCGCCCGTTCGCGGCCGGCCTGGATGATCCTCGACATCTCGGCGTAGTGCGAGTCGTCGATCGAACCGAACGTGGCGTGCGGATGCCCATCGGCCTGGAGCGGCGGGACGGGCTGCGGAGCGAACGCCTCCAGCGGCTGCACCGCGTGCGCGTAGCCCTGCCGCAAGAGGCGCGTCCGCCGGCGCGCCGGATCCATCGGATGGTCTCGGCAGATCTCCAGACCGAGCCCTTCCCCGCCCTTCGCCAGCGGCGCCCGGAGGATGCGGCTGTGACTCGGCTCCTCGAAGTTGATCCAGTCCCCGCCGAAGTGATCACCGTGACAGCGGGTGCAGCCGGCCTCCTCCATCACCGACTTCAGCTGCTCGGCGGTCTCGCTCCACGCCGTCAGGGCGTAGCCGTGTCGCGTGTAGTCCCACGAGCCGTAGTAGAGGCCGTTGCTGTCGATCCAGGCCATGACCAGGTCCCTCTCCCGTTCGGTCAGCTCGGGAATCCGACCCTCGTGCCCGCTGGCGATCACCTCGGCCAGCGGCGCCGTCGCCGATCCGTGGCTGCGCGGCCTGAAGAGCTGAACGGACCAGTGCGCCGTCCCGTTCATGCAGTCGATGCCGTCGATCAGGTAGGCGACGAGCTGCGTCTCCCGGCGATCGGTCAGGTTCTCGTAGCTGTTGTTGAAGTGGGCGGTCCATCCGCCGGTGAGGTCCAACCGCCCCTCGAAGCCGCCTTCGCCGCCGTGACAGGAGACGCAGTGCTCGTCCAGGATCGGCTGGATCATGCTGGGGTAGTCCATGTACCCCGTCCCCCAGGTCTCGGGCTGGAGCCTGGCGGGCTCCTCGGACCGGGGCGGCGCCGTGTAGTGCGGCGCCTTCGACTTGTCCTCGTGGCAGCCGATGCACGACCGGGTGATTCCGGGCGACGACTGCACGAAGGTCCGCATGCTCTGGATCAAGCGCTTGTCCTCGTCAAGCACCTGGAAGTAGAGGGCCCGCCCCGAGGGCGCCTCGAAGTAGACCGAACCGTCCTCCTCGATCGGCGTGACGCCGTGGTAGATCTTCGTCGCGAAGGCCAGGGCGGAGCTGACCAGGAAGGTCTGGTTGAAGGGATTCGGGCTGCCTGGCGAGGGGCTGATGCGCGAGGTTTCCTCGATGACCCGGAGCCACTTCGCCTCGCCCCGCTCGATCCCATCCAGGCCGTCGTAGACATCCTGCACGTAGAACGCACCGGACGTACGGGCGGGATCTGTCGTCTCGGGCAGCGTGACCGGCCGCGGCCGCGGCCTGACGAGCATCGGCGAGTGCAGGCAGTAGGTCGGATCGGAGAGCACCGTGATCCGCTCGCCACGCCGGTTCATCATCTCGATCGTGTTGCGCGGCTCTCCGGCCGGCCGGCCGCTGAAGAGGACCGTATTCTCGTCGAGCGGGTAGGGCTCGCACGACTCACCCAGGTCGTGCAACGGATCGTCCGGGTGCTCGAAGTTGAAGACGGCCTCGGGCGAGTTCTTGCCGACCGACGGGTCGATCATCGCGATCGAGCCGCGCGGGGTGTGATTGTGCTTGGCCATGGTGACCGCGACGAGGTGCGAGCCCGGCACCGGTCGCGCATCGAGCGTGGCCTCGGGGAACACCATGTTGTTGGCGAACATGGCGGTCTCGTTGGTGCCGTCGGGATGGATCGTCCACAGCGACTGGACCGTCAGCGCGTTCTTGTCGACGTACTCCCAGCGCCCGAAGACGACTCGCCCATCGAGCAGGACCGCGGGATCGAACTCGTTCTCGGAGTTGACCGAGATCGTCCGGATCCCCGAGCCGTCAGCGTTCATCACGTGCAGGATGGCGACCCCCGTGTTGTTGCACGGGACCAGCCCCGACGGACGGGTGGAAGTGAAGACGATGCGGCCGTCCGGCAGGTAGGACGGCGTCACGTCGTGCTGCCCGCCGAACTTGCCGTTGTAGCAGGAAAGGGTGGGCGTGGGATCGGACACCAGGCGCAGGTCCTGGCCGTCGACTCCGATCTCGTAGATCCGGGTACTGCCGTTCGGCTCTCCCTTGTAGCAGAAGACCAGCCGGGTGGCGTCCCAGGACAATTCGGGGTCGCTGTAGACGCCCGCGCCCAGCGAGTTGGCCGACGCCTCGTCGATGACGACGCGAATCTCCCACTGCTCGCGCGGGGCGGCGGGGTTCTCGAGCACGTAGATTCCGCCCCCACCCGGCGGCCACTTGTAGAACGTGTCGTAGATGTGGATGCCCTGGTAGGAATGCCGCTTGACGAACAGGAGCGGCGCGTCGAGCTCGGCCAGCAGGGCTCGTTCGGCTTCGTCCGGGGTCCTGGTGGTGCTCGACTCCGAACCGATCGCGAGGACCAGGGTGGCCAGCCCCACGACAGTAGTCGTCGCGATCGGGACGCTCCGGGGAAGGGAATGCAGCATGGACGAGTATCGGGGGTGAGGGGCCCTGCTCTGCTGAGCGCGAGCCCCGATTGTACAGGCGAGATCAGCGGGCACGAGCCGAGGCCAGGACGTTTCGGCGCGGGGTCGATACCCTCTGGAAAGACGACCTTCTGAGCGACCGAGTGAGCGAGAAGAGATACAGGTGGGAGGCGGCGTCATCTGGGCGCCGCCTCCTTTCGGTAGTACGCAGGAAAATCTGACGAAAAGGTGTCGAGCCGTCACATTCCCCGGCCTTCACCACCCCACGACCGCCGCTGAGCTGTACCCTCCAGTGGTCGTCCGAAGTCGATCGAAACTCAGCGTAGCGCCCCGGGAGGAGAACAAGTGATCACGACCAGTCTGCTGCTTGCGGTGGCCTTGCACACCGCGATGAACGATCAGGACGCCTCGGTGGACACCAGAGGCACCGCGACCCGGTATCCCGCGAGAGTCCTGGCGCACGCCGACGTCCGCGAGCTGGAGACCGCGCTCACCTTCGTGGACCCGACCGACGTGTGGGTCATCGGTGAGCTCACCGACGAAGACGGCGGCCCGCCGGCGGCACCCACCGGGGATGCAACCGCACCGGCGACGCCGTTTGGTTTCGCCGAGCCGTTCCCCTTCATCGAGAACGGGGGGCAGTGGCCGGAGCGCGCGCGCTTCCTCGCGCGCGCAGGTGCGCTCGACGCCTGGGCCGAGCGCGACGGTTTGACGCTGCGGCTGCGCGCGCGCGACGGGGGGCGCGAGCGCGGCTCGGTCGTGCGGCTCGCCTTCGAGCAGGCACTCGACACCGCGCCGGTCGGCGTCGACGGGCTCGCCGGTGTGCACAACTACTTCGTCGGCGACGACCCGGAACGCTGGGCCACCGGCGCGCGCGCGTTCGCGGCGCTCGAGTGGCCGGAGCTCTACGCCGGCGTAGACTTGCGGCTGCGCACGGCGCACGGACGGCTCGAGTACGACGTGCTGCTCGAGCCCGACGCGGACCTCGACGCGGTCGTCGTGCGCGTGGAGGGCGCGCGGTCGGTCGCGCGCGCTCCCGACGGGAGCCTCGCGATCGAGACCGAGCGCGGCACGCTCGGTCAACCGGCGCCGGTGACGTACGCGGTGCAGCCGAACGGCGACCTGCAGCCCATCGACTGCCACTTCCGCGTCATCGACGGAGAGCGCTACGGCTTCGAGCTCCCCGAACGGCCGGAAGGACTCGAGGTCGTCATCGACCCGGGCCTCGTATGGTCGTCCTACCTCGGCGGCTCCGGGTTCGACGGACCGTCGGACGGCGGCTACGTCGGCGCCGACGGCCAGCTCATCGGCGGCGGCCACACCTCCTCGGCGAACTTCCCGACCACGCCGGGAGCCTACGACCTCGCGCTCGCCGGCGCGAGTGACGCGTTCGTCTACCGCTTCGCGGCCGACGGGACGGCGCTGGTCTTCGCGACGTACTTCGGCGGGAACGGCGACGACCGTGTGCGCGACGTGGACGTCGATGCGAGCGGTGCGATCACCGTCGCGGGCGAGACGAGCTCGACCAACCTGCCGGTGACGGGCAACGCGATCCAGTCGACGTTCGGAGGCGGGTACGACGGCTGCGTCGCGCGCCTCTCCGCGACCGGCGACCAA
The DNA here is from genome assembly GCA_964496575.1 of uncultured Planctomycetaceae bacterium. Taxonomy (GTDB): domain Bacteria; phylum Planctomycetota; class UBA1135; order UBA1135; genus CAZCAC01. The sequence goes on along the minus strand of CAZCAC010000164.1, from coordinate 9,428 downwards.
CTCCTCTACTGCACCTACCTCGGGGGCAACGGCAACGACGGTCAGAACGTCGAGTTCGTGGTCGGTCTCGAGGTCGACGCGGCGGGCGTGATGACCCTGGCCGGACAGACCAACTCGGCTAACTTCCCGACGACTCCCGGATGCTACGACCCGACCTTCGACTCGACGGCTACGAGCGTTGGCGCTTACGACGCGTTCATGACGCGCATCAGCGCCGACGGCTCGACGCTCCTGTACTCGACCTTTCTCGGCGGCTCGCACGTGGAGTACGGCTACGACGTGGCGCTCGGCGAGGGCAACGAGATCGTGGTCGTCGGTGACACGGCCTCGGACAACTACCCGACGACGCCCGGCTGCTACGACCCGTGGTACGCCGGCCAGGGGGAGGACGTGTTCGTGGCGGTGTTCGACCCGGCCGGCAACGGTCCGGCGGACCTCTTGTACTCGACCTACTTCGGCGGCGACGTGAACGACATCGTGTTCGCCGTCGACGTCGGACCGACCGGCGAGCCGACCCTCGGCGGCTGGACGTACTCCGACGACCTGGACACGACGCCCGGGGCGTTCCGCGAGAGCGCGGAGGCGAACACGCAGCACTTCACCTGCCGCATCGCGCCCGAGGGCAATGGCGCGGCGGATCTCGTGTACTCGAGCTACTACGGCGGGCCGCAGACTTCCACGCCCTACGTCCTGGGATTCACGGTCTACGTCGACGTCGACGAGAACGATCTGGTGACGCTCACCGGCGACACCTCGAGCGATGCCTTCCACGTCACGCCGTGTGCGGTCGACGACACCTACCCCGGGATCGGCTCGATGGGAATCTACTGGGGTGACGTGTTCGTGCTGCGCCTGCAGTTCACGGGCCAGGGGCAGGACGACCTCTTGTACGGCACCTACTACGGCGGCATCGGCCACGACCGCGGCTTCTACCTCGGACGCATGGCGGGCGACCGCGTCGGTGTCTCGGTGTACCAGCTCGATGGCGACTACCAGACGACGTCCGGCGCGTACCAGGAGAACTACGGCGGCGGTTCCGCCGACTCGGCGGCGCTGGTGATCGACCTGGTGACGAACTGCACCGATCCCGGTACACCGTACTGCCTCGGCGACGGGAGTGGGACCCCGTGTCCCTGTGGCAACCTGGGCGACGGTTCCCTCCCTGCCGCCGGTTGCGCCAACGGCCAGTACGCTTCGGGCGCCATGCTCGGCGCCACCGGGATCGCGAGCGTCACCAATGACACCGTGGTGCTGATCGGCGAGCACACCGAGCACTCCCAGAGCGGACTGTTCTTCCAGGCCGACAACGATCTCTCTCCGGGACAGATCTGGGGTGACGGCCTGCGGTGCGCGGGCGGCAATCTCAAGCGCCTCGGCGTCCGCTTCTCCGACGGGACCGGCTACTCCGACACGTCGGCCTGGACCACGCCGATCTCGGTCAAGGCGGGCAACGTCGCCGCCGGGGATACCAAGTACTACCAGCTCTGGTACCGCAACCCCGCGGGCTCGCCCTGCGGCAGCGACTTCAACGCCTCCAACGGGTACGCCGTTACCTGGCTCCCGTGAAGTCACTGAGTCAGGACGGATTACCTAGAACCTGAACGGAAGCCTCAAGAACTCCAGCACCGGCCGAGGCGTACTGGTACTCAGCTCCCCCACCACGGCGATGTCGAAGGTCACCCGGTAGCGCATGAACCGGAAGTCGGTGTTCCCCGGCGCCCCCGTGAGCTCGTCGATGTCGGTCGACCAGGAGCTCACCCCGGGGAAGACGTTCTGCTCGTCTGGGTCGCCCTGGACGTTCACCGAGGTCGCCTGGAACTCGAGCTTGATCGTGGACGACAGAGGCAGGGAGTCCGCGACGCCGTCGGTGGAGATGGTGAAATAGCGAGGCACGAGGGTCACCAGCCCGGTGGGCGACTCGCCGTTCGTGTCGATCGACTCGGTGAGCGTCACGTCGAGGAAGTCCTCACCCGTGGTGAGGTCGCCATCCCCTTCGTAGCTGGCGGAGGCCACGCTGTAGCTCTCGCCGCCGATGGTGACGCGGAAGCGGCGGAGCAGGCTCGGGTTGCGCGCGTAGACCTCGTTCCCACCGGCGAGCTCGGCGGCGTCGAAGCGAACGGTGGTCGAGGAGAGCCGCTCGGGCAGGCCTGCTGTCTCGATCGGGGCCGCGGGCTCGAGCAGCGGGTCGAGCGCCTCGACGAGGCCTTCCGGCTCGCTGCGCTGGATCTCACCGGTAGCCGGGTCGATGCCTTCGAAGAGGAAGATCAACGGATCGGGCTCGGAGCTCCCCGGAGCCACCGTCGCGGCGCCCAGCGGAATCCACTTCGACTGGGTCTTGGAGAAGCGTCCGAAGCTCGGGAGCAGTTGATCCACCCAGACCCGGTCGAGCTCGTCGAATCCGTGCGGGGCGGGCCAGACGAGATCGCTCAGGCTGGCGATGTCGTCGTCCGGGTAGACGACGTCGTGCTCCGATGGAGCTCCGGAGAGGTTGCTGACGTGGAACTGAACCAGACCCGGACCACCGTCCCCCCCCCCGCGGCGCGGGAGACCCACAGGTGGCCCGGGCCGAGGAGGTCGTCGGTGTAGGCGACACAGGTGTCGGGCAAGAGGGGCACCCACGGATTGTCCTGCGGGTTCGAGGCGCTGTCCGTCCCGCGGTGCTTGGCGTCGTCCTTGCGAACGAGCAGCTCTCCGGCGTCCGAACCGCCGGTGTTGTCCTCCCCGGCACCGCCTTGGCCGCCGCGGGCGTTGATCGCGTGAAACCTCTGCCCGGCTTCCGTGACGCCGGACTCTCCACCCCGCAGAGCCCCCGAGAGATCGATCTTCCCTCCCGCGTGAAGGATGATGTGTCCACCCGAGCCGCCGCCCGAGCCGCCACCGAGGCGATCCCTGCCCGCGCTGTTCTCGCCGCCACTTCCGTGACCGCCTATGGCGGTGATCGAACCGGCTCCCTCCACGACGATATCGCCCAGGGCCATGACGGTGATCGATCCGGCTCCGCCGCCGCCACCGGCCCCCTTGTCGTGGGCGTTCAGGAGGAACTCGGGGGGAGGATAGGTCATAGACCGGGTCGCGTCCCCACCGGCGCCACCACCCGCACCCGCCCAGGGTGTGGGCAGCTCTCCGATGATCAGCACCTCCTCCGGCGTACCGAAGTCGGCCCGCTTGGTGCCGAGGAAGTCGTCGGCCGTCCCGAAGGAATCGTTGAAGGGCGAAGGGCCGATGTGACCGCCATAGGGGCGGTGGGGCCCCTGGGACGAGGTGGCCGTCTCGGAGCCGAAGAAGCCCGACTCCGCGTTCAGTCCGTAGATCCACTCGTCAGGGCAGATCGTCACCCCGTCGTCACCGTAGTGGACGGCGTCGTGTCCGAAGCGACCGCCGCCGCCCCCACCCGCGCGCCGGTTGTAGGTGATGGCGCTGGGGTTGTAGCCGGCTTCCCCACCCTCGCCGCCGAGGTTGGGTGCCTGGAAGGCGCCGAAGCCGTTCTGCCCACGCGGGGTCACCTGGTTGGTGTTGTAGCTCCCCGTGCCTCCGTCACCGCCGCCGCACTGTCCGGCCGCACCCGCTTCGGGTTGGTTCGGGGTGTCGAGGGTATAGACCGGAGCCGCGCTCGCGCCGTCGGCCGAGAGAGAGCCCCTGATGGTGACGCTGCCCGAGGCCAAGATCCGCACCGGGTTGGGCCCCTGACAGCGCAAGGTCGCGTCCTCCTCGATCAGCAGGTGGCGCACGTCGAGGCGACCCCCCACCGCCAGCTGCGAGTACTGTGGCGAGAAGTCCGGCCCGCCGATGAACATCGTCGAGGTGGTGTCGAAGACCACCTCCGTCCCGCTGCGGATCTTCAGGTCGAACTCGCCACCCACCCCGCCCGTGCCGTCGAACTCGAAGGTCGCCTGCAATCCCTCGGCACCGGTACTCGCGTCACCCCAGGTGCCGCGCGGTGCGTCGAGCCCGGCGGAGGTGTCCTCGAAGGAGTTGTCGTGGGGATCGAATCGCTCGAGGAACTCGTCCCCGGCCTGGGTCGGTGCCCCGGCGTGATCCCGCTGGGCGTCGGTCTGCATCAGGGCGAAACGATCGAGCGGAACGACGTTCCTGTCGCCGACGAGGTCCTCGAACTGCGGCATCACCACCACGCGCAGCTCGCGCTCTTGCGGCAGGATCCCCACGGGCTCCATCCGCACCGTCGCTCCGCTCTCGGTGCAGTTGGCCACCAGCTCGAGCTCGACGGGGAGCGGGATCCAGTCCCCGTCCAGGGTCCAGTACTCGAGCTTCAGTCGGCTGTCGTCGATGTTGTCCAGCGTCGGACTGACCGCCTGGTTGAACTCGAGGTAGATGGTGACCTGGGTCTCGACGGCGCTGTAGAAGTTGTTGGGAACCAGGTAGCCCTCTTCGAGCGAGCCCGAGCCGTCGGCGCGCTGGGTGAACTCCCTGGTGTGCACCTCGCCGGTTTCCGGGTCGACGACCTCCAGGCGGCAGGAGACGTCACTGGAGGGCTCCAGCAGAGGGGCCGGCGGGCCGAGCGCCGGATCGAGGAAGAGCTCGCCGAGCACGCTGGAGGCCGGCGTCTTGAAGGAGAGGGTGCGACCGCCGACCGAGAGTGCCTGCCCGGTCCTCAGCGACCGAACCGTGGTCGAACCGGAATGGAGGTCGGGCACGTCGATCTGGTACCAGGCACCGTCCGGCGAGAAGCCCGCGTCGGAGAAATCGCTCCGCGTCGGACAGACCGGCTGGAAGATCACCGAGCGCGGCATCCCGTCGACGGGATCGAGGTCGCTCGGGTCGAGGGCGAAGTCACCCATCGCCGGTACCCCCCCTGCCGGCTGGATGACGATCGTGTTGCGGGTCACCGTGTCGAAATCGACCGAGTGATTGAAGGTGAACTTGATCGGCCGGTTGATCTGCCACGTCTGACCGTCGGTGACCGACACCGTCAGGAGAGCGAAATGTCCGGACGAGACGACGCCCGACGAAGAGTCGCCGGAACCGGAACAGCCGGCAAGCGACAGACCCGCGGCACAGAGCGTGATCCAGCGGGTCCAGGTCCCGCGAACAGGTGTGGTCGTGACCGCCATCTCGAGGGGGTGGGCCTGCTCACGACGTCGAGTGGACGGTGGGCAAGCGGTGTTGATGTTACCGCACCAGCGCCGGGTGCGGTGAACCTGGCCCGGGACTGCGTGCGGTTTCTCCCGCGATCAGGACCAGAAGGGGCCTCTGCACCGCGATCTCACTCCGCGGGCGGGCGGCTGATCTCGCGCGTCTCCGTCCGCTCGAGAGAGGAATCCTGATCGGTGGACATTCAAAGGTGGCTCCCGATGGAATGGAATCGTCGACCGCCCCCGGCAACCGATCGTGAATCCCTGGCGACTTGCTAAAAAGATAGTAACTACAAATCATGAGCTGGGCAAACCGACACCGTGGACAGCTGGCCGCCAATTGCCGGTCGATCCGGTTCGCCTTCGCACTCCAGCGGCTACGTCCGACTCGCACGGATCGTGGACCCGGAGGTGTTCGGGCCGTGGAACGATCCGGGCGCGGCGCGGGCTCACCCCAGGTTGACTCTCCCCACGGTGAGAGACGCGTAGACATCCATTTGCAGTCCCCCTGGCCCACAGTTACCGCTGTGATATCGCGTGGTGATCACCGGTCACCATCGAGAGGATCCTCCTTCTCGCCGGTCACTTGACACACCCTGACCGGTTCCCTCAACTCGTCTTCGGCATCTGGACCCCGAGCCCGAATCACGGGGTTCACGCCAGTTCCGAAATCCAAGAACCGCAGAAGGGAGGACTCTGATGTCCGCGAAAACGGAACGACCGAACCGGCGGGAGCGTCGTGTTCGTCTCACTTTCACTCATGCCACGGGGGGAGCGACACTCCTCCTCGGTGCCTTGCTCGTCGGCACGGTGGCGTTCGGTACACCGAGGCCGGACGATGATCGCCTGGGACTGCCCCCGGGAGGCAGCAACTGGGTCGAGCAACCGGCTCCGACCACCTTGCCCACCGTCGACCTGAACTCGCTGGTCCCCTCGGACCTGATCCGGGCCTTGATCGGAGATCAGGTCATGATCAGCCACATCAACTTCCAGGGCGCCCCCATCGCCGCCGGAACCTTCAGCGGAGGTACCGGCATCATCGGCTTCGAGGAGGGGATCGTCCTGAGCACCGGCAACATCGCTTCGATCGCGGGCCCGGACAACCTGCTCGACACCACGAGCACGGACAACGGAATGCCGGGTGACCCGGACCTCGACGACCTGATTCCCGGTTTCACCACGTTCGACGCCACCATCCTCGAGTTCGATTTCGAGTGCGTCAATCCCGCCAACCCTGACGTATCGTTCCAGTTCGTCTTCGCCTCGGAGGAGTACAACGAGTACGTCTTCTCCAGCTACAACGACGTCTTCGCGTTCTTCCTGAACGGCGAGAACATCGCGCTCATTCCCTCGAGCTCGTTGCCGGTCTCGATCGACAACGTGAACTGCGGGGATCCCTACGATCCCCCCGGCGGCGGTAACAACTGTGGGTTGTTCATCAACAACGACTGCAGCGACTTGCCGGGTGGAAGCCATCCGTGCACGGGTCCCGTCGCCACCGAGCTCGATGGGTTGACCACGGTCTTCACCGCCCAGGGCACGATCGTGCCGGGCGTCAACCACATCAAGCTCGCCATCGCCGACGCCGGAGACGAGGTCTACGACTCCGACGTCTTCATCCGCGGCAGCAGCCTGAGCTGCGAGCTTCCTCCGGGGGATCCGGTCTTCGACCCGCCCACGCCCTGCGACCAGACCCTGACCGGCGTGATCGGAAACGAGATGACCTTCGACGTGAACGCGCTGGCGACCAACGGCCTGGAAGGTCAAGAGGGCACGGTGACCGCGACGGGAGTCCCCACCGGCGCCGTGTTCACCCCGGCCCTACCGGTCACGGGACAGCCTGCACTCACCTCGTTCGCCTGGACCCCCGGTCCCAACGACACCGGATACCACACGGTCACCCTGACCGCGACCGACCAGCTCGATCGAACGACCGACTGCGTGGTCACCCTGTTCGTCGAGGCCGGCACACCCTTCTGCATGGGCACCGGCTGCCCCTGCGGGAACAACTCGGCCTCCGGGGGCTGTGCGACTTCCACCGGTGATGGGGCTCTCCTGATGTCGACGGGCACGTCGAGTGTGACGGCGGACGACCTCATCCTGACGGTCAGCAATGCTCCTCCCTTCATGTTCTCCCTGTTCTACATGGGACCGAACGTGGACTGCGTGGCGTTCGGCGACGGCCTTCGAGCGGTCAAGCCGGGCCCGCCCACCGTCGGGTACTTCCGCTTCCCCGTCCAGAACGCGGGTGCGGCGGGCGTCATCACCCAGGGCCCGGGGATCGTCGCGCACTCGGTGAACTTCGGTGCCTCGGGAACGATCGTCGCCGGTGATCTCTGGCGTTTCCAGGCCTACTTCCGCGACAACGCCGGCCCCTGTGGTCACGGCTTCAACCTGTCGAACGGGTACCAGGTCTCTTTCACCCCGTAATCGACGACCGACAGCGAAGCGGGCGCCCGGGCGTCTCCTTCGCTCCCGTCGGTTCAGGCGGCCAATCGGGGCCGAAGCCTGGCGGGAGCGAGAGGGGCCCGGGCGCCCTGCTGTCGATGCCGAGACGTCGCCGGCTCCCGCGTCTCGCGTTCATGATCGAGGTGGACGGGAAGCCGAGGCAGCAAGGAATCGAACGGTACGGAGTCAGCACAACGCCACCACTATGACGGTACGATGCGGGCGGAATCCGAGTCCGAATGCCGAGGAGGAAGCGATGTGTGATCATGAGGGCGGCAACTGCTGCGGACCCGACCGGCGGGAGTTTCTCGCCGGAGTGGGGGTGACCTTCGGAGCGATGGCGATGGGCGGGCTCGATCCGCGGGCTCTGGGAGCGCCAGCCCCTCGCCGAGCGAAGAAGAAGGGCGCGACGATTCGCGTCGCCTTCCTCTACCCGCCCTCGAAGACCTTCTCCGGGGATCCGGATGGATGGTGGAGCTGGCCGGGCAACGAGTTCGACGCCGAGGGCCGCCATCGTCAGTACGCCGCCGCCCTACGCGAGATGGAGCATAAGCACGGGCTCACTCTCCAGCTCGAGAGAGAGCCGATCGGGACCGCCGAGGAGGCGCAACGCTTCGCGCGCGGGCTCGAGGAGAAACCGGCGGACGGCGTGCTCCTCGTCATGTTCTACAACAATAGCGTGGCCCACGCGGACCGGATCCTCGAGGTCGCGGAGGCGAAGGAGCTCCCCGCGATCTTCTACGTCGGGCTCGGCGTGAAGCACGGCCCGATCACGAAGTACCGCCGCCCCGGTATCTACTTCATCCAGGCCCTCGACGACCTGTCGGCGATCGAATGGGGACTGCGCATGGTCCAGACGCGCAAGATAGCCGCCCAGAGCCGGCTGCTGAGCATCACCGAGGCTCCGGAGCCTCGCGAGGGGGTGGAGAAGTTCCTCGGCACCACGGTACGCGTGATTCCGTTCGATCACTACGCGGCGGAGTTCGAGAAGGTGACCATCGATGATCGCGCCCGTAAATTCATCGCGCAGATCACCAGGGGTGCGCGCGAACAGCGCGGTATCACGCCTCGGGCGCTCGAGAATGCCGCGCGCGCCCACGGGGCCTTGAAGAAGCTTCTCACCGATCACGAGGCGGACGGATTGACCATGAACTGCCTGCGACGGGGGATGCTCAAGCCGTGCATGAGCTTCTCGGTCCTGAACGGCGAGCTGGTGCCGGCCGCCTGCGAGAACGACTTCCCCGCGATGTACACCCAGATGCTCGGCCAGCTCCTGACCGGGCGGCCCGGTTTCCAGCACAATCCCGCCTACGAGACCGAGCGCAACCACTACTACGCCTCGCACTGCACTTGCGCGACGAAGCTCACCGGACCCGACGGCCCGTCGAGTTCGTTCCTCCTACGCCGCTTCGCTCATACCAACGAGGGTAGCTGCGCGGTGCAGGTCTTCTGGGAGCCGGGCGATCCGGTGACCATGGTCCGCTATCACCCCGGCGAATCGCCAGCCCTCGACGTGTACGCGGGCCGCGTGACGAGCTCCCATCCGATGCCGCCCGTCGGCGGCTGCACGACGAACGTCGAGATCGAGCTGACCGACCGCCGCGACGCGTGCCTGGTGCAAGGGCACCACAACCTCCTCTTCGTCGGCGACTTCGCGGCCCGTTTCCGTCACTTCGCCAACCTGCATGGCATGCAGCTCCTCGACACGGGCTACGAGGGGCCGTGGCCGGGGTAGAATTCGCGACAGGGAGTCTGGCTCCGCATCGCTAGTGCTTGCTGATGAAGACCTCGAACCGGTCGTCGTCCTCCGGCGTCGTATTCACCAGCATGTGAACCCCACCGTATTCGCCTGATGTCGCCAGAAGCCCCCAACGGGTGGTCCCAACTCGC
>CAZCAC010000163.1:0-17351 GCA_964496575.1 uncultured Planctomycetaceae bacterium | reverse complement strand
CGTGTGAAGCCACCGTGCTCTCTCTCAGCCTCCGTGCCCCTGCTCCAGCAGCCGCCGCACCCGGATCCACGTCCCCACGATGGTGCCCAGCGGGATGCCGAAGGTGCCGGGGATGCCGCAGTAGAGGCCGACCACCAGGGCGAGTTGCACCGCGGTCCTGCCGCGCAGGCCCGCCTGCCGGGCGATGAGGTATCCGAGGGGAATCCCGAGGGTGAGACCCAGGACCGGGGTCATGGTGGCCGCGTCGAGGACGTCGATCACGATTCCCGAGACGATCGGGCCCACGGCCGCCCGAAGCTCCTTGCCGGGGCGCGGAGGGGCGCTGGGGCGGTCGGGGCCACCCTCCTCCGGCCGGGGGAGGCGCTCGACCTCGACCTCCTGAACCTCCCGCTCGCCGCTCTCGCCCGCCATCCGGAGAATGATAACGAGCGGGCACGCCGGGAAAACGAAACCGTGCAACTTGACCCCCCCCCAGGATGGGCGACACTCGGATAGACCCCTCCGTTGCCGACCCCGGCCCTCTCAGGTCCCGATCATGCCGCTGCAGAGTCTCTCGCCAGCCTCCCCCACGCCCTCTCCGAGTCCCCCGATGGCCCGGGAGCGGGCCCGGTGGCTCGCCGCGGTCGCGCTCCTCGGGGTGCTGGTGGCTTGCGGGCGGAGCGGCGGGTCGCTGAACCAGGGAGGCGAGCCTCCGCCCAGCACCGACGCCCCCGCGAACCTGAGCTACGCCAATCCGATCCTGATCGCCATCCCGGGCGTCGCGATCGACCCGCAGACCCCGACGGTCGAGGGGAGCGAGATCACCTTCTCCGCCTCTCCGACCCTGCCGGCCGGGCTCGCCCTCGACGCCGACAGCGGGGAGCTCTCGGGGACCCCGACGGAGATCTCGCCGGCGACCCACTACCAGATCATCGCCACCAACCCGTCCGGCAGCACCGAGACCACCCTCAACGTGCGGGTGGCCGGCTTCCCCCGCTTCGCCTACGCCGCGAACGGTGGCGACCGCACCATCTCGATCCACACCGTCGGCGCGGCGAGCGGCGCCCTGGCGCACCACGGCTACGTCGTCCAGCCCCAGGCCGAGGGCGCCCCGCGAGAGGTTCAGGTCGATCCGCTGCAGCGCTTCCTGTTCGCGGTGGGCGAGTTCGCGCTGACTCCCTACGAGATCGACGGCGCCACCGGCCAACTGACCGGTGGAGTGGCGATCCCCGTCGGCACCGGCCCGCACTCCCTGTTCATCCACCCTTCGGGCGATTACCTGTACCTCTCCTCCGCCGCCACCGATCAGCTGCGGGCCTTCTCGATCGACGAGGCCAGCGGAGCCCTGACCGAGATCGATCAGGAGTCCACCGGGGACGGACCGATCTCGGTCGCCGGTGATCCCGGGGGACGCTTCCTCCTCCTGCAGCACGATCCGGGGGAGCTGATCCTGAGCTACGCGATCGACGCCGGCACCGGCGAGCTCGAACAGTCCTCCACGCTGACGGTCGCGGGGGTGCAGTTCCTCTCCGGGGTGGTCGATCCGATGGGCGAGAGCTTCTACACCCTCCTGACCGAGCCCTTCGACGGGGTGGCGCGCTACTCGGTGGAGGATCCCACCACGGGCGAGCTCAAGGCGCAGAGTGCGGCGACGACCGGGAACGATCCGGTGGCGATGGCGCTGGCGCCCGATGGCGACTTCCTCTACATGCTCAACCGGGGTTCGGCCTCGATCACGGTCTTCACCGTCGAGGAGGAGACCGGCAACCTGGGAGACGAGACGCAGGTCTTGACCACGGCGGGCACGGTCGGCCTGGACTTCAGCGCGGACGGTTCCGTCGCCTACACCTCGGACGAGGACGCCGACCGGATTCGCCTCTTCGACGTCGATCCCGGTACCGGCGACCTGACCGAGGCGGGAGACATTCGCGGCCGGCTGGGACCGGGCGGCCTGGACCTCCAGCACGGGGATCTGCCGGTCAACCGGCGCGCCGCTCAGCTGTACGTGGTCAACAGCGGCAGCAACGACATCACGCACTTCACGATCGACCAGGCGACCGGCGAGATCGACGACGGCGGCGCGCTGGCCGCCGCCGCGGGAACCACTCCCACGGACCTCGCCCTCGACCCGCTCGGCCGATTCGCCTTCGTGCCGAACAGCGGCTCGCACGATATCACCGTCTTCTCCATCGGCGCCGACGGGACCTTGACCGACAACCTGACGACCTTCTCGGTGCCCAACGGGGCGCCGGCGGCGGCCGTGGTCGAGCCCTCCGGTCGCTTTCTCTACGTGACCCTGCCCGCCTGGGAGGTCGTGCTGCAGCTGGACATCGGCAGCGACGGCACGCTGCTCGAACCGGACACGCGCCCGATCGGCACCGTCCCCGACTCGATCGCCGTCGATCCCACCGGGCAGTTCCTGTACGTGGTCGACCGCGGCGACCAGGCCACCACGTTCGGCCACGTGGACATCTTCGCCATCGACCCGTGGAGCGGGGAGCTGACCGCGGTCACTCCCGACGGCGAGGCGCCCGGCGGTCCGACCGTGTTCACCTTCGCCCCCGGCGGCGACCGCTCCTACACGACCGCCTCGGTCGACGGGCTGGTTCGACCCTACGACGTCGAGGACGACGGCACGATCACCTTCATCGCCCCCGGAACGACCGCCCTGATCGAGCCGAACGACATCGCCATCTCCTACGACGGGATGTTCGCCTTCGTCGCCGTGCTCGATTCCGCCGCGACCGGCAGCGTCCTCGTCTACGACGTCGATCAGAGCACGGGGGCCGTCTTCGACTCCACCTCCGGGGCGCCCACCTGGCGCACGCAGGTGGTCGCGGGCGCCAATCCCAGAGATGTCGAGGTCACCGTCGACGGCGGGTTCCTCTACGTCCTGAGCGGCACCTCGGCGGAGGTGGACGTCTTCGCCTTCGACGCCGCGACGGCGGCGCTCACGCCGGTGCAGACACGAGCTCCCGGGCTGGTGCCGGTGCGGATGAAGGCCGCGGTGACGGTCGAGTAGCCCCGGCATCCCGGACTCCCCGGCCTGCCCCTGCCGGCTTTCCGCGCGCCACGCGCAGAAACCGACCGGTGGTGAACTACCATCGGGGCATGGATCGCCCCGCCGGAAGGTCGTTCGCCACCCGCTCCGAGGTCCTCTCGTGCGCCGGGATGGCCGCCACCAGCCAGCCGCTGGCCACGCAGGTCGCGGTGGACCTCCTGCGTCGCGGAGGCAGCGCGGTCGACGCGGCGATCGGGGCCAACGCGGTGCTCTCGCTGGTCGAGCCGACCGGCAGCGGCCCGGGAGGTGACCTCTTCGGACTCGTCTGGGACCCGCCGCACGGAGCGCTCACCGGCCTCAACGCCAGCGGGCGCTCTCCGCTCGGACTCTCCCTCGAGCACCTGCGGGGAACCGGGCTCGAGTTCCTCCCCCCCACCGGCCCCCTTCCGGTCTCCGTTCCCGGCTGCGTCGACGGCTGGTGCGAGCTCCACGAGCGCTACGGGAGTCTGACGCTCCGCGAGGTGCTCGAGCCCGCGATTCGCTACGCGCGGGAAGGCGCGCCGATCTCCGAGGTGATCGCAGCGTCGTGGGCGAATGGTGGCGAGGCCTTGCGGAACCAGCCGGGTTTCGCCGAGGTGTTCCTCCCCGGGGGGCGGGCGCCGAGGAAGGGCGAGCTCTTTCGGAATCCGGGACTCGCCCACACGCTGGAGCGGATCGGGTCGGAGGGGCGCGACTGGTTCTACCGGGGCGAGGCGACCGATCGAATCGACCGCTTCATGCGCGAGACCGGCGGCTTCCTGCGCCGGGAGGACTTCGCGGCGCACCGCTCGGAGTGGGTCGAGCCGATCTCGACGCGCTACCGGGACGTCGAGGTATGGGAGCTGCCGCCCAACGGCCAGGGGCTCGCGGCGCTGCAGATCCTGAACCTCCTCGAGCACGAGTCCTTCGAGCCGGAGGCGTTCGGGAGCGTCGAGCACCTGCACCGCTTCCTCGAAGCGAAGAAGATCGCCTTCGAGGACCGCGCGCGCCACTACGCCGATCCCGACTTCTTTGCGACGCCGGTCGACCGGCTGCTCTCCAAGGACTACGCGGCGGAGCGCTGGAGACTCTTCGATCCCGAGCGCGCGGGTCTCTCCTACCCGACGGTGAATCCCGCGCTGGGCGTCGGCGATACGATCTGCCTCTCGACCGCGGACGAGGCGGGGCAGATGGTCTCCTTGATCCAGTCGAACTTCAGGGGCCACGGCTCGGGGCTCACCCTGCCGGGGCTGGGCTTCTGCTTCCAGGATCGCGGCCAGCTCTTCGACCTGGACCCCGGGCGACCGAACAGCTACGCGCCGGGGAAGCGCCCCTTCCACACCATCATCCCCGGCTTCCTCACCCGGGGCGGCGAGCCCTGGGCAGCGTTCGGCGTGATGGGCGGCGACACGCAGCCGCAGGCGCACGCCCAGGTGGTGATGAACCTGGTCGATTTCGGGATGGGCTTCCAGGAGGCGGGCGACGCGCCCCGCTGCATCCACGAGGGATCCTCCGACCCCGAAGGGCGCCGAATGCACGACGGGGGCCGGGCGCTCCTCGAGAGCGGCTTCGGCGAGGCGACGGTCGCCGGGCTGCGCCGGCTGGGGCACGAGATGGGCATCGGCCCCGGCGAGTTCGGCGGCTACCAGGCGGTGGCCCGGGAGGGCGGCGTCTGGATCGGTGCCTCCGAGTCGCGCAAGGACGGTCAGGCCGCGGGCTACTGACCGCGCTTCGCCGGGTTCTTCATCTCCGCGAGGAGCTCGTCGACCTTCTGGCCGAGAGCTTCCCCGCGCAACCCGAGGTAGCGGATGCGTCCCCGGTGATCGAGCAGGGCGATCGTCGGGAAGCTGTTCACCCCGTACATCTCGCAGATCTTCATCCCGTCCCAGGCGTTCTGCCAGGTCACGCCGGAGGACTTGACGTCCACCCGGTACTGCTGGGCGTCGTCGTCGGTGTTGACGCCGACGATGGCGAAGGGCTCGTCTTCGAGGCGCTCGACCAGCGCCTTGAGGTGAGGCAGCTCACCCCGGCAGGGGCCTCACCAGAAGCCCCAGAAGTCGAGCACCACGACCTTCCCGCGATAGTCGGAGAGGCGAAAACTCTCTCCATCGACGGTCTTGGCCTCGAAGTCGCGCGCTTCCACGCCGACCTGCAGGTAGCGGGCGCGGTTGTAGGCGAAGCTCGCCTCGCGGGCGTAGGAGCTCTTGCTGTGCTCGGAGAGCAGCCGCTCGTACCAGGAGAGGCCGGCCCGGCGCTCCTCCTCGTCCTTCGAAGCGGAGAGGATCGCGCCGAGGTGATAGCAGGCGGCGGCGCGCGCCAGGTCCGCCGTCGCGCCTTCCGCGACCTTCTCGAGCAGCTCGCGCCGGCGGTCGGCCCCCAGCGCCGAGCGCTGGCGGGCCAGCATCGGCACCGCCTCCTCGAACCACTCCTCGCCGCGGTGGTCCTCGACCAGCTGCTCGCACCACTTCGCCTTCAGGCGCCGCTGTTCCTTGCTCTTCTCACCGGAGTAGCGCGCCTCGGCGATCATCCAGATCAGGGCCCGCCCTTCCCCGTCCGCCGCGATGGTCGAGAAGCGAGGGAAGAACTCGTACGCGGGATGGGCCTTGCGCAGCTCGCGACGGAGCTTCCTGTCCTTCACCTCGCTCAGCGCTTCCCGGTGAGCGTCCAGGGAGTCCTCGTAGTCGTCGACCAGCTCCTGGTAGGCGTCCTCCAGGGCGATCGCTTCGGGCCGAGGAGGCGAGGACGGAACGACGAGAGGCGGCGGCACGGCCAGGAGCAGTGGCGCGGCGAGGACGAGGAAACACAACATGGCGAAGCGGGGGTTCTTGTTGAGAGACAAAAGGGGTGAAGCACCCACCCGGGAGAGTACGCACCCCGTGCCCGGAGATTGCCGGACTATTCGCGAGGGGTCGGTCGCTTCCACTCCCCCGCCGCACCGCGCAGGTACTCGACCAGCTCGGCGATCGGCACCTGGGTCTGCTCCATCGAGTCGCGGTGGCGAACGGTGACCACGTCCCCCGAGAGGGTGTCACCGTCGATGGTCACGCAGAACGGGGTTCCGACCTCGTCCTGGCGCCGGTAGCGGCGGCCGATCGCGGCTTTCTCGTCGTAGAAGGTACTGAAGCGGGCGCGCCGCAGCTCCTCCTCGATCTCGTGGGCCTTTTCGGGCATCCCCTCCTTCTTGACCAGCGGGAACACCGCCGCGGTGATCGGCGCGATCTCCGGGTGGAAGTGCAAGACGACCCGCGTGTCCTTTTCGAGCTGCTCCTCGTCGTAGGCGTCAACCATGAAGGTCAGCGCCATCCGGTCGATGCCGCCGGCGGGCTCGACGACGTAGGGGAAGTACTTCTCCTTGGTCTGCGGATCGAAGTAGCGCAGGTCGACTCCCGAGGCCTCGGAGTGCCTCTTCAGGTCGAAGTCGGTGCGGCAGGCGATCCCCTCCAGCTCACCCCAGCCGAAGGGGTACTCGTATTCGATGTCGGAGCAGGCGGGCGAGTAGTGCGCCAGCTCGTCCTCCTCGTGCGGGCGGAGCCGTAGCTTCTCGGGGTCGATCCCGAGGCGCGCGTACCAGTCGAAGCGCTCCTGCTTCCAGAAGGCGTACCAGTGGTCGTTCTCCGCCGGCGGCAGAAAGAACTCCATCTCCGCCTGCTCGAACTCGCGGGTGCGGAAGACGAAGTTCCCCGGCGTGATCTCGTTCCGGAAGGACTTGCCGATCTGCGCGATGCCGAACGGCGGCTTGGCCCGGGCGCTCTCCAGGACATTCTTGAAGTTGAGGAAGATCCCCTGGGCGGTCTCCGGCCGGAGGTAGGCCACCGAACCGGTGCTCTCCACCGGTCCGACGTTGGTCTTGAACATCAGGTTGAAGGAGCGCGCTTCGGTGAGCTCGCCGTGGCACTCACCCGGCCGCTTCGACGGCTTCTCCGGACAGCGTGCCTCGTCGAGCTTGTCCTCACGGAAGCGCGCCTTGCAGACCTTGCAGTCGACCATCGGGTCGGTGAAGCACTCGAGATGCCCCGAGGTCTCCCAGGTCTTCGGGTTCTGGATGATCGCCGAGTCGAGCCCGACCACGTCGGGGCGAGCGAGCACCACCGAGCCCCACCAGGCATCCTTGACCTTGCGCTTCAGCTCGACGCCCAGCGGACCGTAGTCGTACGTGTTGCCGATGCCTCCGTAGATCTCGGACGCCTGGAAGACGAATCCCCTGCGCTTGCACAGGGAAACGATGCGGTCCATCAGACTCGGTTGGGGCTTGGCCATGGCTCTGGTCCTTCGATCGGTTGGAGGGCTCGAGGGAAGCGGTTGGAGGGGCGCCGAGGATACGCAGGGGGGCTACGCACCACCAGAATAAGCAGGCCCTCCCGCGTGGCGCGGGCCGACGCCCGCAACCCGACCGGTCAACAGACTGTTCGGATCACGGATTTGGAGAGCGTCAATGCACTCCCAGCCTGCTTTCTGCCCGCAACGCGCAGAAACCGACTCCGAGTGGAACGGGGAGGGCCCGATCGGGTCCGGGTCGGGGGAGCGGCTGCTCCCCCCGGAGATCGCGCGGGCTATTCGCCTTCGCCGCGCTTCTTCGCGTCCTCGGCCAGGAGCTCTTCGATCAACGCCTCGGTCTTCTCGTGGCTGAGACAGCGCCCGCGGATCATGCCGTCCGGGTCGATCACGAAGGCGGCCGGGAGCGAGGACACTCGGAACTGAGCTCCGACCATACCGGTCGACGACTGCAGCAGGGCGTTCCTCCAGGTCACCCCATGATTCCTGCAAACCCTCCTGAAGAGTTGCCTGGTCGTCACGTCGACGTTCATCCCCAACAGGCGGAATACGGTATCGGGGTACTTCTCGGTATCCTGGTACTTCGCGTACAGCTCGTTGACCCAGGGCAGATCTTCCCTCGACTCCCTGCTGTGGGAGGACCAGAAGTAGAGCAGCAGCACCTTCCCCTGGTACCCGGTGGACTTGACCTCGAGACCGTCGTCGTCGAGCCCCTGGAAGGGGGGCATCGGCGCCCCGGGCATCGTCAGCCTGAACGTCCTCAGCGCATTCTCGGCCTCCTTCCGCTGACGTTCCACGGGAGACTCGTCGATGACGCACTGGTAGCTGTTGAGCGCCTCGTTGAGCTCCTCGAAGGTCCGGCCCCGCTCGAGGCTGTAGGCCATCACCAGCTGAGCTTCGTACCGGGTTCGCGCCTCGGGGACCAGCTCGATGATCCGACGCAGCACCGGAACGTACTCCTCGGGAGTGTACTGGTTGACGACGTTACCCATCTCGACGACGATCTTGTGCACCCAGGGCTGATCCGGAAAGGCCTCCACCAGGAGGGTCAGCATCTCGAAGCGGAGCCCCTGCCAGTAGATGCTCTTGGGCTGCTCGGTCTGCCGGATCCAGTCACAGATGAAGATCAGGCCCTTGTCGATCCCCGCGGCCATGGCCTTGGAGTAGCCCGGGTAGAACCCCTCCAGCCAGCGGTTGGAGAGGAAGTGCCCCGTGGCGGCCAGAGACCGGAACTCGATGTGGAGAGCCTCGATCGGGTGCGGAGGCCAACCCTCGGGCCCCACCCCATCGGCCTGGAGCGCCCGCGCTGCTTTCACCCACTCCTGTTGTGTCTCCAGCGTCATCCGGAACGCCCTGCGGTAGAGGTGCTCGGCCGCGGCCAGCGCGGCCTTGCTTCCGGCGTACCCTTCGACCAGGATCAGCATCAGGTCTTCGCCGTTCTGCTTGTCGGCGGGGCTCCTGGGCTTGCCGTAGTTGAGCAAGACCCTCGCCTCTCCCAGGAGGGCGGCGGACTCCGTCTCCGGGTTCTTGCAGTTCTCCGAGATGGTGTGCAGGACCCCGGTGACGTACTCGGCACCGAGCGACTTGCGCTTGGGAATCAGCTGCTCGATCACGTCCGGGATGAAGTCCTCGGTGGCGTGGTTCTTCGCCAGGGCGGTGAAGTAGCGCCTCGTGATGCGATCCCGCTCTTCGATGGAGGGCACCGCGTCCCTCATGTTCTCGATCACCCAGAGCATCGCGTCACCGTTTCCGGTCTCCGCGAGCTTCCGGAACTCGAGGAAGTACTCGCCGAGAGGGGACTCGGGCCACCTCTCGGGCGGGACCTTCGCCCTCCTCAGCTCCTTGACGTCGAAGGTGTACGAGGCGACCGCGTTTTTGAACTTGCTCAGGAGGTCGAGGTAGGCTTGCTTCCTCACCAGGATCGACTGCTGATCCTGAGCGACCGCCGGGGGGGGATCACCCTCCTGGGCGGTCATCGGGGCACCTAGGGCAGCGAGGAGCAGAAACAGGGATTCGACGATCAACATGACGATCGGGGCGAGAGGAGAGCGGGGGTGAGGGGAACGCCGGGGGCGGAAGTTATCGGATCGGAGCCTCCGCGCCCAGCGGTACGGGCCACTAGCGACGCCAGGCTCGAAAAAGGAGATCGGCTCATCGGCCGGGCGGAGATGACCCCGAGGGCCCACTTCCTACGGAGAGGGGCGAGCGGGGATGGCGCCAACCGGGCGCAATTGTCGAGAGAGGCCCGCCCGCGACGGCGGAGGGCCGGCGCGCCACCGCCCGGGAGGAAGCCGAAGCACTTGCTGGAAAACGGCTTGCGGCGACCTGGGGGGAGTGGAGCACGCCCCGACGGCCTATACTCTGCCGCGATGAACCGCGGAATCCACACCGATCACCGCCCACCCACGGGCGAGCCCGCCGCCCCCGGGCGCTCGGTCTGGCGGCCCCCGCTCACCTCGGCTCGTTTCTCGGGACCGACGGGTCGTGCCGTCGCCCGGATCGTGGAACGAGTCCACGAGGGGCGCCGGATCGACGCCGAGGAGGCCTTGATCCTCTTCGAGCACGCGGATCTCCTGACCCTGATCACCCTGGCCGACGAGGTGCGGCAGCGGCTGCACCCCGAGGGGATCGTCACCTACATCGTCGACCGCAACCTCAACCCGACCAACGTCTGCGTCACCGACTGCGGCTTCTGCGCCTTCTACCGGAGCCCCAAGCACCCCGAGGCCTACGTGCTCGACCGCGAGGAGCTGCTCCGCCGGGTCCAGGAGCTCGCCGAGCTCGGTGGACGCCAGCTCTTGATGCAGGGGGGCCACCACCCCGAGCTCGGGACGGAGTGGTGGTGCGAGCTGATCGCGGAGATCGAGAGCCGCTTCCCGGAGGTCAACTGCCACGCCCTCTCCGCGCCCGAGCTCGACCACCTCGCGAAGGTCGACCGGCGCCCCGTCGAGGAGGTGATCGAAGCGCTCAAGGAGGCGGGCTGGGGCTCCCTCCCCGGCGCCGGCGCGGAGATCCTGGTCGAGCGGGTGCGGAAGATCATCGCCCCGCGCAAGACCGATACCGAGCGCTGGCTCGACATCCACCGACAGGTCCACCGGGCGGGCCTGCGCTCCTCCGCGACGATGATGTACGGCAGCGGCGAGACCAACGCCGAGCGCGTGGAGCACCTCGTGCGGCTGCGTGACCTCCAGGACGAGACGGGCGGCTTCACCGCCTTCGCCTGCTGGAACCTCCAGCCGGAGGGTGTCCCCGACGAACACCTCTACCCCCCGAAGAGCACCCCCGCGCTCTACGTGCGTATGCAGTCGCTGGCGCGGATCTTCCTCGACAACGTCGAGAACATGCAGACCAGCTACGTCACCCAGGGTCTGAAGCTGGCTCAGGTCAGCCTGCGCTTCGGCTGCAACGACTTCGGCGGCACGATGCTGGAGGAGAACGTCGTCTCCGCGGCCGGGTGTTTCCACCTCGAGCCGGTGCAGCGAATCGAGCAGGTGATCGAGGCGGCGGGCTTCCGGCCGCGGCAGCGAAACTCCTGGTACGGCATCGTCGACGACCGTCACGATGGCGAGACCTTCCCGACCTGCGCCGCGGAGGCCCATCCGCCGCGCCAGCCGAGGGCCGAGCCGTGAATCCCCTCTCCTCCCCCCCCACCGCCGAGGCCCGCGAGCAGCTGATCACCCGGGCGGAAACCTCCGGCCTGCGCGGGATCGCCGAGAAGGTGGTGAATGGCGAGCGCCTGAGCCTCGAAGAGGGTCTCACCCTCTACACCGCCGAGGATCTCCACACGGTGGGCGCGCTGGCCAACCACGCCCGCGAGCGGGTCAGCGGGGACGACGCATACTTCAACGTCAACCAGCACGTCAACTACACCAACCACTGCAACAAGTTCTGCAGCTTCTGCTCCTTCGACCGGCAGCCGGGGCAGGAGGGCGCCTACTGCATGACCCCCGAGGAGGTCGCGGGCAAGATCCGGGCCCATCTCGGGGAGCCGGTGACCGAGGTGCACATGGTCGGGGGCGTCTGGCCCAAGCTCCCCTACGAGTACTATCTGGAGATCCTGCGGGCGGTGAAGGAGGCGCGGCCGTCGATCCACGTCAAGGCTTTCACCATGGTCGAGCTCGACCAGATCCGCCGCGTGGCCAGGAAGCCCCTGGCCGAGGTGCTGGACGAGCTGCGGACTGCGGGGCTCGACTCCTGCCCGGGAGGCGGCGCCGAGGTCTTCGCCGAGCGGATCCGGCGGGAGGGCTACCACAACAAGATGTCCGGCGACGAGTGGCTGGCCACGGCCCGGGCAGTTCATCAGGCCGGAATGCACACGAACTGCACCATGCTCCACGGGCACATCGAGACGCCCGAGGAGAAGCTCGATCACTTCGATCGCCTGCGCCGCCTGCAGGACGAGACGGGGGGGTTCCAGGCCTACGTCCCGCTCTCCTTCCACCCGGAGAACAACGACTGGTCCCACCTCCCCGGCCCGACCGCGCTCGACGAGCTGCGCGAGATGGCGCTGGGGCGGCTGATGCTCGACAACATCCCGCACGTCAAGGCGTACTGGATCTCGCTCGACGTACCGATCGCGCAGCTGTGCCTCTCCTACGGCGCGGACGACGTCGACGGCACGGTGGTCGAGGAGAAGATCTACCACGACGCCGGCGCGACCACGCCGCAGGAGACGCGGCGCGCGGAGCTGATCGAGTGGATCCTCGATGCGGGGCGAGTACCGGTCGAGCGCGATACGGTCTACCGCGAGGTGTGGCGCGGGGGGCCAGCCTGACGGCCGGCCGGCGCCGCGAGCTCGGCGCTCAGTGCTCGCCGTCGTGATCGCGGAAGACGGTGATCCAGTGGTCGAGCCCCTCGGGGAGGCGGTCGGTGAAGGAGTAGAAGCGCTCGGCGTGGCGCAGGATCCCCGCCGAGTCGACGAAGCAGAGCCAGGAGCGCATCGCCGCGGGCATCGCTTCGAGATCCTCGGAGACCTCGCCCCTCCACGGGTAGGCGACCACGGTGGCCTCGCCGGGGTAGCGCCCGACGAGCTCGGCGCGCAGGGCGGCGATCCGCTCCTCGCCCAGGGCGTCCGGCACGGCGAGCGCGATCGCCTGCCCCGCGTCGACGTCGATCAGCATCTGCGCGGCCTGCTCCGCCATCCGGCTCGCCTTGGTGGCGCAGCGCTCGAGCTCGTATTCGCGCTCCTCCTCGGGGTGCTCCGGCAGGGGGACCCAGGCCAGCAGGGTCCCGGCGAGGTGCGGGCGCAACCCGAGCACCGGCTTGTTGACCAGCTGATTGAACCACAGCTCGGGCGGATCGTGGAGATCGAGCCCCGGCTCGATCAACCCGTCGTAGCGGTCGGCGGGAAGCCGGTGCCCCGCCTCGAAGCCGCGGTCGAGGCGCTGCACCGTCGGGTCGATCACGCGCATCGCCCCGAAGCTGGTGGCGAAGCCGATCCGCCCGCGGACCGCCTCGCCGTCGACGGTGTGGTAGGTGCCGACGTGCTGCCCCTCGATCCACACGTGCACCGCGGCGCCGTCGACCACCACCTCGAGCCCGAAGTTGGTGCGCGGCTCGTCGAACTCGACGCTGCCCCCCCGCAGCGACCCGGGCAGCGCGCCGTCGCGGTCGCGCAGCCCGCTGATCCGCCAGCCGACCCGTTCGAGCACCTCGGGCTGGTCCTTCTTGCCGATCGAGTAGTAGAAGTCCCCCGCCGTGAAGCCGACCCGCACGTTCCGGTCGCGCCGCGTGTAGCCCAGGATCAGCGCGCCCGAGACGTAGGAGGTGGTGAACTGGATCCGGCAGCGGACCCGATAGCGTCCCGGGAGCTCGCCGGCCTCGGTCGCGGTGAAGGCGTGGCGGTTGTGCCCGCTGCGATCGAGCTGCCCGGTCGCGTCGCGCGGGCGGAAGCGCCCGACGTGCAGGTCGCCGTCCTCCTCGACGTACCAGCAGTCCTTCGCGCGCCGCTCCTCGTAGCCGGTGAGGTCGTCCTCGGCCCAGCCGCGGACCCCCAGCCGCTGCCGCGCCTCGTCGAAGGGGTGCAGCGGCACCTCCGGTTCGGGGTGGGCGGGCACGTCGGGCAGCTCCGCGCCGATCCACCGCGCCAGGCGGTTGTGGTCGGCGACCACCGCGGCACGGGTCCGGGGCAGGTCCGCCGCGGCGAGCGCGTCCGCCTGCTCCGCCAGAGCCCCGAGCAGGTCCCGCGTCCGGGGCAGCCGCAGCGGGGTCACGAGACCCTCGGAGAGCGCGTCGCCGGCGCGACGGAAGCGCCGCTCCAGCTCGTTGCGCAGCACCCAGGCGGCGTCCTCTTCCCCCACCACCTCGAGTAGCCGGGCCAGCTTGGAGTTACGCCACGGCGAGCGCTCGTCGACCGACAGCGCCCAGAGGTAGGCGTTCACCGCGTCCTTCTTCTTGCCGAGATCGAGCAGCAGGTCGCCCGCGCGCCAGGCGTGGTCCTGCCCCCAGTACGGCTCGGCGCGGTGGCGCGACCAGGTCCAGGTCGGCTCGTCGTAGACGAAGCCGTCACCGCTCTGGGGCACGGAGCTCTGGTAACGGCTGGTCCACTCCGCGCGGTCGTCCCAGTAGAAGCCCCGGACGAACTCGTGGAACGCGCCGGCGAAGGCCTCGAAGCCGTCGGGACGCCCCTCCTTCCCGTCGGCGAAGTTCTGCTCGAACCAGGCGAGCGGGTCCTTGCCGTGGCTCTTCAGCCCCTGCATGTAGGGCTCGAGCTTCCCCGCATAGAGCTGCCGGCCGCCCTCCTCCCAGAGCTTGAGGTAGACGTACAGCGCGTACCCGGCGATGTAGTTGTCGCGGTAGTCCTCGATCTCGCTCTCGATCAGCTCCTGCAGCTTCTTCTCGCCGCCGTAGCCCTTCATCCAGGCGCTCTCCACCGTGCCGAACGAGATGTGGTCCTCGACGAACTCCTCGTCGGTCGAGTGGCCGTAGGCGCCGCCGGTGAAGACCGCCTTGCCCTCGGCGAGCCAGCTCGGCATCCCCGGGTAGATCGCGCCGTCGAAGCGGTGGGTCAGCTCGTGGGTCAGGCCGTGACCGAGTCCCTCGATCGTCCCGCAGGAGAAGCGCATCACCGTCGTGTCGCCGCCCTGGAAGCCGCCCGCCCACCAGAAGGGCGCGCCTTCGGACTCGAGCCCCGCGGCCTCGGGCAGGACCCGAACCAGTCCCGGGCGATCCTCGAACGGATCGCGCCCGAACCAGTTGACCAGCCGCTGGTGGTGCAGCTCGATGGTGTCCGCCACGCCGAGTAGCGTCTCCCAGCCGCAGCACGTCTCGATGCGGTACCAGCCGCGCGGCGAGACCGCGACGCCGGGGTTGGAGAGGTCGTCGTGCGCCTGGGTGAACTCGCGCGCCTCCGGCTCGTCGAGCTCCTCGAGCATCTCGACGGTGAGCGGCTCGCCGATCACCCCGAAGAGCCTGGCGCGGGAGCGGCTCAGCATCTCGTCGGCGTCGCGGCGCAGGGCGTCGATCCCGGAAGGCCTCGGCCCCTTCAGGTCCTTGAAGCCCCCCTGCACGGCGAGCCCGCGCAGGATGCGGGCGGCGCGCACCGCCTCGGCGTAACGACCGCCGGACTGGGAGAGGGAGTGCGCGCGCTGGATCGAGGTGATAACCTGATCGGGAAGGCGCCCGGTGACCGAGAGGTCGAGCCCGAGGTCCTCCTCGTGGGCGGCGAGGAGCGCCGGGTTGCGGCGGCCGAGCTCGCGCCCGAGGTTCGCCGCCCACCAGGCGACCAGCCCCGAGGCGGGAGCCTTGCGCCCGCGCTTGCGAGCACTGGAGGAGAGCTTGGCCAGCTCGGCGACCGCGGAGGCACGGGCGATCTCTACCCCTTCGATCGACGGAACGAGGTCGGCGACCGTTGCGGCGAGGGCGCGGCCCCCGGTCGCTCGCCCCCGGTCGTCGGCGACCGCCCGCCACCAGGCCCCGCCCCACGAGGCGCGCGCGTCGGGGTCGTTCGCCGTCGCCTCGAGGAGCAGGCCGAGGATCTCGCTCGAGAAGGGCTCGAAGACCAGCGCCCGCTCGAGGTGCGCCACGGCTTCCTCGAACCGCCCCGCCTCGAGCGCCTCGCGCCCGCGCTCGAGGCGGACCTTCGCCGGGTCCTCCTTCTTCTGCCCCGGCACCGGCGCGGCCGCCGAGAGGAGGGGCAGGGCCGCCAGCGCGAATCCCGCCAGGAGCGCCGTCAGGCATCGAATCACTCGAGGTCCAGCCATGCGACGAGGATAGCGAGAGGGATTCGATGGCGACAGGTGCCCGCTCCGGCTATACGAGACGGCCCTTCTCTCCCCCTCGTCGCGAGGTCCTCACCATGCTGCTCTGCACCGTCGCGCCCCTCTTCCCCCTCCTCGCCTCCCTCACCACGGTCGCTCCTCCCGACCTGCGCGAGGCCTACGACGTGCAGGCGTACGACCTGGAGCTCGCCGTCCGTCCCGACACGAAGACGCTCGAGGGGCTGGCGAGCCTCTCCGCGGTGGCGGTGGAGGAGCTCGGCGTCGTCCAGATCGACCTCTTCTCCCTGCACGAGGTGGAGCGCGTCGAGGACGAAGCGGGCCGGGCGCTCGAGTTCGAGAGGATCGAGAACGGCTTGCTAGCGACCCTCCCCACTTCCCTGGCGGCGGGCGAGTCGTTCGAGGTGCGCATTCGCTATCGCGGCCAGCCGACCGGCCGGGGCTTCTCGGGCTTCCACTGGGAGGAGAGCGCGGACGGCCGACCCTGGATCGGCACCTCTTGCCAGGGGACCGGCGCGCACCTCTGGTTCCCCTGCAAGGCGAGCTTCTTCCACCCCGAGGACAAGCCCGCGCGCGTCGCCATGTCGATCACCTGCCCCGCGGACCTCGTCGCGGTGAGCAATGGACGGCTGGTCGAGGAGCGCGCGGGCGCGCCGGCGTGGTTCGACGCCGGGGACGAGGAGTGGAGGACCTTTTGCTGGCGCCACGACTACCCGCTGGAGACCTACACGGTGACGCTGAACGTCGGGCCCTACGTCCACGTCGAGGACGAGCTCGACGTCCCGGGCCTCGACGAGCCGGTGCCGTTCCACTACTGGGTGTTGCCGGAGAACGCGGAGAGGGCGGCGCTACAGTTCCAGGACGTCCCCCGCCTCGTCGAGGTCTTCTCCGAGGCGTTCGGTCCCTTCCCCTTCCCCGACTCGAAGTTCGCCCTCGTGGAGACGAGCTTCTGGGGGATGGAGCACTCGACCGCCGTCGCCTACGGCTCGAGCTACCCCGCCTGGCTGGCCCGCGAGGGAGGGAGCGATCCCTACGCCCGGCGGAACCGCCGCTTCGACTTCATCCTGGTCCACGAGGTCGCGCACGAGTGGTGGGGCAACGCCGTGTCGGCGCGCGACTGGGGTCACTTCTGGATCCACGAGGGTTTCGCGACCTACGCCGAGGGCGTTTACGTCGAGCGGACGCAGGGTCGCGGGGAGGCGGACCGCTACTTCGCCGAGACGGCGCGCGGCATCTCCAGCCGTCGGGGGAGCCTGTACCGCGGCGAGCAGCCGAGCTCGCGAGAGGCCTACTCGGGGCTGCTCTACACCAAGGGCGCTTGCGTTCTGAACACGCTTCGACACTACGTCGACGACGACGAGCTCTGGTGGAGGGCGCTGCGGGAGTTCAACCTGCGCAACCGCTACGGCAACGTCGACACCGAGGACTTCCAGGCGTTGCTGGAGGAGGTCACCGAGCGGGAGTGGGGCCGTTTCTTCAGGGAGTGGGTCTACGGCAGTGGCACGCCGCGGCTCTCGGGGGAGGTCGAGGTCACAGAGAAGACGATTCGGATCGAGATCGACAACTCGCACGGCAGCTTCCTGGTCCCGCTGGACCTCGCCTGGAGCGAGCGCGGAGAGGCGAGGTCTCGGAGGTTGTGGGTGGAACCGGGCGAGCAGGAGCTGCGCATCGAGTGTGAACACCGCCCCGAGGGGGTCTCCGTGGTTCACCTCGACCGGTTGCTCGGTCGGCACGAGATCGAGACCGATTGAACAGGAACCAGGGCCGGAGATTGACCAGAGAGGACAGAGAGATCAGAACCAGAACGAGAACCAGAACCAGAACCAGAGTTTTAACCACAGAGGACACAGAGGACACAGAGACCA
>CAZCAC010000162.1:0-17372 GCA_964496575.1 uncultured Planctomycetaceae bacterium | reverse complement strand
GCCGGGTATCGATCACCGTATCGCGGTGGTTTGTCCCTGGCTCCGTACCTCCGGTATCAGCCCTTCGCCGCCTTGACCGCCTCGATCAGCGCCGGGACCACCTCGAAGGCGTCGCCGACGATGCCGTAGTCGGCCAGCTTGAAGATCGGGGCCTCGGCGTCCTTGTTGATGGCGACGATGGTGCCCGAGGTCTTCATTCCCGCGACGTGCTGGATCGCGCCGGAGATGCCGATGGCGAAGTAGAGCTGGGGGGAGACGACCTTGCCGGTCTGGCCGACCTGCTCGGAGTGCGGGCGCCAGCCGGCGTCGACCACCGCGCGGCTCGCGCCGACCGCGGCGTTGCCGAAGGAGTCGGCGAGCCCCTCGATGAGCTTGAAGCCATCGGCGTCCTTCAGGCCTCGGCCGCCGGAGACGACCACGGGGGCTTCGGCGACGTCGAGCTTGCCGCCCTCCTTGGCGGCGAGTCCGGTGACCTTCACCTTGCCGTCGGTGGAGGCCGGGCGCTCGCTGACCTCGGCCGTGCCGCCGCCCTCGGCGACGGAGAAGGCGTTGACGCGGGTCGTCGCGCAGAACACGCCGGCCGTGGAGGAGACCTGAGCGGTCACCTTGCCCGCCAGCCAGGGACGCGTCGCCTTTCCGGCCTCGAGGCCCGTGCAGTCGCTGAAGAGAACCGAGTCGAGCAGCGCGGCGACGCGCGGCGCGAGGTCCTTGCCGGTGCTGGTGGCGGCGGTGAAGAAGACGGTAGCGCCGATCTCGCCGGCGATCGCGGCGACGTCGCGGGCGGTCGCGTCGGGGCTGTATCCGTCGTCGGCCCCGGTGAGGCAGACGACCTTGGCCGCACCGCTCGCACCGAGGGTCGCGGCGGCGTCAGCGCCACCGGCTCCGGTGACGACGGCGGTGATCTCTCCACCCAGTGCGGCGGCGGCGCCCAGGCACTCGAGGGCGGCGCGGCGGGGGGTACCGTCAGTCTGTTCGACGAAGACGAGGATCGTGGACATGGTTCTTTGCTCCCTGTGTGTTCCTAGAGGACCTTCGCTTCGTTCTTGAGGGCTTCGATCAGCGCGGGCACCGCGTCGGGACCCTCGCCGATGATCTTGCCTCCCTGACGCTCCGGCGGGAGCTCGAGGCTCTCGACCTGGGCCTGCCCCGGCACGTCCTCCAGGGCGACCTCCTCGAGGGGCTTCTTCTTGGCCGCCATGATTCCCTTCAGGCCGGCGTAGCGCGGCTCGTTGAGACCCTTCTCGCAGGTGATGATCGCCGGCAGCGAGAAGCTCAGGGTCTCCACGCCGCTCTCCGTCTCGCGCTTGGCCGTGCCGCCGTCCGCGGTCACCGAGAGCTCGATGACGTCGGTGACACAGGCCCAGTCCAGCATCGTCGCGACCATCGGGCCGACGGCGCCGTTGTCGCGGTCGGTGGCCACCTTGCCGAAGAAGGCGATCTCGGCGCCCATCTCCTTCAACCTGGCGGAGAGCACCTTGGCGGTGGAGAGGCAGTCGCGGTCGCTCCAGGTGGGATCGGTGACGATCACGCCGCCATCCGCTCCCTTGGCGATGCACTCCCGGACCTCCTTGGTCGCCTCCGAGGGGCCGACGGTGAGGACGGTCACCTCTCCGCCGAGGGCCTCCTTGGTCTGGATCGCCTGCTCGGCGGCGATCTCGTCGTAGAAGGAGGTCATGTACTGGAATCCACCGGCGTCGAGACTCTTGCCGTCGGCGGAGACCTTGGCTTGAGCTTCGGTGGTCGGCACGCGCTTGATGCAGGCGACGATCTTCATGGAATGCCTCGCAAGGGGACCGGCGGACTCGACCGGAGTCGACGGCGGTCCCGGACCAGGGAAAGACCCCTCGTCGGGGCCTGGATCGCGGTTTTCAGGGGCGACGAAGATATCGCCGACCCCGGGGCCGGGCAATGCGCCCCGAGGTGGTCAATCTACGTAGAGCTCCTGCTCCTCGGCGGCGGAGACGCGGCTCATCGGGGCATCGAAATTGTCGCCGAGGTAGACCTCGCGGACCTGGGGATCGGCGATCAGCTCGTCGGCCGTGCCCTCTTTGAGGATCTGTCCCTGGTGGATGATGTAGGCGCGCTCGGTGCTCTGCAGCGTCTCCCGCACGTTGTGGTCGGTGATCAGGATGCCGATGTCCTGGTCGCGCAGGCGGCCGATCAGCATCTGGATCTCCTGGACGTTGATCGGGTCGACCCCGGCGAAGGGCTCGTCGAGCAGGAGGACCGCCGGGCGGGAGGCGAGGGCCCGGGCGAGCTCCAGGCGACGCCGCTCCCCGCCGGAGAGGGTGGCGGCGGTGTTCTTCTTCAGGTGGTCCAGCTCGAGGTTCTCCAGCAGCCGGTGGGCCTCCTTCTTCCGCTCGGAGCGGGCCAGCGGCATCACCTCGAGCACCGCCAGGACGTTGTCCTCGACCGACAGCCGGCGGAAGACGCTCGTCTCCTGGGGGAGGTAGCCCATCCCCAGCCGGGCACGTCGGTACATCGGCAGCTTGGCGCAGTCGCGTCCGCGCAGCTCGACGGTGCCGGCGTCGGGGCGGATCAGCCCCACCACCATCCGGAAGCTGGTCGTCTTCCCGGCGCCGTTGGGCCCCAGGA
This sequence comes from uncultured Planctomycetaceae bacterium, assembly GCA_964496575.1. GTDB lineage: Bacteria > Planctomycetota > UBA1135 > UBA1135 > CAZCAC01. The sequence goes on along the minus strand of CAZCAC010000162.1, from coordinate 14,777 downwards.
GCCCGACGATCTCCCCGGCGCGGACGTCGAAGCACACCTGGTCCACGACCCGTCGCCCCTTGAACGACTTGACCAGCCCGTTGACCTGGAGCAGCAGCTCGCCTCGTTCGATCCCCTTCGCGGTGCTCATCGGGGGGATCTTAGCGCGCCCGGCCGGCCGCCGGGGGGGCCAATCCCACCGGGCCGGGCGATTCCTGGTCCCTCTCCCAAGTCCAGGCCGTGCAGGGAGTTGCGCCGAGCGAAGCCGTCTCGGCGAGGCGGGCGAACGACTCCCGATCGTCCGGATCCGAACCCCCCAGGATCGGGAAGGGGGCCGCTGGCAAGTCCAAGATCTCGCTTTTGTCCGTGTGGACAACCTGTGGAGAGAATGGCGGGTCCTGACCTGAACGGGGCGAGCGAGGAAGGTCGCGTGGATTCAGGACTTACGAGCGTGGCGAGAATGGCACTAGTTCGTCGGTTTCGTTAACCACTGCTGCGCAACGACTTGTGCTAAGGAGTGGCAATTGGGCCCGGCGGGCCGGAAGCCCCTCGTCGCCCGAAAAGCCCGGACCGATATCGCTTGACAGCCATCGCCGAAAGCCCGTTCAGGGGCCGGGATCGATGTGGAAAACCGATTCGGGGCCGGGGGCGCCGACCGTTTCTGGCCAAGGCGTCTAGCGGATCCACTTCAGCCGCCAGAGCCGCATCGACGGCTTGAACGGCCAGAAGACGACCACCGCCCGGCCGGTGATCAGCTCCCGGGGGACGTAGGCGACCTTCTCGATCGTCTCCTCGGGGAACTTCTCCAGCGGGACGTGCTCGACCCGGATCGACGGCCAGGTGTGGAGCTCGCCGAACTCGTCGCGGAACCAGGTGACGCCGTTCTTCTTGATCGGGTTCTCGCTGCCGCGGTTGTTGCCGCGGTGGATCGGTCCGTCGAGCTTGGGGTAGCGGAGGTGCATGAACTGCCACTCGCGGGAGTCGCTGGAGTCCTGCGTGTTGTCGCCGAGCATGACGTAGTGGCCGGCCGGGATGTCCCAGTCGGGCCACTTGACGCCGTCCGTGACGTAGAAGATGTCACGGTAGACCATCAGATCCTCGAAATCGGCACCCTCACCGTCCACGTGCACGGTCACGACGCAGGACTGATCGAGGGCAGGGGGGATCTCCAGCTCGAGGATCACGTCGCCGTCGATCTCCAGGGAGAGCAGGTCGTCCATGTTCTGCACGGCGAAGTCGACCCACGAGGAAGCGGGGAGCTTCCAGGCCTCGTCCAGCGTCACCGAGAGACCCTCTTCCAGCGGAGAGGAGCGTCCGGAAAGATCGGTGGCGGTGATAGACGGCCGATCCTCCGGGGCCGCGGGGCCGGGCAGGAAGAACTTGTAGTGGCGGTAACCTTCGGTGAGCTCGAGGGTGATTCGCTCGCATCCCGGGAGCGCCTCCACTTCGCCGCTGATGCGCACGTCCCCGACTTCGTGATCTCCGCCCTTGCCCTTCGAGAGGATCTTGTCCCTGACGCGGAGGGCGTAGCCGTCCTGGTAGTGATCCTTGATCCCTCCGCTGGCCGGGTAGCGCAAACTGCCGCCGCCGCGGGCTTCCACCGTGCCCTCCTCGACGAGCCACGACTTCGCTCCACCGACCTTGCGCCAGCCGGGCAGCTTCGGCTTTCCCGGATGGAGCGGCTTCCAGACATCCTCTTGCACACCGCGTGGGCGCCGCAGGATCTTGAACTCCTCCTCGCCCTCGGGGCGATGCCAGAGATCGCCGAACTCGATGCGCAGCTCCTCGGGGCCGATACCCACCAGCCGCTTGATGAAGTTCTTGGAGAGATCGAGCGGGTACTTGAAGACGGTGATCTCCCAGCGCTCGGGGTCGCGGAAGTGATAGGAGAACTTGTCGACCAGAATCCGGTCCTTGATTCCCGTCTCGTCGTTCCCCATCAGCGTCGGCTGCATCGAGCCGGTGGGGATCTTGTAGGCCTCGACGATGAAGTACTTCAGCATCACCGCCATGACGATGGCCATGGTGATCGCTTCGATGTTGTCACGCCACGGGTGCCGGCTGCCCTTCTTCTTGTCCTTGCCGTCGGGTGACTTTTGCCTGGTGTCGCTCATCGTTTCGATCACTTACCCTCCCCGCCCAGAACGGCGAGGAACGCCTTCTGGGGGATGTCGACGTTCCCGATGTTGCGCATGCGTCGCTTTCCCGCCTTCTGCTTCTCGAGCAGCTTGCGCTTGCGGGTGATGTCTCCGCCGTAGCACTTCGCCGTCACGTCCTTGCGCAGCGCGGCGATGTTCTCCCGCGCGAGGATCTTGCTGCCCACGGCGGCCTGCAGGCGCACTTCGAAGAGGTGTCGCGGGATCTCCTTGCGCAGCTTCTTCAGCACCGCGCGCCCGCGCTGTTGAGCCTGCGTCGCGTGGCAGATGCTCGAGAGGGCGTCGACTTCGTTCGAGTTGACCAGGAGCCGCAGCTTGACCAGGTCGTCGGCGCGGTAGTCGACGATCTCGTAGTTGAGAGTGCCGTAGCCGCGCGTCGCGGACTTCAGCTTGTCGTAGAAGTCGTAGATGATCTCCGCCAGCGGGATGTCGTAGACCAGCTGCACGCGGGTGGGGGACAGGTGCTCCTGGCGGATGAACGTGCCGCGGTGGTCGGCGGCGATCTGCATCAAGGAGCCGATGAACTCGGTGGGCATCATCATGCTGGCCCGCACGATCGGCTCCTTCAGCGCCTCGAATTGGTCGGGAGAGGGAAGCTGCCCCGGCGAGCGGATGTCCTCCTCGGTGCCGTCAGTCTTCTCGATGCGGTAGGTCACCGACGGCGCGGTCTGGATCATGTCCAGGTCGTGCTCCCGCTCGAGCCGTTGCTCGATGATCTCCATGTGCAGGAGGCCGAGGAAACCACAGCGGAAGCCGAAGCCGAGCGCGTCGGAGGTTTCCGGGAAGTAGGAGAGGGAGCTGTCGGACAGCGATAGCGTTCCCAGCGCGTCGCGTAGCTTCTCGTAGTCGCCCGGATTGGTGGGATAGAAGTCGGCGTAGACCATGTGCTGCGGCTCCTGGTAGCCCGCCAGCATCTCGACCTCCGCTCCCTTGGCGTGCGTCAGGGTGTCGCCTACCCGTACGTCCCCGAGCCGCTTGATGTTGGAGACGAGGTAACCGACTTCTCCGGCGACCAACTGGTCCGCCGCGGTCATCTTCGGCTGGAAGCGGCCGATCTCGACCGCCTCGTAGGTGGTCCCGGTGCCGAGCATCTTGATCATGTCGCGCTTCTTCAGCGTGCCGTTGAAGAGGCGCAGGTAGACGATCACACCGCGGTACTCGTCGTAGACGGCGTCGAAGATCAGAGCCTGGAGCGACGCGGCGGGGTCGCCCTGCGGCGGAGGGATGCGTTCGACCACGCGCGCGAGCACTTCCTCGGTTCCCTGCCCCGTCTTGGCGGAGATGCAGAGCGCGTCGGTCGCCTCGATCGCCAGGCTGTTCTCGATCTCCTCGGCGACTTCGTCAGGGCGTGCGTGCGCGAGGTCGACCTTGTTCAGGATCGGTACGATCTCGTGGTCCTGCTCGATCGCGAGGTAGGCGTTGGCCACCGTCTGCGCCTCGACTCCTTGCGACGCGTCGACGAGCAGCAGCGCGCCCTCGCACGCCTGGAGGCTCTTCTCCACCTCGTAGTTGAAGTCGACGTGGCCCGGCGTATCGATCAGGTTGAGCTGGTACTCCTCGCCCTCGTGCTCGTGGTAGATGGTCACCGCGCGCGCCTTGATGGTGATGCCGCGCTCGCGCTCCAGCTCCATGTCGTCGAGCACCTGCTCGACCATGTCACGCTTCAGCACCGCTCCGGTGGCCTCGAGCATGCGGTCCGCCAGCGTCGACTTGCCGTGGTCGATGTGCGCGATGATCGAGAAGTTGCGGATGTGCCGGGTGTCCACGGGTGGCGTCGCCGATCAAGGGGTGGGGGTCAGGAGGTCCTTCAGGCGGGTGCCGAGCTCGCGCAGGGCGCGGCCGCGGTGGCTCACCGCGGACTTCTCGGCGAGCGGGATCTCCGCGAAGGCCGAGCCGGTGACTTCGGAGCCCGGTTCGGTGAACAGGAACAGGGGATCGTAGCCGAAGCCGCCCTGCCCGCGCTCGGCGTGCAGGATCCTCCCGCGGCAGCTCCCTTCGATCTCGGCGACGATCTCGCCCTCCGGGTTGGCCAGGGCGAGGACGCAGACGAAGCGCGCGCCGCGCCCCTCGTCGGGGACGCCGCTCAGCGCCTCCAGGAGCTTCGCGTTGTTGGCCGTTGCGTCGCCGTGCCCTCCCGCGTAGCGGGCGGAGTGGACGCCGGGCGCGCCACCCAGGTGGTCGACCGCCAGTCCCGAATCATCGGCGAGCGACCACTTCCCGCTCGCCCGGGCGGCGGCGACCGCCTTCTTGGCGGCGTTGCCGGCGAAGGTGGGCTGGTCCTCCTCCACCTCGTCGAGGCCGCCGACCTCCGAGGGCTCCAGCACCCGGACGCCGAGCGGTTCCAGGAGGGCCTGGAGCTCGATGAGCTTGTTGCGGTTGCCGCTGGCCAGGAGTAGTTCCACGGAATCCCTCCGCCCTCAGGAGAGGCCCAGGGCCGTCTGCTGGGTCTCGAAGATCCGCCGGCAGGCCGCTTCGCCGAGCTCCAGCATCGAGTCGAGGGCCTCGCGGGAGAAGGGCGCTCCTTCGGCCGAGCCCTGCACCTCGATGAACTCTCCGGCGCCGGTCATCACCAGGTTGAAGTCGACCTCGGCTCGAGAGTCCTCCGTGTAGCAGAGGTCGCAGAGCACCTCGCCGTCGACGCGGCCGACCGAGACCGCGCCGACCTGCCCGACCAGGGGCCACCCGCGCAGGATCCGCTTGCGGTCCATCGCGGAGAGGAGGTCGTGGAGGGCCACCCAGGCCCCGCTGATGGCGGTGGTGCGGGTGCCGCCGTCCGCCTGGATCACGTCGCAGTCGATCCAGATGGTGCGCTCGGACATCTGCTTGAAGTCCATCACCGCCCGCAGGGAGCGCCCGATCAGCCGCTGGATCTCCACCGAGCGGCCGTCGATGCGGCCGGCCCGATCGCGGCTCTTGCGGCTCCCGGTGGAGGAGGGGAGCATCGCGTACTCGGCGGTCAGCCAGCCGCGGCCCTTCCCCTGGAGGAAGCTGGGCACGCCGTCGGTGTAGGTCGCGGTGCACAGCACCCGGGTGTCGCCGCAACAGGCGAGCACCGAACCGGGTGCGTTCTTGGTGAATCCTCGCTGGAACGAGAGCTCTCGCATCTCGGCCGCGGCGCGTCCGTCACTTCGCGTCATCGAAAGGGGGTCTCGGGGCTGGGTTCTTCCGGGCAAATGGGGCGGACAGTATAGGAGGGGGTTCGCTCCGCCGGCACTCCTCGCACGGGAATCAGCCGCCCTCGAGCGGTTCGACCGACTGCACGAACTCCAGCGGGAGGATTTCGGTGAGCCCCAGCTCGGTGCGGACCTCGAGGCCCCCCGAGAGGGTCAGGTCGAGCACGGTGCCGGTGATCGTGCTGCGGCCGCTCCGGATCCGCACCGGGCTGGCGGCGAGACCGCTGGCGGCGAGGAAGTCGCCAGCCAGTCGGCGGTGGCGGTGGCGCACCTGGGCCAGCCGTTCCTGGAGGCGACCCAGCACGGTCGCGGCGGCCGTCTCCACGGCGACCTCCCGGCCGAGGAGCGCCAGGCTGGTCACGGCCCGCTCGCGGACGAGCTCGTCGGGAAAGCGCCGCTGGGCGACGTTGAGGCCGATCCCGACCACGAAGTGGGGGGGCCGCGACTCGAGGGAGCGGCTCTCGGTGAGGATCCCGCACAGCTTGGCGCCGCCGACCAGCACGTCGTTGGGCCACTTCAGGAGCGGGCTCTTCGCCCCCGAGGTGGGCAGGCCGAGGTCGAGCACGCCCTCGAGCACCGCCAGCGCCGTCGCCACGGTCACCGCCACCGGCTTGAGCGGCGGGGGATCGGGCAGGAGGACGAGGCTCATGAAGAGCCCCGAGCCGGGCTCGCTGACCCATGGCCGCCCGCGACGTCCCCGCCCGCGCGTCTGCCCCTCGGCGAGGTGGACGTCGCCGTGCCGCGCCTCCCCGCTCTCGATCGCCGCGAAGGCGCGCTCGGAGGTCGAGTCGACGACACCGTGCCGGATCAGGTGGAACTCCACGGCGCGAAGATAGCGTGCCGGGCCGCGGGTAGAAACCACAGCGCGGAATACCGAACCAGGTTCACTTTCACACACTTGCGGCATCGGCGTGGCTGCGCCTCGCCGTTGCCGCAAGTGTGTGAAAGTGAACCTGGTTCGGTATTCCCGCGGTATTCCTCGAGAGAGCGCGTCCCGCGCTACATCAGCAGCGTCCCCTGCTTCTGCCCCAGCAGGCTCTTCAGTCGCCCCATCACGTTGGAGTGGATCTGGCACACCCGGCTCTCGGTCAGGGCGAGCATCTCGCCGATCTCGCGCATGGTGTGCCCGACCTGGTAGTACTGCTCGATGATGAAGCGCTCCTTGTGGGTCAAGGAGCGGGTGATGAAGGTCAGGAGGTCGGCGCGGTTGAGCTCGTGGAAGGGGTCGGTCGCCGTCTCGTCCTCGAGCACGTCGACCTTCTCGGTCGCGTTGTCGTCGTCGTGGTCCTCCCACTTCTCCGACAGGGAGAACATCGCCTTGGCGTTCGCCTCCCGCATCTCCTTGGAGAGCTCGGAGTGCTCCATCTCCAGCGCCTCGGCCAGCTCGGCGTGGGTCGGCTCGCGGCCGTACTCGCCGGTCAGCCGCTGCAGCGCCTTCTCGATCTTGCCCGCCTTCAGCCGGACCAGGCGCGGGACCCAGTCCTGGGAGCGCAGCTGATCGAGGATCGAGCCGCGGATCCGCGTCGAGCAGTAGGTCTTGAACTTGATCCCCCGCTCGGGGTCGAAACCCCGGATCGCGTCCATCAGCCCGAACAGCCCCGCGCTGACCAGGTCGTCGAGCTCGATCGACTTCGGCAGCGTCTGCAGGAGGCGCTCGGCGATGTAGCGAACTAGCGGTAAGTGCCGCTCCATCAACACGTTACGGAGTGATTCGACGGCCAGCGCGCCCCGCGACCCGCGCTTGCGAGCCTTCTGGTAGAGGCCCCATAGGTCCTCGGTCGGAGTCGCCTCGTCGATCTCCGGAGGGGTGTCCACCGCCGTCGCGGTGCTGGATTTCTTCACGGTCCGCTTCGCCCGGGTCGTCTTCGCCTTGCGCGACCGTGACGTGGCGCCCTCGGAGGGTTTCTTGGAGCTCATCGAGTGATGGTGGTGGCGCAGCCCTGGCGACCCCGGCACCGCCTCCGGGGAGCCCGCGAGCCGCTCATTTCAGTAGGTCACCAGGGAGTGGATCGGGACGTCTCCGAGCTTCTCCCGCCCGGAGAGAAACCCCAATTCGACGACGAAGGCGACAGCGACCGGCTCCGCCCCGATCCGGCGGACCAGGGAGAGTGCCGCCGCCATCGTCCCACCGGTCGCGAGCAGGTCGTCGACCATCAGGAAGCGAGATCCCAGGGCTCCTGCGTCCTGGTGGATCTCGATCGTATCGGAGCCGTATTCCAGCTCGTACGTCTCCGCCTCGGTCTTCCAGGGCAGCTTCCCCGGCTTGCGGATCGGGATGAAGCCCTTCCCGAGCTGGAGCGCCAGAGCCGTGCCGAATATGAAACCGCGCGACTCGATTCCGCAGACGACGTCGTAGCTGTCCGGATCGACCACCGCCGCCAGACCGTCGATCGCCGCCTTCAGCCCCTCGGCGCTCTGCAGCAGAGGGGTGATATCCTTGAACAGGATCCCCTCCTTGGGGAAGTCCTGGACGTCACGGATGAGGCTCTCTATCAACTTCAGGTCTCCTCTGGGGCTCTCCGGAGCGGGGTGGGGGGGAGCTCCCCGGGCCGGAGCGCGGACGGCGCGTCGTCGCTAAAGATCGGTACTGAACACGAGCGTCTTTAGGTCAAATCACATTTCCTCTGGGGCGGCCACGCCGATCAGCCCCAGGGCGCTCCCGATGGTGAGACGGGCGGCGCGGACCAGGGCCAGTCGAGCGGAGGTCACCCCGGGCTCCTGACCCAGGACGCGGTAGTGGGTGTACCAGTTGGAGATGTCCCGACAAAGGGCCAAGAGCCAGGTAATCACCTCGGAGGGCTCGGCGTGGGCCCCGGCGCTCCGGATCACCTCGGGGTAGCGGCCCAGGGCGAGCAGGACCTGGTCGGCCTCCGCCAGGGCGCTCCAGTCGGGCTCGGCGGTCCCCTCGCCGGCGGCCGCGGCCTTCCGCTCGATCGAGGCGAGGCGGGCGTGGGTGTACTGGACGTACGGACCGGTGTCGCCCTCGAAGGAGACCACCTTCTCCAGCACGAACTCGATGTCCTTGATCCGCTCCCGCTGGAGGTCGTTGAAGACCACTGCCCCGACGCCGACCTCCTCGGCGATCCGCTCGGCGCCGGCGAGGTCGGGGTTCTTCTCCTCGATGATCTGGCGCGCCGCGTCGCGGGCGGCGTCGAGCACGTCCTCGAGGAAGACGACGCGCCCCTTGCGGGCGCCCATCCGCCCCTCGGGCAGGCGCATCATGCCGAAGTAGATGTGCTCCACCTGCGGCTCCCACTCGAGGCCCATGCGGGAGAGGACGCCCTTGAGCTGGCGGAAGTGCAGCTTCTGCTCCCCGCCGACCACGTACAGGGCGCGCTCGAACTCGAACTGCTCCCAGCGGTGGAAGACCGCCGCCAGGTCGCGGGTCGCGTACAGCGTCGTCCCGTCGGTCTTGCGCAGGATGCAGGGGGGCATGTTCTTCTCGTAGCCGGAGAGGTCGACGACCAGCGCCCCCTCGCTCATCTCGGTGACCCCGGCGGCCTCGATCCGCTCGACGGTGGCGTCGAGGTAGGGCTCGTAGAAGGCCTCGCCGCGCACCTGCTGGAACTCGACCTTCAGCCGGTCGTAGATCTTCTGGAACTCGGCCAGTGAGAGCTCGGTCAGGTGCTTCCACATCTCGCGGACGGGCCCTTCCACGCCGCTCTCCAGCTCCTGGAACTTCACCGCCGCCTCCTCGGCCAGCGTCGGGTCCTTCTCCTCCTCCTCGTGGTAGCGGACGTAGACCTTCAGGAGCGAGCGGATCGGATCGCCCTCGAGGTCGACCGTGTCGCCCCAGCGATCGAGGGCGACGACCAGCTTGCCGAACTGGATCCCCCAGTCGCCGATATGGTTGATTCCGACGGTCCGGTAGCCCTGCGCGTCCAGAATCCGCTGGATCGCCGCCCCGATCACCGTCGAGCGCAGGTTGGCGATCGACATCGGCTTGGCGATGTTGGGGGAGGAGAGGTCGAGCACCACCGTCTTCCCCTCGCCCACCTTCGAGTGCCCGAACTCGGCGCCGCGCTCCAGGACCTCGCCGACGATGGTCCGGGCCAGCAGGCCTCGATCCACCTTGAAGTTGAGGTAGGGCCCGGTCGCGACCGCCTCGATCCCCTCCAGCTCGGCGTTGATCGACGCGGCGAGCTCGCCCGCGATCTGCGGGGGCGCCTTCTTCAGCTTCCTGGCCAGGGGGAAGCAGGGAAAGGCGAGATCTCCCATCTCGGGATCGCGAGGCGTCTCGATACGGATCTCCTCGGCGGGGACTCCGCCGTGCTTGGAGATCGCGGCGCGGATGGGCTCGGTGAACTGGTGCATGGGCTCCTCGTCGCTCTGGGGCGGGGAGAGGATAGCCGTTCGCCGTCAGCGCTTCGATGGGGCGGCCACCTCATCCGCCCCCAGGACGTAGGCGAATCCGCCCCGCTGCAGCCACACCGTCTCCAGCTCCGCGAGGGAGTAGAGGCGCGGCTCCTCGTCCCCGACCGGGACCGCCGGGTCCATCACGATCGCCCGCCCCTCGCCGTCGAAGCCGCAGAGGACGACGAGGTGCCCGGCGGTCTGCGGGTACGGAGCGCCGGTGAGCTGACCCTCCTTCACGCCGATCGAGGCGACCAGCGGCTTTCCGTCCGCCACGAAGCGCGCCGCCTCCGCCCAGGTCGCCACCCGCGTCAGGTACCCCGACACGCCGAGCAGCCAGGCGCCCTGCACCGCGCGGTTCCAGTTGCCGTAGATCTTGTTCTCGGCGTCGTAGAGCAGCGCCGCGACCTCCGCCGTGGGGCGGTCGATTCCGCGGTAGGCGAGGACCATCGCGACCGAGGTGGGGCTGCAGATGCGCGGGGCGATCTCCGTCGCCTCGTCGTGCTGGCGGCGCAGCGCGAGGTGGATCCGGGCCGCCTCGGGCTCGGGGCCGGACGCGAGGCTCTCCAGTCGTTCCCGATTCGAGAAGCAGGCGTGGAAACTTCGGACGCGGGGGGCTTCCCGTCCCTCCGCCTCTCGCGTCAGGACCCGCCAGCGCCAGCGAGTCCGGGGCTCCTCCAGCTCCACGATGTCGGTCGCGACGCGTCCCCCCTCGAGCTCGGTCGCGCCTCGCTCCGCCTCCGGCCAGGTGCCCCAGCCGCCGAGGTCGAGCCACGGGGAGGCGCTCCCGGGCGCCGTGTCGGCCACCTGTACCTCGACGCGGAAGGCCGCACCCTCGGGCAGGTCGACGTTCCACGAGGGCAGGAGCTCGTGAAAGGGAAACGGCGTGGCCAGCCACTCCGAGGTCCAGTGCTCACCCGCCACCAGCGGGTCGTCGGGGATCTCGACGGGGACGGTGAGGTGTGGGCCGCCGGTTGGCGTGACCGGTGGCGTCGCGCAGGAGACCAGCAGGAGCGACCCGACTGCCGCGACGGTGAGGCTCGGACTTCTCATGCGCCAAGCCTACGAAGTCCGGCGACGCGCTTCTCGTCAGGGCCAGACGCAGAACTCGATCGCGCTGGTGAGGCCGACGTCGTTCGGGGGAGCGAACCCCGCGTCGCGGAAGATCGCCTGGACGTAGAAGGTCTCGCCGGGGACGAGACCGAAGTTGGCGAGCTCGCTCTTGTCCAGCCGGTACCGGATCGCGCCGCCGAGTCGGTCCTCGTCGTGGCAGTAGAACCGCTCCTGGAAGGAGTCGGCGATCGCCAGCCGGTAGATCGGGGACGCGAGGCACAGCGCGCCGCCGGCGAAGGGGGTGAGATCCTGACCGGTACTCCAGAAGAAGGCCCCGAAGCTCCCGAGGGGCAGCCCCGTCGCGACGAGGAGGAGATCGTCACCCATCGTCGGGCTGGGAGCGCCGTCGAAGAGTATGGACGGCGCACAGTTCATCGAGGTGATCTTCGCCGGGCACGACCAGACCGCCGACGGTGGAGTGACGTCGGTGAGCACCAGGGCCGAGCGGTATCCCCAGTAGTAGGACTCGTACCCCGGCCAGTGGAAACTGAGGAGGATGTCGTCCGCGCCGTTGCCGTCCACGTCGGGGACGACCGCGCAGGGGCTCAACGACTGGTCCGGACCGGTGTAGAGCCGCTCCCCGGTGACGCTGGAGTGGACGACCAGGTCTGCCGGAGAGACCGGGCCGCTTGAGTGATAGTATCCCTCATTGATCATGATGTCAGGGAGGCCGTCCCCGTCCAGATCGGAGAATGGAGCCACGTACCTCCCGAAAAGCTTCTGGCCGCTGCTCTCGAAGGTGAGGAGGGTCGCGCCGTCCATCCCCGAGTGCAACCTGACCCGGCCGATCGAACCGTAGTCGAGAATGGTGTCGCAGGGGGAGGCGATCACGAAGTCGGAGATTCCGTCCCCGGTGACGTCTCCCAGCGAGGCGAGCGCCGTGCCGAACCAGTACTTGCCGGAGGTGGGACCGTCGATGGTGAGGAGCACCTGCCCGTCGAACCCCGAGTGGACGGTGACCCGACCCGTGCGGTAGGCGCACTCCGGATCGCTGACCAGGATCTCGGGGATACCATCGAAGTCGAGGTCGCCGGCCGAGATGGCGACCTGGCCGAAGGTGCTCGCGGCTCCGGGCGGGGCCATCACGTGCAGGATCGCTTCGCCGCTCGCACCGGAGAGCACGTACACGTGCCCCCGGAAGAGCCAGCCCATCCAGCCGCCGGGGAACGCCTCGAACGCCTGGACCAGGAGATCGTCCACGCCGTCCTGATCGAGATCGTCGATCCTCCCGCGCACAGCGCCCGTGAACCGCTCCGGCAAGATCCGGCGGAGCTTCCAGATCACCGATCCGTCCGCCCCCGAGATCACGCAGACGTACTGCCCCGCGCCCACGGCGAGGTCGTCGTGGCCGTCCGCGTCGACGTCGCCCAGCGCGACCATCGTCTGTCCGAAGTCGTCGTGCGGGAGGAGGCCGTCCACGACCCGCAACTCCTCGCCGGTCAACCCGCTGTACAGGTGCACCCGCCCGGGGATCGCGCTCTCCCCCGGCTCGCCCCGGGCGAAGTCGAGCGTCCCGTCGCCGTCGACGTCTCCGGCCGGGGCGACGGTTCCGGTGGACTCCACGGGCCAGGAGTAGAGGGCTCCCTGGGCCTGGCCCGGGGCGGCGTGGAGGGCGAGCGCGGCAGCGGCTGCCAGGGGAATGATCGCTTTCTGCATCGGAGAGCTCCCGATTCTCGAGTGGGATTGGGCGAGCGCGCCCCTTCCGTAGCAGCCCTCCGGCAGCCGTCCTACACCCCTGGGAGCGGCGAATCCACCTCCGCCGAGATCAGATCCAGTTCTCCCATTCTTCGTTGGCCTCCGACAGCTCCAGCTCGACCTCCGCGATGTCGATCTGGACGTCCTTCATCCGCGCGGCGTCGCGGTAGACCTCTTCCCTGGTCAGCTGGCCGTTGAGCCCCTCGAGCTTCTCCTCCAGGGCCATGATGCGCTGCTCGAGCTTCTTGAACTTGTAGGGGTTGCGGATCCCGCCGCCCCCGCCGCCGCGCTTCTTCGGTTGGGCCTTGACCATCTCCTGCCGCTCCGCTTCCTGGCGCGCCTTCGCCTTGCGATCGGCCGTCTTGCGTTGCGCCTGCACCTGTGCCGCCGCCGCTTCCTCGAGCTTCACCGAGCGCCAAAAGGAGTAGTTGCCGGCGAACTCCCGCACCCCGCCGTCGTCGATCTCGACGACTCGATTGCAGAGATCGTCGAGCAGCGCCCGGTCGTGACTGATCAGGACCAGCGCGCCGTCGAACGCGGCGAGCATCTCCTCCAGCGCCGTGCGCCCGGCGAGGTCGAGGTGGTTGGTCGGCTCGTCCATCGCCAGCCACGAGGGTTTCTGCAGCACCAGCTGCGCTAGCGCCAGCCGCGCGCGTTCGCCGCCCGACAGCGCCTCGACCGGCTTCTCGATCTCCTCGTCGCCGCGGAAGAGGAACAGCGCGAGATGCGAGCGGATCTGCCCGTCGGTCATCGTCGGCCAGTGCCGCCGGATCTCCGCCAGCGGCGTGCTGCCGGCGAGGAAGTGTCCCGTCTCCTGATCGTAGTAACCGCAGACCGCACCGTGTCCCCGGTTGGCTCTCCCCGCGCACGGCGCGTCGATCCCGGCGAGGATGCGCAGGAGCGTCGACTTGCCCGCGCCGTTGCGCCCGACGAGGCCGACGCGCTCGCCGCGGCCGACGCGCAGGTTGACGTCCTGCCAGATCGTCCGGTCGCCGTAGCCGGCGGCGAGCCCTTCCGCTTCGAGGACCAGCTCCCCTCCGCGCTTCGCTTCCGGCGCCTTGATCACCGGCTTGCGGATGTCGTGGTAGGGACGGGGCAGGCGCACCAGGTTGCGGAGCTTGCGCTGGCGCCCCTTGGCCTCGGCGGTGCGCTGGCTGCCCATGTGCTTCTTGATGAAGGACTCCTCCTTGCGGATCAGGTCCTGTTGTTGCAGCCACGCCTTGTGGTCGGCGGCGTAGCGCTCCTCCTTCAGCTGGACGTACTTCGTGTAGTTGCCGGGGTAGCGCACCAGCTGCCCACCCTCCAGCTCGACGATCGCTTCGACGGCGTTCTGCAGGAGGCGCCGGTCGTGGCTGATCACCACCACCGCGCCCGGGGCCTCGCGGATGTATTGCTCGATCCACTCGATCCCCGGCAGGTCGAGGTGGTTGGTCGGCTCGTCGAGCAGGAGGAGGTCGTGCCCGCCGGCGAGTGCGCGGGCCATCGCCGTGCGGCTCTTCTCACCGCCGGAGAGGGTGCGCGCCTCGCGCTCCCAGAGCGCCTCGACGAGGCCGATCCCTCGCATCACCATCTCGATCCGCCGCTCGACCTCCCAGCCGCCGAGCTGTTCGACGCGTTCGGAGAGGCGCCCGTGCTCGGCCATCAGCCTCTCGAGCGCCGCGCCCTCCGCCCCGGACATCTCCTCGGCGATCCGCTCCAGCCGTTCGACCGCCTCGCGGGCGCGCTTCATCCCCCCCTCGACGTACTCGCGCACGGTGACGCCGGGATCGAACTCGGGGCGCTGGGGGACGTAGCCGAGGTCGGCGCCCTTGCGGACGACGACCCTGCCCCAGTCCGGCGTGGCGAGCCCTTCGATCAGCCGGAAGAGGGTGGTCTTACCGCCGCCGTTGCGGCCTACGATCCCCACCTTCTCACCGGGGTCGATCTTCAGGTTCGCCCCGGCGAGCACCTCCTGGGCGCCGTAGTGCTTCTTTATGTTCTCGAGGCTGAGCAGGCTCACTGACGTACCTTCTGACCGAAAAGGGGGCGCAGTCTACCCGATCGATTCCGGGGTTGGGCTCGCCGGAGAGAGAAGCTCGTGAAGATGGCCGGTTGGGGGAGGGGTGATGGGGGCGGAGCGTTCGCCGCAGGCGACCGGGACTGACCCGATGGCTGCAGCGGGCAGGGGGCGCTGCAAAACCTCGGCGTTCTGGCTCCGGCAACTGAGCAGGAGGGGGCTCAGCCCCGTCGATCACCTGCCCAGCCCCCGGCGACTGACCTTCCTGGGGATTTCGGACACCCCACCTAGCGCCAAATGCGCGAGGATGTC
>CAZCAC010000161.1:0-17541 GCA_964496575.1 uncultured Planctomycetaceae bacterium | reverse complement strand
CGGTCTACTCGCTCTGTTACCTAACCCCGTGTCCACCGTACCGGGGTAGATCAGTCGGGGTAGAGCGACTGCAGCTCGGCCCGGGTGCGGATCGTCCACTCCGCCTCGTCGGGGCCGTAGGGCTCCTGGAGGTCCCAGGCGGTGGAGATGAACCAGTAGGCGAACTCCTGGAGGAGGATGCGCTCGTAGACCTCTGTCTCCTCGTGCTGCTTCAGGTCGTCGTAGGAGTCGATGACGTAGTGGCCGCGCTCGATCGCCTGCTGCATCGTCGCCCAGAGCCTCGACTCGCGGGAGATGCCCCACTCCTCCGGGAACTGGTAGTGCAGGCCGACGTCGGTCACCGCGTGCAGGATGTGCTCGACCACCTCCATGACCTGTCCCTCGGGCACCTGGGCCATGATGATGTCGCAGAGGCTGTTCTCCCGGGCGACACGCTCGAAGTCCTCGTCATGCCGCCGGACGAGCCGCTCGAAGGAGCACTCGTTGCGAGGCACGGGGAGCAGCGCCTTGTAGGCGTGGAGGTGAGTGAGGACCCCGTGCTGGAGTGCAGCGTCCACGCCTTCCTCGGCCCGGAAGACCTCCGCGATCGTTCGACCCACCTGCTCCAGGAAAGCGTCCGGCACCCTCGCCTCGGCGGCGAGGACGATGCCGCAGGCGCTGAGCTTCTTCGGCAGAGGGCCGTAGTCGTCGGTCGCCGTCACCGCGGTCACCAGGGCGAGCTGCTCGGGGACCTCGCCAGCTGGTTCGGTCAGGATGCAACCGCCGAGACGCTCGTTCTCCGGCGCCTCCTCCGCGGAGGGAGCTTCGTCCGTCAGCATTCCAAAACGCACGAGCTCCTTGTCGGTCATCCAGTGGATGTCGTCCGCGGGCGCCGCCTCGAGGGTGTACCAGTAGAACGACTCGGGGATGCCCATCTCGCGGCAGTACTCCACGTACTTCCGGTGCTCGGGGTCGTCCTTCGGAACCTCGGCGCCTTCCTCGCCGACGCCGGACCAGGAATGGACTCCGAAGCGCGCTCCCTCGCCCCGGGTGCGAATCGTCCCCGCCTGGAAGAAGTCCGTGCCGCCGGAGGCCACCTCGCCGTCCTCGGGGACGTGGGTGGCCAGACCGCTGCGCCTCACCCAGCGTGCGGCGCGCAGGTTGGACTCGTCGTCCATGGAGCCGGGCACGTCTTCCATGACGATTCGCTCGACCCGAGGGTGCTCGAGGATCAGTTCGAGCACGCGTCCCGGCGTCGTCGGGCCGATCACTCCGGTCATCACCGCGTCCGTGCCGTCCACCTCGAAGTGGGCGCCCCGGAGCTCCTCTTCGAGCATGGCCATGAGCTCCGCTTCGTCGACCAGGTCGTCGTCGTTCGTGTCGAGCTCCCCGAACTGCGAGGCGAACTCGAGGCGTTCGAGCAGCGGGAGGTCGGTGAGGGCGAAGGCGCCGTCCCCGTCCTCGTCGACCTCCCGCAAGAAGCCCAGGAGCTCCTGTTCGAAGATGACGCGGGGATCGTCCAGGGCGTCGGTTGTGAGCAGCTCCTCGAGGGTGAGTGAGCCGTCTCCGTCGCCATCCACCACGGGCAGGAGTCCGTGCAGCTCTTCGGGGATCTCATCCGGGACCAGGAGGCCATCGCCATTCTCGTCGAGCTCGCGGAAGGTCTCCTCGCGCTCGGCGGAGTCCTCCGCGCCCGTCCTCTCGAGGAAACCGAGCACCTCCGTTGCGCTCACCGCACCGTCACCGTCGGTGTCCGCTTCCGTCACCAGGTAGAGGAAGGCCTCGGCTCCTTCGTAAGCCTCGACCTGGCCATTCTGGTCACGATCGAGGAATTCGAAGAGGTCGGCCAACCCGGTCGCTTCGTCGCCCGGGAGGGTACTCGCTTTCCCCTGGGAGTGGGTGGGGGAGCCCTCGGCCCCCACTTGGACGATGCCTAGAGCGGCGAGGGCGAGGAAGGCGAGGGTCAGGGCGAGGAGCGGGGAACGTCGGATCGGCGGAGTGCTGGGCGACTGCATGGAGTTGTGAACGTCGAGGCCCGGGTGATGACGAGTCGACCCGGGCCTCCAGTCTGCCGGAGGAACCAGAGTCAGATCGGGCCCGGGGGCCTGGATAGAAACCGGTCGGGCGGTGGCATCTCATGGCTCCGCGGCTCCGACGACAAGCCATGCTGCGAGAGTATCAGGAGGATATTTCCCGGGTGCTCCATTTCCGCGTCGCCGCGGCCACCCGAAGCGACCTGGAGCAGAACTGGTACGATGCCGCCAGTCCCCGACCTCGACATGCTCATCCGCCCCCTTGCCCTTCTGGTTCTGGCTTCCCCGGCCGGCGCGCAGGAGCTGTGCATCACCGCCAGGATCGACGGGACGGACGAGCTCTTCCTCGGTGCCCGCGAAGCGCGCTGGACGCATCACACCTGGCAGTGGCCGGCTGCGGTCGAGATCGGCGCCCGCGAGTGGAACCCGCGGGAACGCCCGCACTGGGAGCTGCCCGAGGGTGAGGCTTTCTTCCCCCTCGATCGGGACCTCGCCGGTGTCGCCCTGGAGGTCGTGCGCGCACGGGGAGAGGTGAGCTTTGCCCCGGTCGAAGGCGGCTTCCGGATCGGCTTCGACGACAGCGGGGCACACGGGGACGACCTCTTCGAGGTGAGGATCACCTTCGCCGACGAGCTCCTCGCCGAGCCCGTCGAGCCCGTTGTGGAGGTCCCGGCGGCGCAGGAGACGAGGATCGCGATCTTGGCCTCGATCGACGGCGTCGACGAGCTTCACCTCTCCGGACGGCGCGCCGCCTGGATCCACCAGGCCTGGAGCTGGCCCGAGCGGGTGACATTGAACGATCTACCCTGGACTCCAGCGGAGGAACCGGTGCTGGACGGGGAGTTCTTCCCTCCAGGTGTCGACGTCGAGCGCGCCCGGCTCGAAGTCGTGTCGGCGCGTGGAGGGGTGCGGTTGGAACGTGGAGGGGGGCGGCTCTTCCTGACCTTCGACGACGGCCCCCACTTCGGCGGCGCGGACTACGAGGTGGAGCTGACCCTCCCGCCGAGCGAGAGCCCGCCGCCGCCCAGGATCCCGGCGGGCAGGCTCCACCGCGTCGAGCTCCGGCATTCGCGCCCGGTGGAGGTCGCCGGGGCGCCGCTCTCGGTGGAGGTCTTCTCGCCGCTCGAGGGGAGATACGTCCTCTACCCCGGCCTGCGGGGGATGGCTTTCGACGGTCGCTGCGTCCTCGCGTTGCCGGCGGGTCGTTATCGCTTCGAGGTCCAGAACCTCCCGCAGCCCGATCTCCTGGTCTCGCTGCGCACCGGTCCCGTCGAGGTCGAGGAGTCGAGAGCGCTGGAGCTTCCCGCGACGGAGCCCTCGCGCCCCCTACTCCTCTCGGAGAAGGGGGACGAAGTGCCGCTATGCGCCTGGGCGCTGCGCTCGATGCGCCCGACCGGTGAGGTCGGATGGTCGGCGAGCGAAGGAGCACCACGCGTGGTGATCAGTCCGGGGTCGCGCTATCGCGTCCGCGCCCTCGGTGCGCTGGACGAGCGGTTCTACGCCTGGTGGGGCGAGGTGGAAGGCGACGGACCGCCGGTTCTGCGGGTCTCGGAGGAGCACGCGATCCGCTGCTCCTTCCATGCCCGTCCCGAGCTGCCCTCCACCGATCACGCCACCGCGAGCTTGCGTTTTCCCAACGGGGGCCTGAGCCTCCCGATCGACGACTCGACGCGCCTCTTCACCAACCGCCGCTTCATCGAGCTGGGCTACGCACACCGGCTTCCCGACGGGCGCCGGGTGCGCTTCCACCACCGGCCGGTGATCCTGCCCGCCGCGCCCTCGAAGCGCACCTTTGTGTTCGGCGGGCCGCTGACGGCTC
The DNA here is from genome assembly GCA_964496575.1 of uncultured Planctomycetaceae bacterium. GTDB lineage: Bacteria > Planctomycetota > UBA1135 > UBA1135 > CAZCAC01. The sequence goes on along the minus strand of CAZCAC010000161.1, from coordinate 13,710 downwards.
ACGCCTGGGCCCGGGTGATCGTGAACGAGGACCTGGGGCGGCCGAACGCCAGGCAGCTGTGGACCGAGGTCAGCCTGATCGACAGCCAGGGCCACGTGCTGGACCTCGCGGCGTCCGAGGTCGACTGGCGTGCGGAGGTGCGGTCGAGGGAAGACTGGCCCCTTCCCGAACCGCCGCTCGACGACGAGGCGGTGGCGCTCCTCGGCGATCCGACGCAGAGTCTCGATCTCCTCTTGCGCTACCGCTGGCTCGAGGATCACGAGCTCACGCTGACTTTCGCAGAGACCGTGCCGGTCGAGCACGGCCGCTTTCGCACCCTCGTGCCGGCGTACCTCGAGGATCGCGCGCATGCCTACCTCGGCAAGGCGCAGCGCGTCTACCGCTTCATCGAGGAGTTCCGCGGCAAGCGGGGAGGTCCCGATCACTCGATCGAGCTGAAGTGGTGGCTGCACCCCGGTGGAGCCGTCGCCGCGTTCGGTAGCATAACCATGCCCGTCCGGGCGATGACGGAGGTCTGGGACGACTACGACCTCCCCTGGGCACTGACCCACGAGATGCTGCACGCCTTCGGGTATCCACACGGCCCGGAGCTCGACCGCGTGGACGGAGGGGCGAAGGCGCTCTTCACGCGCTGGCGTTGGCGGATGGAGGACGATCCGGGCCGCCTGCCGTCGACGCCCTGATCTACTCGCAGTCGGTTTCTGCGCGTTGCGCGCAGAAAGCAGGCTGATCCAATCGGAGTCGGTTTCTGCGCGCTGCGCGCAGAAAGCAGGCTGATCCAGTCGGAGTCGGTTTCTGCGCGCTGCGCGCAGAAAGCAGGCTGATCCAGTCGGAGTCGGTTTCTGCGCGCTGCGCGCAGAAAGCAGGCTGGGAGGGCATTGAAGCTCTCGAGAATCGTGATCGGTACGGTCGGTTGACCCGTCAGCCCGCGCCAGGGCATTGAAGCTCCCGAGAATCGTGATCCGAACAGTCTGTTGACCGGTCGGGTTGCGGGCGTCAGCCCGCGCTACCGTCGCGGCGCGATTCACCGCTCCAGGAACAGCTCGATCTCGCTGAATCCGACCGCGCGCGGCCAGCGGCGGCCCTCGACGAGGTCGACGATCTCGATCGAGAAGCGCCGGATTCGCTGTGGCTTCTCGAGGCGCAGGGTGCTCTTGCGGCGATCGTCGTCGGAGAGCTCGAACTCGAGCGGTTCGCGGGCCTTGTCGATCAGCACGCGTACGCGCGTCGCCCGGGCGTGATTGTCCTGGCCGAGAGTATTGAGGTTGACGTGGCTGAGCAGGATGGTGTTGGCCCGGACCGGCCGGCGCAACTCGAGCGTGATCGTCGGCTTCTGATCATCGAAGGCGGCGATCCAGTACGTTCCGTGAAAGCCGTCCACCGCCTTCCCCGGAGTTTGCCCGTCGTTGTTGCGCGAGCTCGAAGTCGCCTTCACCTCGTGCTTGCGCAGCAGGTTCTTCGCTCCCTGCTCGGGATACTCCAGCATCCACCCCTCGTGGGTCATTCGACACTCGACGTCGAGTGGTTCGCCCGCGAGCTCCGCGGTCTCCTCGTCGCCCTCGCCGTGGGGGTCGAGGACCACGATGATGACTTCCATCCGATACGCGCCAGGGCCGGGCAGGCGGTAGCGCGTCGCGAAGCGCTCCCCCTTCCAGGGCCGCTGCGGGTTCCCCTCGACCGTGGCGACGAGCTCGCCGTCGCGCAGGTACTCGACGCGCTTCACCCGCAGGCCTCTCCGCTCGCCCGCGGGGTCGGTGAACTCCTCCGGAACATGGGCTCCGAAGCCGGTGACCCACATCGTCAGCTCCTGGTCACCGGTCATGCGCCACCGGACGTCACTGGCCTCGTTCTCGGCGATGTACGCCTCCTCCTTGGCGTTCTGCCGCGGCCCGGTGCTCTTCGCGGTGGCCTTCGAGAGGAAGAGCAGCGCGAAGCACGTCTCCGATTCGCCCTTCCAGTTCCCATCCCCTTCCTGCTCCTTGACCAGGTGCTTCGCTCCCTCCCAGTACCAGTCGCGGGTGCCGATCTGGTCGGTGGCGAGCAGGGCGCCGACGCGCTCCAGGCCGTAGAGGTAGTAGTGCTTCCAGCCCCCGCCGACCATCGGGTTCCCGGTGACGGAGAAGTGGTGGGCGAGCCAGTTCATACCGCGATCGATGCCGCGACGAACGGCGCGCCGCTGATGGCTCTCCAGCCGGTCTCCCAGCGCCTGCTCGCAGATCCGGAGGACGCCGATGCCGGCGGTGGTCATAGAGCCGGTGCACTTCGCGTGGGCTCCGGTCTTGCGGTAGCGGAAGCCGGCGATCTCGGTGCCGGTCGTGGTGCGGCCGGCCGCGCGGGCGCCCTCGACCTTCTTCGCGGGCTCCTGGAACTCGAGCGTATTGAGGAGCAGGCGCCTCCACGTACCGGCCGGGACCTTCAGCCCCGCCCGCGACGCGGCGCGCAGGCCGAGCGCGGCGTACTGGGTGTTCGAGAGGTCCGCCTCGATCTGCGGGTAGCCCCACATCCCCTCCTCGGTTCCTCGAGGCCCGCGGGCCCCCTGCCAGTCGATCAGGTCCTCGAGGAGTCTCTCCATCCACGGGAGGAGCTCGGGGTCGCCCGTCGACTCGAGCGCCATCAGCACGCAGCTGACCGCGTACGTCTTGACGGGTGGATTGTGGCGGATGTACTCGAGCGCTCGCCCGATGGCGGGGTGCTTGCGCGGCACGCCGGACTTGACCAGCGCGTAGACCGACAGCGCGGTCTGACCGGAGCGATGGTTGTCGGAGACGTAGTGCCACGAGCCGTCGCGCAGCTGCGTCTCGAGCAGGTATTGCACGCCCCGATCGATCGCGTCGTCGATCCCGGGCTGCAGTCGAGCCCGCTCCTCGGCGGAGATCGCCGGCTGAGCGATCGGTGCGCCCCACAGGCTGTAGTCCATGCGCGGCGAGGGAGCGGGCTGTCTCTCCACCGACCAGACGATCTCGCGCGCCTCGTTCAGGACGACCACGCGGAATCCCTCGAGGCGCTCCTGGCAGCAATCGGTCCGGTTCCAGATGGTGATCTGATCGATCGGCTGCTCGAACTGCAGGTCGACCTCCCACCAGGGGTCGGTGATCGCCGGCGTGTGCGTCACCGAGCCGCCCGGGTAGTTCCCGTTCGTCTCGCCGTCGATCGCGCGTGCCGCTGCACCACCGGACGCGATGGAGCTCTGACTGGCGAAACCGTCGACCGCGAGGTTGCGGTCGCCCCGGAGGACCTGGACCTCGGCGAGCGAGAGGATTCGCTCGTCACCCGAGAGCTCGATCCGGACGTAACGGCCGGGAGAGCTCTCCGCTCCACCTTCCTGCAGCGCCGGGGTAGCGGTTCCGTGGGTGATCGAGGTCAACAGGAGCAGGGCTCCGATCAGGCGCCGTCTCCGGAACGGAGGCCTGTGTGGGGCGGGGATCATGGGGGTATCCTAATCGCTGTCGGCTCCAGCAACAGGTACCGATCTCCCCGACCTGAACGAGCTCCTCGAAGAGAGCTCGTACGGCGCCGCCTACTCCGCGGGGAAGCGCTGTCCCGGGTAGACCTCGCAGCGGTTGCGGCCGTTCTCCTTGGCCTTGTACAGATAGCTGTCCGCCAGCTGGATCAGCCTGTCCACGTCCTCCTCGCTGGTGAACTCCGCGATGCAGGCGGCGCCGAAGCTGGCCGTCACCTGCAGTCGCTGGCCCTCCCACTCGACGACCTCCTTCTCGATCGCCATGCGAAGGCGCTCGGCCAGTGTCTTCAGGCCGAGGGTGTTGGCCATGGGTGCAACGACGGCGAACTCCTCACCGCCGTAGCGGGCGGAGAGATCACCCTTGCGGGTCATGCGATTGAACACCGCGCCGATGGTGCGGAGGACCTCGTCGCCCGCCTGGTGGCCGTAGGTGTCATTGAAGTTCTTGAAGTGGTCCACGTCGAGCATGACGAGTCCGAGCGCACGCGGGACCTTGCCGCGGATGCGGTTGCTGGCATGACTCAGGAGGAACTCATCGAACGCGGCGCGATTCGGCAGCCCGGTCAGCTTGTCGGTGGTGGCCTTCGTCTCCAGATGCTTGACCTCGTCCTCGAGCGACTCGTTCTCGCGCTTGGCCTGCTCGAGGTCGACCACCGTGCCCAGACTGACGTTGACGATCTGCAGCCTGGCCTGGTTCATGATCTCCTCGTGAGAGTGTCCGTCGGGAAGCTGGATCGAGAGCATCTCGGCGGCCTCGGCGATACCTGATTCGAGGCCGATCAGGAACGGCTCGATCTGGGACTCCTGCAGCTCGAAGTGTTCGCAGGCCTGCTTGTTCAGCGTGGCGAAAGGCTCACCGCTCTGCTCGTTGCAGAGGATCCCCTCGATCAGGGACGTGCACTCGAGCAGCTGCGCCAGCTCGCGCACATGCGGATCGACGTTCTCAGGCAGCTCTTCGGCGCGATTCCAGTAGCCGACCGCCATGTAGATCAGCTCCGGCAGCTCCCAGCTCTTGAGCAGCGTGGCGCAGAGGTCGAGACTGTTGAAGCCCAGGCGTTGTTCTTCCTCTTCGGGAGACGGCCAGCCGCCGCAATCGGTGGCGAGCTCCTCGTACTCCTCGGTCAGCGCACGCGCCATGACGAGGCGGCCGAAGTGGATGAGCAGCCCCGCCAGGAAGGCCTCGTCGCCCAGCTTGCTGTCCACGAGCTGCGCCAGCGAACGCGCCGCGACCGACGACACCAGGCTGCGGCGCCAGTAGTTGCTGAAGTCGAAACCGCCCTCGGAGCCCTCGCGCGGAATGTCGCTGGCGAGGGAGAAGCTGAGCGACATCAGCTTCACGGTCTTCATTCCCAGGACCATCGTGGCGCGCTGCAGCGTCGTGATCTCCTGTCCCATGCTGAAGAGGGAGGAGTTCGACAGCTTGAGCAGCTTGGCCGCGAGCGCGGGATCGCGACTCAGGCAGTCCGCCAGGTCGTCGATCGTGCTGTTCTCGTCCTGGGTGAGCCGCAGGACCTCCATGGCCACGGCGGGGAGGCTCGGGAGGTTCTCGGCCTGGGTGAGGACGTCGGGGAGTTCCTTCTCGAAGGCAAGGGTGCTCATGGCAGGAGCGGGGGCAGGGTCACGGGGTGCATCGGGCGTTCCCACTCATCCTCGACCCGATCCGGGATGGCGCTTGAGATCCGAAGCAGGGTGATTCCCATCCAGCCCGGGCTCGCCCTGAATGGAGTCAAAGCACCGGTCGGGTGTCACCCGGATCGGTGGACTCGACCCCGTCCTACGGGTGCCAGACCCCCGTGCGCTGGACGTCGAAGCGGTAGCACGTCCAGCCGTACTGCGGCCGGTACAGCGGCGAGAGCGCCGAGGCCCGGAAGCTCGCCAGGTGGAGCTCTCCGCGACGGAGCGCGCTTCCGTAGTCGAGCCGGCCATCCCGGTCGAAGTCGCCGAGGATCCCGCGCCGCAGCACCAGCTCGACTACGGGCTCCCCGGGCGTGGTGGCGAAGAGGCTGTCCGCGAGCAGCTCGGTGCCGTCCCCGTCCCAGAAGAAGAGTCGTTTCTCCAGGTTGCTGGGCACCTCCGCGCCGAGGATCTCCACCAGCCCGTCCCCGTCGACGTCGAGGTCGGCGATCATGATCGGGGCGCGGTTGAACTCGTCGATCTTCTGGCCGCCCGGGTAGCCCACCGGCCAGCCGGGAACGGGCGAACCGTCGCCGTTCAGGGCGAGGATCAGGTGCGGGCCGAGGCAGACGATCTCCAGCGCCGGATCGTCGTCGAGGTTTCCCAGGGTGACCGGTGTCCGCTGGAAGTTCGACGAGAAGTCCAGCGCCCGGAACACGCCCTTCGTGGCCGGGTTCAGGTCGCCGTCGATCACCTCCACTCCATCGTGGTGGAACGCCCAGATTCCCTCGACGACGCCGCCCCCGAAGAGCGGGATGCCCACGGTCGCGAGGATCTCGAGATCGCCGTCCCCATCGATGTCTCCGGCCGCGGGAGGGGAGAAGGTGGCGTGGACGGCATTCAGGTACGCGGGCCAGCCGGGGAGGGAGTCCTCGGCGACCGCCTGTCCGCCGGCGGCGAGCAGGCAGGCCGGGAGTGAAGGGATCACGACGGTGAGGGTTCGACGAGCGTGGGAGGGGAACCTCATTGCAGCTTGCGGTGGGTAGGGCCGCGCAGGCGACGCGGAACGGGATCTCCAGGCTATCTAGACGATATCCGACCGTCCTGAAAGGTGTGCTCTTCCCTTCGTGACCCGATCCCCCGGCCCTACCAGCTCGATCGGGAGCGCTGAGAGTGGCCCCTCGTGCTCACCACCAGCGCTGCCGTTCGCCCTCGATCGTGAACACGCGCTCCAGCCGTCGTGATCCCTCCGCGACCATCCAGTACAGGCCGTCGCGGGCCAGTCCGTCGAAGTGGAGGGCCTCCTTCCCCGCGACGAGCTCCTCCAACCGTTCCCAACCGCCGAGGGTCCACTCCTGGAGCTCGTACCGCGTTCCCGGTTCCAGGTAGGAGACCGCGGTCGTCACTCCCGTATCCGGGCTGGTCTGACGGGGGCGAACCGAGGTGATGATCACCCCCGTCGGTTCGGCCCTCCCCGGCAGCAGTCGCACGCTCCCGTCCTTCAGCACGAGCAATGGCGAGGCCGCGGGCACGATCTCGCCATCCCGATGAACCGCGGGAAGGTAGACGATGTTGCGTCCCATCCGATCGAAGCGGACCCGGTTCCCCTCGGAGATCGGGGCCCAGTCGATCGCGATCCACTCCCCACCGTTGAAGACGCAGATGTAGGCGAACGACTCGCCGTCCGCGACCTGCGGCTCCAGAGTCACGTGCACGTCGGTCGTCGGCGCGTACTGTTCGGTGACGTCGACGTAGAACTTCGACGCCAGGAACCGGTTCGGTGCTTCGCGCCCCTCGGGTAGCAGGAAGGCGAGGTTGTCGCGCTGCAGCGCGAAGGTCTTCCGGTACACCTTCGCCGCGTGAGCGTTGGAGGCTGCACTGCCGATTCCGTCACGATCGAGCAGGACGTTCCAGGCGTGGTTGTTGTCACGGTGCGCCCAGGCGGGCGTGTAGTCCGCGGCGGTCGCGATCGCCATGCTGCGACACGCGTAGTTCATCATGTTGGTGATGTCCTCGCAGCGTCCCATGCCGGAGGTGAGCATCTCCGAGTAGCCCTGATCGGTGGGGTGCAGATAGAAGCGCTCGTCGAAGCGTACACGCTGGTGCACGTCGTGGTTGATCTTCGAGCGGAGCTGCTCGGGGTCGGATCCCAGCTCGGTGCAGAGCTCGGAGTAGCGCTCGTGCAGAGGGAGGATCCACGCACCGATGGGCTCCTGGCTGCCGCGGTAGGGGAGTACGTGGTTCAGAAAGGCCTCGAGGCCCACGCGACGCTTGGCGGGAGTGGCCCGCCAGATCTGGAAGGCTCGGTCGATGTGCTGGATCAAGTAGTCGGCCTCCATCACCTCGAGGTCCTTCACCATCACCGTCCGGTCGAACTCGAGCTCGCCGTGCTCGCGCTCCAGCGCGTCGAGAGCCTCCAGCGCCTGCTGGTAGTTCGAACAGCCCAGGGGGTCGAAAGGAATGGCCCTTCCCTCTTCATCGCGCAGCTCGGTCACGATGTAGCCGTGTCCGGGCATGTTGGCGATGAGGAAGCGCGCTGCGGTGAGCTTCTGGCCATCACCGCCTTTCTCGAAGTGGGTGATCACCCGCTCGAGCTCGGCGCGATTCTGCCCGGCCTCGGCGAGGGCCTGCTCGACGTGGGCGTCCTGCACCAGGGGGGGAGGTGCGTTCTGGGGAAGCGCGAGGGGGAGCACGATAAGGAGGGTGGGGATCATCGTCGAAGAGCTCTGCAGCGGTCGCCAGGGGGCCCCGGCTCACCCGGCCGAGGGGTAAGCCCAAGCTAGCTCTCCGGAAATCTGGCGGAAAGTGGATTCGCTCCAGAACCTCCCGATGAGCCCGATGTTTGACCTCGCTCGAATGATCACGAGGACGAACGATGGAACCTGAAGGGCACGCGATCATCAGCGAGGTGGAGGACGAATTCGAGATCGAGGTCTCGGATCACGATGCGGCACGTTTCTGCACCGTCGGACAGCTCGCGGACGCCGTGCACGCCGGGCTCCGGCAGAGTCCGGAGGATCCGTGCCCGTCGCAGCACGGCTTCTATGTCATTCGCAAGCAGCTGATGGGGCGACTCGGTCTCCCGCGTTCGGCGGTCAGGCCGGACACTCCGCTGGAGGAGCTGCTCCCCAGGTCCACCAGGCCCGCGGCCTGGCGGGACCTGATCCGGTCACTCTCCGGCCAGAGCAGCGATCGAGTGGACCTCGTGCGGTCGCGTGGTCTGAACCTGACGGTGTTCCTCCTGATCCCTGCGCTCGCCTTCCTCACCACCCTCTCGCTGGTGCCGTTGCACCTCGCCTGGCTCGGGATCCTGCTCGGTCTCGGCATGTCCAGGTTGGCGGATCGACTCACCGCCTCATTCAAGACGGAGTTCCCGCCCGGCGTGCATCGAGTCGGCGACCTGATCCGATTCGTGGCGACCCACGACAGCAAGGTCTGGTCGAGAGAGGAGGTGCTCGAGAGGATCCGGTACCTCACGGTCGAAGAGCTCGGGCTTCACCCGGAGAAGGCGGCCACTGGAGCTCGCTGGTGGACACCTGCTCCGATCTGATCGAACACCGGGGCGACCTCGGCCTCGAGGTGCCCGCGGAGATCGGCTGATCCGTGCTGCCGGCCGGGGACCCTCGCATCACTACGCAGCGTCGGGCCCGAAGATTGCCTGGTCAGGTGGGGCCCGTCGCGAGCCTTGCGAGAATCCATCCGCCCAGGTATCAAATACGATAGCGGTCGGCGAGCCGCTCGCACCAACTCGCACCAAGGAGGTGATCGTGAAGACTCGTACCGCCCTCTTCCTGGGAATGACCGCCGGTGCCCTGTCCTCCGCCGCCGTGGGGCAAACCGTCCTGCACGTCTTCAGGGAAACGGAGCCTCACGCACGCGCAGGAGAATCCGTGGCGATCTGGGACGACATCGATGGTGACGGCTTCCGCGAATGGGCGGTGGCCGTCCCACGCCGGGACGGAGTCGGAAACGACTCGGGACAGGTGATGGTCTTCTCGGGATTCGACCATCCCGCGCTGACGGAAGGCCACCGCCTCCGCCGACACGTACTGTACCGGATCCGCTCCGAGCCGACCGGCTCGCCGTGAGTGGAGAGGCTCGCCGTCCTCCCCTCGACCTCGAGGGCCCTTCCGGCGGCGGTCACCTCGGGGGCCGCGACGGGGACCGCGCGATGGCCGCGCCGGGGAGTCCCACCGGCCGGATCGCCGGCATCGGACCCGAACCTCGAGCGCGTCCGGGGCACCGGTGAGGGGTTCGGGTCTCACGATTGGTGACCAGATCCGGGAACCGGCCGCACAGCCACCGCCCGGGCCCCGAAATGGACTACGATGGGAGAGGAACTGGCCGGAGCTGCGTCCGGCCGATCGGCGAGGCTCTCTGTATCCCCACCCCTGGCGATCATGACCACACCCCTTCGCAGGATTCGGGCCCACTGGACCCTAGTCATCACCTCGGGCTTGTTGCTCGTCGGCTGCTCCGGCTCCGGCGACGGACCGTCGGGGATCGCTTCGTCCGACGACTTCGCGCTTCTGTCCATCTCGGTGACCGACGGGCAGACCTGGCAGATCAACCGGCCGATCAAGTTCACCTTCAATCAATCGGTCGACTTCGACACGGTGACCCGCAACACGATCACCGTCTTTCGAGAGGATGGACTGCCGGCCGTAGGCGACTTCGCCCTCGACGCGAGCGATCCCGACCCGATCGACGGTTTGCCGCGCTCGGTGATCTTCTCGCCAGTCTGTCCGAGGCAGGGCGACTTCTCCGACGCGGGATTCCTGCCCAACGGAGTCTGGTACCAGATCGACGTGCCCGACATCTACACCAACGTGGCGCCGATCCGGTCGTTGCGGACCGGGCAGGGGCTCAAGATCGGCGGCCGCACTCTCCAGTTCAAGACGGCATCCTCCAGCGTCCTCGCGGAGCTTTTCCTCGACTCCGTGCTCGGGCCACCGGCGCCGCTACTGAAGCCCGATAGCGAGGTCGCCTGTCGAATCGAGATCGTCGACGCGGACTCCGGGGAGGTGGTCACCAGGGAGTTCAATCAACATCCCGACGGCTCGGGTTCGCTGGAGGACGGGTACAAGGTGCCCAACAACCTCTACAGCGCCATCGAGACCCAGGTCACCATCTACCTGGAGCTCAACCAGTCGGTCAGTCCGACGGCGGACAACATCAACGACAATCGCCTGAGGCTCGAGTACCGGACCCTGAGCGGAGAGTGGATCTCGCTCCCGATCGACCTGGAGCTGGTAGCCAACTGCACCGCGAGCGGGGCGACTGTTCGCATGAAGCCGATCGGGATCCTGCCGCAGGATCGCGACCTGCGGGTGGTGATCACGGCGCAGTTCGAGGATCTGGTCGGCGATCGGAACATCGTGTCGCTCGATCGGTTCGCCTTGATGCAGACCGACGCCCAGCTCGATCATCTCGGGGCACCCACGCAGACCGGGGACGAGTTCCTCGAACCGTTCAACCCCTTCGATCGCCGCTTCGAAGACACGAGCGCCGCTCTCGATACGCCGCGAAGTGCCTGGGGCGATGCGAGCACCGGAGACGAGGGGCTACAGGCGGCCTTTGCCTTCGACGGCACCGGCGGGGTCAACGGGGAGTTCGACCTCAAGATCCGCAGCGGTACGGAAGTGGTCTTCGATACTACCTCGACGCTGTTCATCGGCGGGCCGGACTTCTCGCCGCAGTACACCCAGCTGGCCGTCAACGGCCGCCTCGACGTGCGCCATCTCTACATCGAGGAAGACGCGATCCTGCGCTGTCAGGGCCCCAACCCCGCCAAGATCCTGGCCTCCGGCAACGTCCTGATCCGGGGAACCCTGTCGGTCGACGGTTCGAAAGCGGCACCGGTCTTCACCCTTGACACCCCCAACCAACCGGAGTCGGGGGCGGCCGGCCAGTGCGGGGGGGGTGACGGCGGTACGGGGAGCTACCTCACCAGCCAGGTGACGCCGCGCGGCCAGTCGGGCTACGGCGCATTCAACGTGGCCAACCTCGGCGGAGAAGGTGGAGAGTCCGGCTACAACCCCGCCAACGCGGGCACCTACCGACGCACGGCCGGAGGCGGCGGAGGCCGATTCGGACACGACGCCATTCACTACGGTGACGACGGGGAGACGATCTGCGCCAACGAGTGGCTCTACGGCCTGAACGCGGAGTCGGGCTTCATCGGCGCCGCTTCGGCGCTCTCGTCCCAGGGCCCCCACATTCCCTTCGGCGGTCACATCGGTCCGTCCCCTTTCAACGACACCTTCGGGGTCATCGATGACTTCTACGGCATCAAGCGGGCCAACTTCGGCACTCCGGAGGAAGCACTGATCGTCGGGGAGCTGGCCACGCCCTGGGCGGGCGCCGGCGGGGGCGCCGGTGGGGACGCGACCAAATCCGATACCTATCCGCCCCCCGAATTCATCTACAACCAGCAGGACAAGGGCGCGGGAGGTGGCGGAGGCGCGGGTTCGCTCCTCCTCATGGCGCTGGGCAGCATCACCCTGGAGGATCTCGGCTCCATCACTGCGATCGGCGGTCACGGCAGCGGGGGCGAGAACACCGGCGGCGTGGATCGCATCGGTGGCGGTTCGGGTGGCGGTTCGGGAGGACACATCATCATCCAATCCGGCAAGAAGGTGGATTTCTCGGGCGTCTTCATGGGTGGCGAATCCGGGAGCACCAAGGATGAGGAGAAGTTCCACTCGATCAATGCCCGAGGTGGTCAGGGCGGCGCCGGGCAGAGCAACGTCGGTGGCGCGGCTCTCAAGGAGAACAAGACCCGCAAGATGGACGCCAAGCACAGGGGGACCGACAACCCCACTGATCCGCAGGACAACCCGTGGATCCCGCTGGTGCCCGACACGTGCGTCAACTACTTCACCGCCGCCCTCGGCTCGGGGCACAAGTGGGTTGTTCGTGCCGCAGGCGGGGACGGCGGCCCCGGGGTGGTTCAAATCCACGTGGGGAACCTCTCCGGCCCGCCCAACGAGCACGACATCGTCTATCCCGACGACACCGTCGCCAACATGCGCGACATCTCCTGGCCCGCCCCGCACGGTCTCAATGAGCTCGAGTGGGTCTGGGAGGATCAGTTGCTTCCGAGCTTCGGTCGCTTCTCCAAGACCCAATCGACGTGGATTCCGCTGGGCGCCGCGACGGTGGCTCCGGACACCTCGACGCCCAGTCCGCTGACCTTCCTGTTCGACGGCATCGATACGGCGACGGGGTTGATCGAGAGCACCGACCAGGTGGTCGATTCGCTCGACCCGCTGCTCGAGCCGGCAGCGCCGATCGAGAGCGCTGGTCTGCCGGAGCGAACCAGCTCGACCACGGTCCGCTTCGACGCCGGAGAGCTGGCGGGCGGGAACGAAGTCTACGCGCGCAACCCGAACCTCCTTCGTCGTTTCCGTGTCACCATCGCCGACAACAGCTACGGGGTTGCTTCCGCGGTCTACGAGGGGGATGGCGACCTCACCACCGGGGACGACTTTCTCGACGTGACGCTCACCGGGTCGATCGACGTGGGCGGCGAGCCGCCCACCGGCCTGGTGACCCTGGAGCCGCGCTACTTCGTCGTCACGACGAGCGGCACGGAGGACTCCCTCCCCGAATCGTCTTCGGTCAGGATCCAGTTTCAGGCGACCTCGGTAAACAGCCAGGGCGATCCCGACGAGCTGAACGTTTTTCCCGACGTGAACACCTGGTCGACCGATATCAGCGAGCTGACCGGGGCGCCGGAAAACACCGACTTCAGGTTCATCCGCTACCGGGTGACCTTCGACATCGCCGTGGTCGGAGAGCTGGGCACTACCACGCCTCGCCCGGTGCTCGAATTCGTCCGCTTCCCCTTCAGGTTCTAGGGGTTACCCGCAGCTGACTGCCCGCGACGCGCCCGACGAGCGCGTGCGCGGTCTGGATGCGGGAGCGGACGACTACGTGGTGAAGCCATTTCACCTGCCCGAGCTGCTGCACACCCTCGATAGACGTGACGTTCGGCGGCGGGAGTGGATCGCCCAGGTCCCGCACGACCTGCGCCACCGCTGACTGCTCTGATCGTCTGCCTCGAGCGCGCCGGCCCCGTCCTCGCCCGCCTCGAACGGAGCCCCGAACATGAAGAGCTGGCGGGCATCGTCTCCGTGGCCTTGCAGGACGCGGAGCGGGTGCGCGTGCTCGAGAACCTGCTACGCAATGCCCTCGAGAAGACCCGCGCACAGGTCGTCGTCGAAGTGCATTGCGGGGTGGACGAGCTTCGCTTCGAGGTGTGCGATGACGGCCCCGGTTTTCCGGGAGGACCTGGACTCGTCGACCTCGACGGTGTGCCGCTCGATCGGCGGGTCGAGGGTAGCTCCTCGACGGGGCTCGGATTGATCGTCGCCCGCCGCATCATCGAGGCCCACGGCGGCCTGCTCCGCGCCGAGAATCAGCCCTCGTCCGGGGCGACGGTGTGGTTCACGATCGCCACTCCCGCCGAAGCCGACTGCGGAGGCTCCGCAGCCGACTCGTAGACAACTCGGAAAGGAAGCCGTCAATCAGCTATTGAACAGGTCCATCCATATCACGGAAACCAGGTGATGGTGTACCCATTGCAGGGCTCCTGACCTACGCGGAGTCATTCCTGCAACCTCGGGGCCTCG
>CAZCAC010000160.1:0-17591 GCA_964496575.1 uncultured Planctomycetaceae bacterium | reverse complement strand
GGAGGATGAGATCACGGAGGATGAGATCACGGAGGATGAGATCACGGAGGATGAGCCGCTGCCGGTCGGCCCGGAGCACGAAGCCGATCCGTCGGCATCCCTGGAGTCGGTGGAGGGGATCGTCGGAGGAGACGAGGCTCGATTCGCCGAGCATGTTCTCGTGATGCCGGACCACGGCTTCCTCGAGCTCGTGGTGAGCAACGAGAACGCCCCTGGAACGCCTGATTCCACGATCCGCAGGATCGTGGTCGACCATGTCGATGCAGGATGGGCCGGCCCGGGAACCCAGTGGCGATGGAGCAGGAGAACCGTCGAGAAGGGGCAGCAGCTCTCCCTCGAAGTCGTGGCCGAGGCGGGACACACGGCGCGCTACGAGCTCGTCCCGAAGTTCACCGCTCTGGAGAACGCGGGCCTGGTCCTCGCTGCTGGTGACGGTGTACTCGAGTCTGCGGAGCAGGGAGTGCTGGGATTCGGTCACGATGACGGTGACGAGTGGGTGTACGAGCCTGTCGAGAATGGGCGACTGCAGGTCGCGTTGACCAACCGGGTGCCTGCCGGAACGGTAGGTGCAGCGATCGAGAGCCTCTCGATCGATGGGCAGCGGATCAGCCACGCGAACCCCGGGGAATCCCCGATCTCGGGGTGGATGACGGTAGTGAGGGGGCGGCCGGTCACGATTGGCATCGAAGCGCAGCCGAAGAGCAACGTGGTCTACACGCTCACACCGAGATTCGAGAGTCTCGCGTCGATGTCCCTCACCGAGGCGGAGGGGGGTGGCGAGCTCACGGGCCAGGCCAAAGGTACCCTGGGTTTCGGCCGTGACGGCAGCGACGAGTGGTCGTTCGAGCCTCCCGAGAACGGCCGTCTCCAGATCTCGGTCACCAACGACGTGGACCCGGGGACGGTGCACGCTCTGATCCTGAGCATCTCGGTCGACGGGCAGCAGATCGGTCATCTCCCTCCGGGACAACCTCGCCGTTCGCCCTGGGTGACCGTCGTCGGGGGGCGGCCAGTCGTCGTCCGTGTGGAGGCGCAGCCGGAGAACAACGTGGTCTACACCTTGACTCCGATGTTCGAGAGCCTCGCGACGATGTCACTCACCGAGGCGGATGGAGGCGGCGAGTTGACGGGCCAGGCGAAGGGCACGCTGGGCTTCGGCCGTGACGACAGTGACGAGTGGACCTTTGAACCGCCCGAGAACGGTCGCCTGTCGTTCGAGGTGAAGAACGACTCTCTACAGGGAACGGGGAAAGCTGCGATCGAGTTCTTCTCGATCGACGGCCGCCGAATGAGTCACGCGAATCCCGGCGTATCTCCCAGCTCGCCCTGGACAACAGTCGAGAAGGGGCGGCCGGTCACCGTTCGTGTGCAGGCGCTTCCGGAGAACAACGTCGTCTACACTCTGACTCCGAAGTTCGAGAGTCTCGCGACGATGTCGATCACCGAGGTGGAGGGGGGCGACGAGCTGACCGGCCAGGCGAAGGGCACGCTGGGCTTCGGCCGTGACGCCAGCGACTCGTGGACGTATGAAGCACTCGAGCACGGACGGCTGCAGGTTTCGTTGACCAACGACATGCCTGTCGGGACGGATCGGGCGGTGGTCCAGACCTTCGCGATCAATGAGCAGTCGGTCCGGTTCGCGAATCCCGGGCAACTGGTTCATTCGCATTGGTTGACCGTGGAGAAGGGCCAGTCAGTCACGGTACTCGTCGAAGCACAACCGACGAACAACGTGGTCTACACGATCACGCCGGTCTTCGAACCGAACGGGCCGTGATCGGCGCCTCGGATCGAGGTTCGCATGGTCCCGATCGACGCGCGGGGGGACGAGAACCTCGAGCCGGACGATCGCGGAGGCGAGCACGAGCGAGGGCGAGGTGACCGCCTCACGCCAGGAACCGCTGGTGGCCCGATGGAAGGCGCTGCGCGCGTGCTTCGTGCTCGAGGAGGTCGATTGACGGCGCCGAGACGGGTCCAGGGCGGCTCCACCACGATTCCCACCGCGATGGCAGGAATCGAGGCGGAGACTCTCTTACCTCGTCTTCCCGCGTCGCGTACGGAGTAGTACGGAGCAGCCCTGATTCCGGAGTGAACGATCCGGCCTGTCGGTTGGTGAGAACCCCTCCGATCTCGTATCCTGCTCGGCGCTCTCGAACAGCACCCGTGTCGTTTCGCGCCCCCGGGAGGTCGGCCGATCGATGACGTCGGGGAAGGCAACCCGAGGCGTTCAAGGCCTCAAGGACACGAGATAAGGAGAACAGCAATGCTGAACAAGATCGGGCTCATCGGTGGCGGCTACATCGGCGGTGTCTTGACCCAGGAAATCGCCCAGCGTGGGCTGGCCCGCGAAGTGGGCCTCGTCGATCCGGCTCCGTTCGTCAACCCGGACGACTCGCCGGAGCGCCAGGAAGTCGTCGGCAAGCAGTCGGTGTCCCGGGGCAAGTGCCTGGACATCGCCGAAGGCCTTCCGACGATCGGCAAGGACATCCGCTGCGTCGGTTCCAAGGACTACTCGTCTCTCGATGGCGCCGAGCTGGTCATCAACACCGCAGGCGTTCCGCGCAAGGCGCGCCCCGACGGCACCTTCCCGACCCGCGAGGAGCTGCTGACCATCAACCTCAAGGTCACCAACCAGGTCGCCGAGGGCATCGCGAAGAACTGCCCGGGCGCTACCGTCATCTCCGTCGCCAACCCGCTGGACGCCATCGTCTACACGCTGGACAAGCGGCTCAAGCCCACGAAGAACAAGCTCGTCGGCATGGCCGGCCAGCTCGATTCGGGCCGCTACTGCGCGTTCGTCGCCGAGGCCGCGAACGTCTCGGTGGAGAGCGTGAGCGCCCTGGTCCTCGGGGGGCACGGCGACACCATGGTTCCGGTGCGCAGCTCCTGCCTGGTCGGCGGGATGCCGGTGACCAAGTTCGTCGACGAGAAGACCCTGGAGGCGATCGAAACCCGTACCCGCAAGGCGGGCGGTGAAGTGGTCGGACTGCTCGGCTTCGGTTCGGCGTTCGTCTCTCCCGCCTGGGCCGCGCTGGAGATGGCCGAGGCGATCATCTACGACAAGCGCAAGATCATCCCCGTGTGCGCCAAGCTCGAGGGCGAGTACGGCGTCGACGGCATCTTCGTCGGCGTGCCGGCCATCCTGGGCAAGAACGGCGTCGAGGAAGTCATCCAGGTCGACCTGACCGACGACGAGAAGAAGGCCTTCGATCACTCCGTCGGAGCCGTCCGCAAGACCTGCGACGAGGTCGACGAGATGCTGAAGAGCCTGTAGGCGACATTCAGCTTCCGAGCACGGGCCCTCCCTGCCGTTGCGGGGGGGGCCTGCTTCGTCTACGGGTGCTCGAGGTCGACGCTGAGCTCGACGTCCTCCTCGCGCACGCGGACCTCGAGGTAGTCCTCGAGCGATGTACCGCTCGGGCCGATGCGCCACACACCGGGCCCCAGCCCGTCGATGGCGTAGCGGCCGTCGGGGGCGATCAGCGTGCGATGGAACGCCGCGGAATGCGTCTGGCCCTCGAGGTGTGCCTGGACGGTATGCCGGTGTCGCCCCCGCCCGGGCTCACCCGTCAGCGGATCGCGAACCCGGCCGGACACGCGCGTCCCGGGCAGGACGATGTCCTGTTCGAGGTCGGCCGAGTCGATCGGCAGGTCCTCGTGGATGCTCAGCCGGTCCCTCTGCCCCGGAGGGTTGACCTTGACCTGGTACCGCCCCCTGGCGAGCCGTACCGTGAAGCGGCCGTCCTCCCCGACCGGGATCGTTCTATAGTCACGGTCCTCCAGGCGCAGGAGGTGGAGCCGAGCGGGCCTCCGGAGGCCCTCCGGGCTGCCGACCGGATCTCCCGCGCGGTTGCGCAGGAACCCGCTCCAGGTCGCCAGCCCGGCGGGATCGCCGAAGTCGAGACGCTTCGCCTCTCCCTCGGCGAAGGCCACCTGGAGCATGTGCTCCCCCTCGGAGAAGGAACTGCCGTCGCGGTTCACTCCCACCCAGTGCACACCCTCGGCGATCGCCTCGACGCGATAGGCGCCCTGAGCGTCGGTCCACACCACGATGGCCGCGCTGGAGTCCACCTGCACCCGGGCTCCCTCCACGGGAACGCCGTCGTCGTCGTAGACATGGCCGGTCAGAGAGGCTCCCGCGAGGTCGAACCGGACCGTCGCACCCTCCTCCGCGACGAGCTTCACCCGCCGCTGGGGGATCTGTCCCGGATCGAGCTCGACCCCCACGATGTACGTACCGGGCTCGAGGGAACACGCGATCGCTTCTCCCTCCGCGTCGAGGATCAGGTGGACGAGCTCGGCCTCGACCGCGGAGAGATCGCGCGGCAACCAGTAGCTCCGGCTGCGCAGGAGGTGGACGGTGCGGCCGGCGACCGGGGCACCTCCACGCCGGACGACCACGCGGAGGCAACCGGGCGGGGGCGCTGCGGGTTCGGCCTCGGTCTCCGGTTCGGCAGCTTCCGGAGGATCCTCCTCACTCGCCGCTGGCCCCGGCTCCTCCACCGCCACGCGCCCCGTCTCCAGCCCGCGCAGGGGAGCCGGGTCGCTCGAATCGGCGGGCCGTTCCTGCCCCGGGGCGAGGTCGGGAGCGGCCTCCTGCCGGTCGCCACCGAACCGGAGCAGGATTACGGCGAGGGCGGCGGCCAGCAGGGTCAGGCTGACGAGCAGGGCTCTGGATCCCATGTTGGAGGTCTCTCGATTCGGCTCGGGGGTCGTCGGGGTCGGGGTGGACGACTCGATCGTCGGGGTATTCCGCGACAGGAAACGGCGAAGCGAGTGGTTCCGGGTGAACCCGGCAGGGAGTGCCCGGGCTCGGTATCGCTCAGGCCTCGGCCAGTCCTTCGCGTATCGCGTACCGAGCGAGCTCGACCCGATCGTGGATTTCGAGCTTCCTCTCTCCTAGTCGAACCTCTGGTGCCACGCGCAGGTGCATTCGGTATCGAACCACTCGGTCGCCTCGATCTCGGCTCCGGCATTGTAGCCGAGGGCGGCCATCTGGCGCGCAACCCCTCCAGCCTGGACCTTGGAGGTGTCTCGCCAGTCGTGGCCGGCCCTCCGACCGAGCCAGTCGATCGCGAACTGGCGGTACTCGCTGGCGATCTCGGGGTGTTCCTCCCACACGTCGAGCTGGTATTGCGGATCCGCTCGCAGGTCGTACAGCCTGATTCGGTGCCGGTCGTCCGGATCCAGCTCCGGCTCGTTCCCGTCGTGCAGGGCGAGAAGACCGTCGCTTCCCGGGAGATCGTCCTCAGCGAGCTCGCGGACGAGGTCACCCTCCTCGAGTGGGAGCTGCAGCCGGACAGGTAGCTCCCCGGGGAAGAGCAGGGAGGGTCTCGTAACAGCGGGGCCCGGGAATCGCGCCTGGAGGTGCCGCGGAGCTCTCGCGAGCGGTGGTACGACACTTGCAACCGGGTGCGTCATGCACGAGATGAAGACGCCCGCTGCCTCCAGCCTGATCGCCGTCCTCTGCCTCGTCGTGGGGTTCCTCGGCGGGATCCTCGCCGCCTCGACGCCCGGCGGTGGGGGAGAGAGAGGAGACTCCGTCGCTCCGGCTGTCGCCCGCTCTACCCTGGAGCGCCACGATCCGGCCTCGCCTGGATTGCCGATCGACGGCTGGCTCGAGGAGATCCAGGCCTGGTCCAACGCAGGTGGGTTGGTGGAGGTCCTCGCGCGCGATCCGGCGGCGACGAACGAGTTCCTTCTCCGGATCGCGCGGAGCGGCGAAGTCGATGGTTGGCTGGAGAGGATCCAGGCCTGGTCCGACGGAGGTGGTTTGGTGCGAGCCCTCGCGCGAGACCCGGAAGCGGCGAGCGAGTTCCTCTTCCGGATCGCCTTGCAGAGAGGCGACGCGCAGCTCGCCGACCGCCTGCTCGAGGAAGGCGTGGACCTGGACTCGGAGGACCGGGTCCGAGTGGCGCAGCTGCACCTCTCTCGGGGTGACACCCCTCGCGCCACCGAGCTCAACCTCCAGATCTTCGCCGAGGACCCGGACGAGGACGGCGTGTTCGAGGCGCTGGTCCGGCTCGCGCCGGAGCGAGCGCTGGAGACCTTCGGGGACTTCGCGCCGTCGCTGGATTTCCCCCGCCGGTACGACGACGAGGTCTACCGGTTCGCGGTTCTCCTGCACCACGTCGGGCGGTCGGCCGAGGCGCGCCCCTTCCTGCTCGAGTTGCTCGATCGGCGTGCACTCGGCGACGAGGGTTTGATCGCGGTCGCGCAGCTCGCCCCGGAAGAGGCGGAGGTCCTGCTGCGCGAGAATCTGATTGCGCCCGGCCCTTGCGGCAATCCCTACAGGGCCGCCCGCGAGCAGCTGTTCGATTTCCTCGAGCTTCGCGGGCGATCGGAGGAGATCGTCCAGCAGCTCTTCCAGGAGCTCGACGAGGGCCCCTTCTGGTTCGTCGACGATCACCACGAGCTGATGGTGAGGTTGGCGCCCGAGCGATGGATACGATACCTGCGCCGTACCTTCCGGGAGCAGGAGGCCGATGGTGAGTCCTGGATCCGGCTCGGTGAGTGTCAGGCGGCGCTCGGAGACGAGACGCTGGCGGTGGACTCGTTCCTGCGCGCCTTCGACGACGAGAGCCTCGATAACTACGACTTCGACTGCGATTGGCTGTACCGCGCCGCCACGCTGGGTCCCGATCGCGTGCTCCCCGTCATGCGCGCTCGGGTGAAGGAGGACAGTGCCTGGGACTGGAACTGGTACGCCAAGGCTTGCTGGATCGCCGGGAGGCGGGACGAGGCGATCCAGGCCTGGGAGCAGGGGCGCGAGCTGGAGCCCGAGGAGGCGTGGCTGCTCGTCCGCTTGGAGCGCGCCGCTCGGGGCTTCGATCCGCTGGCCGAGGACGACGAGGAGCGCGGCGCCTGGTGGCCCGCGGAGCTCGTCTTCGACTGAGGGCCCGATGCGCGGCTCGTTGTCGATGCAGCGTCGATCTGGCGCGACGACCACCAGCGGATCCCGAATCAGGACAGCCTCGTCGGGATTTCCTCGCTGCCGATTCCGTCCCGACCGGGCCGGGGTCGGCCGTGTGGACGCTTGATGGGTCTTATCCGACCGTGCATGAATCCAGCGGACATCCGGTACACTCCGCGGGTGAACACCGAATCCAACGACGTAGCAGCTCTCTTTCACCGGTTCCTGGAGCAGCTGGAAGCAGAGCCCGGCCTGGAGTTCGAGACCTGGCTCTCGGAGTACTCGCCACAGGCGGACGACTTGCGAGTGATGTGGGAGGACTGGAAGCGTGCCGAGGCCCTGCTCGGGGGTGTGACGCCCAGGCCCGGAGCGAGGAGCCATCCTCGACCCGGCCAGGTCATCGGCGAGTTCGAGCTGGTGCGAGAGCTCGGTCGGGGTGGGCAGGGCAGCGTGTGGGAAGCGGAGCAGCCCTCCCTCGGTCGACGCGTGGCCTTGAAGCTGCTGAACCCCGATCGGGTATCCGCGCGGGACCAGGCCCTCTTCGAACGGGAAGCCCGAGCCGGCGCACGCCTGGCTCACGAAGGTCTCGTGGCGGTGTACGGCTCGGGCCAGGAGGAAGGGGTCCTGTGGATCGCCCAGGAGCTCGTTCCCGGCGGCCGTACCCTGAGGGACTGGTTGGACGAGGTACACCGCGAGGCCGTCGTACCGACGGACGGCTACCGGCGAATCGCCGAGCTCGTGCGTCGCGTCGCCCTGGCCCTGGCGGCCGCTCATCAGGAGGGCGTCGTCCACCGGGACATCAAGCCTCAGAACATCCTGCTCACCGAGCGGGGGCAGCCGAAGGTCGGCGACTTCGGTCTGGCCAAGGTGGACGACACCTCCGCCCTGTCCCGGACGGGACAGATCGTCGGAACCTACCTGTACATGAGCCCGGAGCAGGTGTCGGGAGACAGGCGGACGATCGGGAACGGCACGGACGTGTTCGCCCTGGGAGTCGTGCTCTACGAGCTGCTGACGCTCACCCGTCCCTTCGAGGGGGATACGGCGCACCAGATCTGCCATCGGATCCTCTTCAGCACGCCACCGGAGCCGCGGACGCTGAGGTCCCAGGTGCCCAGGGATCTGTCGGTGATCTGCAGCAAGGCGATGGAGAAGGCACCGGGGAAGCGCTATCCGGACATGACGGCGATGGCGGACGATCTCCTGCGATTCCTGGAGAGACGCCCGATCCTGGCCAGACCGCCGTCACGGCTGGAGAGGGGGCTCAAGTGGGCTCGTCGCAACCCGGCCAAGAGCGCGACCTCCGCGGTGATCGTCATCGCCGTCGTCGTCATGTCGATCCTGGGCCTGAGAATCGCGCGGCAGAACGTGGACCTGCTCGAGGCTCAGGGCATCCTGGAGGACAACTCGAAGGAGCAGGAGCTGATCGATCTCCTCGCCGAGGAACGAGGCCTCTGGCCCGTCCGTCCGGCCCTGGAGGAGGACCTGGTCGCCTGGATCGATCGGGCCGAGTCGCTGGTCGCCTCCCTGCCGGTGCTTCGCTCGAGCCTGGAGACGATCCGGTCGCGGGCGGTGAGTGTGAGACCCGGCGGTGTCGTCGATGCCGGGAAGGCGATCGACGAGGACCCGGAGATGCAGACGCTCGCCTCGAAGCTGGACGCCCTGCGCAGGTCCGAGTCCGTTCGTCGCGACGGTGCGGCCATCGAGGTGCCCGAGCTGGATCAGGCGGACTATGTTCAGGAATGGACCCAGCTGAACAACATGGCTTTCGCTCTGGTCCATCCCACCCGCGATGTGTTCGGCCGGGAAGGCCTCGGGCTCGCGCTCGCCCGCCAATCCGTCGAGCTGGCTCCTTCCGCGACCAGCCCCAGCCCGCTCGTCACCGTGGGCCTGGCGTGCTTCGCCCTCGGTGACGATGACGGCGCTCGCGAGGCGTTCCAGGCAGCGCTGGAGGACGGCTCACCGGAGGATGTGGAGCCTCGGCGAAAGATGGTGGAGTGGATCGATGCCCAGATCGCGGCCGTGAACGAGAACGACGGTCAGGCGGTGCAGACCGAGATCAAGGATCTCGAGCGGCGTCTGGCGGAGCTCGCCCTGGCTCACCGGTCGAACGAGTGGCGCTTCCCCGAAGAGCCGGAAGGGGATCGCAGCATCCGCTGGCTGCACAATCAGCTCGCCCACCTGATCCCCCGGATCGAGGCCCTGGCCGACGAGGAGACGGGGCTCCTGTCGCCCGGGGGAAGGACCGACGAGAGTGGCTGGAGTGTGTCCTGGCGACTGGCCCTCTGCCGGCGCCTGCGTGATGCCTACGCGCCGGGCGGTTACTATCACGAGAGGTGGGCAGCCTGCGCGGAGGAGATTCGACTCGCCCACCCCGAGCTCGATCTCGGGGTCCAGGTCGGCCTGGTACCTCTCGGCCCGGATCCGGTCTCCGGCCTGTGGGAGTTCTGGCACGTGGCCTCGGGTGACGAGCCGCAACGAACCGAAGACGGCCGTCTCCACGTGGAAGAGTCGAGCGGCCTGGTCTTCGTTCTCCTGGGAGCCACGGAGGACTGGATGGGATCGGACGGCCGCCCGGGTTTCATGAACTACGATCCCACCGACGGGATCACGATGAGTGAATCCCCCGTGCACCGTGTCCGGCTGTCTCCGTTCTTCGTGTCGAAGTACGAGATGACTCAGGGGCAGTGGATCGCCCTGACCGGCCACAACCCCAGCCTCTATCCACCCCTGGCCAAGTCGAGGCAATGGATTCGCGACGGAGGCCGCATCAGCCTCTCGCACCCGGTCGAGAACGTGAGCTGGAATGACTGTTGCCGGGTCCTTCCCCGCTTCGGAATGCGACTCCCGACCGAAGCCGAGTGGGAGCTGACGGCTCGGGGAGGCACCCACTCCCGCTGGTGGTGTGGCGATGAGAAGGAGAGCCTCATCGGCGTCGCGAACCTCGCGGACAAGTACGCCAGCGAGATCGGCGGACAGGATTGGAGCACCCTGCCCTGGCTGGACGATGGCTACACTTGCCACGCCCCGGTGGACTCCTTCCGCCCCAATCCCTTCGGGCTGCATCACGTACACGGAAATGTCGGCGAGATCTGTCTGGACAGCTCGCGCAAGGACTTCTACTTGGTCAGCCCGATCGACGATCCACTCTGCCGAGACCGGAGCTCGGGGCTCTTCATCACTCGTGGAGGTGCGTACAATCGTGGTCACCGCCAGGCACGCTCCGCCTATCGAATGATCACGGCCCCCGACGACCGGGATCACGCCATGGGTGTCCGCCCCGTCTGGCCTGTCCAGTGATCGATTCCGCCGCCTGGCTCGAGCGGTGTCACTCCGGTGACGACCGCGGTCCTTCCGAGTCCTATCGGGCACCGCCGTGACACTCCCCGGTGAATCGCCTCGCAATGCCGCGGAGATCTGGCCGTGGAGGTATCCTGGCCGGCTGGAGGTGACGAGATGTTCCGCGCGGTGATGTCGACTCTCGCTCGGTCAGCTGACCGACTCGTGCTCCCGCTCTTCGCTTCGTTCGCGGCATTCTGCTTCGCCTGCGCCGGGCCGCGGGCCCCCGAGGATCCGCCGGCCGAAACACTCCGCGCGGAGCGACTCGATGAGCTGCGCGCGGAGTGGACGGTGGCCGCGAGGGCAGAGCCCAGCCTCGGGTGGATCGCGCTCGTCCAGCATCGGGGGCGGGCGGTGCTCCACGAGAGCGACTGGAACGAGAGCTTCTGGACCACCCAGCCGGTGAAGGAGATGGACGGCGTCGAGATCCCGCCGTATCGGCCGGATACGATCTTCCCGATCGGTTCGCTGACGATGCCGATCACCTGCGCGGTGACGCTCACCTTCGTCGAGGAGGGACGGCTCTCCCTGGACGATCCGCTCTCGAAGTACCTGCCGGAGTTCGAGTCCCTCGAGGTCTGCGAGTTCCAGGCGTCGGGCGGGATCTTCGAGACGCGGCCGGCGACGACACAGATCCGCATCGTCGACCTGCTGGCCCACACCTCGGGGCTCTCCTCCGCGCGGTACGGGATCGGCGTGGGGATGCTGCGCCGGCGGTACGAGGAAGCCCTGAGCGAGCACCGCGGCCAGAGCACGCGAGACCGCGCGCGCCTGCTCGCCACGCTGCCGCTCGCCTTCGAACCGGGCAGCGAGTGGGCCTACGGCGAATCGACGTTCGTGCTGGGCGTGCTCCTGGAGGTGATCGAGGGCCGCACCTTGCAGGAGATCTTCACCGAGCGCATCTTCGATCCGCTAGGCATGTCGGACACCGGCTTCGCCATCTCTTCCGAGAAGCTCCATCGGGCGGCGCCGAGGGTAGGCACCGTGTGCCTGGGGACGGCGACCCCTTCTTACTTCGTCCTTCCGCACCGGATGCTCCTCGACGACCCACCGGCCCCGCCGACGCGCTGCCTCGGCGGCTCCGGCCTGTACTCGACAGTCAGCGACTACGCCCGCTTCGCCGAGATGCTCGCCGGTGGGGGCGAGCGCAACGGTGTCCGCATCCTCACCGAGGAGAGCGTGCGTCTCATGACCACCGATCACATCGGCGGCCTGCCGCGGGCCGACTGCCCCCCCGAGCTCGGCTTCGACGGCGATTCCGGATTCGGACTGGGCGTGGCCCTGGAGATCCGGGACGAGGCGGCCGACGGTTCGTCGCTCGCGATTCACTGGGGTCGCTTCTTCGTCGACCCGGAGCTGGAGCTGATCGGCGTCCTCTACGGGGCCGGCTCCGCCTTCAACCTCCGGGATGGGGTCTACGAAGCCTTGCCGTGATCTAGCGCCGTGCGCTCGAAGGAGATCCCGACCGCCGGGAGCCGCTCGGAGCACTCGGGGTGAGACGAAAGTGACTGACGCCGCAATCCAGACCCCGTACCATCGGTGGATGAGTTACGGCACGGTGGCGTGGTGCGCGACGGTCGTCCTGCTGGCCGCTTCGACCCTCGGACGGCAAGGTCGGGCGAACGCAGGGGTGACCCCTCCTTTCGACCAGCAGGTCGAGAGCCGACTCGCCCAGCTGCGTTCGGAGTCGGCAACGGAGCGAGGGCAGGCCGCCGAGGACCTGGGCTTCCTGCGGGCCTACCGCGCGGAAGGCGTGCTCATCGGCTGCCTGGACGATCGCTCGGTGGCGGTCCGCCGGCAGGCGGCGCTGGCGCTGGCCTGGTGTGGCGGGCGCGGCGCGGTTCGCCCGCTCCTGGCCGCGCTCGACGACGAGGACTGGGCCACGCGCCAGGCGGCGCACGTATCGCTGACCAACCTGACGGGACAGGAGCTCCCCTTCGACGCGCTGGCGCCGCCGCCGGAGCGCCAGCTTCACGCCGAGGCCTGGCGTAGCTGGTGGGACGCCGTGCCCGACGGCGCGGTCCCGGCCGAGGTCGTCGACCTCCTGACCGGGCTGAAGGCGCTCTCCACCCGACGCGCGGTGACCGCCTCCAGTACCTACAAGGGACCGCCCACCGTGCTCGGCGATCGCCGGATCGGCCCCGAATTCTGGCAGACCAAGAACGTGCCGTTCCCGCAGTGGTGCACGCTCGACCTCGGACAGCCCGAGACGATCGCGCAGGTCACCGTGCACCAGTACGGACCGCGGTTCGTGATGACCGAGTACGAGCTGGCCACCAGCTTGGACGGCGAGAGCTTCGAGCGCGTGAAGCGCGAGAAGACCGTCACGCCGGTCGAGCTCTCGATCGACTTTCCTGCCCGACGGGCGCGCTACGTCCGCATCACCAGCTTCGGGTCGGTGCAGCCGACCTACCCGACGACGTTCTTCGAGATCGAGGTCGGCCAGGAGGGGCAGGCCACCGACGAGGGGAGCGAGGACGACCTGTGGCGGTACGAGCGGGGACTCCGCGCGATCGGAGCGCTGGGCGGGAAGGGCGCGACCGCACTGGTGCTCGACCACCTGGGTGACGAACCGTTCACCGACGGGCGCCACCGGCCCCTGGTCCAGGCGGGCATCCGCGCCCTGGGGCGGCTCCGCGAGCCGGCCGGCTACGAGGCCTTGATCGCCCTCCTGGAGAACACCGAGCTCGCGCGCTGCGCGGCGGATGCGCTGGGCGACTTCGGCGATGTGCGCGCCGTGCCGCACCTCGTGACCGCCTACGCGAAGTACGCGAAGCGACTCGACGGCGCCGACCCGCTGGAGCTGCCGCCCGACGATCGGATGGGTTTTCCCAGCGAGGATCGGATGCTGGAGACTCCCTACTGGATCGCCCACGCCCTGGCTCGCCTGTCGCTCGGGACTCCCGAGAATCGCGCGGCGGTCGCCGGCATCGCGCCGCTCCTGATGGCCAACCTGCCCGGGGACCACGACACGTTCTTCCTGTACGAACCGGAGGTGGCCGACGTCCTGACCCGCTACCTGTTGACCGTCTCCGGCCAGCGGCAGGAAGCGTGCGAGCAGGCCTTCGTCGCGCTCGGGGAGCCGCGCCGGGTGCCGGAGATCACACCGCGACGTCCCTGGCCCACCTTCAACGCGCCGGGGATGTCCACCTGGCTGTCGACCCTGTGCGCCGAGGCGGAGGACCTGCAGCGACTCGCGGCGCTCCTGCAGCACGAGGACGGCTGGGTCCGGATGAACGCGGCCAAGGCGCTCGCCTGGCTCGGTGATCGTCGGGCGATCGCCCCGCTGGCCCGGGCGCTGCGCGAGACGCCGGCGGAGGTCACCTTCGGCTACAGCGCCACCTTCAAGCACGAGGAGTACGCCGATCCGGCGCCGCGGTGGCGCGAGGCGCTGGTCCGCGCGCTCGGGCTGCTCGGGGCGCACGAGGAGACCGGGCGAATCGTCGACGTGCTCGAGGACGAGGGCTCGGTCCTGGAGGTCCGCCACGCCGCGGCGCTGGCACTCGCCGACCTCGGCAACGACGAGGCGCTCTCCGCCCTGGAGCGCGCGGCGGAAGCGCACCCCTTCCACAGCGTTCGCCTCGCGGCCTCGGAGGCGCTGCGACACGCCGGGCGAGAGGTGCGGGAGGTGGGACCGGAGTCCGAGCCCGCTCACCCGGCGTCGAGCCCGCGGCTCGACGACCCGGCCCGGGAGCTCGAGGCGATCGTCTTCATCCAGGGTGACAACGACCTCCCGAACACGCGCGGCACCGTCGAGCAGGCCGATCGCTGGCGCCAGACCTACGTCGTGACCGACTCGGGGCCGGCGTACCGTCCGGGGCGCAACCTCTTCGTCCTGGCGCCGCCCCGACCGGATGGCGAGGTGACGCCTCTGACCACCTTCACGGAGGGCTGGGTAGCCGACCCGGAGCTCTCCTTCGACGGCACGGAGGTGATCTTCACGCACCGCGGTGGGGAGGACCCCTGGTGGCACGTCTGGCGGATCCGGCTGGACGGCTCGGAGCCGGAGCAGTTGACCCGCGGCCCCTACCACGACGTCGGGCCGGCGCACCTTCCCGACGGTCGGATCGTCTTCTCGTCCAGCCGCGGTGGAGTGCGCGACGAGTACCACGGCTATCCCTGCACCTCGCTCCACGTGATGAACGCCGACGGGACCGATCTGCACCCGATCGCCGTCAACATCGGCCGCGACAACGAGCCGGCGGTCCTGCCCGACGGCCGGATCGTGTTCAGCCGGCTAGAGGTCTTCTACTCGCGCAACAAGACCGAGCTCACCTTGCACGCGGTGCGCCCCGACGGCACCGGGGACGTGGTGCTCTACGGCCCCGAGCGCCGCGAGTTCTGGAGGGACCGCGACACCGGGCTGCGCACGCCCGCGCACGGCCAGGAGGCCCCGCTCACGCACCGTGTGCTGCGGATGACGCAGCCGCAACCGATGCCGGACGGCCGGGGCATCGTCGTGGTCACGCAGGGCGGGCTGGTCCTCGTCGGGCCGCGCCGCGACACCGAGACGTTCCTCACCTCGGACAACGAGGAGCGCGTCTACACGACGCCGTTCCCGCTCAGCGACGGCCGGATCCTCTGCGCTTCCACGAAGAAGGTCGCCGAGCGCGACGAGGTCGACCTCGGGCTCTACCTCCTCGATCCGGCCACCGGCGAGCTCGAGCTGGTCTACAACGACCCCGAGCTCGCCGAGTTCGAGGCGCGCCCTCTTCTGGCGCGACGCCGGCCACCGGTGCTCGCCGCCGCCGCGCAGCGTCGCGGCTTCAGCGGGCACTTCCTGTGCGACTCGGTGTTCCGGACCCAGGAGCCGGGGGTCGCGGAGCGCGGCAAGCTGGTGCGCCTGATCGAGGGAACGCCGGTGCCCGGCCGCCACAGCACCCAGACCAACCGCTACGAGGTCTGGCAGAACCACGGCGGTACGCTGGCTCGCGTGCTCGGGACCGCGCCGCTGGCCGCCGACGGCTCGTTCTTCGTGAACGTCCCGGCGGATCGGCTCCTGCACTTTCAGGTGCTCGACAGCGACCGTCGCGTGCTCGGCAACCAGCTGACCTGGATCTACCCGCGACCGGGTGAGACTCGCTCGTGCATCGGCTGCCACCAGGACCCGCACGTGACCACCACCGAGGGCCACCCTCCGCTGGCGCTGGGCGAGGCGCCTCTCGACTTCACGCCGACCGGCGAGGAGTTCCGCTACCGGGCCAAGGCCTGGTTCAAGGGGACGCTGCCCGCCCCGATCGAGGAGCGCACGCGCACGGTCCGGGCGGTCAACCTGCTCGCCAGGTGAGCGGAGGGGCTAGCGAACGCGAACGATCTGCCGGTTGGTGAACACCGCCTGGCCCGGTGCGATCTTCGGGCCGACGGCGGCCTGCAGGTGGATCTCGGTTCCCGAGAGGGCCGGATCGTCGGGGATGGTGAGGCGCAGCTTCACCACGCCGGAGGCGGGGAATCGCCCACGATCCATCACTTCCGAGTGCGCGAGGTCGAGGCGCAGCGTGCCGTAGCCGGGGCGCACCGCGTATTCCTCCGCCGCCGAGGAGAGCATCACGTACCCGTCGCCCGGCTGCGCTTCGAGCCGCAGGGTGACGTTCGCGCCGGGGCGAGCCTCGCCCACGGACTGCAGCGCGACTCGCTCGATCTCGAAGAACTCGAGGTAGCGAAGCAGCAGCTCCTTGCGCGTCTCCGGCCACGAGTCGTCGACGAGGGCACCCAGCGAGAAGGAGCTGGCGATGCTGCGATACGGGCCGGTGTCGTTGAGCACGGTGCGTCCCACGCCGTCGGCGCCGGAGCGGAGGAGCACCTGCGCCGGGGCGACCGCGGCCAGCTCGTCCATGTAGGCGTTTCCACCGGCGTAGACGAAGTCGAGTCCTTCCGCGATGGTCGCCGGCTGGCCGAGCAGGCCTCCTTCGAGGTCCCCTCCGTCGTCCACGGGACTCACCCCGAAGTGCGGGTCGAGCGTCGCCCCCTGCGGGTCGTAGCACCAGACGTCACTGCCCTCGAGGTAGACGAAGTCGCCCGACTGCAAGGCCGCGACGATCTCCGCTGCTTGCACCGCGTCGAGGATGTGGTTGTCGGCGTAGACACCGAGGCAGAAGAACCACACGCGGTGCAGGCTCCAGTCGGTGGGCCAGGTGGTGTAGTGCGCGTACGGAATCCCGAGGTCGCCGAGCGTCTCGGCCAGGAACGGCCCCGTGCAGGGACGTCGGCTGAGGTCGACGATCGCGACGCTCTCCTCGGGGCCCACGATCGGGCAGTAGGTCTCTCCCACCGCGGGCAGCACGGAGGTGTGGGCGGTGGCTGCTCCGTCCGAGGCGACCACCCGGTACCTCAAGAGGTCGCCGGGAGCCAGCCCGGCACCGAGCTCGCCGGAGTACCAGTAGCAGAGCTCCTCGCGCGGGAGGGACACCGGAGCCTGGGCCACGTCGTTCACCCACGACTCCACCGTCACCGTCGGCGTCGCCATGTCGTCCTTGCCGAGGACCCGGATCGACGGCGGCGGCGCCCCGGCGCAACCGGAGCGTGACGGCTGGTAGCGCGACAGGACCGGCGGCAGGGCGTCGGCTCGAACCTCGAGCTCCATCATCCCGTCGGGCGCGACCATCGGGTAGATCTGCTCGCGGCCCGCGTCATCGCGAGCTTCGATGTAGAAGGAGACCGTCGTCCCCAGGGGACGGGCCGGGAGGAAACCGAGGTACTCCTTCGGCGAGCCGGTCAGAGCCATCACCACGCTCTGGAAGGGCGGCCCGCCTGTCTCGGTCCAGAGGATCCGCGGATACCCCGCGGCGAGCGCGGCGCCGGCGGGCGGGATCACCTCGGCGCGGACCGGGTAGTCGGCGCTCGTGTCCTCGGTGTCCCCCGGCGGGAAGGGGTAGATCCGGATCGCATCGCGCTTGACGAAGTTCCGCGTGCGGCAGTGCAGCGCGTCGTTGAACCCGGTCCCCTGGTGGTCGACGCCGACGATGTCGTAACCCGGGAACGCCTCCTGGAACTTCGCCAGCGCGAGCGCGTCGTCTGGGTGGTTCGTGACGGCGACGTAGACGCTCTCGTTCGAGACCAGCGCGTTGAGGTAGGGTCGGAACTCGAACCACCCGCTGCCCATCTGGAACATCGGCATCCGGATCAGCTCGTAGGGCCGCCCCCACGGGCTCTCCAGCGTCTCGTAGTGGTCGTGGACCAGCTCACCGTAGGGGTGGTAGATCGAGTCCTCGTCGAACTCGGCGATCAGCATCGTCTCGGGGTCGGAGGGCTTGCCCCAGCAGTCGTGGTGCTCGATCGTCCACGGCGCGACGATCGAGGTGTGGTAGTGCTCGATGCCGTAGTAGTCGCGCATCGCGTCGTT
>CAZCAC010000159.1:17346-17635 GCA_964496575.1 uncultured Planctomycetaceae bacterium | reverse complement strand
GGACGAGAAGAACTGGGCCACCCACCCCGACCAGGCGGGTCGCCTCCTCGGCCTCAACCCCTTCGAGGCGCGCGCGCTGGTCTCGGTCGACGTGGGGGACTCGGCCAAGGTGGCCACGCAGACCCTGTGGGACGAGTACCACCCGCAGTACCGCGTGTGGATACCCTTCGCCGCGATCGGCATCCTGGCGATCATCGCGCTGGCGATCTTCGGTCAGATGGCCAAGAAGTGGACCGACATGAACGCGTAGTACGTTGTCGGGCACTTCACTACGAGCAGTGGCCCCGTG
>CAZCAC010000159.1:0-17336 GCA_964496575.1 uncultured Planctomycetaceae bacterium | reverse complement strand
CCAAAAACACCCCGCCCCGGGCCGCGCGCCCCCCCCCCCCGGGGGCCACTGCTCGTAGTGAAGTGCCTGACGCCGTGCTAGGAGGCGGCTTCGATGTCTTGCTGCTCCGCCCGGCGGAACAGCTTTCGCATGGCGATGAGGATGATCGGAGTGATGGCCGCCATCCCGCCGATCCAGACCCAGACCATCCAGTGGTCGGGGTAGCTGTCGGCGTCCTTGGGCGTGTACTCCGAGACGAGCCAGCCCGACATCGGACCGACGATCAGCTTGGCGCCGAAGTAGGGCAGGTAGGAGAGCGCGATGTAGGTTCCTTCCTTGCCCCCGGGCGCGATCTCGGCGGTGAACTGCATCAGCCGCGGCGACCAGATCGCCTCACCGACGGTGAACACGGCGATGAAGATGATCAACGACAGGTACAGCGGCACCTGCTCTTCGACCGGAACCTCCAGCCATCGATCGAAGATCAGCTCGGAGAGCCAGGTGCCCATCAACGGGTCGAACCACTCGGGGGGCATCACCGCGATGACGATCGATCCCACCGAGAGGCAGGTGCCGATCACCAGCATGGTGTAGGAGCGCGTCTTCTTGGTCAGCACCGCGATGAGCGGCGTCAGGTAGACGATCATCAGCGGATTGAGCACTCCCCAGATGTTCCCCACCTTGGCCCCTTCACCGAAGACCCGGATTCCGTAGGTCGGCCACGTGTAGTGGAAGTGGTAGAAGACCAGCCGGACCGGAACCAGCATCGCCATCATGAAGATGAAGATCCAGAAGGGCTTCTGGGAGATGACCTTGCCGAAGATCCCGACGGTGTCCCTGGCGGCCTTGGAGACCACCTCGCCGATGCCCAGCTTCCGGCCGTCCTCGCCCGTCGCCTCTTCTTTGGGATCGATGACTACCCCCTGGTCGTCGGTCATGCGGACCCCGCGCCGGAACATCATGTAGATGAATATCTGGGGCAGCGTCAGGAAGAAGCCGACGAGGAAGATGATCTGGTAGGTGGACATCTCCAGCCCGGAGCCGGCGATCTCCACCATCTCGTGCTCACCGAAGTGACCGCGGACCGCGTCGAAGATCCAGGCGCCCAGCGCCCAGCCGACGTTCATCAGCGTGTAGAAGAGGGCGAAGCCGAGCACCGACCCCTCCGAGGAGGTCCAGTACTTGATACCCACCGACAGCACCGGCAGGAGGATGCCCATCCCCATCGCCATCGGCAGGAAGCTGGTGAAGGTGGCGATGTAGATGTTGTCGATGAAGGGCAGCGTGAGCCGCGACAGGAGCAGCAGCCCCGTCCCCAGGATCAGGGTCTTCTTGATCCCGATCGCGTCACAGACGGCCCCGATCAGCATCGAGCACACGGTCATCGACATCGACCAGACCCCGACGTACGAGCCCGCGATCACGTCGGAGAGCCCGCAGTCCTCCCTCAGGTACAGGACGAAGGTGTAGTTGACCGCGCCGTAAGCCCCGTACTCCAGCAGCTTGGCGAAGTAGATCAGGTAGAGCTCGCGCGGCGAGCCCTTCAGCCCCTTGATGTAGTTCCAGAGGATGAGGAAGAAGCCGAGGATCAGTACGAC
The DNA here is from genome assembly GCA_964496575.1 of uncultured Planctomycetaceae bacterium. Taxonomy (GTDB): domain Bacteria; phylum Planctomycetota; class UBA1135; order UBA1135; genus CAZCAC01. The sequence goes on along the minus strand of CAZCAC010000159.1, from coordinate 15,759 downwards.
GGCGCTGACCCAGATGATGATGTCCAGATTGTCCATGGGCGGCGGAAAGCAGTGGCCGGGGGGTACGACGTGGCCCCTCGATCCCGTGCCAAGGGGCGGGGGGAGCGGGGGATTATCTCGGCAGCGGCCGCCGTCGTCCAGGGATCAGTCGTACGGCGTCAGGCGTCGCCCTTCTCCTCGACACCACCATCCTCCCGGCTGCGAATGACGTTGCGCAGGAGGACGATGCCGATCGGGCAGGCCACGGCCATCAGGGCGATCACCAGCCACAGGGTCTGGGAATCGCGCGGGTAGGCTTCGTGCAGGATCTCCCAGAGCCCGTAGTCCTGCGCCGCGATGGCCTCCTTGCCCTGCTCGATCTGCCTGGGAGTCTGCTCGACGATGTACCCCAGCTTGTCGGCGAGCATCTGCAGGACCGTTTCCTTCTCGAGCGGTTCCAGCGTCCCTGGATCCACCAGGGTCGCGGGGTCCACGCCGAACTTGTCCTCGAGGTAGCGCGTGGCGAGCACGTCGTCATCCGGACACCAGCGATGGAGCATCCGCCCCGAGAGGACGCCGACGATCAACTTGGCGAAGAAGTAGGGGATGAGGGAGAGCGCCATGTAGGAGCCCTCCTTGCCCTTGGGGGCGATTGCCGCCGTGTACTGGTAGAGGCGCGGCGAGAAGATCGCCTCGCCGAACGAGAAGATGATCACGAAGATGGTGACCGAGATGATCACCGGGTCGACGCCTCGCTCGACGGGGATCCCCAGCCAGGTGTGCCCGATGAAGTGCCCGATCGGCCCGTCGGCGATCGGAGCGAACACCGACGGCGAAATGACCATCAGGAAGACGGGAAGTGCCGCGATGATCGTGCCGACGAGGAGCATCGTGAAGCTGGAAACGCGGTCGAAGAGAGCGGCGACCGGCAGCGTGATGATGACGATCAGCCCCGCGTTCAGAACCGTCCAGAGGTTCCCGAGCGGCGCTCCGGGACCCAGCTCCCGGATGGCGTACTTCGGGAACGTGTAGTGCATGTGGAAGAAGACGAGCTTCACCAGCACGATCAGGAACAGGAAGGTCAGGAATCGGTAGAAATTGGGCTCCCTCCAGACCGAGGCGAAGATCGAGACGGTGTCCCTGCCTGCGTCGCGCATCGAGAGCAGGGTCCCCGTCAGAAGGTTCTCGCTCTCGTACTTACCCTCGACTTTGCGGATGACCACGCCCTGATCGTCGGTGCCCTCGACACCGCGGCGCATGATGAAATGCGTCATGAGCAACCCGGGGAGCGTGGCCACGGTGGCCCAGAAGAAGAGCACCCGGTAGGTGGACATCTCGATCCCCATGATCGTGGTTCCACTCAGCTCCCCGAAGACCGCGTCGCTCCGAAGGTAATCTACCAGCAAGCCGGAGAGCACGAACCCGACGTTCATCAGCACGTAGAAGAGCGCGAAGGCGATCGTCTGCTGCTTGCTGGTCGCGTACCGCTTGAGGGCCGCGTTCATCACCGGGATCATGAAGGCGAGGCCCACGGCGAGCAGGATCAACCCGAAGGGGATGGCGATCCAGGGGTCGGTCGTCGCGGTCATCACTGCGCGGGAAACCAGGCAGAGCCAGAACCCGAGCAGGAATGACTTCTTGATGCCGATCGCATCGACCAGCGAACCTACCAGCACCGTGAACAGGGTCATCACCGCGGACCAGTAGGCGATGTAGTCACCGGCCTGCGCGTCGGTGTAGCCCATGTCGGAGGAGAGCCACAGGACGATGGTCGAGGACATCAACCCGTAGGCCAGGATCTCCAGGACCTTGGTCGCGTTGATGAGCCAGAGCTCCCGGGGCGACCCCTTCATCACCCGGAACTTGTCGAGGAAACTCTGAGGGGCGTCGTCGGGGGTGCTGGCTTCGGTCATCTGTGTCTCGTTGCTGGGGATGGGGGCGGGGGATTATCACGGCGGGAGCTGCTGTCGTCCAGGGATCGATCGCGGAGGAAGCAGAGATCGCGGCGTTTCAGCGCGGAGAGCGCCGAGATGACGCGGAGGAGGCGGAGATCGCGGAGGAGCCACTGAGATCGGATCAGGGTTCGATCACAGAGAAATGCACGGGGGAAGCAGAGTGCGCCGAGTGAGCCAAGGTTCTGTTCTGGGCTCCTCGCCGATCTCCGCTCTCTCTGCGCCTTCCTCTGCGATCGAACCCTGATCCGATCTCAGTAGCTCCTCCGCGATCTCCGCCTCCTCCGCGTTCCACTACCCGATCAGATTCTCCGGATTCAGCGGCTCCAACTCGGGCAGCGTGAACAACCCGTCCTTCCGGATCATCACGTCGTCGAACCAGATCTCGCCGCCGCCGAAATCGGTCGTCTGGATCGCCACCAGGTCCCAGTGCACCGCCGAGCGGTTTCCGTTGCTGCAGTCGTCGTAGGAGTTCCCCGGCGTGAAGTGGAACGACCCGCGGATCTTCTCGTCGAACAGCGTGTCCTTCATCGCGTCGGTGATGTAGGGGTTCACGCCGATCGCGAACTCGCCGACGTAGCGCGCGCCCTCGTCGGTGTCGAGGATCGCGTTCATCCGCTCCGTCTCGTTGCAGGTCGCCTCGATCAGGCGCCCCTCGCTGAACTTGAAGCGGATGTCCTCGAAGGTCGTGCCCTGGTAGAGGCTCGGCGTGTTGTAGGCGATGATGCCCTCCACCGAATCCTTGACCGGCGCGGTGTAGATCTCGCCGTCGGGGATGTTCAGCTTGCCGTCGCACTTGATCGCATGCATCCCCTTGATCGAGAAGCGCAGGTCGGTCTCGCCCGGGCCCTTGATGTGAACCTTGTCCGTCTTGTCGATCAGCTCTTTCAGCGGATCCATCGCCTTCGACATCTTGTCGTAGTCGAGGCAGCACACGTCGAAGTAGAAGTCCTCGAACGCCTCGGTGCTCTTGCCGGCGGCCTGCGCCATCGCCTGGGTGGGCCAGCGCATCACCACCCAGCGGGTCTTGGGCACCCGCACCTCGATGTGCACCGGACCGAACCAGTGCTTCTGGTACGAGGTCAGCTTCTCCGCGGGGACGTCGGAGAGCTCGCCCATGTTGGTCACGCCGCGGGCGCCGATGTAGACGTCGGTCTTCTCCATCTGATAGCGCTCGAACTCGCCGATCAGCTTCATCTGCGTCTCGGTGCCATGGCGGTACAGGCTGCGGAGGATGCGGCCGTTGCGCAGCCACACCGTCGGGAGGCCTCCTCGTTTCGTGGTCTCCTCGATCAGGCATTCGACGAACTCGGTCGGGACGTCGATCGCCTCGATCACGACGCGGTCGCCCTCCTTCACCTCGGTGGAGTACTCGATCAGGTTCCGGGCCAGCTGTGCGACGCGGGGGTCTTTCATGTTTCTCTTGCTTTCCTGCCCGACGGGGCTTCTGAGGCGCATCCGCGCCGGTTTCGTTGTTTCTGTTCTATATCCAGCTCCTCGGGATCAGCTCGACAGCGCGAGGTCCATGGCCAGCTGGAAGGCGTAGTGGAGGAACAGGGCTCCTACCGCCCCGACGAGGATCGGCAGCAGGATGACGAAGATGCCCATCAGGCTCTCGCCGGCGATGATCCCCGAGGCGATCGGGAAGGTGAAGAGCTTGCTCTTCTTGGGCGACGACTTCAGGAAGATCCAGCCGAGCACGCCGCCGAGGAACATCGAGAAGGCGTAGTAGAAGTGGAAGGTGAACGCCAACCCGATCCCCATCGGCGAGGGGACCCACGGGCGCGCCTTGGCCGGCAGGATACTACCGAGCGCCACCAGCAGGATCCCGACCATGCCGCCGATCACCAGCGCCGCCTGTGCCGTCGCATGGAGCGAGCCGAGGCCCTGAGACAGGAGCTTGGCGACCGACGCCCAGACCTGGGCGGCGGGCGCGGGCCACTGATCGGTGCCGAGCGACTGTGCGTCGGGGACGAGCAGGTAGAAGACCGGTACGGTCACCGCCGTCCCGACGAAGATCCCCGCGGCCTGCGCGAGGAACTGCTTGCGCGGATTGGCGCCGAGGACGTAGCCGCTCTTCAGGTCGATCAACAGGTCGGAGGCGCTGTCGGCGACCCCGGCGGTGATGCACGCCGCCATGAGATTGACGTTCTGCGTCTGCGTCGGTTGCTCGACTCGCATCGACTTGGGGGTGATCGCGCCGTACATCAGCTGGGTCACCTTGCCCATCGCGCCGACCGGTGTGGTGTCGGTCTCGCCGCAGACGCGGCAGGCGACCAGCGCGAGGAAGAAGGACAGGACCACCGCGAGCACACCCATCCAGACCGGCATGTCGAAGGCGAACAGGGCGGTGGTGACCACGCCGACCCCGCCGATCAGTGCTCCGCCGACGAACCAGGAGCCGGGCACCTCGATTCTCTCCATCTCCTCCTCCTCGGGGGTGCGCGCGGCCGCGCGGTGGCTCCCGAAGATCGCGGTCACGCCGCTGAGCGCTCGCAGCACCGACTTCCACTGCATGGCGAAGGCGAGCAGGCCGCTGGTGACCATGCACGAGGCGCCGCCCCAGAGGGACCAGGAGACCATCGTTCGGTAGTCGAGGCTGAGCGCTCCGTCCGCGGTGATGCCCGACTCGATCACGCCGCGCTCGACCATCATCGGCACCAGGATGCACCAGTTGATGACCGCGCCCAGCATCACGCTGGCCGCGACGCGCAGCCCCATCAGCGCTCCGCCCGCGACCAGGAGGAGGCTGCCCTCCATGCCGACGGTGTACTGATAGGCGGTCTTGCCGAAGAGGGGGTAGGCGTACTCGATCAGGGTCGTCTGGGTCTTCACGCCCAGCTCGCGGAGCATTTCGAAGCCATCGCGCACGAGGGCGAGCAGGGCGGCGGCGCCGCCGGCGATGAATAGCCAGCGAGCGCTCTGACTCGCCTCCTCCTCACTGGTCACCGTACCCTCGACCTCTTCCAGCGCCTCCTTCGCAGCTGCCTCGTCATCGGTACCGGCGCCGGCCTCGGCCAGCGGCCCCTCCAGCGCGGGGCTGTGCTCGTTGTCGGCGTGCAGGCTGCGCAGCGTCATCGCCGCGGCGATCCCCGAGGGGAAGCGCAGGCGCTCGACGTTGATCATCTGCCGCTTCATCGGGATCGCCAGCGTCACCCCGAGCACGGCGAGGAAGAAGATCCAGATGGTCAGGAGGCCGTAGGGAATGTGCTCGCCGGTCACCAGGAGGTAGGCCGCGATCGCCGACACGAGCGTGCCGCCGGTGGAGTAGCCCGCCGACGACGCGGTCGATTGCATCGCGTTGTTCTCCAGGATGGTCATGTCCGTCTTGGCGATGCCGACGTTCTTGAGCGTCTTCCAGATCGCGTAGGAGAGCACGCAGGCGGTGATCGCCACCCCGAAGCCCCAGCCGGTCTTCAGCCCGATGTAGAGGTTGGTCAGCGAGAGCACCGCACCGAGCATTCCGCCCATCAGCACGGCCCGCCAGGTGAGCTGCTTCATGTCGCCGCGGTAGTGCTGGCGGAACCAGGCGAGCTCGAGCTCGGCGGGGGTGGGTTGCTTCTCTTGCGCCATGGGCCTCCAGGGGCGTGCCGGGGACGGGGGAGCGAAGACTATACGGCGGCGCGCGGAGCGGCTCCAGTTTCGACGGGCCCTGGTGTGCTCCGACGCTATCCTGGGCCCTCGCCCTCACCGAAACCGAACTCTGCGCCCCTACGAAGATGAACGCACGAGAGCGCATCCTCGCCACGATCGACCACGCCGAGCCCGACCGCGTCCCTCTCGACCTCGGCGCCACTCCGAGCTCGGGGATCTCGGCGATCGGCTACAACCGGCTGAAGGCGCGCCTCGGCCTGGACGGGGGCGCGACGCGCGTCTACGACGTCGTGCAGCAGCTCGCGCGGCCGGAGGAGGTGGTGCTCGAGTCGTTCGGAGTGGACGTGGTCGACGTCGGCCGGGCGTTCAACGAGCGGGAGTCGGACTGGGTTCCGATCGAGTTGCCGGACGGTTCTGGAGCATTCTATCCGCAATGGTTCCGGACGGAGGTGAGGGAGGACGGCGGCGTGGACGCCCTGCACGCCGACGGCACGAAGATCGCCGAGATGCCGCCGAGCGGCACGTTCTTCGACCAGACCTGCTTTCCGTACCTCGACGGCTATCCCGCCGATCACGCGGGGCTCGACGCGGCGATGGGAAGGGTGCTGTGGGCGGCGTTCGCGTCCGAGCCGTGGGACCACGCGGGCGACGAGGGCTTCTGGGAGACGCTGCGGGCGCGCACCATCCAGCTGCGCGAGTCGACCGATCGCGCGCTCTTGATCGGCGCGGGCTGCAACCTCTTCGAATGGGGGACTTTCCTGCGCCGCTTCGACAACTTCCTGATGGACCTGGTCAGCGAGGAGCGCGAGGTGGAGCGTCTGCTGGACGCCCTGATGGAGCGACACCTCGCCGGTCTCGAGAAGATCTGCGCCGCGGTGGGTGACGTGGCGGACATCGTGCGCTTCGGCGACGACCTCGGCATGAACGACGGCCCGTTCATGTCGCCGGCGACCTACCGCCGCTTCTTCAAGCCGCGGCACGCGCAGCTGTGCGCGTACGTGAAGGAGCACAGCGGGATGCGCCCCTTCCTGCACTCCTGCGGTTCGATCTACAAGCTCCTGCCCGACCTGATCGAGGCGGGCTTCGAGGTGATCAACCCGGTGCAGACGAGCTGCCGCGACATGGAGCCGGAGCGCTTGAAGCGGGAGTTCGGGAAGGACGTCACTTTCTGGGGCGGAGGCTGCGACACGCGCGAGGTGCTGAACCACGCCACGCCGGAGGAGGTGCGCGCGCACGTGCTGCGACGTCTGGAGATCTTCGCGCCGGGCGGGGGATTCGTGTTCAACACCGTGCACAACATCCTGCCCGACGTGCCGCCGGAGAACGTGGTGGCGATGTACGGGGCGCTGGGGGAGTTCAATGGAGCCTGAGCTGGCCATTGCCATGGCGCGGAGGAGGCGGAGAACGCGGTGGTTTCACGCAGAGCTCTGCTCCCTCAGCGCCGCTTCGGTCCTCCGCGAGCTCTGCGTGAAATCACCGCGTCCTCTGCCTCCTCTGCGCCCCAATCGCCTCCGCCAGCTCGCGGACCCGATGGTCACGGTCCCGCGTGCGCTCGATGACCGCGGCCCGGATCCTCGGCGAGTCGAGCTCCTCGTCGCGGATCACCTCGAGCATCCGCAGCCGCTGTCCCGGCCGTCCACGCTGCAGGAGGACCAGCAGGTACTCCTCGTCTCGCGGAATCAGCGGGGTCAGGGCGCAGAGCTCGTCCAGCCACTCCGTGTTGCCCCGATAGAGCTCCTGCCGCATGTGCGGGATCCCGCGCAGCCCGACGGGCATCGGGCCGCCGGACCACACGGGCAGCGCGGCGGCCCGCGCCGCCTGCTCCGCGGTCAGCTCCGCGCCCGAGAGGAGCTCGCGGGCGTGGTCGACGTGGCTCCAGAAAGGGCGCTCGCTCTTGAGGAGGATCAGCGCGGCCTCGACGAATTCGGGCCCGCGCAGGTCGAGGGCCAGCGCGTGGCCAAAGCCGTATCCGTAGTAGTCGCCCCAGCCACCGGCACCGCGACGGTCGTACCCGCTCTGCAAGAGCTCCGCCAGCGCGCTCGCGCACCCGGAGTAGTCCTCGCCCCGCGCGCGTCGTGTCGCGATCGAGAGGCCGAGCTTGTTCGCCTGCATCACCTTCGGCTCGTCCGGGGAGGGGATCGCGACGTGACGGAAGCCCCACGCCCTATGGTGAGCCCAGCGATCGCCGGGCTCTTCTTCCATCGCCTCGAAGAAGCGGCGCACGATGGCGTGCTCGCTCGAATCGAGCAGACCCGCGAAGACGAGGTGGTGGACCAGGGCGAGCTTGTCGGCCCTCGAGAAGACCCGCTCGAAGGCCGCGAGCGTCTCCTCGTCGTGGTGCTTCCAGTACGGCAAGAGATCGATCTTCCCGCCCGCGACCACCACCTCGTTGGACATCGTCTCGAGATAGCGCTCGCGGACGAATTCGTCCTCGACGCCCAGGAGACACAGCAGGCGAAGCACCCGGGGCTTCCTGGTCTCGCGCAGGATCTCGATCAGGCGCGGGACCACCACCTCCCTCGCGAGCTCCGAACGAATAGCGCATTGCGCCGCCAGGTCGAGCGAGTCCCAATCGGGCACGTCGGGGGACTCCTCGACGCGGTCGTCGAGCAGCCAGCGGGCGATCTCCAGCAGCCGGCCCTGGACGACCGGGTCGGTGATCGGCTCCCGCCGGGTCACGTAGTAGAGGTGCGCGCCGGGGCGAACGCCGTAGGTGGCGAGGATCACCTCCCGGGCCTTTTCCCCGACCTCGTCGTTCCGGTCGGCGAGCTCCAGCGCCGCGTCGATGGCGCCGCAGCGTCGGTCGGCGCGGAGCTGCTCCAGATTCTGGAGGAGCGACATCCGCTCGTCGTCGGAGGATGCCGCGGCGAGCTCGATCGCGACTCTCTCGCCCAGCTCCTCGTCCTCCCCGGCGAGCGGGGCGACCTCCCGGGGCAGCAAGTCCTCGGGCTCGACCAGCTCGTACGAGCGCTCGAGGTAGATCCAGTGGAACGGTTCCACCTCGTGGGATACGCGCCAGTGATTGAGGATCGTATCGATCACCTGCTGCGAGTTGGGGGCCCGCGCCCGGCCCAGCCAGTGCCGCAGGGCGTCGATCACCTCCGGCGAGCGCTCGTCCCGCTCGAGCAGCGCCCAGCAGACCTCGGGTGCGTCCCCTTCGGCCTCCGCGAGGGCCGCGAGGAGCTCCTCGACCGATTCGTGCTCCGGGGCCGTCTCCTGACCACCGGGGAGCGAGGGAAGGAGCGCGAGCAGTACACCGGGGAGGAGGGGGATCATCGAATCCTGGATCGCGAGGTCGTCGTCGACTGCGAGATGAACCGGGTCGAAGGCGAGAGGTTCCGCGGTCGAGTTGGTATTCGCCGGGGTTACCCCCGCTCCAGCGCCACCCGGAAGCGCTCCCGGTACGTCTCGCTGAAGCGAGCCAGCAGCAGGAACGGTGCGGCCGCGACGAGGGCGATGATGGACATCATCAGGGCCGAGATGAGGAACAGGAACGCATCGAATACGCCGGCATCCACCACCGCTTCCTGGGCGATGGCGATGGCGATCACCGTCGCGCAGGCCGAGAGGAGCAGCCACAGCAGGAATCGCGCCAGGAAGCGGCCCGAGCTGTTCGGTCCTCGAAAGGCACGACCGGCCAGGGCGGCGCTGGTGACCACGATCCCCGTGACCATCGCCGGCAACACCACCGGCACGCCCGTGGCTGAGAAGAGCTCGAGCGCGCCCGCGGTAAAGAGGGCGAGCGCCGCGGCCTCGACGGCCAGGGCGGACAGCAGCGCCAGTAGCCAGCTTCGCCAGCGAGAGCCCGTCGCGATCCAGGGGACCAGCGCGCAGGTCACTCCCAGCCCCACGGCGAGGATGCCCAGCGCCTCCTCCAGCTGGGGGTTCACGTTCCCGAAGATCCAGTAGAGCGGGAGCCACGAGTAGTAGACGGCGAGGACCGGCAGCCAGATGGCAGCCGCGCCGCGGTTGCGGTTGCGCTGCAAGAGGAACGGCAGCGCCAGCAGCGCGAGCGGCAGGATCGACCACAGGTGGTTCGTCCACGGCCAGTGAATGGTCACCGGCTGGCCTCGCTCAGGTCCCAGCTCGTGCAGCTCGAAGGAGCTCTCGAGGTCGAGCGCTCCCGTCGCGATGATCGGCACCCTCCACAGGTGCCCGCAGGTGCCGCCTCAGCCGTACTCGAAGGAACCCGACGCGACCTCGCGGTCTCCGGCGCGAGCGACGAAGGTCGGCGCCGGGTAGTAGCGGGTGCCGAGCGTGTACTCCTCGCCGCCGATGCCGAGCAACCGGTACTCGAGCTCCAGCGTCGAGCCCGAGGCACGCCGGTAGCCGAGACTGTTCTCGAGCGGACAACCCGCGCGCAGCACGTTCTTGGCCCCGGGCCCCACGACGAGGTCGACCTCGGAGCGGAGCAGGCCGATGCGTTCGTGTGCGATCTCGATGCGAGCACGATACTCACCCTCGACGAGCTGCACCGTGCCGCTCGGCTCCTCGAGGAGGATCAGCGTGGCCTCCGGGCCGGGCTCGGTCGGTTCGAGCAGCAGTTTCGAGAGCTGCGTCCCGAGCAGCTCACATTCCACCCTCGGCGCGGGGATCTCGGTGAAGCGCGCCCGGACGATGCCACCCCTGCCCGTGGAGGCCTCCAGGGACAGCGAGAGGTCGTAGAGCACCTCCCCGATCAGCACTCGTCCGGGTAGAGCGACATTCTCGAAGTCGGCCTCGGGGTCCTCGTCGGTCCGGATTCTCAAGGCCAGGTGGTCGACGCCCGGGGTGAAGACGCCGTCGAGGTCGTCGAAGACGCCGAGCTGGTAGACGACTCCCCGGAGCTCGACATCTCCCGACCAGCCCGAGCGCACGAGGACCCGGTCCGAGCCGGCCGGGGAATCGGTGCGCCCGATGCTCGGATGGAGGGCCCACTGGCCGTGCTCGGGGCCTGCCGGGTGCTGGAGCCAGCACTTCTCGACCCACCAGCCGTCGATCTCGACGGGATCCTCGTCGGCGAGCTCGCCGTCCTGGTCGCAGTCGACGAACAGCGCCTCTCCACGCCGGTCCCAGGCGAGGCGCACGAGGCGCTCGTCGCCGATCCGGATCACTCCGGGGCGCACCTCGCGGCCGTCCAGCTCCGGGTCGCTCACCGGGCCCGACTTCCAGTGAATCTTCACGCCGAGCTGGTCCGGAGGCAGTGCGCGGGTCGAGTCGTGGAGCTCCCGGTCGAAGTCCAGGATGAACTCGCGCTGCTCCTGCGGGGTGGCGGCCGCCAGGAGGGGCGCGCCGAGAGCGAAGATCGGCAGCCAGCGCAGGAACGAGGGAGCCATGGAGCCAGTGTAGTTCCGGAATCTCCCGCGGCGATACCTCTCGCCGGCGAAGTGCGGTGCCAGGGCGGGATTCGCCGCGTGATCACGCCGTCCTGGCACCGTTCCCCGGGATCACGTTCCGTACAGGTAGTGGCAAACCTCGCACCCGGCGGGCGGCGGGGGCATCGCCATGCGCGCTTCCTCGATCGCGCGCTCCAGCTTCTCCATCGTCGTGCCCGGCTCCATGCGCATCAACCTCGCGTCGTGCGCTGCCTCGCGAGCGGCGAAGGTGTCCCGGTACCGGCGGCAGGTCTGGCTCTCCCACAGCTCGAGCAGCGATGCTTCGGTGAGCGTGCCGTAGCACACCTCGGGGAGCTCCGTCTCGCGGCCGAAGAAGGCCGTTGGACCGCTGTACGCCAGGTTGATGCACGGCGCGACTCGACCGTTCCAGCCGATGAACAGCGACGTGCGCGGATCCTGCGCGCAGACCGGCAGCTCCTCGGGCACGAAGGGGAAGGCCGTCGTCTCGATCTTCAGCTTGCGCGCCCGCCTGCGGGCGCGCTTCAGCGCCTTGTCTAACCGGCGCGTCTCGCGATCCGGTGACGCGCGGAAGAGCCCCAGCCCGCGTCCGAGCTCGCCGCGCGAGACGTCGCATTGCTTGAAGTTCACCTGGTCGACGCCCAGTTCTGCCGCCAGCTCCACGATCGCCTCGAGCTGATGGGCGTTGCTCTCCATGATCACGAAGTTGAGCGCGATCCTCGGCGTCCCTGCCGCGCGCTTGTCGGCCAGGCGCCGGATGTTGCCGGTCACCCGCTCGAACGAGGTCCCGAGCCGGATGCTCTCGTACACCTCCGGCGTCGCTCCGTCGACGCTGAACGCCAGCCAGTCGACACCCGCGGCGAGGACCGCGTCGGTGCGAGCCTCGTCGAGGGAGAACGCGTTGCTGAGGAATCCGACCTCGCAGCCGGCCGTTTTCGCCTCGGCGAGGCGCGCGGTCAGTTGGGGGTGCAGCAGTGGCTCGCCGCCGCCGGAGAGGTCGACGCAGGCGACCTCGCCGAGATAGGGGCGCAGCCGATCCCACACCACTTCGCTCATCAGCTGCGGGGCCTTCGCCGCCTCGCGGACGCCGTGCCACGGGCACATCACGCAGGAGAGCTCGCAGGCCATGGAAGTCTCGACCTGCCAGAGGCGCCAGCGCCGCTCCTCGAGCGGGGTATCGGTACGGTCTCGGGAGACGTTCATCGCGGGCACCCTGGGGAGCGCCTACAGGGTACTCCTCGCCGCGAAGAGTGAAGAGACCCTTCCCCGCGGATCGATCGTACCTATCCTGAGTGGATGTCGGTCTCCTCGATCTGCCTCCTCTCGATCCTCTCGATCGCCGCGCCGCAGGAAGGGCAGTTGCTGGAACGCTGGACCTTCGACGAGTGCGTGCTGCGCGGCGTGCACGGTGCGGCGCTCGAGCTCGACGGTACGCACGCACTGCGTCGAGAGCTCGACCCGCGGATCGCGAGCCTCGAGCGAATCAGCTTCTCGGCCTGGGTCCGGCCGGCGCAGCTCTCGAGCTACCGCGAGATCTTCCGGCAGGAGTGCAGCGAGCGGCTGCTCTTCTCCTTCCAGCACGGCGGCACGGTTCTCGCGCTGGGACTGCACGCCGGTGGGGCGTACGTCGAGTGCGATGCGCCGACCGATCCGGCACGACTGCTCGACGGCGACTGGCACCACGCCGCGGCGACCTACGACGGCGAGACGATGCGCGTCTACCTCGACGGCGTCGAGATCGGGTCGTTGTCGCGGCCCGGCGCGCTCGAGACGCGGGCGGACGTCCCCGGCTTCATCGGTTCGCTCGGTGGGGGATCGGAGTTCTTCCAGGGCGAGCTCGACGACCTGCGCATCTACGGTGAGGCACTCGCCCCGGAGGAGATCGGCGAGCTGTTCCGCGCCGGGCGCGAGTCGGTGGACCGGCTGCGCGCGGAGATCGCGGCCACGGTCGATCCCCTGTACACCCCTGGGGTGAGCTTCGGTGAGACTCTCGGGGGGACCTGGGCGAAGCTCCGAAGCTCGGGGGCCGAGCTCGACCGCAACGCGGCCAGCGAGATCGCTCGCCGGCTGCGCACTAGCTTTCCCGATGACGCGGGCCGTTTCGGAAGGTGGACCGGGCTCGACGCCACCCAGCTTCTCCAGTCGCGCGATGGGGTGGAGCTGGTCGCTGCGTCGCGACGGCTCACGGCGCTGCTCCTCGAGTACGCGCCGCTCACCGACGAGCAGGTCGTCGGGCTATCGCGCGAGGAGGAGCGCGAATGGCGAGAGGCGGCGGCGCTCGCCGATCGGTGGTCACGGCTGGAGGCGGCAGGCGCGGAGGCGCTCTGCTCGCCGGGGTCGATCGAGCTGCTGCTCGAGATCGGCGCCCGCATCGTGTTCCGCCCGAGCGCGGCCGAGGCGGTGGCCCCGTACGTCGAGCCGTACACGCCGCCCCTGAGGCAGCGCGACGAGGACGAGACCCGCGAGCTCCTGCGCGCGGACTGGCTGCACCAGGCGGGCGGGGCCCCCGACCGGGGAAGAGTCCGGGACGAAATCCGCTGGACCCTCGAGCTCGCCCGACGGATCGCGAAGTCGACGTCCGGTGCGGTCCTCTTCTTCCAGGAGCGGCAGGCGCTGGAGTGGCTCGAGGCGAACCTGGACACCCTCGACAAGACCGACACCGAGCTCTACTTCCTCGTGCGCGAGCTCAAGCGCTCGATCGCCTTGCACAACCCGGTGGTCGACTTCGATCGCGTGCTGCTCGTCGACGGTCCTTTTCCGCAGGGTTCGGAGTGGCCGCACGAGACGCGGCACCGCCTCGGCTACATGGCGGTGCCCGGGGGACAGCTCCTGGTGCTCGAGGGGCTCTCTCCCGGCGGCCGGCTCACCCGGCTGGCCCCACGCGCCCCGCTGCACGGCTCCTTCTGGCGGCCGGATCTCTCCTTCGACGCCCGGCGCGTGCTCTTCTGCTTCAAGCCGCACAACGAGAAGGCGTTCCACCTCTACGAGGTCGGGATCGACGGCGAGGGGCTGACCCAGCTCACCCGCGGCCCGTACGACGACCTCGATCCGATCTACCTGCCCGACGGCGAGCACTTTCTCTTCTCCACCACGCGCGGCCACACCTACGTGCGCTGCATGCCGCCGACCAACGCGTACGTGCTGGCGCGGTGTGATCGCGACGGCCGGAACATCTACCTGATCTCGCGCAACAACGAGCCGGACTACCTGCCCTCGCTGCTGCACGACGGGCGCGTCGTCTACACGCGGTGGGAGTACACCGACAAACCGCTGTGGCGCGCCCAGGGCTTGTGGTCGGTTCATCCCGACGGGACGAACGTGAATACCGTCTGGGGCAACCAGAGCGTCTGGCCCGATCTCCTGAAGGACGCGCGGGCGATCCCCGGCAGTCACCGGGTGATGTTCACCGGCAGCGCGCACCACGACTGGTTCAGCGGTGCGGTGGGGATCCTCGACCCCGGCGCGGGGGTGAACTTCCCGCGCGGGCTGACCAAGGTGACCGCAGATCTTCCCTGGCCCGAGTCGGACAACGGACCCGTCGATCCGGTCGAGGCCGAGGATTACCACGCCAGCGGGCGCTACAGCGGTTACTACTCGCCGGTCCCGCTGAGCGAGGAGGACTTCCTCGTCTCGGCTAACCGCGACGGCCGCTTCGTGCTCTACCTGATGGACGTGTACGGCAACCGCGAGCTGATCTACGAGGGCACGCACAACGTCTTCCACGCCCAACCCGTGCGCCCGCGCCCGCGCCCCCCGGTGCTTCCCGATCGGGTGAGCTGGCCCGAACGCGACGAACGCGAGAATCCGGCGGCCGGCGTGCTCTTCAGCGGCGACGTCTACCACGGCGCTCCCGACGAGCTGCGCGGCAAGGCACGTCACCTGCGCGTCTTGAGCATCGACGCGAAGACCTACACCTACTGGGACCGGCGGCCGTACATCTCCACCGGCCCGGTGGTCTCGATGGTGCAGTCGGAAGGGGTCAAGCGGATCCTCGGCACGGCGCCCGTCGCACCCGACGGATCGGTCTCCTTCCGAGTGCCCGCGGGCAAGGCGCTGCACTTCCAGCTGCTCGACGAGGAATACCACGCGCTGCAGACGATGCGCAGCTTCACCGGCGTGATGCCCGGCGAGATGCGCGGGTGCCGGGGCTGCCACGCGCAGCACTCTCGTGCGCCCGATCCTGCGATCTACCCGCTGGCCCTCGAGGGTGAGCCAAGCGAGCTCATCTTGCCGCCTTGGGGTGTCGACACGGTCAGCTACGATCGCTACGTCCAGCCGGTGCTCGACCAGCACTGCGGCGAGTGCCACCAGGGCGAGGGAGAAGGGCGGGCGACATTCGACCTGACTCGTCGCCCCGGTTTCCTGATGTTCGACGAACCCTACGTGACCCTGATCGGACGGCCGACGTGGGGCGCGCCCTACCACGAACCGGAGAGCCCGCTGCCTGGTTTTGGGATCGCCGATACCATCCTGGTCGAGGGGTTCTCGACCGTCGACCCGCTCGGCTACGTTACGCCGCCGCCGCTGTCGAGGCTCTCGTACGCGAGCCGCCTGATCGAACGGGCGTCCAGCGGGACACACCACGGCGTGGTCGTCGACTCCGTGGGTCTGCGCCGACTTTCCGCCTGGATCGACGCGATGTGTCCCTACCGCGGCGAGGAGGAGGTGCGCCGCATCCCCGACCCGGAGTTCCCCGGGATCGACTGGCTTTCGATCCGACCGCGCATCGCCACCGCGCCGACGATTCCGCGGCCGGGGCCCGTGGACTGAGCACTGGCCCCTCTCATTGGACCCGCCGCCCCGGAGGAGGACCCACCCTCCACCTGAGGAGATCCACCGGTCGCCGCCGCCTGTCCACGAGCCCAATCGCCATCGCCGGCGTTCTCCCTCCTTTCTTCGCC
>CAZCAC010000158.1:0-17985 GCA_964496575.1 uncultured Planctomycetaceae bacterium | reverse complement strand
CTACCGATCTCCGCCACCACTCGCAAAGACCCCCCTCACCTTCTCCCGAACCGCACTGAAGACCCGCTGCCACCCTCGGCGCAGCTCCGAGATCAGCACCCACCGGAGCGCCAGTGCGACGCCGGCGAAAGCGACGATCAGCGCGACGTCGGCCGCCGCCGCGACGACCCACGACTCGGAGGTCAGGCTCTGCCGCGCGAGCGAGAGCCCCGTGACCAGCACGATCACCCCGACCGCCAGTCCGTGGCGGTACGGAACCCTCCAGAGCCGCCGGCCGAAGACGATCGAGCCGACGTACAGGAAACCGTTGGTCAGGATCATCGCGAAAGGCGCCCCTTGCGTCCCCAGCCAGGGGATCAGCACGTAGCAGGCGACCACCTGCATCACCGCGGCGACCAGGAAGATCTTCATCCACAGGCCGGTCCGCGCGGTGACGAAGAACGAGGAGGCGGTGATCGAGTAGGCGCACTGCAAGAGCACCGCGACGTTCAGCCAGGGGATGTACACCGCCGCTCCCCCGTAGCGCTCGTCCGCCAGCCACATGAAGAGATCGACGCCGGCGGTGGTCAGGATCAGCGTCGCCGCCCCGATGGCGAGCATGAACAGCCGGAAGCTGTTCGCGATGATGTTGATCTCCCCGTCCTCCGCGTAGATCTTGAAGCGCCAGACGTCGAAGGAGCGCAGGAAGGGCTCGAGCAGAAAGACGACCAGCATGTTGCTCAGCTTCCAGGCGATACCGTAGACCCCCAGGGCAGCCACCGACTCGGCGCCGGGGATGACGATCCGCTCGATGTAGCGCACCACGAAGTAGGCGATCGAGCCCCCCCACAGCGGCAGGGAGTAGACGAAGGGTGGCCGGCAGACCGCCAGCGCGCGAGTGAGGGTCACGCCGCGGCCGAAGAGCCCCCGGGAGATCCAGAGCAACCCGACCAGGGAGACGATCGACGAGAGCGTGTAGCCGAGGAAGAGCCCCAGCGCGCCAAGCTCGAGTCCCACCACGAAGTAGATGTTCAGCAGCACCCCGACGGTGAACTGAATCAGGTTCAGGACCACGATTCGCCCCGACCACAGCTCCGCCTGCGCGGCGGCGGTGAGGATCATGATCCCGATGTCGAGGAAGATCCCGACGGTCAGGACGACGCGGAAGAACAAGGAGACCGGTGGGGCGCTGGCGAAGTCGAAGATCGGTTGCCAGAGGAAGAAGAAGGAAAGCGAAGCGAGCACGCCGAGCACTCCCATCAGCGAGGCGGTCGCCGTCATCAGCTCCCGTCGCTCCTCGGGGGTCTCGAGTCCGACGTAGCTGCGGATGAAACCGGTGCGGAACTGGAAGGTGAACAGCACCGGGAAGAGGCCGGTGATCGCCACCAGGAGGTCGCGGATCCCGTACTCGTTCTCGTCGAGGTAGTGGGTGAAGTACGGCAGCAGGAGGAGCGCGATCAGCTTCTGCAGCACCGGCGCCATCCCGAAGATCAGCGCGTGGCGGAAGACGGAGAGGGTGCTGGTCACCGGCGTCCCTCCCCGTCCTCGAGCAGCGCGTCGAGGACCTCTTCCACCCGGGCCGGGTAGTCCGCGGCGAGCATCTCGCCCGCCCGCTCGGCCGCGGCCCGTCCCATCGACCGCCGCCGCTCGGGATCCTCGATCAGCTCCCGCAGCGCACCGGCGAGCGCCTCTTCATCGTCGAGATCGACGAGCCGCCCGTGGCGACCATCCTCGACGAACTCCCCCATCGCGACGATGGTGTTCGCCTTCCGCGACCCGCAGATCGGCGGGAGCCCGTGCTGCATCGCCTCGAGGACGGCCATGCCGAAGCTCTCGTAGCGCGAGGGGTGCAGGAAGAGATCCGCGGAGCGGTAGAAGGGCTCGGGGTCGGCGATGTCGCCGCGCAGCTCGACGCGTTCACTCACGCCCAGCGCCCGCGCTCGCGCCTCGATCCCGGCGCGCTCGCGCCCCTCGCCGAGGATCACGAAGCGACAGGGGAGATCGCGCAGTCGGTGGGCCAGCGCCGGCACGACGGTGAGTCCCTTGAGCGGCTCGAGCCGGGCGACGCTGAGGATGGTGACCTCGTCCGACTCCCGCTCGGCGGGACCCGGGGCGGCGGCGCCGGTCGGCAGGGCCGGCCACAGGACGACCGGGTCGAAGCGCGGCAGCAGCTCGTAGCGACCGATCTCGTGTCCGTGCAGCTCGCTGGAGACCAGGGTCCGGTCGGCCAGGCCGATCATCCTCCGCTCGAGCAGGAAGTAGCAGGCGAAGCGCCACCACCGCCCGCCTCGATCCCCCAGGAACCACTCCATCCTCGGGATCGCGCTCAGCGAGAGGTAGACGCGCGCCGCGGCGCGCAGCCGGGCCACGGCCGGGGCGAAGTGGCAGTCCAGCGCGATCACCAGGTCCGTCTCGGGGGCGAGCTCGGGCACGAGGCGTCCCCAGATCCTCGCTCGACGCAGCGGATCGAGGCGCCAGAGCCCCCTGGCGGGCGGCCCCATCGCGGGCAGGATCCGCTGCTCGACGCCGGAGTACTCCTCCGGTAGCCGGCTCTCGGCGAGCACCGTCACCTCGTTCTCCCGCGCGAGGTGCGCGGAGAGGTGCCGGAGGATGGTGACGCCGCCACCACTCTGATCGAGCCCCTGGTTGTTGAGGAAGAGGATCCGGCGGCCACGCATGCCCTACCTTACTCCCTGCACGAGTGACCTTGAATGGCACGGAAGAGCGGCGGGGCTCATCGGCGTCGGGTCAGCGGGTCGCCGGCTCGTCCAGCCGCCACAGGCCGAGCACCTTGTCCCCGTGCCTGCCCTCTTCCAGCGTGCAACCCTCCTGGATCGCCCGCAGCGGGGGCGGAAGATCGAACGGCGGGCGCTCGAGATTCAGGGGACGCCAGTCCCCCATCTCGATCTCGGCGTTGTGCTCCGACGCCGGGAAGTGCGTGGTCAGGAGGTACCGGGAGCCGCTGCGCCGGAGGTTCGAGAGGGCCTGGCCGACCTGCTCCAGCGGGAGGTGGACGAGGCAGTCGCGACACAGGACCAGATCCACCGCGGGCAGACGATCGTTCAGGAGGTCGAGGCACTCGAAATCGACCCCTTCCCGGGCATACTCCCGGCGATTGCGACCGATCAGCTCCTTGACGATATCCGCGCCGGTATAGCGGATCCCCTCCAGCGGGACCGTGCTCATCCAGTGAAAGTCCCCGCAGGGGACATCCAGCATCGAGGAGACCTCGAGCTCCCGGATCAGCCCGGGGAGCGCCTCGACGACGGCTCGGGTCTGCTCGGCGTCGGAACCGGGTCCCGAGACCGAGTCCCCCTCGCCCCAGGCCTTGCGCCGGTAGATGTCGGTGAAGACGTGCCTCGTGGGGTCGGTCCGCATCCGGTAGGACACGTACCACCCTCGCAGGGCGCGGTACAACCGGTGCACGCCCGGCGTCCGCTTGGCCAGTTCCGCGAATCTCATCATCGAAGCCCCCCGCCTCTCCGGCGAATCGAGCACGGCAGGGAGTCGCTCCTCACCGACCTCGGGGCCCCCATCCTACCTCCTGGGAGGTGCTGACCACCCTCCGAGCCCCCCTCAATGCGGTTCGGACCGCCCCGGCGGCGCGCCGGATGCCGATTCCGGGCCGGAGGATCGGGAATCGACCTGACTCTCTGCCCGGCCCCCCCGGATGGGATAGACTGGGAATGGTCTTCACCGCTCCGGATTCGGAGAAAGCGGGATGCGAGCCCGACACGAGCACTCCCGAAACCGTTCCGGAAGTATCCCCCGCACCACGACAATTCCTCATCGCACCGGAGACGTCGAAGTTCCCCTGCCCTCGACGAATGAGCTCCCTTCTCTTCATTTCCTACCAGTACCGGCCCACCGTGGGTGGGAGCATTCGCTGGGCCGAACAGCTGTGCAGCGACTACCGGGGCGGGGATGTCACGGTCCTGACTCGTGAGCTCGAGGGGCCGGTGGAGCCCTCCCCGGACGGGATCCGGATCCGGCGGGTGCCGCTGCGATTGATTCCCTGGCTGCGGCCGGAATCGCTGCTCCTCTACCGCAAGTTCTGTGCGGCGGGAATCCGCACGGCGAAGCTGGACCAGCCGGCGATCGTCGCCGCGACCAGCGTCGCTCCCGACGGATTGATCGCGCTGCACCTGAAGCGGCGGCTGGGGCTCCCCTACGTGGTCCTGGCCCACGGCGAGGAGATCACCGTTCCCTGCAACTCCCGCCGGCGGCGGGTGACCCGCTTCATGAAGCTGAAGGCGATGAAGTACGCCTTCCGCTGCGCGGACCGGGTCATCGTCAACAGCCACAATACGGCGGACACCGTCCACGACTTCGCCGGTCCCGAGGTCAAGACGCAGGTCCTGCACCCGGGCACCGATCCCGAGCTGTACCGGCCGGAGGGGGACGACCTGCGGGCGGAGCTCTCGCTGGGGACCCGGCCGGTGATCCTCACCGTCGGCCACCTGATGCACCGCAAGGGGCAGGGACGGGTCCTCGAGGCCCTCCCGCGCGTCCTGAAGCAGCTCCCGGAGGCGGTCTACCTGATGGCGGGCACCGGCGTCGACGAGCAGGCGATGCGCAACCTCGCGAAGCACTACGAGGTCGAGGACTCGGTGCGCTTCCTCGGTCACGTGCCTCAGGAGAAGCTGGCCGCGCTGTACCGGACGGCGGACCTCTTCGTGCTCGCCAATCGCAACCTCCCCGACGGGGACTTCGAGAGTTTCGGGATCGTCTATCTCGAAGCCGCCGCGTGCGGACGGCCCGTGGTCGTGGGCGCCCGGACCGGCAACGCGGACGCGGTGATCGACGACGTGACCGCGCTGCGCGTGGACCCCGAGAGCCCGGAGGACATCGCCGCGGGATTCGTGCGACTCCTGACCGACCGGGCGCTGGCCCGACGGATGGGCGAGGCCGGACGGAAGTTCGTCGTCGACAACTTCGCGCCCCAGGTGCTGGCGGACCAGTGGAACGAGATCCTCGCCGACGTGCTGGCGAAGCGGGCGGCGGCGGAGGAGGCGGTCGCTCCTCACGGCCAGCCGAAGGTGACCGATCCCGTCACTCCGTCCCCGGAGACGGAGCGCACCGCTCCCAACTGAGCGGGTGACTCGGTACCGAGCCCCGGTCCACCTGATCAGAATCCGGGAGAGTCGGAGAACCCCTCGTCGAAGGGCTCGTGGTAGCCGAGCGGCTCGTCGACGTAGAGGTCCTCGACCACCGCGCTGAGCTGGATCTCGAACCACTCGCGGAACACGGCCAGGGTACGGTCCCGCGGCCAGGTCTCTTCGTCTCGGTTCCACGTCGAGAGCATCACCTCGAAGAGTACCGGCCAGCACTCCGCGAGCAGCTCTTCCCCCTCGAGCTCGTCGTCGTACTCCGGTAGGAGGTAGACGGTCGGCTCCGCGCACATGGTCCGCAGGATCTCCCGGTCGAGCCCCTCGGGATCGTCCCGCTTCGCCCAGTCGAGAAAGGGGCGCCGGGGCTTCATGGTGACCGCCGATCGGTTGAGCATCTCCATGCGCGGCTCGCGGCGTCGTGTCCCTACCGGTTCGCGGAGCCCTTCACCGCCGTCAGCATGATCTCGACGCGGGCGTCGAGCGGCAGGCGCGCGACCTGGACCGCGGCGCGCGCCGGCGGGCTCTCGTCGAAGAAGCTCGCGTAGACGGCGTTCATCGCCTTGTAGTCGTCGAGATCGGCGAGGAAGACCTGTGCCTGGACGACGTCGCGCAGGGTGAGGCCGGCCGCCTCCAGGACCGCTTGCGCGTTGGAGAGGACCAGCCGGGTCTGCTCCGGGGTGCCGCCCTCGATCATCTTTCCCGTCGCGGGATCGATGGCGATCTGGCCGGAGAGGTAGAGGCGCTCTCCAACGCGGATCGCCTGAGAGTAGGGCCCGATCGCCGCCGGGGCGTCGGGGGTGGCGATCACCTCCCGCCCGGTGGAGTGGTGATGGGCGCAGCCGAGCTGCAAGGAAACGAGGAGCAGGCACAGGGCCGCGATGGTGCTCTTTCTCATGCGGGCAGTCCTTTCTCGATGACCGTCTCCATCGCTTCGCTGAAGCGGTCGATCTCTTCGAGGGTGGTATAGACGCTGGGGCTCACCCGGATCCCCTGGAACTCGTCGTGGTTGATCGGGGTGACGATGATGCGGTGCTTGGAGAAGAGGTGTCCGCAGAGGTCGCCGGGGTCGATTCCGTCGATCTCCACCGTGGCGATCCCGCCGGCGAAGCCGGGCTTCAGGCTGGTGTGCAGGCGGACCCGGTCGTGCTGCAGGAGCCGCTTCGCCCAGCGATCCCGCAGGAGATGCAGCCGCGCCGTCTTACGCGGGATGCCGATCCCCTGGTTGAAGGTCAGCGCCTCGGCGATGGCGAGGTAGGGCGCGGCGGGGTGCGTGCCGATCTCCTCGAACTTGCGGATGTCCTCCTTCAGCGTCTCTTCGGCGGCCATCATCGGCCAGAGGTCGCCGATCCGGTCCTTCTTCACGTAGAGGAGCCCGGTCCCGTGCGGCGCGAAGAGCCACTTGTGCAGGCTGGTGGCGAAGTAGTCGCACTCGAGCTCCGGCAGCTGGAAGTCGAAGTGCGCGAAGGAGTGCGCGCCGTCGACGATCACCGGGATTCCCCGGGCGTGCGCCATCCGCGCCACGTTCCGCACCGGCAGGATCTGCCCGGTCAGGTTGATCACGTGGCACATCAGGATCAGCTTCGTCCGCTCGGTGATCTGCTCCTCGAAGAGGGAGACGACTCTCGCGGGGTCCTCCGCGGGCACGGGGATCGAGAAGAGCTTCAGCTTCAGCCCCTCGCGGCGCTCGCGCTGCCGGAAGGTGGCGAGCATCCGCGGGTAGTCCTGGTTGGTGGTCAGGACCTCGGCGCCCGGATCGAGATCGATCCCGAACTGGCAGATCTGCAGCCCTTCCGAGGCGTTGCGCACCAGGGCGAGCTCCTCGGGATCGCAGCCCCAGTGGCGCGCCAGTCGCTCGCGGACCCGCTCGCGCTGCGGCTCGAGGATCCGCCACATGGTGTAGGTCGGCGCCTCGTTGGAGAAGTCGAGGTGCCCCTTCACCGCCTGCTGCACGATCGCCGGCGAAGGGCTGACCCCGCCGTTGTTGAGGTTGACCAGGCTCCGGTCGACGGTGAAGGCCTGCTGCACCGCGAACCAGAAGGACTCGTCGGTGACGGCCTCCTCCGGGGGCCGGTCGTAGAGGGCGATCGCCTCGAGCGCGCGGCGTGCCCCCGCGGGATCGAGCAGGACGACCGGGGCGGCGGCGATCGGCGGGCCGATGGCGCTCAGGAACTGGCGGCGGGTTTGCATGACGACCTCCTCTGACGGGCGGCGGCGGACTCGGCGACGCCCCAGAGAAGACCACGCCGCCTCCCCGCTCGCAAGGGCGCCGCTCGCCGTCAGCGATCGCTCAGCGTGTACGGGTCGCCGAGCTGCTGCATCTCCAGCTCCAGGAGCAGCTCCAGCTTCCCGCGCAGCTCGGCGTACTCGGGCTCCGCCGCGAGATCGATCTGGCCGGCGGCCGGTCGGTTTCCGAGGAGCGCGATCAGCTCGGGGGTGTGGTGCTCGACGAGCAGCTCCTCGGGGTTCGTGCGCAGGTCGAACAGCTGGGTGCGGCGGACCGACCCGTCGAGCATGTCGTAGCGGATCAGCTTCCAGCCGTCGGTCTTCACCGCACGCATCCCCGGCTTGGTGCCGCCGCAGTAGACGCCGTAGACGACGTCGCGCACGCGCTCGGCGCGGCCTTCGAGCACCGTCCGGAAGCTCTTGCCCTCGACCCCCTCGGGCACCTCGATTCCCGCGAGGTCGCACAGGGTCGGCATCACGTCGAGGAGGTAGATGTACCCCGACGCCCGGCTGCCCTGCTCGATGCCCGGCCCGCGGACGATGAAGGGTACCTCCCAGGTGTGCTCGTAGAGGTTCTGCTTGCCGAGCAGGCCGTGGCGTCCCACGGCGATGCCGTGGTCCGCGGTGTAGAAGATGTAGGTGTTGTCCAGCTCCCCCGTCGCCTCGAGCCGCTCGAGTACGCGGCCGACCTGGATGTCGATGTTCTCGATGCAGGCGTACTCGCGCCCCACCTCGTTGCGGATCGTCGCCACGTCGCGCCGTTTCATCACCCCCTGGACCCTCTCCTCGTCGCGCAGGCCGGGGTGGCCGTGCGGGAAGGGGTGAGCGGGCAGGTAGTTGATCTGCAACGGCGGCGCCTTCGGATTCGGCTCCTCCCCGACGCCCTTGTTGTTCGCGCCGTACTTCTCCGCCAGCTCCGGCGTCGCGTGCCGCGGGTCGTGCGGGTGCGAGAAGCCGAAGTAGATCAGGAACGGATCCTCGTCGCCGCGCTCCTCCCGATCGATCAGGTACTCGACCACGCGGTCGCCGTGCCACTCGCTGCCTCCCTCCGGAGTGCCATCGCGCTTGCTGGCGGTGTCGGATTCGGCGAAGAGCTTATTCGCCTCCTTGAAGCTGTTGCCGTTCTTGCAGGTCCGATAGGTGTCGTAGCCGGCACCGTTGAAGGTCGCGGGCAGGCTCCTCGAGGCGACGTCTTTCCGGAACCCCTCGGGGTGCTTCAGCCCTGGTCCCTTGGCCCCGGGGATCCGCCACACGGTGCGTCCGGTCATGATCATGGTGCGCGAGGGCGTGCACACCGCGCCCGACCACGAGCCCATGTGGTGCGCGTCGTCGAAGACCATCCCCTCGGCGGCGAGGCGGTCGAGGTGCGGCGTCTGGCAGACGGTGTTCCCGTAGCAGGAGAGCGTCTCGGGCGCCTGGTCGTCGGCGAGGATGAAGAGGAAGTTGGGTCGCTCTTCCCCGGCGCTGGCGGCCGAGCCGACGATCAGGCAGAGGAGGAGTCGTTCGAGGACCGGACTACGAAACGGCATGAGAGCTCCACGGTTCGGGTGCACGGGGATAGCCGAGAATAGTGGCGAGCGGGGGATGGCCACAAGGGCACGCTCGATATGCCCGCCCGGTCAGTCCGGCTCGTGGCTCAGCAGGTCCCCCGGCTGGCAGGAGAGCGCCTCGCAGATCGCGTTCAGGGTGGTGAAACGAATGGCCCGCGCCTTGCCCGTCTTGAGGATGGAGAGGTTGGCCATGGTGAGGCCGACCTCGCGACTCAACTCGGTGAGGGTCCAGCCCCGCTCCTCGAGGAGCTCGTCCAGGTGCACGACGATCATGGCTAGACGGTCAAGGCCTGCTCGTCCTCGAGCTGCGCGCCCCGCCGGAAGATCTCGGCGAGAACGAGCAGAAGGGCCGCGCAGAAGATGCCCGTGAGGTCGATCGGAGGCCTCACCGCCAGATCGACGCCGGCCGACTCGACGTTCGCCGACATCCACCATCCCTGAGCGAGCCCGATCAGCGGGAAGACCAGCTGTGTCGCCAGGAGCACCCAGCCAATCCGGGTGAGGCGCCGGCAATTGTCCAGGGTGAACGGACTCTCCGGGAGGGAGCGAACCACGCCCCGGAGCTGATGGACGATGTAGAAGACCAGCAGGTAGAGGAGGAAGAACACGCCATTCGGGAGCAGGCCGAGTCCTTCCGCTGTCGCGATCCTGAGCTCGCCGGCCAGCTCGTGGAGCTCCGGGGCGGGCCGGTCGTCGACGCGGACGACGTGGAACGAGGGTTCGTGGATCGACACGTCGACGGGGACCGCCCAGTAGGACTCGCCGCCCAGGAGAATCAGGATCAACACCGGCAGGAAGAGCAGCATCCCCCACCAGGCCATGGCACTCAGGACGCGGACCACGCCCAGGGCCAGTCCGCTCGGTTTCGACACTCGGTTCATCGTTCGCCCTCCTGGATTATCGATTTTCGATAACATCGATTATCGATAACTCGCTCGGTTCTTCAATCGCTTTCCGTTGTTCCTGGGGACTCCCGACGGTGGCCGATAGTTGCTACGCCTGCGTAGCAGTGCTTCCCATCCGGCCGCGCGGACGGTCGCACACCCTCCGGAAGAGGCCCCCGCCGGTTGGCCCGCTTGTTGCATGACGGACGGCATGCGCGAGACGATCACGTCCGGTCGGAGTCTGGGCGACACCCTGGGCGGGTGGGCGCGAGGTCTGCGGCGGGCTCTCTGGCCGCGGACGAGCCGCAGCTCGCCTCGGGGCCGGCCGAGAGCGCGGCGCGAGGGCCGGATCGGGACCCGACTTCCCGCGCAGCTGGACGAACTCCTCGTGGTCGAGGACGACGGCCGGCGACTCCGCGTCGCCCACGCCGTCCGCGGTGGATCCGATCGTCTGCAGCTCACCGGGCCGGCCCGGTGGGAGGACGCGAGTCACGAGCTGCTCGGCGAGCTCGGGGACCGATCGGGGCGAGCGCTCCGCCCCGCGATCGTGGTCACTCACCGCGCCCGCCCGGTCGTCGAGTACCTGCCGGAGAAGGGTCTCGCCGATGTGCCTCGGCTCGAAGCTCACGTCGAACGGATCCTCCACCAGCAGGGCGCCGCGGCCTGGGGCTGGGAGACCCGACTCCCCGCTCGCGAGGGCGACGAGCGCTGCGTCGTCGCCGCGACCGTCGAAGAGTCGGTGCGCGACCGGTGGCAGGAACGCCTCGCCGCGCGCGGCTTCCGCCTGGAAGGGATCTACCCGCAGCTGGGCACTCCGCTCTGCGCGCTCGAGCCGCGCCTCGTCGAGCTGCCGACGCTCGCGTTGCAGGTCGAGAAGGACTCGGTCGCGGTGATGGAGGTCTCCGGCGGAGGCTGTCGATCGATCGAGGTGCACGCCCGCGCCCACCCGATCACCAGCTTCTGCGAGCGGCTGATCGGGATCGGCTGCGCCGAGGTGCTGCTCTGCGGCGGAGAGGATCGCCTGCCGCAGCTCGGCTACGAGATCGCGCGCAGCAGCGGGACCTGGATCCGTCTGCAGCGAGAGCGTGGCGCAGAGGATGAACCGGGAGCTCGGCCGCCGATGGCGATCCTCGGTGGGGCCTACCACGCCTTCGGCCTCACGCCGGTCGGCGCCGTCGCTTGCGTGCCACCCGCCGCCTGATCTGCTCGTGGTCGGTTGCGCTGGCGTCGTCGCACGGCCTCGGCACTGCGGCGGTGGGCCTGCCTCCCCCGGAGGAGGATTTGGTGCCCGACCAGTGGAGCCACTACAGCCGCGGGACACTCCGGCCGTGCCTCCGCATGTCATCGATGCGTAAGACCTTCCCCGCGCCGCTCCCCGGTGCGCCGCCGGGCGCTGGAGTCGGCGATGATCGTGGGGTCCACCGCGCGCCGATCCTCTATCCTGCCGGGGCCAGAGAGCCTCCCCGGACGCCGCCCCTCCTGCCTCGAGCTTCGACCTCCATGAAAGCAACGACCGCCCTCCGCTGGATCCTCGCCGCTGCCGTCACCGCCGCGATCGCCTCCGGTCCCGCCGCTGCGCAGAGAGCGAAGCGAGCCGGTCCCGTCTTCGAGGACGGGCAGGCACAGGTCGTCGAGGCCTTCAAGGACCGGGACCGGTGGATCACGCACGACCTGTGGGTCGAGACGGATTTCGACTCCGACGGGGACGGGAAGCGCGACCGCATGCACGTCGACGTCACCCGACCGTGGCAGACCGACAAGGAGGGGCTGAAGGTGCCGGTGATGTACTCGACCAGCCCGTACTTCTCGGGAACCGCGGGAGGGGGCAGGAGCTACTTCTGGGACCCCGAGCAGGAGCTCGGCGTGACCCCACCGAAGCGCAGGAGCGCGCCGCCGGTCAAGGCGAACATAAGCCGGCCGCTGATGAGCAGAGGTCTCATCCGCCAGTGGGTCCCGCGCGGCTTCGCCGTCGTCCACTCCGCGTCCCCCGGCACCGGCCTCTCGCAGGGCTGCCCCACCGTCGGCGGTCCCAACGAGGCGCTCGCGCCCAAGGCGGTGATCGACTGGCTGAACGGCCGCGCGAAGGGCTTCACGGAGGTCGACGGTGACGAGGAGGTGAAGGCTTACTGGAGCACCGGCAAGGTCGGCATGACCGGCACCTCGTACAACGGCACCCTACCTCTCGCTGCCGCCACCACCGGTGTCGATGGCCTCGAGGCGATCATCCCCGACGCGCCGAACACCTCGTACTACCACTACTACCGTTCGCATGGGCTGATCCGTCACCCCGGAGGCTGGATGGGCGAGGACATCGACGTCCTCTACGACTTCATCAACAGCGGCGACCCCGAGCGGCGCGAGTGGTGCAACTGCAACGTTCGTGACGAGGAGATGGCCGAGGGGCACGACCGCGTCACCGGCGACTACAACGAGTTCTGGGCGGGGCGCGACTACACCAACCAGCTCGAGGACTGGAAGTGCGCGGTGATGTTCTCGCACGGCTTCAACGACTGGAACGTGATGCCCGACCACAGCGTGCGTATCGGACAGAAGCTCGAGGAGCTCGGCAAAGCCCACGTCCAGTACCACTTCCACCAGGGCGGCCACGGCGGGCCGCCGCCCTCCGAGCTGATGAACCGCTGGTTCACGCACTTCCTCTACGGAGTCGAGAACGGGATCGAGAAGGGACCGCGCTCCTGGATCGTGCGCGAGGGGGCGAAGCGCAGGGACGTGACCTCCTATCCCCGGTATCCCCACCCCGAATCCGAGCCGGTCGTGCTCTACCCGCGCGAGGGCGGCGGCAAGGTCGGCGACCTGAGCCTCGCTCACCAGAGGGGTCAGGGCCTGGAGATGCTGGTCGACGACGTCTCGGTCAAGGGGGCCGAGCTGGCCGCGGCCGAGAAGTCTAAGCACCGGTTGCTGTACACCACCGCGAAGCTGAAGCGCGAGGTCCACCTCTCGGGGACGGCACGGCTCACCATCCGCCTCGCCAGCAGCAAGCCCGCCGCCAATCTCTCGGTCTGGATCGTCTCGCTGCCCTGGACCGAGGGGCGCCGGCGCAGCATCAACGACAACATCATCACCCGCGGCTGGGCCGACCCGCAGAACCACGCCTCGCTCACCGAGAGCGAGCCGCTGGTTCCCGGAGAGTTCTACGAGCTCACCTTCACCCTGCAGCCCGACGACCAGATCATCCCCGAGGGGCAGCGGATCGGACTGATGATCTTCTCCAGCGACCGCGACTTCACCCTGTGGCCCCCGGCGGGGACGGAGCTGACCGTCGACCTCGACGCCACCTCGCTCGAGCTGCCCGTCGTGGGCGGCGCCAAGGCGCTGAAGAAGGCCGTCGGCCGGCGCGGCTATTGAAGCCCGGAGAGCGACTCCACTTCCTGAGCCGCATCTCACCCGAACGCCTCGCTGCTACGCGTGCATCCTGCGATCGGTGCCTGTCCTGCAACCGACGTAGTCCGCCAGGTGGGCGAGGCCTCCGCCCTCCGGGACCGACAGTCGCTCGCCCCTCCTGGTGCCAGCCGCACCCGGATTCCGCCCAGGCCGCCTTGCGGAAACAGGATTCCCGTCATCTCATTGACCTAGGCGCGGGTCCGCGTCGGACTCCGCCGCTCGTAGGCCAGGAAGAGAGGAGTACGAACGATGGGACCCACTGTAGACCAGCCCCCCCCCCTGACGTCCAACGCCTTCCGGAGGGCCCTCCGGCGAAGCGCCCTCGCCGCGCTCGCGCTCCTGATGGCTAGCGCATCGGGCACGCCCCAGACCCCGGATGATCGCCTGCTCGACCAGCTCGTTGCGATCTACCCGTATTCCATGGGCGGAACGATGACCAGTTCGCGGGCTGGAGAGTACCTCTACGCGGCCGAAGGGGGCTCCGTGGCCATGATCGAGGCCGACCCGGACGATCCCCTCGCCGACCAGCACTATCAGCAGCCGATCAAGCGCCGTCCGGTCAGCAGTCTCGGCGTCCTGCCGGTGGAGATGCGCTTCGATCCCGACGCGGCGGACAAGCCGCTCCTCGGCTATCACGACCTTCTCTACATCGCCGGAGGGCGCGATGGTCTGTGGGCGATGCAGGGCGACGCGGGCGACAAGGCTGTTCCCAACCGGGCCGTCCGGCTCGATGACGCCGGCACCATCGGAGGGGACCAGGACAGCAGGCGGTGGTGCAACGACCTCGCCTTCGTGACGTTCGGCTCCCCGGGGGACGAGACGACCTATCTCCTGGCGCTGTTCGGCGCCAAGAACGAGTCGCACCTGCGCATGTACCTCCTGGAGGATGCCCGG
The DNA here is from genome assembly GCA_964496575.1 of uncultured Planctomycetaceae bacterium. Taxonomy (GTDB): domain Bacteria; phylum Planctomycetota; class UBA1135; order UBA1135; genus CAZCAC01. Next base: position 3,942 of record CAZCAC010000158.1, on the reverse strand, counting down.
GCCGCGGCGAACTCCGGATTCAACAACCTCGAGGAATTCGGCTACGAGATCGACGCGGTGTCCGAAACCGTCTTCGGGCGGAACACCGACCCCGGCGCCGCGAACTATCCGTACAGCTTCGCCTTCGGCATGGACGTCGACGAGGTGGCGAAGTTCGCCTACGTCGCGATGGGTTTCCACGGCCTGGTGAGGGTGCGACTGAAGGAGGAGTGGCCCTACCCCACCCCGAAGTGGGGTCCCTACTTCGGCGACGGAAGCGGGTACGCCCAGTCTCCCGCGCTCTACGGGATCAACCCGGCCCTGTACGAGGATCTGGAGTACCGCATCGATGGCGAAATCGTGGCCGAGCACCCGCCACTGTTCCTCGACGTCGCCGTCGATCGAAGCGATCCGAACGAGCGATGGGTCCATGCCGCGGTCGACCACCTCGGGGTGGTCGGTTTCAGCCTGGAGACCGCGTGGGATGACTTCATCGTCGACGACCCCGCTCCATCGTACGTGAAGTACTTCCACCAGGAAGGGGCAGGGGATTTCCATGGATCGAAGCACTTCGTGCACCTGCTCGACGGAGTTCCGCCACACAGGTGCTCGACCTTCGCGCGCCGCGTCCAGGTCGTCGAATCGAGCTCGGCGCTGCTGGTCACCACCCTGCACAAGCCGGTCCTGTCGACCGCGAGGATCATCACCATGAGCCGGACGATGAGCTTCGATCACCAGATGCTCGGGGGGCTCCCGCTGGAAGACCCCTGGTTCAAGTTCAACGCCGATCACGGATTCACGATCGCCTACGACCTCACGGAGAGGTCCTCGTGGGTGAGCAACCAGATCAACGCCGACGCGATCGCGAAGGTGGGACGTCACCTGTACGCGCCACCGATCCAGGAGGCCGACTCGCTCGTCTTCTTCACCGGCCGGCACGCCGGTGGCCGGGGCCTGTTTCCGGAGGAGGAGATGCCCGGTGACGACGACCACGGGCTGCACCGGATCGAGTTCGACGGCTGGCCGCCTTCCCTTCTCGACCCGCCGCTGGAAGACTACGAGGAGCTCGTTCGGAGGGCGGAGTCCAGGACGGGCCGCTGGGTCTATCGGGCGGCGCTGAACCTGGCCAATCCCGAGCTCCTGGCCATGGCCAGCAACGAGGCCGGGCTTCATGCGAACGGCCCGCTGGTGCTCGATCTCACGGGACCGGATGGAGCCGAGATCGTGGCCAACTTCGATTCCGGGGAGACCGATCCGCAAGATCCGAACGTGATCGACCGGTTGGATGGGACGAACGGAGTCATCTTCGAGCCCGACGGGGTCACCGATGTGGGGACGGAGGAGTACCGCTTCTCGATGAGGCGGTGGAAGGATCCCGAGGACTACTACAAGAAGAAGATCCGCTACCGGCTGGCCAAGCTCTTCGCGGGGGACGACGTGACCGATCCGTACACGGCCTACCCGCCGCGCGAGCTGAAGGAGATCTTCTTCACGGCCACGGAGGATCAGTTCTTGTCCAGGGGGTACTACCAGTACCTCGGGGCGGGGTATTGCCCCGAGTACAACTCGGATAGGAACGTGGACTTCCTCTTCGCGTCGCTGCTCGATACGCCGCAGGGGATTCGGGTGCTCGATTTCCAGGAGTTGATCGATGCCATCGACAACGCTGGACTGACGAGCGACGGAACGAACTACGATCTGAGCGAGCAGCTGTGGAACGCAGCCAGGATCGGTGAGCTCACGACCCATCCCGAGTTCTGGATGGTCGAGGACTGCCGCAACAACCCGAGTTCACCTGCCGTGAACTTCCTCGACAGGGAGGGAGAGTTCGGTGGTCGGGTGCGGACCCTCCCCCCCCAGTTCATCAAGCTCCCCAGGCGAGGAGAGGGGTTTGCCGCGGACACCTGGGTCCTGGCCGTGCCCTGCGGGTACGCCGCTTGCCACGAGACCGCGGGCGTTTTCGATACCTATCCCGAATGGAAGCCGCAGCCTCCATTCTGGACGGGGCAGGGATACAAGAAACTGATGGTGCGGTTTTTCGATATCGATGAGCCTAGGAAGATCGACGAGGATTGGGATGTTGGCCAAACGGCTTCCAGAGACGTGCCCGCGTACACACTGCTCGGCCCCGACGAGGGGAGCGCCGCCATGTTCCTGCAGACGCTCCACCTCGATCTCGGTGGTCCCGACGATGACCGCTACTTCTGCTTCGTCGCCGACCTCGGAGGCCACCTGTACGTCTACGACATCACCAACCTGCTGACCATCCCGCCCGATTTCTCCCAGGACGGTATTCCCCCGAACGGGATCAAGTCCCACATCCACTACGGCGCCGTCGTCGAACCGCACGAGGTGCCTCTATTCGCAACCTACGTGCCTCCCGATTGTCCCGCGGACGACGTCACCTCCAACATCTGGAACGTGGAAGTGGATCAGACGAGCTGGATCGACGACCAGTCCGAGGTGCACCACGAAGTATACGTCTACGTCAGCGTCCAGCGGGAAGGAGTACAGGTGCTGCGCATCGATGTCGACGGGAGCCCCGACGAGACCCGCCTCGTTCCCGTGAAGATGATCTCGACTCCGGGGGAGACGAGCTTCCTGTACCTGTGCGACGTGCCCGCCGCGCTGGAGGCGGCTGACTTCGACAACTACGTCACCGACCGGCTGCTCTTCGTCGGTGACGCCATCGCCGGTTTCCGCATCTACACCTACGGTTTCGAGGCAGAATGATCATGGCCCGCACCACCCACAGAGGTCCCTGGTCCTGGCGGAGGGTCACCACCCTCGCGGGGGCAGGCCTTTTCCTGATCTCGCCGTACACCCCACCTGCGATTGCGCAGGAGCTACTTCACGCTTTCGTGGGCGATTCCTCCCAGTGGGACCAGGGTTTCTACAGGTTCGACTCGACCGGGGACGTGGACGGGGATGGAATCAAGGACCTCATCTACGGCTGTCCCTTGCCCCACATGCACAGGGTACGTTCGGGGGCGGACTGGTCGACACTGGTGAGGTACCAGAGCAGCTATCGGCCTGGCTGGCACGACAGCCACGGCAGCGACGTCGCGGGGATCGGTCTGTGGGATGACGACAATGTCCCCGACTACGCCGTCGGGTCTCCGGGAGCCTTCACCCTGGAGTTCTACGAGGGAGTGGTGCGCGTCTTCAGCGGGGCGACACACACCCTGATTCAGGAGATCGATGGGCCTGGCCCCTGGGAGAAGATGGGCAACCGCGTGTACGGACTCGGCGATCTCGACGGCGACGGCCACCCGGAGATGGCAACGACCGGACTCTCGAAGACCTGGGTCCGAATCTACAGCGCCCCGGACGGCATTCTGCTCCGCGAGCACGACACCCTCTCGATCGGAACAGGGAGGAACCCAGAAGTCGTTCGCTACGGGGACTGGGACGGAGACGGAGGGGAGGACTACCTCATCGGGGAGTACTTCTACTCGGGATCATACCCTGTCGGCGGGCGGGTCATCCTCTTCTCGGGGAAGACCGGTGCCGAGCTCATGTCCATGGTCGGGAGGCGAGAATCGGAGAAGGTCGGCCTGACCGTCAGCGTGGCAGGTGATTGGAATGGAGATGGCATTGACGATATTGCCGCCGGAGCGCCAGGAAGCTGGAGCGCGGCAGGTGGTGACGAGTGCGGAGCATACGTCTTCTCGGGAGCCGATGGCTCGATCCTGCGCTTCTTCGACGGAGCCGATTACGCGGCGCCCAACGCCGCCTTCGGCGATGGCACGGTCTCGGGCCAGGACGTGAATGGAGACGGATTCCCCGACCTGCTCGTCGGTGCGCCGGCGGAGGATGCGCATCCGCCTCACTGGCGCAGCGGCGCCGTGTACCTGATCTCCGGGCACACGGGTGCGGTCCTGTGGAAGCACGTGGGGCGCCCGGACAACGACTACAAGCTCGGCCAGTACCTCTACCTGATCGACGATCACGACGACGACG
>CAZCAC010000157.1:0-18007 GCA_964496575.1 uncultured Planctomycetaceae bacterium | reverse complement strand
CATTGGCAAACACGTGGAGGTCGACTCCGGCGCGACGATTCTGGATGCAGCTCGGGATGCGGGAGTCGGCATCTCGGCCATTTGCGGCGGTACGAGCTCCTGCGGCGTCTGCCGCGTTCGTCTGAACGACCAGCGGCAGGTCAGCAAGCCGAACGCGACCGAGGTCCAGGCCCTCGGCGCCGACGACCTGGCGTCAGGCATGCGGCTGGCCTGCCAGACCGAGGTCTTCGACTCCGTTCGCGTGGATGTCCCGCCCGAGTCCCTGACGGCGACACAGCGCACCCAGGTGGAAGGGGAGGAGATCGGCTTCGAATTCGAGCCGCCGGTGGAGATCAGGGACCTGGCCCTGCCCGAAGCCGGGGCAACCGATCTGCTGGCGGATCTCGAGCGCATCGGCGCAGCAGTTTCGAAGGCAGGTCGGCCTGCACTCCAATGCCGTCAGCTGAGCGTCCTGAGACGGATTCCAGGCGCGCTGCGCGACAATGGCTGGAAGATCAGGGTGGGACTGCGCGGTGACGAGCTGGTCAGCGTCGCCGCTCCCGGGACCCCGATCCTGGGGATGGCCGTGGACATCGGCACCACCAAGGTGGCCGGCTACCTGGTGGACCTGGCCAGCGGCAGGACCCTCGCCATGAAGGGCATCATGAATCCTCAGATCGCCTACGGCGAGGACGTGATGGCCCGGATCACCTACTGCCTCGGGCACGACGACGGAAGGGAAGTCCTGCAGAGGGCGATCGTCGATGCGCTCGGCGAGCTGGCCCGGGATCTCTGCGACATCGCCGGAGCAGACGGCGAAGGAGGTGCGGCGGTCCACGATCCGTCCCAGATCCTCGAGTCGGTCATGGTGGGCAATACCGCCATGCATCACCTGCTGCTGGGCCTGCCGGTCGAGCAGCTCGGCCTCGCTCCCTACGTGGCGGCCGTATCGTCCCCCCTGGAGGTGAAGGCGGACGAGCTCGGGCTGGCCTTTTCCCCCGGCGCCACCATCCACCTGCTGGCCAACATCGCCGGATTCGTGGGAGCCGATCACCTCTCCATGCTCCTGGCCACGGACACCCACCGGAAGAACGGAGTGGTGATCAGCCTCGATATCGGCACGAATACGGAGATCACCCTCTCCGCCGGGAACCGGATGATCTCCTGTTCCACCGCGTCCGGTCCGGCCTTCGAAGGGGCCCACATCGGGCAAGGCATGCGAGCCGCGGAGGGCGCCATCGAGCGGGTTCAGATCACCGATGACCGTCTGGTCTTCCAGACCATCGGTCATGCGCCTCCCATAGGGATCTGCGGTTCGGGCATCCTGGACGCCATCGCCCAGCTCAGGCTGTGCGGAGCCATGAACGAGAAGGGGGGGCTGGAAGAAGACCATCCGCTGGTCAGGAGGAACGAGGAGCGGCTCGAGGTCCTTCTCGCCGACGCCGAGGTGTCCGGAAGCGGTCGTGACATCGTCTTGACCCGCCGTGACATCAATGAGATCCAGCTGGCCAAGGGGGCCATGCGGGCGGGCATCGAGCTCTTGTTCGATGCGGCCAGGGTCACGGCGGCGGATGTCGATGAGTTCATCATCGCTGGCGCCTTCGGCACGTACATCAGCGTGGAGGCCGCGGTGACCATCGGCATGTTCCCCGACCTGCCCCTGGGCCGATTCCGTCAGGTGGGCAACGCCGCGGGCATCGGGGCGAAGCAGGCCCTCATGTCCGCCACGCGGCGGGCGGAGGCCGCCGGCATCGGCGAGAGGGTGGAGTACCTGGAGCTCACCGTCAGCGAGAGATTCCAGGAGGAGTTCCTGAAGGCGATGTTCCTGTAACCTCGTGGGGCCCGCCTGGTCCCCCACCCGAGACTCGAGCTCTCGCCCACGCGACGACCGGTCTATTCGGAACAGCCCCCCTCCCGGAGGTCGGAGCCGTGATGGCGACGGAACTGCGTGGAGGAGTACTTGGCCAGCTTCCACCCGGGCACCCCGCATTCGGGGCAGGCGCCCGTGAACCACTTGTTCCTCAGCCACCGGGCCGCCCTGCTGTTGCGTGAGTTGTTGACCATGAAGGTCTTGTTGCAGTGGGTGGTGACCTGGAGGACGTCCCCCATCTTCTCGATGACCCGAATGCCGTGGAGGAGCCCCGTGCGCGAGGGCCAGATCTTGACCTTGTCGATCAGCCTGAAGAGCTCGACCCTCTTGCGGTAGTAGCGCTTCTTCTCGGGCTTCTGTCCGTCGCTCATCGTTCGTCCGTCCTCCCGACTGCTGTGCTCTCCACCAGTTGCGCAGCCGCCTGTACGGCCATGGTCGCCGTGCCGATCTCCAGGGCGTCATGGAGGACGCGGTCCCGGTTCTCCGCCATGGCCCGGGGGGTGAGAGCGCAGGGCATGCCGGGCGCAGCCACCATCGTGGACGGCGTCAGGTGGGTGGGCTCGATGAAACCGCCCCCATCGGTGGCGTCGAAGATCAGGTCGTATCGCTCGCAGGCGACGTGGGCGCCGTCTTCGATCCGGACCCGGTCGGGAGCGGCCTGGCCGACTCTCCGCGCGACCGCGCGGGCACGTTCCCGCTCGAGATCGCAGAGGGCGACCTCGGCGCCACGTGCCACGAGCGCCTCGGTCGCGGCCACGCCCACGGGGCCACAGCCCAGCACCAGGACCGACTCGCCCGCGAGACCCCCCTTCATCGACTCGAGAGCGGCGACGAATCCCTCGGCCGTCGCCCGGGAGTTGTCCACCACGTGCTCTCGTCCAGGGGTGATCGCGACGAATCGCTCGTCGTCGGCGAGCATCAGGACATCCGCCCCCCTCTCGATACCTTCCGCGATACCCCCGACGTCCGAGCCGTCCGTCACGAAGCTCTCGAACCCGAGCTGGGAGACGATGGCGGCGACGGTGCCGGAGAATCCGCCGATGACCCCAAGCCCGCTGCTGATGGGCACCGCCGCGATGCGGACCCGCTTCAGAACGCCGATGATCAGCGTCTCATCGACCCCGGCTGCCCGGCAGGCGATCTGCCGGAGAGTGACACCGGTCATCCGCTTCAGTCGGGCGTCGTAGTCATCGAGTCGCCGCTCGATGTGGACGATGTCCTCTTCCTCGAGTCGAGTCATCGCACCGGCCCGGCTTGCATCCGTGGTGACCCATCGTCCTGAGCCTTCAGGCCGAGCCGGTCTCGGATCTCCCCGAGGACCAGGTCCCGCCGACCGATGGCGTCCTCGAGATCGGATCCCTGGACCATCAGGGTTGCCACCCAGTCACCTCTTCCGGGGACATGGCTGGTCAGGGCCTCGTCGGCGCCGAAGAAACCCGTCTCGAGGTGCAGGGGACCATCGCCGGCCATGATTCGCTCGCCGCACACGGAGAGCTGCTCCCCGCTGACTCGGATATGTTCGAGAACCGAGCCGCGCGGGGAGCGGACGGCGACCGGATCCGGCCCACTCTCGTCGCGGGCGGAGAAGATCGCGGCCAGGCGTTCGACCATGTTGATGCCCGTCGACTGATAGACGGCGATGGGCGTCTGGCTGGGAAACCGGGCATCGATCTCCAGGACCTCGAGCCGACCTTCGTGCAGGATGGCCTCCACGTCCATGATCCCGGAGAGCTCGACGGCCTCGGCCAGGGTCACCGCGATCTCCTCGAACCGGCCGGTCAGCTCGGCGGGATGCGGGGAGGGAGCCGTCACCCTCTTGCAGTCGTGGTCCCGGTCCATCTCGAGACTCGTGATCTGGAGCGGGTGGTAGCTCCCGGGGAGCCCCATCACCTCGATGGAGTAGGAGGGTCCGGTCAAGTACTCCTGGAGAACGTAGCCTTGGGGCGGAGAAGAGCCGAAGCGAGCCTCCAGCGACTGGCGATCGGGGAACACCTCCACCCCCTTGCTTCCGCTTTCCCCGTCCGGCTTGGCCAGGACGGGAAAGGAACAGTCCGGCCAGGGAGTCGGGGCGGGGATGCCGAGCGTGGCGAAGAGAGCGTCCGATGCCCTCTTCGAGGAGGAGATGGCGTAGGCACCGGGATCGAAGGCCAGGGGCACCCGGTTCGCCTCACACCACTCGACCAGGCTCTGGAGGGCAGGACCGCTTTCGGTCGCCGGTAGAACCAGGTCCACGGACCCGAGCGCCGCGGTCAGGGCGTCCTGGTCGGTGAGCTCGATGGCGACGAACCGGTCGCAGATTCCGGTCGCGGGGGCGTCCCTTCGCCGGTCCAGGAGGACGGTCTCGAAGCCGGCCTTCCCGGCGAGGTAGGTCATCTCCAGGCCCTGGAGGGCGCCCCCGGCGATGGCGACGGTCATCGGTCGGGCCCGTCCCCGGGATCCACTTCGGCTAGACCCCAACGATCGACTCCCTCCGGCTCTCGATCCACTGGCGGTATTCCGCGCCGGTGGCCGAGGCGAGGCCGCACTCCCGGAGCACGGGCTCGACGCTGGCCACGGTGCGGCGGGCCTCGTCGATATCGAGGCGGCTCTGGGCCACCCCCGCCAGTCCCTCTCCCGGAGGAATCAGGGAGGTGATCACGTTCGCGCCGGCGTCGAGTCGCTCCTTCAGACCACCGAGGCCGCGGACGTCGAGAGAGGCCGGGATCAGCCGGTCCCCGTAGAGGAGGCGCATGATCGCGATGATCTTCACTTCCTCGCCGCGGTCCGCCGGCGGGTGGTCCGCCAGCGGGGTGCCCGCCTGGGGAACGAAGCTCATGACGCGGAGCTGGTCGGTATCGAGCTCTCCCATGGCCGCGAGGGTCCGGGCGACCGCCGCGGGAGATTCCCCCACTCCCGAGAGCATCCCCTCCTCGGTCAGGAGACCGACGCTCCGGGCGATTCTCTTCGCTCGTAGCCGGCGGTCGAAGTCCTGGCCGGGCCGGATCTCCTCGAAGAGGGAACGGTCGTGGGTCTCCTGGTAGCAGGCGTACCACGATGCGCCGGCTGCCTCGAGCGTGGCGAGAGCGCCTTCGTCCACCACCCCCGGTGAGATCATCACCGGAAGGTCCGTGGCCTCCGTCACCGACGACACGAGGTCCGCGAGACGCTGGTACCCGTTCTCGCCGTGGTACTCCGGGTCTTCGCCCAGGGTCAGGTCGACGAGGTGAACGCCCGATTCCGCCAGGGCCCTGGCAGCGGCGACGACTCGATCGTGGCTCTTCCGATACCGCACGGGCTCCGGGTTGGAGGCTCGGTAGAAGCAGAAACGACAGTCGTTGCGACAGTAGGTGCTCAGGTACACGAACCCGTAGAGGAACACCCTGTCACCCGTTCGTCGGTCTCGAACCCTCCGGGCCGCGGCGAAGAGTCGCTCGCTCTCTTCCGCTCGATCGATGGAGAGGAGGCGGACGATCTCGGGCTCGGAGAGGACAGCTCCCGCTTCGGCCCGCTCCAGGATCGATCCCAGCCGGGGTCCTCTCGTCAGGGGATTCACCTTGGTTTCCACGGTCCTCTCGGCCTCGAATCAGCGGGGCCGGCAGCACGACCCGGCATCCTCTCGGACATTCTCAGACATTAAGAGTGATGCCGTCGAGGTAGGCGAGGCTCCGGCCCATTTTTCCGATGCTGTCGCCCCCCCTCACCGTCATCAGGAGCCGCTCGAGTCCGAAGCCGATGCCGACCCAGGGGTCGGTGATTCGCCACGCACGATCCAGCGGATGAGGGCCCATCGCGCCGGAGCCGAGCTCGAGACCGTCGGTGCTCACCACGTCGACCGTCTCCCCGTAGACGGTCGACTCTTCCTTCTCCAGCCGATACTCCTCGATCCCCGCCGCCCGGGTGACCAGGTCCGCCAGCTCCCGTATCCTCCCGCCGCGGTCTTCCTCGGGAAGGCCGAACTCGCAGAGGTTGAGCATGGTGAACTCAGCAGAGTGCCGGGCTCCTCCGGATTCCCTGCGGAAGCAGGAGCCGACCTCGAAGATGCCGATGGGCCTTTCCCACAGGCGCAAGAGGTCCTTGATCACGTAGTAGAGATGGGGTGCGAGCATGGGCCGGAGGCACCGGTCCTCGTCCAGCCAGAAGACCTGCGTGAAGAGATCGTGGGATTCGGTCACTCCCATCCTGGCCAGGAGTCCCCGGGACAGAGTCGTGGGAGTCGTTATCTGGACGAATCCGGCACCCACCAAGGCGTCCACCAGATCGGTCTCCAGGCGACAGAGCCCCGGGCGGCGGTGGATCTCCCGCAGCTCCTCGAGCTCCTTCTTGCGCAGCCTGGCGAGCGTCCCCTCGAGCTTCTGGAAGGCGCGGTCCCGCTGAATCCGATCCCCGAACCTCTCGGACAGCTGGATCCGGTCGGCGTCGAGGGCTCTGAGCCTCTTCAGCTGGGTCTCCGACCAGGGTGTGTCCCGCGCGTCTTCGCCGGGAGACTCTGGTTCGAAGCGCTCGGGTCGGAGCTCTTTCGTCATCGTCACACTGCTTCTCGCCGCCGTGGCAGCAGGAGGGGAGCGGTGGTGGGGAGCCCCGGAGTCACACCGAGCTATGTGGGTTTAGAGCCCACACGATCCTATGTCGATCCACTCCCCTGAGCAGCCAGCCCCACCGATGAGGGGCGAACCCCCTGTACGTGTCCGGGGTTCGTTGCGGAGACCAAGCTGACCGGCCACCTGCGGTCTGTCAATGGACCCGGCGCCAATCGGCCCTGATCCCCACGTCTAGGCAGTATCCAGAAGCGCCTTCGCCTTCCGCACGGCTTCGATCGCATCCTCGGCGAAGGCGTCGGCTCCGATCTTCGTGGCCCAGCGCTGGGTCACGGGAGCGCCGCCCACCATGGTCCTGAACCGATCCCTGAGGCCGGCCTTCTTCAGTTCCTCTTCCAGCTGCTTCTGCGCCGGCATGGCCGTGGTGAGAAGGGTGCTGGTGCCGATGATGTCGGCACCGAACGCCTCCGCTTCCTCGATGAACTTCGCCACGGGCACGTCGCGGCCGAGATCCCTGACCTCGAAGCCGTTGGCCTTGAGCAGGGAGACCACGATGGTCTTGCCGATATCGTGCAGGTCCCCCTCCACCGTCCCGATGATGAAGCGCCCCTGCGCCTGCTCCTGCCCGGTGGGGATCGACTCGTTGAGCAGCTCGGTGACCTGTTCCATGGCCTTGGCCGACATGAGCAGTCCGGGGAGAAAGAGCCTTCCCGATCCGAACTGGTCGCCGACCTCGTTGATGCCGGGAATGAACCCCTTGTTGATCAGCTCGATGGGGTCGATGCCCTCGGCCAGCCCCTTCCTGGCCACCTCGAGGGCCTGCTCCGCGTTCCCCTCGACGATGGCCGCCATGGCGCCTGCAAAGATCTCCGCTGACATGATCCGTCCATTCCTTCGATCGATCGCCGCTTACAGTGCCGGCGGTGGTTCCGGGAGGGCGCCTGGCCCCCCCGTCTCATCCGGGAAATCCGATCTGGGACCTGAAGAGCTCCACGGAGTTGATCCGGATACCCAGCAGTTCTGCAATCTTCATCTTGGCCCGGATTCCCTTGGGACTTCCCGACACCGAAGTCACGAGGCCGAGACCCAGGTCCTCCCTGCGCTGGCGCATCGTCTCCTCGTCGGTCAGGTCGAGGATGTCGATCCCGAGTTTTCCGGCCACGTATGCTTTCGCTTCATTGATCCTCATTCTCCGGGTCATCTGCATCCAGGCCACCAGATCTCCAGCGGTCCTCAGTCCACCCATTCCTGAGGTCATGATGTGTGCGACATGCATGCCCATGGGGTCGCCCACGCCTATCTACAACCCGTCCGCCTTCCCCAGCTGCACGAGGGTCTTCGACACCCGGGACACGCTGTCGATGGGAGGCTGCTCCATCATGGGAACCCCACCCACCCCCATGCCCACGTTCGCGTGGACGGGGATACCGGATGCGGCGCTGGCCGCCTTGATGAAGGTGGCCGCGCGGGCGAGGTTCCAGGCCACCGACTTGTTGGTGTTGGTGTTCACGGCGACCCCGGCGATGTCGGCACCCGCGGCTTCGGCCACCTCGACCTGCTCGTGGGGGTACATGCCGGCCAGGCGCTTGCCGTCGAACTCCACCGAGCCGTGCATGCCCAGGACGAACTCCCCGGCAGCACCGAGGATGATGGGCAGGTGGGGAAGCTCGCTCTTGATGTCCCGCACGGCCTGGAGGGCCGCCAGGTAGTCGGCATCCCCGGCGGATCCGGAGGTGTCGAAGTTGATCCCCTCGCAGCCCATGGTATCGAGCTTTCGGACCACGAAACCCAGGTCTCGCCGAAGATGTTCGGCCGCCTCTTCCTGAGTCTTCATGGCCCCGTCGATGTCCCCCTCGGCGAGAAGGTCCGCGGGGTTCGGGCAAGGACCGTCGGGCTGGTAGTACAGGCCCATGTTCGGCTGAGCCCCGTAGAAGAAGGGGGCCGTGGTCAGCTGCGACGCGGTGTAGTACTCGTTCAGCTCGAAGTTGACGATCGACTTCACGGGCTTGTAGCTGTAGTCGCTGTGGCCCATGGAGGTCGTATCCGCGCCGCAGGCCCGCTCGTAGGTCAGGATCGCCTGCAGCCGGCTCAGGGGCACTCCCACGCCGCCGCCATCCTGCCCCGAGTAGAAGCTCATGGTGCCGCCGTCGTCGGTGACGATGACCTCCTGGCCCGGCTCCACGCTGACCATCCGCGAGGGATCGGCCATGATGTCGAACAGCTGGTCGAGCTCTTCCGCGGTCAACGGCGGGACGCGTCCCTTCTCCGCCGCATCCTCGGTGCCGGCCAGGATCTCCTCCTTCAACTCGGAGGCGGACATGGAGACTCTCTCGCCATCTCCCATCCGGGTCGAGATCTTGTCACTCACTCCTGAACCTCCTGTTCGCAGATCTGCTGGTACCGCTCAACGCGACTTGCGCACGAGCCCGTCCATCTCCGAGCTCAGCTCGCGCCGCATCAGGTCGAGCACCGCCGCGCGCGGGTTCTTCCCCTCGAACAGGATCGAGTGCACCTGCTCGGCGATCGGCAACGTCGAGCCGCGCAGGTCCGACTCCGGCCCGAACAGCGCCCGGGTGGTCCAGACTCCTTCCGCGACCATGTTCATCTCCGCGAGCACTTCCTCGAGTCCCTTGCCACGACCGATCTCCTCGCCCACTGCGCGGTTGCGCGAGTACTCCGAGCAGCACGTCGCGACCAGGTCACCGACGCCGGCCAGCCCGAAGAAGGTCGTCGGCTGACCGCCGCGCGCCTCGCCGAAGCGCGCCATCTCGACCATGCCCCGGGTCAGGAGCGCGGCCTTGGCGTTGTCCCCCAGCCCGAGGCCGTCGCAGATCCCCGCGGCCAGCGCGATCACGTTCTTGAGCGCGGCGGCCAGCTCCGCGCCGAGCGGATCGTCGGATGTGTACACCCGGAAGGTCTGCGAGCTGAAGGCGCGCTGGGCCATCCTCGCCAGGTCCTGGTCCTCGCTGGCGATGATCACCGACGCGGGTTTCGCCTGCGCGACCTCCTCGGCGTGGCTCGGCCCGGTCAGCACGGCCAGGGGGCGGGCGCCGAGTACGTCGTGAAGAATGTGGCTGGGGGTGAAGAAGGTCTCGATCTCCAGTCCCTTGGTCGCGGTGACGATCGGCAGGTTGCCCGGCAGCGCGGCCTCGAACCGCTCCGCCACCCCGCGCAGGTACTGGGTCGGCACGACGCTGACCACCAGGTCGGCGTTCTCCGCCGCAGAGTGCGGGTCGGCGGAGAGCTCGAGCGTCTCGGGGAGGGGGACGCCGGGGAGGAAGCGCTTGTTCTCGCCATGCTCCCGCATCTCCTCCACCTGCTCGGGAAACGCGCTCCACAAGGTCGTGGCGACCCCGTTGCGGCAGAGGACCAGCGCCAGCGTGGTTCCCCAGCTTCCGTCACCCACGACCAGAACTCGTTCGGCCACCTGTTCACTCATGGCTCTCACCTCTGCCGTCGTCGGCCTCTGCCGACCTCGGGCGCATCTTATCCCACAGTCTCGTCCGGGTCTCCGTTCCGGCCAGCAGACGGGCGAGGTTCGATCGGTGTCGGATCACGATCAGGAGAGTCAGCGCCCCCGTTCCGAGGATCACCGAGACGGGTTGATCGCGCCAGAGCGCCGTTGCTGGAAACGCGATCCCCATGGCGATCGAGGCGAGGCTGACGTACCCGGTGACCAGGAGGATCACCAGCCACACGGCGGTCGCCCCGACGAAGATCAGGGGGTCGATGGCGACGATCGCCCCGCAGCCGGTGGCGACCGCCTTCCCCCCCCGGAAGCGCAGGTAGACCGGCCAGACGTGCCCGCACACCGCGGCCGCCCCACAGAGGACCTGCCACTCCGGTTCACCCCCGCCCAGGAGAGCCGCGGGGACGTAACCCTTGCCGAAGTCGAGGAGGAAGGCGACGACTCCCAGCGGCGGTCCCAGGACCCGCATCGCGTTGGTCGCCCCGATGTTTCCGCTGCCCACCTCGCGCAGGTCGACCCCCTTGATCACCCGGCACATGACCAGGCCGAAGGGCACGGCACCGAGCAGGTAGCTGACGAGGAGTCGCCACCAGAGGTCGCCGAATTCGGGAGAGTCGAGGAGGGCCATCACGGCGCGCAGCCTACCCGGCCGCGACGCGGGGCGGAGCCGATTCTCCACCAAACCGCTGTGATCGCCCGCGAGGTCGCGCCGGGGCGCTCCGAGCCGTAGACTCCCCCCTCCACCCCCCACTCACGTGCGAATCATCGGCGTCGACACCGGCGGCACCTTCACCGACCTGATCTCGGTCGACGGCGAAGAGGTGCACGCGGAGAAGCTCGCTTCCACTCCCGACGACCCCGGCCGGGCCGTCCTGGAGGGGATCGCACGCCTCCTGGGCGGGAGCGAGCCCGGCGAGGTGGTCCACGGCACGACGGTCGCGCTCAACTCCCTCCTGACCGGTCGCTTCGCCAAGGCGGCGCTGGTCACCAACGCGGGCTTCGCCGACCTGATCGAGATCGGTCGCCAGGAGCGCCCCAAGCTGTACGCCCTGCACCCGGTGAAGCCGAGGCCGCTGATCCCCCGCCGCCGTCGCTTCGAGGTGAACCAGCGTTCCTGGCCGGACCGGGACGGGCGGCTGGTCACCGAGGTGGAGCCGAGCGCCGAGGAGCTCGAGGCGCTGCGGAAGTCGATCCGTCGCTCGGGGGCGCGGAGCATCGCGATCTGCTTGCTGCACGCCTACGCCGATCCGACGATCGAGCAGCGGCTGGCGGAGGCGCTCTCCCCGCTCGGCCTGCCAATCACCTGCTCGGCCACCGTCCTCCGCGAGTACCGGGAGTACGAGCGCTTCTCGAGCTGCTGCGCCAACGCCGTGCTCGTCCCGGTGATGGGCGACTACCTCGAGCGACTCCGCCCCGGCCTGCCCGGCGCGCGCCTCTCGATCCTGCAGTCGAGCGGGGGCACGATGCCCGCGGAGCGCGCAGCGCGGGAGCCCGCTCGGGCGCTGCTCTCCGGCCCCGCCGGCGGCGTGGTCGGCGCAGCGCGCGCGGCACACGGCGCCGGACTCGAGAACATCGTCACCCTCGACATGGGCGGGACCAGCTCCGACGTCGCCTTCCACTCATCGCGCGGCCGCGTCGAGGACGCGGTGAGCACCGCCCGCGTCGCCGAGCTGCCGATCGGCTTCCCGTCCCTCGACATCCACACCATCGGCTGCGGCGGCGGCTCGATCGTCCGCCTCGACTCCGGCGGCATCCTGCACGTCGGACCGGAGAGCGCCGGCGCCGATCCCGGCCCGCTGTGCTACGGCCGCGGGGAGGAGCTGACCGTCACCGACGCCCACGTGCTGCTCGGCCACGTCGCCGAGGGACGCTTCGTCGGCGGACGCCTCCCCCTCGACACGGGCGGGGTCCAGCGCGCCTTCGAGGATCTCGGCCGGCGCCTCGGCTCCTCCCCCACCGCCGCCGCCCGCGCGGTGCTCGAGGTGGCGCGCGCGGCGATGCGGCGCGCCATCGGGGTGATGACGATGCAGCGCGGCCACGACCCGCGCAACCTGCCGCTGGTCGCCTTCGGCGGCGCGGGCGGCCTGCAGGCCGCCGCCCTGGCCGAGTCCCTCGACCTCCCGGGCGCCCTGGTCCCGCGCCTCCCCGGCTGTCTCTCCGCCTACGGCATGGCCAGCGCGGACGCCCTGTCCGACCACTCCCGGACCCTCCTGGTGGACCTCGACGACTGGACGCCCGCGGCGCGCCGCAAGGTCCTGCGCGAGCTCTCGGCCGAGGGGCGCGCGGAGCTGCGCGCCGGCGGACATCGCGCGGCGGCCATCGAGTTCGAGTACAGCCTCGACCTGCGCTACCGCGGCCAGTCGTTCGAGATCGCGGTCCCGGAGAGCTTCGACGCGAGCGTCCTGGAGACCTTCCACCGGCGCCACGAAGCCCTGTACGGCTGGCGCCTCGACTCCCACGAGGTCGAGCTGGTCAACCTGCGGGCGCGGGCGGTGGTGCACCGCCCGCTGCCCGAGAGCCGCAAGGTCAGAGCTCGGGCTCTGCCGAAGAGCGCGGTCTGCGGGGAGCGCTGGGCGTGGTTCGATAGCCGGATGCGGGTGCCGGTGATCGACCGCGAGGGGCTGAAGCCGGGCGTTCGGTTCGAGGGGCCCGCTCTGGTCGAGGAGTTCTCGGGTACGACGCTGCTGCCGCCGGGGTGGCTCGCTCGGGTCACTGCGGATGGGCATCTCTGGCTCGAGAGGAGAGGGTAGGAGGGGGGGCTGGATTCCCCAGCCCCCCATCAATCCGCCTTGAACGTGAACGGCTTGACGAAGGTCCGAATCTCCGGATCACCCGGCTGCCGCTCGCAGAAGACCCACTTGCGGAAGCTCTCCACCGCCGCCTCGTCGAGGATCTCGTACCCACTGCTCTCGACCACCTCCACCGACAACACCTTCCCCCCCGCGTCCACCTTGATCCGCAGACGCACCGTCCCCTGCCAACGAAGGCGCTCGGCCTTGCGCGGGTAGACCGGCAACGGGTGCACCAGCGCGACGGGGACCGGCACCAGCTCGGGGGGAGGTTCTTCCACCGGCACCGGATCGGGAGGCTGCGGCTCCGGCTTCGGGACGACCGGCGGGGGAGGTGGAGGCGGCTTGGGCTTCGGGACGACCGGCGGGGGAGGTGGAGGCGGCTTGGGCTTCGGCTCGGGGCGCGGGCGGATGACGACGTCCGGGGGGAGCTCCGCGAAAATATCGACCGGCGGCAACCAGTCGAGCGGGTCGGGGTCGGGGTCGTCGGGGATCGGCTCGATGATCTCCGGTTGCTCGACCAGCTCCGGCTCCTCCTCCGGAAGATCCTCCTCCACCTCGGGGGGCGGCTCTTCCTCGGGCGGGGGCTGGTCGAGGAGAGGCTCCTCCAGGGTGGCCACGAAGCTGCTGCGACGCTCCCTCCGCCACTCCTCCATCATCGAGAGCCAGAGGAGGACCAGGAAGGTGACCGCGAAGATCCCCATGTGCACGATCGCGGAGAAGCTGACCGAGCGGAGGAAGTGGCCCCGGACCCGGTGAGGCACCCGCCGGCCTCCGGCCCGCCGGGCCTCTTCGGGCTCGGCGATCGGAGCATCTTCCGGGACAGGGGGGTGTCGGTCTCGAGGGGTCACTTCGGGAGGCGTCGGAAAACGGCGCTTCCAGACATTAGATCTTAATCTTCACCCCGATGACGGCCCGAACCCCGAGGCCGTCGAAACCGGAGGAGTGGACCCGGTAATGGGTGTCGGTGAGGTTGTAGATCCCGAACCACCAGTCCGACTCGGGGTTGATCCTCCCGCCGACGTCGACGTTGTAGGTGCTCCACCCCGGCGTCCCGTACGGGTCGATCCGCGGGTCGCTCACGTCCTGGGGGTGCAGCCGGTCCTGGTTGTCGGCCCAGAGGACGTGGAAGCGGACGAAGTCCATCCGGAAGAAGGGGTCCTCCGGTTCGTAGAGCACCCCGAAGTGACCGTGCATCGGCGGGATGCGCCGCGCAGGCGAGGAGCCGGTCAGGGGGTCGTCGTGAGTGCCGCGGACGTACGCCAGCGAGGCGGTGGCGGAGAAGGGAGAGTCGACCTCGAACAGCTTGCAGCGGCCGGCGAGCTCGAAACCGAGGAGATCGACCTGACCCGTGTTGGCGCGCTGGTAGAGCTCGTCGCCGTCGACGTCGGGATCCCCCCCGTCGAGCAGGACCCGACCGATGTAGTCGTCGATGCGGGTCGCGAAGACGGCAGCCGTGCCGCCCCAGCGCTCCTTCTCGATATCCAGGCCGAGCTCCGCCGACAGGCTCTCCTCCGGATCGAGATCCGTGTTGGCCAGCTCGTCTCCACTCCCGAAGGAGCCCCGGTGGGCGAGGTCGTCGAGGTTCGGCACCCGGAACCCCTGAGCCAGCGACGCGGTCAACACCAGGCCCCGACCGAGGTCGCGCGCCGCCTCGAGGCTCGCGGTGAGCGCATCGAAGTTTCCGCCGGAGCTCTGGCCGGAGTCGAAGTCGGTGAAGGCGTAGTCGTAGTAGGAGTAGCGCAGCCCGGCGGTCAGGAGCCAGGGATCGAAGGCGATCACCTCGTCCTGCAGGTACACGCCGGAGCGCGTGAACTGGGACCCCGGGGCGTACGGCCCCTTCTTGGGGATGTACTCCCCCTCCTCGGCGCCGTCCTCGAAATCCTTGCGCTCGGACTCGATGTCGTCGTGCCCGAGATCGAACCCGAAGGTGAAGAGGTGGTCGTCTCCGAACGCCTTCTTCCAGTCCATTCCGAGGAGGCCGGTGCTGGTGAGCTCCTCCTCGTAGGTCCTCGTCGACGCAGGCACGGGACTCTCGGGATCGGTGTAGTCCCACTTCCGCCGGTCGCGCTGCTCCCGGTAGCGGTGGATGGCGGCGCGAACCTGCAGACCGTCGAAGATGCGGCCCGGCTTGTTGTCGGTGTAGGTGAGCAGGAACCCGCGCCGGTCCTGCTGCGTGAACTGGTACTCCTCGTGAGTCGCCCCGTAGGGCTGGTTGAAGCCCGGCAGCAGCTTGTCGGTCCGGGGCACGGCGCGGTCGTTGTTGAGCCGCGCGGACAGCCGGATCGTCTTTCGGTCCCCGACGGCGTACTCGTAGGCGCCGAAGAGCGAGTGCCCCTTGTAGCCGATGAAGGGAGTCCGCTCGCCCTCCTTCACCGTCATGTCGTTGAAGTCGCGAAGGCTGCCGATGGTGATCAGCGAGTGCTCCTCGAGAGCCCCCTCGAGGGCCGCGTAGGCGGTGCCGCCTCGGACCGCCGTGGTGTAGGTGCCGCCCACCTCGCCGCCGTACGGCCGGGCGTGATCGGTGGTGTCCTGGGAGGCGGCGGGGCGACGTCGGGTCCAGATGTTGATCACCCCGCCCATCGCCTCGGAGCCGTACAGCACCGACGCGGGCCCGCGACTCACCTCCACCCGGTCGACGATCGCCAGGTCGATCGTGTTGAGGCTCTGGTTGGGCCCCAGGTGAGTGGTCGAGTCGTTGATCCTCATCCCGTCGACGAGGATCAGGACCCGGTTCCCCAGCAGGCCGCGGATCACCGGAGCTCCGCCCCCGTAGTTGGTCTCCTGCAGCCAGAGGCCGGTCGTCTTCGCGATCGCGCGCGGCAGCGAATCCTGTCCCGACCGGCGCAGCTCCTCGCCGGTGACGACGGTCACCCGAGCGGAGGTGGTGGTGACCGTCGGCGCCGAGCGCGGAGCGGTCAGGTCGTTCTCGGGGGGCTCGACGCCCTGGGCGAACAGGCTGAGGAGGAGGGGCAGCACGACGGTTCGAGGAGGCGGGGTGAGGAGCTCGAGGCCCGGCGCGGAGCCGGACGCGAGGAGCGCCGGCCGAGGCGGGTCGGGAGTCCGGGATCGGGGTTGCCCACGAGGCCGAGCGGGCTCGGGCCTCCGGGAGAGAACGGGACGCTTGCGGACGCCCGCGTCGGATGCACCCAAAGTAGAACGCCCGCCGGCTTCGAGGGGAAGCCGGCGGGCGCTTGTACTGGAGCGGCTGAAGGGATTTGAACCCTCGACATCGACCTTGGCAAGGTCGCGCTCTACCACTGAGCTACAGCCGCGTGAGTTTGGAAGGATAGCCTGACCCCGAGGAAAGGCAAGGGTCTCTTGGCGGTCTGAGGGGGTTCCTCGGGGGGTCCCGGGGCTCGCCGGGGCCCTCAGCTCCCCTCGCGCACCAGGGCGGCGACCCACGTCCCGGCCCGGCGCGCCGCCTCGGGGAGCGCGAGGCCCCAGGCCAGATTGGCGGCCACCGCGCTGGCGAAGCGACACCCCGAGCCGCGCATCCCCGCGCCGGGTATCCGCGGGTGGGTGAGCCACTGCGGAGCGCCCCCGCCCCCCTCGACCAGGAGGTCCCGGACCGGGTCCTCACCGCCGTGCCCCCCCTTGAGCAGGACCGCCCGCGCGCCCGCCTCGACCAGCTCGGTTGCCGCGTCGATCCGGGCCGGGAGCTCCTGGCTCAGCGCCCCGGCCTCGAGGTCGCACAGCTCCTCCGCCTCGGGCAGGTTCGGGGTGAGCACCACCTCGTCCAGGAGCTCGGCGCGCAGCGAGCGCACCTCCGCGGCATCGAGGAAGCGCCGGCCGCTGGAGGCCGCGATCACCGGGTCGAGGACCACCGGCAGCGCGACTCCCAGCCGGTCCCGCAGCCCCGCGAGGACCTCCCGCGCCGCCTCCACGGCACCGCCGCCCGGGAGCAGCCCGAGCTTCACCGCGTCCGGTGCCCACCCGGCGAGCGAGAGCGCCTCGTCGCGCCAGGCCGGGGGCTCGACCGCGCCGAGCTCGGTGACCCCGCTCGGGCCCTGCTTCGTCCAGGCCGTGACCACGCAGCGCACCAGGGCCCCCGCCGCCTCGGCGGCGTGGCGGTCGGCGTCGACCCCGGCGCCCCCGCTCGAGTCGTGGCCGGCGATCACCAGGAGGCGCGGCCGCTCGGCTTCGTCGCCCATTCAGCCCTCCTCGATGTCAACTGAGCGGGCGCCCCTCGGGGGGCAGCTCTCCCTTCTCCGACGAGCCGAGGATGCCGAGCGCGTTCTGGCGCAGCACCCGCTCCACGCTGGAGATGGTGCTCTCCCCCAGGTCCTCGAGGTCGATCCGGGCGCCGGCGATGTGGCCGTGTCCACCGAACGACCCCATCCCGTCGAGGACTCGCGCCATCAGCGGGTAGGCGTTGCCGAAGGCGTAGTCGGTGCGCAGGGACAGGACGTACTGCCGGTCCTCTTCGACGGCCCCGCCGACGACCACCCAGGAGCAGCCCTTCATCCGCAGGAAGAAGTCCGCCATCTCCGCGACGAACTCGGGGTGGGGCACCTCCCCGAGCAGGGCCAGCACCAGCGCGCCGTGCTGGCGGGCGACGGAGAGCGCCGCGTGCAGCTCCGAGTAGTACGCGCGGGGCAGCGGCGGGTGGTGGATCCGGGTGATCGCGGTGCGGTCCGCCAGCCGGAAGGTGGTGTTGAAAGCCTCCTCGTCGAGGGGCGAGGCGTGGTGGGAGAGGTCCGCGGTGTCGTAGCGGATGCCGCAGAAGAGCGCGGTGGCGACGACGGCGTCGTACTCGCAGCTCGCGTCGCGCAGGTACTCGTAGACCACCGACGAGGTCGCGCCGATCCCCAGCCGCACGTCGAGGTGCGGGACCGGGGGGCCCTCCTCCTCGTCCTCACCCGTCGGCGAGACGTGGTGGTCGAAGACGGCGAGGATCGGGATCCGCTCGGGCAGGAGGGTGTGGCCGAAGCCCGGCTGGGTGTCGACCAGGACCGCTCCGAAGAAGTGATCGGGGTCGATCTCCTCGTAGGTGGAGAGGTCGAGGTCGAGCTCCCGCACCATCGCCAGGTTCTCGGCGCGGTGGATCCGGCCGATCGTGGCGATGCGGGTCTCGATCCCGAAGCAGGCGTTGCACAGCCGCTCGACCCCCACGCAGGCGCCGATCGCGTCGGGATCGGGGGCGCGGTGGGTCAGGATCAGGAGGGTGCGGGCTTCGGGCGGAGCCTCCGCCGCGGCCTGCTGGAGGACCTGGCGAAAGTGCTCGACCGGCACCATCCCGGAGAAGTCGGGGGCCTCACCGGGCGCCGGCAGAGCGGCGTCGGAGAGGGATCGAGGGGGGTCGGAAGAGGAGAGAGGGGGGTAGCACTCGGCGAGAGGGGTCGCTCGCGCGGGGAGCCGCCTCTCCCGCCGGGGGCGCATCCGG
>CAZCAC010000156.1:4321-18096 GCA_964496575.1 uncultured Planctomycetaceae bacterium | reverse complement strand
TGAGCGGATGGTTGCATGAATCGGGGCGCATGTGTCAGGAGCCCTGCAATGACGGCAGCATCCCCGGCTCGGGATGTGACAACGGCGTCTTCGCCTCGGGCGCGCAGCTCTCCGGCTACGGGACCCCCAGCGTCGCCGCGGACGAGGTCCTCCTCCGCGCGACGCACGCTGAGCCGTTCAACAGCGGGCTCTACTTCCAGGGCACTCTCCGGGTCAACGGCGGCGCGGGCGTGGTCTTCGGCGACGGGCTGCGCTGCGCCGGCGGGCAGGTCGTGCGCCTGCAGGTCCGGATCTCGGACGCTGCCGGCACGACCCGGACCACGATTCCGATCGCGGCCAAGGGCAGTGTCAGCCCCGGGGACATCCGCTGGTACCAGTACTGGTACCGGACGAACGTGGCTCCGCCGTGTGGACCGTGGGTGAACGACTACAACACCTCGAACGGATTCTCGATCACCTGGACGCCTTGACGATGCAACTCTCGATCTCACCGAGGTCTGGCCCGATGAGGATTCGCCTCGCCTTCTCTCTGGCCCTCACGCTCGCCCTTCTCGCTCCCACCACCCACTCGGGGCAGCGGGCGCATGACCCGTGGCTGTGGAGCGAGGAGGTGCAGTTCACCTTTCACGACAGCAACTACGCGAGCGCCAACTCCATCGCGGTGTCACTCGGCGGCGATACGGCGCTGGTCGGGGCCGGCGACGAGAATGGAGGCGGCCACGGGCGGGGTGCAGCCTACGTTTTCGTGCGCTCCGGCTCGGACTGGACGCAAGAGGCGCGGCTCGTACCGGGCGATCCCCTCGACTACGCCCGGTTCGGTTCCGCGGTCTGCGTGAGCGGCGATACGGCGCTGATCGGCGCGAATGGCGACGACGACGACGCCGGCTACAGGACGGGGTCGGTCTACGTCTTCACCCGCTCCGCCGGAGTCTGGAGCGAGACCGCCAAACTCACCGCTCCGGACGCGGCCTCGAACGACTATCTGGGGACCTCCGTCGTGATCACGGGGAATCACGCCCTGGTTGGCGCCCCCGGCCACCAGTCGTCCACCGGGTTGGAAGGGGGCGCGGTCTACGTCTTCCGCGGTGCGGGCACGAGTTGGAGCTTCCACCAGAAGCTCGTGACCCCCGGGGCGATCCGTTCCGAGCGATTCGGCGGATCGATGGACGTGTCCGGCTCGACGGCGCTGATCGGAGCCCGATCCGGCTGGGGGGCCATGGGTGACACAGGGGTCGCGTACGTATTCACCCAGCAGGGTGGGACCTGGCACCAGCGGGCCAAGCTCTACGACCCCAACGGGGAAACCTACGATCGCTTCGCCACCTCGGTCGCCATCGACGGCGACCGGGCGCTGATCGGGGCCCCGGCGGTCGATTATCCGTTCGGAGCAGCATTCGTCTTCGAGGGGTCGGGATCGACCTGGACCCTGCAGCAGCAGCTCGTCGCGAGCGACGCCGCCTTCCTGACGGCGCGCAGTTTCGGTACTACGGTCGCACTCGAGGGCGAGACGGCGATGGTCAGCAACAGCTCCACCGGTCCCTACGTCAGCGGCGTGTACGTGTTCCAGGCCAGGGGAACCGACTGGCTCGAGTTGGAGAAGCTAAGCCAACAGCTCAACATCCACTTCGGCGCCAGCCTCTCCATCTCGGCAGGTCGCGCACTCATCGGTGAGCCGCTCGACTTTCCCAAACACGCCTACATCTACTCTCGTCCGCTCGACTCCGGCCTCAGCTACTGCTACGGGGAGCCGGGAGTCGGCTCGCCATGCCCGTGCGGCAACGACAACGACGGCAGCCTCGGCGGAGCGGGGTGCGACAACGGAGTCTTCGCCTCCGGTGCCCAGCTCTCCGCCTACGGCGCTCCGAGCGTCGCCGCGGACGAGGTGTTCCTGCGCGCGGTCCACGCCGAGCCGGCGAACAGCGGTCTCTTCTTCCAGGGCAGCCAGCAGGTCAACGGCGGCGCCGGTTTCGTCTTCGGCGACGGCTTGCGCTGCGCCGGCGGGCAGGTGACGCGGCTGCAGGTGAGGTTCGCGGACGAGATCGGCGCCTCCCGGACCACGATCCCGCTCGCGGCCGCGGGGGCGGTGAACCCCGGCGACACCCGCTGGTACCAGTTCTGGTACCGAACGATGCAGGCGCCGCCGTGCGGGCTGGGGATCAACGACTTCAACACCTCGAACGGCTACTCGATCACCTGGACGCCTTGACGATGCAACTCTCGATCTCACCGAGGTCTGGCCCGATGAGGATTCGCCTCGCCTTCTCTCTGGCCCTCACGCTCGCCCTTCTCGCTCCCACCACCCACTCGGGGCAGCGGGCGCATGACCCGTGGCTGTGGAGCGAGGAGGTGCAGTTCACCTTCGGCGACAACTTCGCCGCGACCAGCTTCTCGATCGCGGTGTCTCTCGACGGCGATACGGCGCTGGTCGGGGCCAGCGACGAGGATGCGGGCGGCTACCGGCGAGGGGCGGCCTACGTCTTCGTGCGCTCCGGCTCGGGCTGGACGCGGGAAGCGCGGCTCGTACCGGGCGATCCCGACGACGAAGACCAGTTCGGCGCTGCGGTCTGCGTGGAAGGTGACACCGCGCTGATCGGCGCCCCCCTCGACGACGACGCCGGCCACAAGGCTGGTTCGGTCTATGTCTTCACTCGCTCCGCCGGGGTCTGGAGCGAGACCGCCGAGCTCACCGCTCCCGACGCGGCCACGTCGGATACCCTGGGTACTTCCGTCGCGATCGCGGGAAACCACCTGCTGGTCGGCGCTCCCGGCCACCAGTCGTCCACTGGACTGGACGGGGGCGCGGTCTACGTCTTCCGTGGCGCGGGCGCGACCTGGAGCCTTCACCAGAAGCTGGTGACACCCGGCGCGATCCGTTCCGAACGATTCGGCTCCTCGATGGACGTGTCCGGGTCAACGGCGCTGATCGCCGCCAGCTCCGGCTGGGGAGCCATGGGTGACACGGGGGTCGCGTACGTGTTCGTCAACGCGGGGGGATCCTGGGTCCAGCAGGACAAGCTCTACGCCCCCGAAGGGGAGACCTTCGATCGCTTCGGCTGGTCGGTCGCGCTCGATGGCGACCGGGCGTTGATCGGGGCCCCGTCGTTCGACCCGACCTACGGGGCGGCCTACGTCTTCACCCGATCGGGAACGACCTGGACCCTGCAGCAGCGGCTCGTCGCCAGCGACGCCGCCTATCCGACGGCGCTCGGTTTCGGCAGCGCGGTCGGGCTCGACGGCGAGACGGCGATGGTCGGCAACAACTCCTCCTCCCACTACGACAGTGCGGTGTACGTGTTCCAGGCGAGGGGAACGGACTGGCTCGAGCTGGAGAAGCTGAGCCGTTCGGCCGACATTCTCTTCGGCGCCAGCATCTCCATCTCGGGGAATCAAGCGCTGATCGGAGAGCCTCTAGACCATCCCAACTACGCGTACATCTACTCGCGTCCACCCGATTCCGGCGCCGGTTTCTGCTTCGGGGAGCCGGGAAGTGGCACGCCGTGCCCCTGCAGCAACGACAACGACGGAAGTATTGGCCGATCGGGTTGCGACAACGGGGTCTTCGCTTCCGGAGCGCAGCTCTCCGCCTACGGGGACTCCAGCGTCGCCGCGGACGAGGTGCTCCTGCGCGCGGTCCACGTCGAGCCGAACAACAGTGGTCTTTTCTTCCAGGGGACTCTGCAGGCGAACGGCGGGGCGGGCGAGCCCTTCGGCAACGGCTTGCGCTGTGCCGGAGGCCAGGTCGTCCGGCTGCAGGTGTCCTTCGCGGACGAGGGTGGGGTCGCTCGAACGACGATTCCACTCGCCGCGTCCGGCGGGGTGAGCCCCGGTGACGTCCGCTCGTACCAGTACTGGTATCGCACGACCACCGCGCCGCCTTGCGGGCCGGGGGTCAACGACTTCAACACCTCGAACGGTGTCTCGATCATCTGGACGCCTTGACGGTGCAACTCTCGATCTCACCGAGGTCTGGCCCGATGAAGATCCGCCTCACACTCTCTCTCACCCTCTCGTTCGTTCTCCTCGCTTCCCCCGCTCTCTCGAGGCAAGGGACGAATGACCCGTGGTTGTGGAGCGAGGAAGCGGAGTTCACTCTCGGCTACAACACCTACTCGAACGAATTCTCGGTCTCGGTGTCTCTCGACGGCGATACGGCGCTGGTCGGGGCCACCGACGAGGACGCGGGGGGGTACCGACGAGGCGCGGCCTACGTCTTCGTGCGCTCCAGCTCGGGCTGGACGCAGGAGGCGCGGCTCGTACCGGGCGATCCCCACGACGATCACCTCTTCGGCTTCGCGGTCTGGGTGGATGGTGACACCGCGCTGATCGGCGCCCCCTTCGACGACGACGCCGGCAATGGGGCCGGTTCGGCGTACGTCTTCACTCGCTCCGCAGGGGTCTGGAGTGAGGCCGCCGAGCTCACCGCTCCCGACGCGGCCCCGTGGGATTCCCTCGGCTCTTCCGTCGCGATCGCGGGGAATCACCTGCTGGTCGGCGCTCCCGGCCACCAGTCGTCCACGGGACTGGACGGGGGCGCGGTCTACGTCTTCCGCGGGGCGGGCGCGACCTGGAGCTTTCACCAGAAGCTCGTGACGCCCGGAGCGATCCGCTCCGAACGATTCGGCTCGTCGATAGACGTGTCCGGATTGACGGCGTTGATCGCAGCCAGTGCCGGTTGGGGGGCCATGGGTGACACGGGGGTCGCGTACGTCTTCGTCCAAGCGGGGGGATCCTGGGTCCAGCAGGACAAGCTCTACGCCCCCGAGGGGGAGACCTACGATCGCTTCGGCTGGTCGGTCGCACTCGATGGCGACCGGGCGTTGATCGGAGCCCCGGGGTTCAGCCCCACCTTCGGAGCGGCTTACGTCTTCACGCGGCCGGCGACGACCTGGACCCTGCAGCAACGGCTCGCCGCCAGCGACTCCTCCATTCCGACGGGGCTCAGTTTCGGCAGGGCGGTCGCGCTCGAGGGCGAGACGGCGATGGTCGGCAACAGTGCCTCCTCCCCCTGGGACTGTTCGGTGTACGTGTTCCAGGCGAAGGGAACCGACTGGATCGAGCTGGAGAGGCTGAATCGGCCGGCCAACCACCTCATCGGCGCCAGCCTCTCCATCTCGGGGAATCGTGCGTTGATCGGGGAACCGGCGGACCATCCCAATCACGCGTACGTCTACTCGCGCCCCGCCGCTTCCGGCTTCGCCTACTGCCTCGGAGGACCGGGGAGCGGCACGCCGTGCCCGTGCGGCAACGACAACGACGACAGCATCGGCCGATCGGGTTGCGACAACGGGGTCTTCGCTTCCGGAGCACAGCTCTCCGCCTACGGGAACCCCAGCGTCGCCGCGGACGAGGTGCTCCTGCGGGTGATCCACGCCGAGCCGGCCAACAGCGGTCTCTTCTTCCAGGGGACCCTGCAGGTGAACGGCGGGGCGGGCGATCCCTTCGGTGACGGCCTGCGCTGCGCGGGGGGGCAGGTCGTCCGGCTGCAGGTCACCTTCGCGGACGACGCCGGCACGACCCGGACGACGATTCCGCTCGCAGCGCTCGGCGGGGTGAGCGCCGGTGACACCCGCTCGTATCAGTACTGGTACCGCACGACCACCGCACCGCCTTGCGGGTCGGGCGTGAGTGACTTCAACACGTCGAACGGTTACTCGATCACCTGGGTTCCGTGATGTCCCTCGGATCGACCAGCCGGCCGAGGAACAGAACGCAGTTCGTCTCCCGGTGCACGATCCAGAAGAGGAAGGGGCGGTTCGCGATGAACTCGAGCGACTCGTCGCGGTCTCCGAGGTAGTCGACGGCTGTGCTGAGCGCCCCGGCGGAGATGCCCTGTTCGTCGATCGCGATCCAGACGTCGTGTTCGAGCCTGTCGACACAGAGGGGCACCGTCCGGGCTATGCCGGAGAAATCGGCACGGTCGCGGTCGAAAGCCAGCGGCATGCCCAGGCGCGAGAGCAGCGGCTTCAGCGGCGTTCGGCAGCGGAAGTCGACGCGGGGAACGTGGACGGTCACCTTCCGGGCCTCCTGCGCCGCCATCCACTCGCGGGAGTGAGCACCGTCGAGTCGCTTCTCCACTGCGGACAGGGGTACGCCCTTCTTCGGCAAGGCGATGACCATTCCGATCTCGTAGGCGGCCAGAGTGAGGTACTGCGCCTCCTCCGTCTCCCCGAAGGCGAGGTTCTCCGCGTGGGACAGGGCGTCCTCCCAGATCATCCCCGTGCCGCTGTCGCCCTGCATCCACATCAGCCCGGTGGCCGCGTCGGTCACGGTACCATCGCCGTTGTCGGTGTAGCTGTTCGTCCCGTAGTTCGCATTCCCCCGGCAGCACAGGATGAAGGAGACCTTGTCGCTGCCGTGCAGCGAGGTGCCGTATCCCTTGATCCGGCCGTCGGCGAAGTTCACCCCGAAGACGGTGTGATCGCCGTGCATCGTCGTGCTCACGTACTCGTTGCTCGACCAGTACTGGGAGTCGATGATGCGCTCCCCTGCACTCACGTTGCCGTACTCGAAGGCGAAGTAATCGGTGTCGATGAAGGGGATGAGGCCGGAGGTGCCGCCACTGTATCCACTCGGGTCGACGCCGCTGAAGTCGATCAGCGAGTAGAGCTCCTTGATCGAGGGAACCCGCCAATCGTCGTACCCGCCGAAGCTCTGCGCGTTCAGGGTGGCGGGGTGGGCCATCGCGTCCCACCACGACAGCTTGTCCTCAGGTGACTCGAGAATGCCGTCGCCGTCGGTGTCGGGAGAGGCCACCCAGGTCAGGCCGGTGACGTGGTCGTAGACGGTCAGCCCGTCGCCGCTCAGCGTGTAGCTCGGTTGATTCCCATCGTACTGAGCGTCCTGGCCGTGGAACGGCTGACCGGGTGCCGGAGGGCCGATCTCGCCCTGATCGTCGTAGTTCTGGATCTGACCCGTGTCGACGATGACCGTATCGCCGGCCAGCGCCGGCGTGGCGGCGAGGAGGGTCGGGAGGAGAAGCAGCGGCCAGGCCAGGGGGTTCCGAGAGCAGGACGAGTCATTCAATCTCATGATGGGCTACCTCGTGGTCGATCGGTTGCGGGGCCGTGGTCGGGTCCCGGAGCGCTGTACGTGGACCTCAAGAAGCGGAATCAATCATTAGGACGTGGTGAGATCGGTGCGGTGAAACGGTGAAACCGAAAGAATCTCGCACCGCCCCCGGAAACTCGATTAGGAGACGATTAAAAACGCCCCGAAGGCGATGTCGCTCGGTACCCGAGCCGGTTTCTCGGGCTAGACTGCCTCCGGAACCCCCGACGATCGTCATGCGCGTCCTGGTCATCGAAGATTACGAACCCCTGCGAACCGCCCTGGTCAAGTCACTGCGCGAGAACCACTTCTCCGTCGACCAGAGCGACGACGGGCGGGAAGGCTTGCACCGGGCCAGCACCGGGGAGTACGACCTGATCGTGCTCGACCTGATGCTGCCGGGGCTCGACGGATTCGAGGTGCTGACACAGCTGCGCGCCGGAGGGCACGACACCCACGTCCTCATCCTCACCGCGCGAGACCAGGTCGACGATCGCGTGCGGGGACTCGACCTCGGCGCCGACGACTACCTGGTCAAGCCCTTCGCGATGAAGGAGTTTCTCGCCCGCACGCGAGCGCTGGTGCGGCGCTCGTACGTGCGGAAGTCCCCGCTGCTCGAGATCGGGCACCTCTCCATCGACACCAACGACCACACCGTGCAGGTCGACGGCGAGAGCGTCGACCTGACCGCCAAGGAGTACGCGCTACTCGAATACCTGGCGATGCGCGTCGATCAGGTCGTCTCGCGCCTCGACATCTGGGAGCACGTCTACGACGCGCGCTCCGACTCGACGAGCAACGTCGTCGACGTCTACATCAGCTACCTGCGCAAGAAGGTCGAGCGCGAGGGACACCTGAGGCTGATCCACACGCGGCGCGGCGAGGGGTACATGCTCTCGGCGAAGGAGCGATGACGCTCTTTCGATCTCTCCAGTCGCGCCTGCTCGCCGGGCTGATCCTCGGCACTACGTTGATCCTGGCGACCAACGGGGTGGTGATCTACCTCGGCGCCAAGCGCAGCCTGATGGCGGAGGTCGACGAGTCGCTGGCCGAGATCCTGAGGTCCAACATCGCCGAGATCACGCGCCAGACGCAATCCCCCGAGGAGCCGAGAGGACGCCCGCCGGCTCCCTTCCCCAGACCGGTCGAGCGGGGTGATTTCACCTTCCAGTGCTGGGATCCCAGTGGGCGAGTCGTGCTCCGATCGCAGCACCTCGGGGATGGGTCACTCCCCCGCCTCGCGGGGGGGTTCCCGGTGATCTCCTACCGGGGCATCGAGGCGGGGGCGCTGTACTTCGAATCGATCGCGCTGCCCGACGGATCGGAGGGACGCGCGGTCGCCTTGTGTTTCGAGCCCCCACTTCCCACCCGGCCAGGAGGTCGGCCACCGCATCGTCAACCGGAAGGGCCGCGGTCCCAGATCCCGCCCTTCGAGCTGGTCATCGCCCAGGAAACGGCAGCGGTGGACGAGATGCTCCGGCTGCTGAGCTGGCTGCTCTTCATCGCCTGGGCCAGCTCCAGCGCCGGCGGCGCGCTGATCCTCACCTTCCTCGTGCGCCGCGGACTGCGCCCCCTAGATCGACTGCGCGCGGAGCTCGACGAGGTCGACGTCGATGCGCTCGATCGCCACTTCGAGCTCGCCGACGCGCCGACCGAGCTGCAACCGGTGATCGACGAGCTGAACGGCCTGCTCGCCCGGGTGCGTCGAGCCTTCGAGCGCGAGCGCTCCTTCAGCGCCGACGTGGCCCACGAGCTGCGCACGCCGATCGCCGGGCTGCGCACCACTCTCGAGGTCTTCCTCGACCGCGACCGCAACGTTGACGAGGGTCGCGAGGCCGGCGATCGCTGCCTGGCGATCACGGTGGAGATGCAGGGGGTGGTCGAGGCGCTGCTCGAGATGGTCGGTGGAAACCGCGCGGACGAGGACGACCGGTGGGAGGAGGTCTCGCCGACTGCCCTGGTGACCGACTGCCTCCAGGGCCTCACTGGGGCGACGCGAGAGCGAGGCGCCCGGCTCGAGAATCGCCTCGACCCCGACCTCGTGGTCCGCACTGATTCGACGCTCCTGAGGCGGATCCTCGCCAACCTGCTGGAGAATGCGCTCCTCTACGGGGATCCCGCCGAGCCGATCGAGATCCGCGGGACCCGGGACGGCGAGGCGACCCGGCTCGTGGTGGAGAACGCCCTGCTGGATCCCTGCCCCGACCTGGCCGAGCGGGCTTTCGAGGCGTTCTGGCGCGCGGATCCCTCCCGCCGGGATACCGGCCGGCACGCGGGGCTGGGGTTGCCTCTCTGCCGGAAGATCGCCGAACGCCTGGGCGCGGCGCTCGAGGCGAACGTCACCGCCGAGCACTTCATCGTGACTCTGACCCTTCCGCACGGCGAGGAATAGGGCTAGAAGGGTGGCCGCGGCGCTCGAGGCGGTCCGGAGCCTCCTTCCGCGCCCTTAGGCACCCGCCTGTAGACCGATCGGGGATGGTCGCGTATCCTGTTTGGCTCGCTGCCAGGCAGCAATCGCGAGGCTCCCGTTCGTGGTGAAGAGATCGCACGCAGTTCCGGCGTGCCAATCTTGTCCCACTTTGGTGCCCTCCTCGTAGCTATCCGCCCGGACAAGATTGGGCCCGAGCCCCGACCGACGGGGCGTCGGAGCGTTACAACTCGACGTGGGGGCTTTCGACTCGAATCGGAGGCCGACCGCACCCCGGTGGGAGAGGAGAGCCGATCCTGGCCGTGGGACCCCCTGGGTCCCCCGCCTCAACTCCCGCCTGATCCAGGTCGATACGGCGCTGAAGAGCCCGTCAGCGCCCTGTTTTCAATCCAACTCCATTTTCTCCCAGAGAGGTGAGCACCATGGCCAAGACCCCTCAGTCATTCGCGAAGAGACAACGAGAGCGGCGCAAGCAACAGCTGCGAGAGGAGAAACTGGAGCGGCGGCTCATCCGCAACGAGGAGAAGAAGCTCGCCAAGCTGGAGGCCGAAGGGGTCGACATCGAGGAGCTCCGCGCGCGCATGGCCGCGAAACGGGCAGAAGAGGAGTACTACTAGGGTATTTCCGGGCGGGAGCGCTCGGTTTCCACGGCGGGAACGGCTCTCCACGGCGGGAACGGGCCAGGATCGGTGCAGGAGGTGGATCGTGCGACACCGGAACCACGAGGAGCTCGACTCCTTTTGAGGTGATGAGCAAGCGCCGCCGGGGATTCCCCAGCGAGACGCGGGTCAAGAGAGGGCGGCGCCTCGTCCACGGCGGGAAGGAGCTGTTCGAGAAGCTCGGCCGGAACGACCTCTGCCCGTGCGGTTCGGGGAGGCGTTTTCAAGCGCTGCTGTCTCCGGGACGGCCGTTTTCGACGGATCCCTGAGGGACGAGTACTACCGCGAGTGAACGCGAGGCGGGGTTCGGCGGGGGAAGACCCCGCCGGACCCCGCTCTCGTCCGGGACTGCGGGGGCCCTCGAGTCCACCCGGGCACCCCCTCGAGACGGATTCGTGCTAGGCTCGAAACCAGTCGATCCCCGCCCTCTGACCCCCAGATCCGATGAAGACGAGCCTCATTTCGGCGTGCTCCACGCTCCTTCTCCTCTCCGCCCCCACCCTCGCCGCCCCCACCGAGGCGGAGATGCCCTTCCCCCTCGTCGCCACCGGCGAGACGGGTCCGCTCGGGGCGATCGAGCTCCAGCCGCGGCCGGCGGAGATCCTCCTCCTGCGCGACCACCAGGAGATCGAGCTGATCGGCGCCCCGCTGGCGAGTGGGCTGGTCGACCTCGAGCTGCGGCGCGTATCCCTCGACCTCGGCGCGAACGTCTACGTCGACGGGGAGCTGCGGGACGGCGGCCTCGACAACGGAGACCTCAGCGTCTGGAAAGGAACGGTCGTCGGCCGGGAGGGCTCGAGCGCGCTGCTCGGCTTCTCGCTGCACGGCTGCTACGGCTGGATCCACGACGGCACGTCGCGAACCGAGCTCCTAGCGGTCGCCGGAGCGGGGAACGACTGGACGCGGGCGACGGCGCGCTTCGTACCGGCCGAGGTGATCAGTGCGATCGGTCCCGACCCGGGCCCCAGCTGCGCGACGGACACCTCCGGGGTGTCACCGATCGTCCCCTCGGTCAGCGCTCCGACGATTCCCTCCGGAGGCCGGGCGACGGTGCTCGAGTGTCCGATCGCGATCGAGACCGACTGGCAGCTGTTCCAGACCTTCGGGAGCCTGGCGGCGGTGCAGAACTACACCTCGCTCCTGATCGCCGCGGTCTCCGACCGCTTCCTCGAGCAGGTGGGCGTCATCCTGACCTATCCCTACGTCGCCTACTACACCAACTCCAACGACCCCTGGACCAGCCAGGACAGTGGCGGCGGATGCGGCGACGTGCTGAACGAGTTCCGCAACGCGTGGGCGGGGAACATTCCCAACGACGCGAAGCTCGGGCACTTCATCTCCGGCGCACACCTCGGCTGCGGCGTGGCCTGGGTCGACGTCATCTGCAACGAGGACTACGGATTCTCCCTCTCCTGCTGCATCAACGGCGGGGTGACCTTTCCGGTGCAGCAGGGCAGCAACACCTGGGACTTCTTCGTGATGGCGCACGAGCTGGGACACAACTTCGGAAGCCTGCACACGCACGACTACTGCCCGCCGCTGGACAAGTGCTCCACCAACTGCACCGGCACCACGGAGTGCACCGATCAGGGCACGAACCTCTCCTACTGCCACGGCTGCTCGGGTGGGATGGCCAACATCACCACGTACTTCCACCCCACGGTGGTGGGCGTGATGCGCGATCGCGCCGAGGCCTCGTGCATCGATCCGTGGTGTACGGGCTCGATCACCCGGTACTGCAGCACCTCGCCCAACTCGGTGGGCTCCGGGGCGATCATCGACTCGATTGGATCGGTGGAGATCTCCGCGGCGGACCTGACACTGTACGCGACCGACTGCCCGCCGCAGCAGTTCATCATGTTCTACTACGGTGGCGCGCCCAACTCGCTGCCCTTCGGCAATGGGATCCGCTGCGTGAGCGACGGCGGGCAGGGGATCCACCGCTTCAAGCCGTTCCTGGTCGATGGACTGGGGCTGGCGACGATGTACGTCGACTACTCGACACCTCCGGCCGGTGGGAGCGGTGAGGGCGTGATCGAGGCGGGCTACACCTGGTACTTCCAGGGCTGGTACCGCGACCCCGCGGGCGGCGGAGCCCAATTCAACCTGACCGACGGCCTGGAGATCAGCTTCTGTCCGTGATACCGATCCAGGAGGATGGGCTCCGCCAGCGTCGGATGGCCCGGTGAGGCAGAACGACTCGACGATGGCGGCGCCGCTCACCCTGAATCTGTACATTGGGGGACACCCGAGCCAAAGGTCAGCACCCATGTTCTCGTTCCAGCACACCACCGTCAGGCTGTTCGGCCGAGTCCTCTTCCTCTTCATCGCGTTTCTCCTCTCCGGCTGTTCGGACGAGAGCACCCCGACCGAGCCGGCTCGGGACACGACCAACGCAAAGGAGACCAGCCAGACACCGGACCAGGTGCCTGAGTCGGTCACGCCGGTCGAGGCTCCTTCCACCGAACCCGCGAAGGAGAAGGAGACGACCGCGCCGCCAGCCAAGGGGCCGCGCCTGGGATTCGGGCCGCGCGGTGAGCGGAACGGCGGGCAACCGCCCGAGTCGGCGACGGAGCACACCTTCGGGTTCTCCAGCGCCGGCAGCGATGCCCTGATCATCGAGAGGGTCGATGGCAGTGGCGGCTGTGAGGTCGTCGAGATCCTGGTGGAAGACACTGCCGGTGGGATGGCCACGTACAGCCTTGGAGATCCCATCGCTGCCGGGCGAGACATTCACGTCCGCACCACGATCCATGCCGATGAGTCGACATGCAATCTGACTCCGCAAGTGCAAGTGGTCTCCAACGACCCGCGAGGGAGCTTTCGCATCAACGTCGCAGGAGCCATCGATCCCTACTTGAGCGTCACTCCCCGCATCCTGGACTTTGGTCGAGTCAAGCAGGACAAGGCGACGAGCGGTGAAGCCCTGATCACCACCAATGCCGCCGTCCCGGCCGTGCTGAAGATCGTCGAGCAGGAGTCACCCGTCGGTCTTGCCCTCGCCCTGGTCCCCGTCGCCGCGGGCGATGACGGCAGGGCGACCACCTGGAAGCTCGAGGTGACGCTCGGCCCCGGCGCGGCGGAAGGAGCCCTCGCACACACGGTGGTGGTGCAGAGTGACGTGGAGATCCCGGTTTCACCGGATCAAGGAAGTGGAACCAAGGCGTTCTATCAGGCGCAGATGAACGTGAACGCCCGGGTCCTCAGCGACTTCTCCAGCTCTCCACAGTACTTGTCGATGGGGCTGGTCCGGACCGACCAGGCGGTGACTCGCACGGTGAAGGTGGAGTGCCACGATCCGGATTTCTCGCTGGCCCAGCAGGTGCCGACGGTTCGCGTCACCGGCCTGCAGATCCCCGGGACTTCGGAGTTCGGGGAGTGGGAGTACGCCGGGTGCTTCACCACGGCGGTCGAGCCCGTTTCCGGAGAGAACGCGATCGAGATCCAGATTCACCTCGAGGGGCTGCCCCGGTCCGCCCGCGGCTCGCTGCGCGGATCCCTGGTGATCGACCTGGAGCACCCCCGGACGAAGCAGATCGTGAAGGTGATCACCGGAGTCTGCCGGTAGCAGTAGGGAGTCGCACTCCCGGTTGTTGTTTCTTCAAGGGCGCCTTCGGCGCCCTTGAAGAAACAACAACCGG
>CAZCAC010000156.1:0-4311 GCA_964496575.1 uncultured Planctomycetaceae bacterium | reverse complement strand
TTTGCTCCGGCGCTTCCTTCTTCTTTAATAAAAAAAACACCGGGTCCCCCGGCGACTCCCTACTGCTACTTCCAGCGTGCTTCCCAGGCCTCGGGCTGGTCTTTCAGGTAGCGGTCGAACCACTCGAGCATCATCGTGCGGTGGCTGGTGTAGTTCTTCCAGGTGCCGGCGATGCCGTGGCCTTCGCCGGGGAAGGTGACCAGCTCGACCTCTCGGCCCAGCACCTGTAGGGCGGTGAACATCTCGCTCGATTCGCCCGGGGTCACGTTCTCGTCCTCCTCGCCGTGCAGGAGCAACAGCGGCGTGTGAATCTCGCCCGCCTGGTAGAGCGGTGAGGCGCGCAGAAAGAACTCGGGATCACGCCACGGCAGCGCGCCGCCGTTGGCCATGTCGCCGTAGGTCCAGCCCCAGGTGCCGTCTCCCCAGTACGTCGCCTGGTCGGCGATGCCGTACATCGAGCACGCCGCGGCGAAGAGGTCGGTCTTGGTGAGGAGCAGCATCGTCAGGAAACCCCCGTAGCTGCCGCCGTAGCAGCCGACGCGGGCGGGGTCGAGCTGCGGAACCTGCTCGAGCAGGGCGCGGGTCCCGGCGATGACGTCCTCCGCGGCCTTGTGCCCGCCGTCGTTCGCGTGGTGGTCGGCGAAGGCGTCGCCGTAGCCGTACGCGCCGCGCGGGTTGATCACCAGCACCGCGTAGCCGTTGGCCGCCCAGAACTGGTGCGTCAGGTTGAAGCCGCGGGTGACCGGGGAGCAGCCGCCGTAGTAGTAGACGATCAGCGGGACCTTGGCGCGGCTCTCCTGGGGCGACGCCTCGAACCGCTCGCCCGCTTCGTTCGAAGGCGGATACCACCACGCCTCGATCGTCTCGCCACCCGGCCCCTCGAACGAGAAGGACTCCGCCTCGCTCACCTTCCAGAGCCCGGCGATACCGTCCAGCGAAAGGGCCGGCGGCCTGCTCACCTTCCTGCGCGCGGCGAAGAGGGCTTCCGATTCCTCCAGCCACGGGTCCGGATGTTCGTCGAGCATCTGCCGGTAAAGTGCTGCGGGCCAAGCGGGCGAGCTCGCCGTGTACGCGACGGCGCTCCCGTCCGGGCTGCCCGCCCAGTTCGCGCCGGTCGTGCGAGCGGTGAGGATCCGGCGGGCGCTCCAGCCGTCCTCACCCTCGTGCAGACGGACCAGGTTGTTCACGGAACCGGCGTTAGCGGGCAGGACCAGCGCCTCGCTCGCCGGGTCCCAGATCGGCAGGTTGCGGCCTCCGGTGAACGCGTAGCGCATCCCCAGCGAGATGCGCTCGAAGGCCCCGGTGGCGAGGTCGAGCTCCCAGACCTGCTTATTGGGGGCGTTGTGCTCGCCGAACGCATCGCCGACCTGGTACGGGCAGGCGAGGAAGAAGAGGCGCCGGCGGTCGGGGTGTGGCAGGAAGGCCTGCGGGCGGATCTCCCAACCGGCGACGAACGTGTTGATCAGCCGGTCCTCGCCGATGCGCAGATCGAGCGCGCGCAGCTCGGTCGCGAACCAGGGTCGCTTGGTGATCGGCACCGTCCGGCCGTAGAGGATCGAGGCGCCGTCGGTCGACCACGCGGCGTCGTCGAGCGTCCAGTCGCCCGGGCGGGTGAGCACGCGTCGCGCGCCGGTCGCGATCTCGACCAGCTGCAGGTGCGGAAGGGTATTCCAGTCGGCAACGCGCTCGCGGAGGACGTCCCAGCGGCGCGGTGACTTGCGCTCGCGCTCGTCGGCGTCGAGTCCGCGCGTCGTCTGCAGCAGGAGGAAGGCACCGTCGGGGCTGAACTTCACAAACCCGAGCCCGGGTTCATCGGTCACGATCGTGCGCACGGGCCCGAGGGGGGCGCTCCACAGGAGGAGATCGGTGCCCTTCTCACCGCGGCGCCTCAGGAGCAACTCCTCGCCAACCGGCGAGAAGGCGACGGGGCGTGCGTCGGGACCGCCGAGGTCGCTGGCGACGCGCTTGCGTTCGGCGTCGAACACGACGACGCCACCGCGGCGCCCTTCGCCGCGCGGGTTGCGGAGCGACGCGTAGCGGGCCACCCACTTGCCCCCGGGCGCGACCGCCAGGCTGGAGTAGCTGGGGAAGTGCCGCCCGCGGTCGATCTCGCTGAGCGAGCGCCTCGGGGTCTGGTCCCAGGTGAGCTTCGCGCGTTCGCCTTCCACTCTCACCTGAACGTCGGTGCCGTCCCCGGAAACCTCCACGCGCACGTGGACGAAGCGCTCGCCCAGCGGCGCGACGAGCTCCCCGTCGATCGCCTCACCATCGACGAAGATCGCGGCACCCTCGGGCGCGGTGAAGGTCAGCTCGTCCCAACGATCGTTCGAGAGCCTCGCGGCCAGCCACCAGACGCCGGGCCCTTCGAGGTGGAACTCGCTGGAATCGGCGTTCTCGTGGCGCCACTCGATCACCTGGTCAGGACCGATCTTCACCGTCTCCTCCGGCCGCGGCAGCCAGCCGGCGGGGTCGATCTCGGGGACGAGCTTCACCGCGGCGTGCACGCGCGGCGAGTCGGTAGTCGCCGGAGCGACGGGGAGCGGGCCGAGGATCATCGCCGCCTCGAGGGTCGCCGTGTCGGCGGCGGCGGGGAGGGCGAGGAGGCAGAGAACGGGGATCGTTGGCAGTCGCATCGTCTGGGGGGTTGGAGGTCGCTCGGTATCCTACGGAAAGAACGAATCGAGGTACTTCGAGCGCCCGGTATCGAGCAGCTCGCGCACGATCCGTTCGGTCGCCCGCCCCACCCCGTTCAGCTCGCGCAGCCGGCCACGCCACGAGGAGAGTGGCTCGGTCAGCTTCGCGATCGCGCGAACCGCCATTCCGTAGGTCGAGTCTCGCCCCTCGCTGCGGGCGAAGTAGTCGAGGAACTCGAGCGCGACGATCACCCGGTCGTTCTCGTCGAGTCGATCGAGCCAGAGGCGCGGGGGGATGCGGCGGGCCATCCGGTAGTGCCGGGCGACCGCCTCGAAGAGCTGCTGGATCGCTTCGTGGTAGTCGCGGCGTGGACTCCCCCAGCGATCCTTTCCGTAGAGCGTCGCGTACTCGAGCGAGAGCTCCGGCGCGTGCTTCGCCAGCACCTGGTGAAAGTGCTCGCTCTGCCGCCCGTCCTTCAGAGTCATCGCGCCAAAGAGGACGAAGTCGACGCCGATCTCTTCGAGGCGCCGCACCGATGCATCCATCCGCTCCGGCGTATCGGTGACGAACGGGATCACCGGCATCAGGAAGGCCCCGGTTGCCAGCCCTGCCTCGCGACAGCGGGCCAGCGTCGCCAGCCGCTCCGAGGGCGGCGAGCCGCCGGGCTCGAAGATCGCGGCGAGCTCGTCGTCGACGGTGCTGAAGCTCATGCTGACGATCGTGCGCGTCTTCTCGTGGATTCTCAGCAACACGTCGAGATCTCGTTCGACGAGGGTCGACTTGGTCAGGACGTGAACCGGATGACCGAACTCCTCGATCGTCTCCAGCGCACTGCGAGCGAGGCCGTAGCTCTCCTCGACCGGCTGGTAGGCGTCGGTGACCCCGCCTCCGATCAGCACGTAGCCACGCTTCATCGGCTTGCGCTTGCGCTTCGGATCGAGCTCGCGCCGCAGCACTTCGCGCGCGTTGACCTTGACCTCCACGTCACGCCCGAACTCGCCGGCGACGTGGTAGCGCTCAGCCCGCCCGTCACAGTACGCGCAATTGTGCGTGCAGCCGCGGTAGAGATTCATGCCGTAGGCGGAGAGAAACCAGGAATCGACGCGCTTCTGCTTGCGCAGCAGCGTCTTCGCCAGGTTCTCGGTGACGGCCATTCGCGGAGTCTACGGCGCCCAGGTCACCGCGTAGCCGTTGGTCGAGTTGAAGTCGTTGATCCCGGGCCCACACGGCGGGCTCGACGTCGTCCGGTACCAGCACTGGTAGTAGTACGTCGCCCCGGCGACCACGTTTCCCGCCCGCTGCGAGATCGATGTCGCCCAGGCCGAGGTATCCGAAGCGCCCACGGCATCGGCGAATCGCACGCCGAGGCGCTTCAGACTCCCGCCGGCACAACGCAGCCCATCGCCCCACACGCTTCCCGGCGACAGGTCGTTGTTCGCCTGGAAGTAGAGCCCGCTGTTCTGAGGTTCGAGGTGTGTCGCCACGAGCACCAGCGTGTCGTTCGACAGGCTCGCGGTGCCGCTGCCGACGAGCTTCGCGCCCGAAGCGAAGACCCCGTTGTCGCAACCCGACCCCGGCACCGAGCCGTCGTTGTCGTTGCTGCACGGACACGGCGTCCCGCTGCCCGGGTCGCCGAAGCAGTAGCCGACTCCGGGCACGAGCTGCGCGGTGTAGATC
>CAZCAC010000155.1:0-18101 GCA_964496575.1 uncultured Planctomycetaceae bacterium | reverse complement strand
GTAATTATCTTCTTCTGGTTCTGATCTCTGTGTCCTCTGTGTCCTCTGTGGTTAATTTCTGGTTCTGGTTCTGGTCTCTCTGTCCTCTGTGGTTCCTCTCCGGTTGTCCGAACCGCCACAGTTGCCGTGATGCTCGGAAGCGTCCAGCACCGTACCGCCAACAGTTCCCCTACCCTCTGGACCGAATCACTATCGCATCCCCCTCCTGCTCGGCGAGCTCCTGATCGACGAGCAGCCGCAGCCCCGCCATCATCCGCTCCCGCAGCGCGCTCCCCAACCTCGCGAAGCCGAAGAGGCGGGCCGTCTCGCGGGCGAGGTCCTCCAGTGGCAGCGAGAGGTGGGAGCGCAACAGGTAGTGCCCCGCGTTGCGGATCTCCTCCAGCGGCAAGTCGTCGGGCGCGCGCTCGCTCGCCGGGTCGTCGCCGGCGGTGCGGAAGTCGGACCAGGTCTCGGGGTCGAGCTCCTCCGGCCAGAGGAACTCCTGGCCACCGGATTCGCGAGGGGTCAAGGGTCCCTCCAGCAGCTCCCGAACCCGATCCAGGGTGCGGGCGCGCATCCGCTCCATGCCCCACATCGACGCGACGCGGCGCGCGGCGAGGTCGATCGAGATCGGGCCCTCGCGGCGGACGATCCGCTCCAGCGCGCCGCGCACGGCGCGATCCGACCTCTCCTCGAAGAAGTGATCGACGTCCCCCTTCAGCGAGGTGATCGGCGTCGGCCGGTAGACCCCGAGCTTGCGCTGGCGGGGACGGCGCGGGCGTGGCGATTCCTGACGATCCGTTCCCCCCTCTCCCCTCGCCGCACCCGAGTCCTCGTCCTCGCTCTCCTCGGCGACCTCTCCCCGCCGGGCAGCCTCGAGCGCCGCCTCGATCCTCGAGAGTTCCTCCTCGGGCTCGTACCACCAGTCGCTCGACCACACCCGGTGTACCCGCCAGCCGAGGTGCCCCAGCACCTCCGCGCGCAGCTTGTCGCGATCACGCGCGGTCTTCGCCGCCGCGTAGCCGCGGCCGTCGCACTCGATCCCGAGAAGGTAGCGCGACGGGTCGTCGGGGTCGATCACCGCCAGGTCGAGGCGATAACCGGAACAACCCACCGCCATCTCGACCGTCCAGCCCCGCGCGCGCAGCCCCGCCGCGATCGCCTCCTCGAAGGGAGCCTCCTCGCCGTCCGCGGGACGGAAGCGATTCTGGCGCGCGATCGTCAGGGGTCCGTGCTGGGCGTACTCGAGAAAGGCGCGCAGGTCCGCCACGCCGCGCGCCTGGGTGCGCACCAGGTCGATCTGCTCCGCGCGCAACGTGGAGAAGACGATCACCTCGCGGCGCGCGCGGGTGATGGCCACGTTCAGGCGACGCTCGCCCCCGTCGCGGTTCATCGGTCCGAAGTTCATCGAGACCTTGCCGGCCTCGTCGGGTCCGTAGGTGATCGAGAAGAGAATGACGTCGCGCTCGTCGCCCTGCACGTTCTCCAGGTTCTTGACGAAGACCCCTTCCGTCGTGTCCTCGGCGAAGAAGGCGTCGATCCGCGGATCCTCGCGGCGCCGCTCCTCGAGCAGGTCCTCGATCAGGACCTGCTGGGCGAGGTTGAAGGTGACCACGCCGATGGTGAAGCGCGACAGCTCCGGATCGAGCAGCCGCCGGACGATCTCCTCGGTGATGCACTCCGCCTCGCGGCGGTTGGTCCGCGTCTTGCCCTTGTCGTAGACCCCGTCCGGCACCTCGCGCCAGCGTACGCCCAGCCCGTCGCGATCGGGTGAAGGGAAGGTCAGGAGCCGGCCGTCGTAGTAGTTGTGGTTGCTGAAGGCGATCAGGCTCTCGTGGCGGCTGCGGTAGTGCCAGTCGAGCGAGAGCCGCGCGATCCCCGAGGCGAGGCAGTCGTCGAGGATGCTCTCGAGGTCCTCGACCTCCTCCTCTTCCACGGGCACCGCATCGAAATCGTCCTCCGACTCGGTGCGCTGGAAGAAGGTGGTCGGCGGAAGCTGCTTGGGGTCGCCGACGATCACCGCCTGCGAACCGCGCGCGATCGCCCCGATGCCGTCCCAGACGGGGATCTGCGACGCCTCGTCGAAGACGACGATGTCGAACGGTGCGTGGTCGGGGTCGAGGTACTGCGCCACGGAGAGCGGACTCATCAGGAGACACGGTTTGATCCGCGGGAGCAGGTTGGGGATCTCGCGGAAGAGGGTGCGCACCGACTTGTGGCGCCGCTTCTTCTGCATCTCGCGGCGCAGGATCCCCGGCTCGGAGGTCGGGAGGATCTTCGACGCGGGGTGCGGCACCCGCTCGGCGAGGCGAGCGACCAGGAGGTCGCGGGTCCGCAGCGCGTAGGCCTCGTCGGCGCTCTGGAACTCGTCGATCCGCCGCTCGTGCTCGGGGCGGAAGAAGTTCCGGAGCACCTCCTCCGCCTCGACCCCCTCGAGGCTCCAGCGCTGGTACCAGGCGCGGTCGAACACCCCGCGCAGCTCCGCGGCGGCGAGGCGACCCGCTTCCAGCTCGTCGATCAGCGGGGTGAGGCCGACCTCCACCGCCCCCGCGCGCTTCCGCTGCCAGGCGCACCACTCGCGCAGGCGCGGGGTGGTGTCCAGCATCCTCCGCGCCGTCCGGGCCACGCGCTCGAGGATCCCCGGCTCGCGCGGGGAGGTTCCCCACGCGCACGCGGGGTCGAGCTCGAGCAGCGCCTCGAGGGCCTCGCGGCGCTCGCCCCAGCTCGAGTACGCATCGCGCAGCGCGTCCAGCTCGCGACCGAGCGGACCCTCGGCGCGCAGCTCCGCCCCCGCCTCCAGGGCGAGCCGCGCCCACGCCTGTCGGAGGGCGACGGCGTGCTCGTAGTCGGTCCCGGCCAGCCGCGTGGCGACGCGGCGCAGGGCGCCGGCCCACTCCAGGATCGCCTCGAGCGAGGGCCAGTCGGTGTCCACGCCGCGCCAGGCGCGCCCCAGCAGCGCGCGCGCCGTCTCGTTCGCGGCTTCCAGGCGACGCTCCTCCTCGCGAACCGCGAGCGCGGGGTCGAGGATCCCGGCGAGCTCCTCGGTTCCGGGCCGAGCTCCGTCGCGCGCCGCGCCGGCGAGCGCCGCGCCGATCCCGCGATAGAGGAACCAGGACTTCGGCCACCAGCTGCGCGCGGCCCGCTCCAGCGTCCCCCGCAGCTCCTCGAGGTCGAGATCGAAGATTCTCTCCTCGAATCGAGCGAGGATCTGTTCGCGGATGAGATTCCGCCGGCGCCCGCTCGCGATCCACTCCTCCACCTGCTCGCGCAGGGACTCCCAGTCCGAGCGCGTCAGCAGCTCCTCGGGTGGCGCGGGCGCGTCGATCAGCCGGCCGGCGGCCTCGACCAGAAGCCCCAGCGCCTCGAGGCTGGCCGCTTCCGCCTGAACGCCGAGGTGTCCCGCGACGGCCTGCAACCGCTCGTCGAGGGCTCCGGTCGTATCGATCAGCGGACCGAGCGCGCGCTCGACCTCCTCGCGCCAGAGCGGCGAGAACTCCCGGCGGCGCGCCGCCCGGAAGGGGTGCGTGGCCACGTCCTCGGAGAGCTCGTCGGCGATGACCAGCGCGTCGAGACACTCCCGGACGGTGGCGAGCCCCGCCGCGTCGAGGCCCCGGGGCAGCTCGAGGTCGAGGCGCGGAGTGCTCCGCAAGCCGATCGAGCGGGAGATCCCCTGGTAGAGGCTCTCGCCGGTCTCGCGCGGCGCGTGCAGGGCGCTCACGTAGCCGTTCAGCGCGCCGCGCAGTCCTTCGAGCCGCTCCGCGTCGGCGCGCCACTCCTCCTCGTCCGCGTGAGCGACGAGATCGAGCGCCGCGCCGAGCTGCTCCACCACGTGTCGCTTGCGCGCCTTGTTCGAGTGCAGCTCCAGGCAGAAGGGCCCCAGCCCGATCGACTCGAGGCGGGTGCGCACCACCTCCAGCGCCGCCATCTTCTCGGAGACGAAGAGCACAGTCTTG
Organism: uncultured Planctomycetaceae bacterium; assembly: GCA_964496575.1. Taxonomy (GTDB): domain Bacteria; phylum Planctomycetota; class UBA1135; order UBA1135; genus CAZCAC01. The sequence continues at coordinate 14,169 of CAZCAC010000155.1, read as the reverse complement.
CCCTGCCCCAGGCAGTGCGCGATCAGGTTGGTGATCGTCTGTGACTTCCCGGTCCCCGGCGGCCCCTCGAGCACGAAGCTGCGACCGGCGGCCGCGGCGTGGATCGCGCTGAGCTGCGAGGAGTCGACCGGCAGCGGGCAGGAGGTCGCGGTCGGGGGATAGCGCTCGTCGAGCGTCTCCGGCGCGGGGAACTCACCGTCCGCCTCGAAGTCCTCGCCGGGCCTCTCGACGAGGTGCGCCACCAGGTCGTTCTCCAGCAGCGAGTCCGCGCGCTCGGAGAGATCGGTCCACATCAGGAACTTCGAGAAGGAGAAGAACCCCACCGCCGAGGTCTCGGTGACGTTCCAGCGGTCGATGTCACGCACGGTGTGGCGGAAGATCCGCAGCACCTCGTCGACGTCGACACCGGAGTCGTCACCGGGCAAGGGATTCAGCCCGGGGACGACGAGGCCGTGGTCGGTGCGCAGCATCTCCAGCAGCGTCACGTTGACCATCGGGTCCTCGTCGGCGAGGCGCAGCGAGAAACCGGACCGCACCGTGCGGCGCGAGAGCTCGAGCGGCAGGAGCAGGATCGGCGCCCGGCAGGTGCGCCGGGAGGAGCCGTTCTCGTACCACTCGAGGAAGCCGAGCGCGAGGTAGAGCGCGCTCACGCCACCCTCCTCCCGCTCACGTCGCGCCTGGCGGTAGATCTCCAGGAGGCGGCGCTCCAGCTTCGCCTTCGAGAGGTCGGCGCAGAGTCGGCGCGCGGAGAGCTCGCCGCGCAGGAGCTCGTCGATCGCCCCCTCGTCGCGTTGCGCTCGAGGATCACTGCTCTCCAGCTCGTCGGGGCGAGGTCGAACCTGGAAGCTCGAGCCGCCGGAGAGGACGTCTTCCAGCGCGGCGAGGTCGGGGCACAGGAGTGGCACGGTGCTGTTCGTCTCGCGGAAGTTGAGCAGGCGGTTGCGTAGCGTGAGATCGAGCAGCTTGCGGCGCCAGCGATCGAGTCGGGACGCGCCCGGAGGCGGCTCGAGCGTGGAGGTGCGCGGGGCGCGCTCCCCGATCCCCAGACGGTCGAGGTCGGGCGCGGACGAGCTCCCGGAGCGATCCTCCGGCGCGTCGTCCCCCTCGAGCTCCCCCGCCTCGACGGGCACGCGCTCGGGCAGCGGCCGCAGCCCCCCCTTCCGCGCCCGGGCGACGTCGACGGCGCAGCTGAACTCCTCCAGCCGGTCGAGCTGCCGCCGCGCCTCCGCGACCGCGGCTTCGAAGTCGGGGGTCGGCTTGCGAGTGACCAGGGTCGGATCGAAGACGAGCAGCTCGCCGAGGTCGACGCGCTTCTTGATCCGCGCGCCGTCGTCGGTCGCGGGCTCGGCGAAGGTCTGCTCGTCGAGCCAGACGCCGGTGAAGGCGTGTCCCCGGGTCAGGAGCACCAGCGGGTGCAGCCCGATCTGCTCCAGGCAGGCCGCGGCGAGCAGCGCCGCGTCGAGGCAGGTGGCGAGGCCGGTCTCCACCACGCGACCCGGCAGGCGCACCTTCTGTCCGAGTGACTCGAAGCTCGCCGGCGGGTTCGCATAGGAGAGATCTCTCGCGACCATCGCGGCGTAGACCGCGGCCGCCATGCTCGCGATCCGCGCCGGGTCGTGGGTCTGGTAGCCGCTGAGACTCGGATCGCCGCTCCAGCGCTCGAGCTGGGCCGCCGCCGCGCCGAGCAGCTCCTCGACCACGGGGTGATTGGGCAGGACGAAGGCGGCGAGGATCTCGGGGAGCGAGCCGAGCCCGCTCCACTCCTCGCGCGCCAGGAGCTCGATCGCCTCGGTCCTCGCGCCGAGGACTTCCTCCCCTCGGCGCACCTCGAAGCACATCGTCCCCGCCACGCGCTCGCGGACCGCCTCGAGGAAGGCCGGCGAGAGCTCGAGCGCGGGATTGTCGACGTGGTGCACCGAATCCGGCGCGATGCGATCGATCGGCAGCGTCCACTCCGGCGCGAACTCGGGTTCGCAGCGCACCACGAGCACGAGCTCCTCGAGGGTCGACGCCCCCCGATGCTCGATCGACACGCGCTTGACCACCGGCACGCGGTTCTGCTGCAAGGCGTAGTTGATGCGCCGATCGAGCTCGACCGTCAGGAAGACCTCGGCCGCGGGAGGCGTGGGGAGCTCGGGGGTCTCCGTCTCCGGATCCGGGGCCACCTCGTCATCGCTCACGTCCATCAGCTCGTTCCTCCAGTTGCACTCACGAATCCGACGGCGACGTCTTCGCTTCCGTCTTGAACGCGCGGTGCAGCGTGGCGTACACGTCGCTCCGCTTGAGCATGCCGAGCAACCGCCGCTCCTCGACCACCGGCACCGAGTGCACGTGCCGGGAGTCCATCAGCGCCAGCGCCTGGCGCACCGGCAGGTCGGGGCCGACCGGTTCGCTGAGCGGCTGCATCAGGTCCTCGGCGATCACCAGCGTGCGCAGCGTGGGATCGTAGAGGATGTCCTTGATGTCGTTGAAGGAGATCAGCCCGAGCAAGTTGCCGTCCTCGTCGGTGACCGGCAGGAGGTCGGAGCCGATCTCGCCGACCAGCTTGAGCACCTGGTCGAAGGGCGTGTTCGCGCGCGCCACCCCGGTCGCGCGGCGCATGACGTGGCGCACGGTGAGCCCCTCGTCGGAGCCGTCGCCGCGCCAGGTGCGCACGCCCAGGTTGCGCACCAGCTCCCTCACGACCTCGAGCACCACTCCGGGGTGGCGGACCGGCTTCATCAGGTTGGCCAGCTTGACCTCCCCCGCCTTGACCACGGTGCGGCGGGTGAGGTAGGGGCCGATGAACTCGAAGAAGACCACCGATGCGAGCGCCACGTTGCGCAGCGCCACGGTGCGCTCGGGCGCCTCCTGCTCCAGCGCCGCGACCAGACCGAGCGCGACCCCCGCCTGACACAGGAGCCCCGTGCCCAGCGAGCGCGGCGCCGACTCCTGCCACCCGGCGAGCTGCAGGCCGAGCCGGGTGCCGAGGACCTTGCCGACGGTGCGCGCGGCGATGAACGCGACCCCGAGCAGGCCGAGGTGCGCGAGACTCTCGAGGTGCAGCTCCGCACCCGCGCCGATGAAGAAGAGCACGTACAAGGGGTAGACCGCGCTCTCCAGCACCTCGTTCATCTTGTCGGCGTGCGGCGAGGAGTTGACCAGCGCGACCCCCGCGCCGAAGCAGGCGAGCATCGCCGGCCCGGTCGGTTCGGTGTCGATCGCGAAGGCGAGGCCCAGGCAGGCGAAGACCAGCATCACGCCGAGCACGGTGCGCTCGCGCTTCGAGGTCCAGCTCTCGGTCAGGACCGCCGCGATCAGCCCGATCACCGCCCCGCCGACCAGCGCGATGAGCGCCTGCCCGGTGGCCTGCGCCGGCTCGCCCGCGCTCAGCGTCCAGGCGAGCACGATCGGGAAGGCGAGCAGGGTGACCAGGTTGTTCAGCCCGACCAGCTGGATCAGCGTCCGCGAGCTCGGCCCCTCCGCCTCCACCTCGCGCAGGGTGAGCAACGTCGCGCTGGGCGCGCTGGCCGTGGCCAGGAGCGGGGCCAGCATCGCCAGCAGCGGGTCGCGGGTGATCGCCCACACCGCCAGGAAGAGGCAGGCGCCGGTGACGAGTATCTCGGCGCTGGAGAGCAGCGCGATCTTCGGCCCGCTGCGCCGCAGCCCGGCGAAGCGGAACTCGCAGCCCACGCGGAAGAGGATGAAGCCGAGCGCCACCTGCTCGAGCAGGTTCAGCACGCCGACCGAGTCGCTCCCGATGGTCAGCGGCCGGGCCCAGGCCGCCCCTTCGGCGGCGCGGCCGAGGAGGTGCGGGCCGAGGAGCATGCCGACCACGAGGTAGGCGGTCACGCGGGGAATCCCCACCCGCTGCGCCTGTCCGCCGGCCCAGAGGCCGGCGAGCAGCGCGATGGCGATCGCGGGAAGGGTGGCGTAGAAGAGATCCATCGGGTGGTGAGCGCCTCGGATCTCACCAGAATGGGTCGGCCCGGTCCAGTCGGCCGGAGCTCGCCCTACGTCGGCGCGAGGCCACCCGGAACGCCTTCACGGGCGCCGGAACGACGGCGTCGAGGCGAGGTGGCCGGCGCCACCTCGCCTCGACGTGTTCCTTGCTGTGAGCGAGCCGGAAGCTCGAAGAGCCTCAGCCCTGCTTCTTGTTGCCCTTGGCCTTGAGCGTGGCGACCGCTTTTCCGGACCCCATGCCCATCTTGCGCACGCGACGCCGTCCGCGGGTCGGACCGCCGGCTTTGTACTGGGACTTGGCCATGATTCTTCGAACGTGGTCGGGGGGTGGGGCGCCCGGAGGCGCGGGAAACGAGCGAAAGGTTGTAGCCGATCGTGCGAGGCGCGGCAAGGCCGGAAAGGGCCCGATTCTCCCGACGGGGGGCGTTTTTCCTCTCCTTTCGGCCTCGGGAGCGACGATTCTTCCTCTCCGGGGGACCCGCTCGCCGCGAAATCCCGGCCGGCGCCCGCTACCTCGCGGGGTGATCCGGGTTGGCGGAATCGGCGCGTCGCCACCGTAAGATGTGGCGAGTCCCCGCCACCCCCCGGCGCGGGCCCTCGTACCCTGCGCAGCCGCTTTTCCCCGATGTGCCCCCCTGACCCCGACAATCGCCCCGGCGAGGCCGCCGGCGCCCCCACCACGCCCCTCGGACGCGCCTGGATCGGTCCCGGTCTGCTCGCCGCCGGCGTCCTGGCCCTGGTCCGGCTCGAGGTCCTGACCGAGCTCGCCGTCTGGCACCGCGGGATCGACCCCGCCCTCGCCCGCTGGGGAGCCCTCGGCGAGCTGCCGGAGCTCGCCGTCCAGTCGCTGGTGATGGGGCTGGTCGGCGCCGCGCTGCTCTGGAGCACCGGGGGCGCGCGCCGCTTCGGCGGCTTCGTCTTCGCCGGCCTGCTCTTCCTCTCGGCGATCACCGGCTGGCCGGTGGCGCGGGACGCCGAGGTGGCGCTGGCGGGCGCGCCGGGGCTCGCCAACCTCCACCTGCTGGTGGCGCTCGCGTTCGGCGAGGCGGCGGTCCTCGCCGGGATCGCGCTGGTGTCCGAGCGGAACGCGGGCGCGCGGCGAGTGCTCGCCGCGATCCCCACCGTGGTGCTCCTCGGCCTCTTCGGCCTGGGCGTGCCGGGGTGGCTCCTCTGGCGCGACGCGAACGAGGCGCCGACGATGCCGGTGCGCGAGGTGGTCGCGGAGCTGGTCGGCACGCCAGAGCGGTGGACGGTGATCCGGCGCGCGGAGGAGGCGAAGGGGATGAAGCTGGTGATCACGCCCTTCAACGACTGGCGACTGACCGCCGCCGAGTTCGACACCGGCGACAAGCCGGCGTTGCAGATGCCGCCGCCCAGCGAGCTGCGCTTCACCGTCACCGAGCGAGACGGCGAGGTCGACCTGATCGCGGCGGCGCAGATCGACTTCGAGCTCTCGCATCACTGGCCCGACGAGAAGGGAAACGATCGGCCCTCGCCGATGGACGGCCTCGGTATCGAGTCGATCTCGGTGCGCTTCGAGGTGCTGGTCGACGGGGAGAGCGTCTTCGACGAGGTGATCGTCCACCGACGGGAAGGCGACACCGGGAAGGACCGGGAGTGGCGCCACGTCGGCGAGAACGGGAGGCTACCGCTGAAGCCGGGACAGGTGGTCACGCTGCGCACCAGCTTCGGCGACGAGGCGACCGAGGCGCTCTACGCCGCCCACCCCTTCTGCTTCCGCTGCGGCTTCGGCGACCTCCTGCTGGAACGCTGGCACCGGCGCCCGCGCCAGCGAGCCTCGACCGAGCAGCCGAACCTGCTGTTCATCGTGATGGATACCCTGCGGGCAGATCGGATGTCCTGCTACGGCTACGCGAAGCGCACAACACCACACGCCGACGCCCTCGCCGAGCGAGGCGTGTTGTTCGAGAACGCCTTCGCCACCTCGAGCTGGACCTGGCCCTCGACCGCGTCGCTATTGACCGGGCTCCTCCCCTACGAGCACGGAGTGGTCAGCAACGCCGCGTGCACGCTGAACCTCGGCTACGAGACGGTCGCGGAGGTGCTGCAGCAGCGCGGCTACACGACGGCGGCGGTTTCCTGCAATCCGCTGATCGACGAGGATCGCCACTTCGACCAGGGCTTCGAAACCTTCGACGACGACGCGCGGATGCGGATGACCGACTCCGTGATCGGCGAGATCGAACGCACCCTCGACGGCGTCGCGGACAGCCGCTTCTTCCTCTACCTGCAGCTGGTCGACCCGCACACGCCGCACGAGCCGATCGAGTCGGAGCTACACCGTCTCGGCGGGAAAGAACCGGAGGACTTCCCTCAGGAGGTCCGCCGCGGGGTGGAGGTCGACGGGATGAACCACTACGCCGGGCGACTGAACAAGGGCGAGGGGCGCGACCCTGACGGGACGCCGCACCCCGAGCGCGTGATCCCCGAGGACCACATCCGCTGGCTGAACGACCGCTACGACGCCAGCGTGGGCACCGGCGATCACTTCGTCGGTCGGATCCTCGAGCAGCTGGAGGCGCTGGGCCTCACCGAGAAGACGATCGTCGTCTTCACCAGCGACCACGGCGAGGAGCTGCTCGACCACGACATGCTCGAGCACGGCCACGCGCTGTGGACCGAGGTGGTCAAGGTCCCGCTGATCATCGCCGGTCCTGGCCTGCCCGAGGGACAGCGCGTCCTGGCCGAGGTCTCCAACCGCCACCTCGCGCCGACCCTGGCGATGCTCGGGGGCGGGACGATGAGCCAGGTCGCCGACGCGCACAACCTGCTCGAACCCGAGCTCGAGCCGATGCCGATCTTCTACCAGACCGAGAAGGGGTACTGGAACGGCCACCACGGGCTGCAGCTCCTCGGCTGGCGCGAAGGGGTGCACGTCACCCACTACGCGCCGAAAGGGGGCGACTGGGGGCAGGAGCCCGACCCGGGAGGACAGGTGCGCATCTTCAGCATCGAGGACGATCCGCTGGAGCAAGTGAACCTCGCGATCGTGCCCTTGCGACGGGAGGAGATCGCCGGCAAGACGATTCCCAGGGTGCTGGAGAGTGAGGAGAAGCAGCGCGAGCGCAAGGTGGGGATCGACGTCCCCGCGGGCGCTGCGATGATGAAGACTCTCATCGAAACAGGCTATGTCGGACGAAGCGAGGAATCCGAGGGACGTTCCGGCGTCGGACCGGGCGAGGATGAGTCGGATCGGGAGGACTCCGAGTGACCCGGAGCGGCCACCATCGAGCCGCCTGGAACCTGGTGCTCTGGGTCAGCGGCGTGACCTGCCTCCTGCGAGTCGGGATCGTCTTCGTGCTCGAGGTCCTCCTCCGCAGCGAGGAGCCGATCTTCACCGCCTGGCGGATCGCCCAGGACCTGCCGCTCACGGCGCTGCACGCCTGGCTCGCGGGCGGCGCCACGGTGCTCGCGGCGATCGTCGCCCGGCGCGGCTCGGCGCTTCGCTGGCTCCTCGTCCTTCTCGCGGCGCTGCTCCTGGTCAGCGCCCTCGGCGGCTGGCCGTGGGGGGAGACCGACCAGATCCCGACCTGGCGCACCACCCGGGGGCGGGGCGCGATCCTGGTCGCCGCCTTCCTGGCGCTCGTGACCACGACCGGAGTGTGGTGGCTGCTCCGGCGGATCGGACGCGGGGACACGCCGTCGCAGACCGCCTCGGTGCCCGTCACCGGCGGCGGCTTCCTCGTCGCCATCGTTCTCCCCGCGACCCTCTACCTCGTGTTCGTCGACGCCCCGCAGCGCCGCGAGGTGGACGTGGTGATCCACGAGCTCGCGTTCGAGCCGGAGCGGTGGGAGATCCTGCACGCCCGGGAGGACGCGCCCCCCGGGACGGCGACCCTGACCCCCTCGCTCGACTACCGGGAGGATGGCGGGGACCTGCCCGCCCTGACCCTGACGCCCCCGTGCGAGGTGGCGATCGACGTGCCGGAGGGATCGGGGTCGATGCTCCTCAAGGGGCGCAGCGGAGTCGACGTCTCCGCGGCGCGGATGCTCGCCGAGCTCGTCGGGCCCGTCTCCGTGAGGATCCGGATCACGGTGGACGGGGCCCTGGTCGCCGGCAACGTCCACACCTTCACTGGCGAGGAGGACGAATCGGCCGGTCGCCTCTGGCAGGACCTGCACCCGGCGCATGGCATCGCGGTGGATCCGGGGCAGGTGATCGCCCTGCGCAGCGAGGTGATCGCGCCGGCGGACCTCGACCCGGCGATCGCCCTGCCGGCCGGGATCGGCGACCTGGTGCTGGAGCGGCGGGCCTCGCGCCGGCACGTCTCCTCGTCTCCCGAGGCGCCCAACATCGTCCTGATCGTGCTCGATACGCTGCGCCGTGACCGGCTCTCCTGCTACGGATACGAGCTGGAAACGACGCCGAACATCGACTCGCTGGCCGAGCGTGGCCTGCTCTACGAGGACGCCTACGCGACGTCGAGCTGGACCTGGCCCTCCACCGCGTCGATCCTCACCGGTCTCCATCCCGAGACGCACGGTGTTCTGGAGGAGGGCGACTGCTACCTGCACCACTCCTTCGAGACGCTGCCGGAGCTGCTCGCCGAGCGCAACTTCGCCACCGGGGCGATCAGCTGCAACCCGCTGGTCGTGCCCAACAAGAACTTCGACCAGGGTTTCGAGCACTTCGACCACCACTACCTCTTCCGCCACTCGCAGCAGGTGATCTCCGACATCCAGGACTGGATCCGGATGCACGCCGGGAAGCGCTTCTTCCTCTACCTGCAGCTGACCGACCCGCACGAGCAGTACGCCCCCTTGCCGGAGGCGACCGCGCGGGCGGGAGGGCAGCGCCCCGGCGACTACCCCGAGGCGGGGCTGAACGAATGGCACCTCGACCTCCTGGCCAACGCCGGGCACGACGAGGCGGGGCGGCTCGACGTCGAGCGGCTGATCAAGCCCGAGCACCAGGAGTGGATGCACCACGCCTACGACGCGGCGGTGATCACCGCCGATCACTTCGTCGGGGTCGTGCTCGAGGAGCTGCGGGCGCTGGGACTCGAGGATCGCACGGTGATCGCGTTCACCAGCGACCACGGTGAGGAGCTGCTCGATCACGGTCTCGTCACCCACGGGATCACGCTCCACCCCGAGCTCTTGCGCGTGCCGCTGATCCTCGCCGGTCCGGGGGTGCCGCAGGCCAGGCGAGTCGAGGGTCCGGTCTCCAATCGTCACCTCGCTCCGACCCTCGCGTCGATCGGCAACGCGGTCTTCTCCACCGAGTGGCACCCCCTCGACCTGGCCCACCCCGATGAGCTCGCGCAGACGCCGGTCTTCTTCTCGACGAAGCAGGGGTGGTGGAACGGCCACTTCCGGACCGAGCTCTACGGGATGCGCCTGGGCAAGTGGGAGCTGCACTGGGCGCCCCACGGATCGGACTGGGGTTCGAAGGAGGGCCCCGAGGGCGGTCAGCTCCGCCTCTACGACCTGGAGGCCGATCCCGAACAGCGGGAAGATCTCGTCGATGGCCAGCACGAGCGGGTCCTGGAGATCGTGAGGCGCGGCGAGGGAACGCGTCAGCTGCGCCCTGACGACGAGCCCCTCGATCGCGCGGCGGATCTCCTGGTGCTGCTGCGAGCCCACCTGAAGTACGCGAGGTCGGGCCGGCCGGGGAGCTCGGTCGGGGCGGGGAAGCGCGACCGTCACGGGCTCGAGAGCCTGGGGTACTCCGGGCGCGATGATGAGCGCGCCAGGGGTGGCCGGTGATGGGCCGGCGGATCTTCATCGGGGACATCCAGGGTTGTCGCGACGAGCTGGAGCGATTGCTGGAGGCGTTGCGCTTCGATCCGGCCGGGGACGAGCTGCACCCGGTCGGTGATCTGGTCAACCGCGGGCCGGACTCCCTGGGGGTGCTCCGGCTCTTGCGATCGCTGGACGCCGGGGGGGTGATCGGGAACCACGACGTTCACCTGCTGCGCCGAGCGCGGGGGAATCGCGAGGCGCTCGAGGGGGATACGATCGAGGATGTGTTGCGGTCTGACGAGCGCGAAGAGCTGCTGGACTGGCTGGCGGCGAGGCCGTACGTGCGGGCGTGGGACGACCTGCTGCTGGTACACGCGGGAGTCTCCCCGGCGTGGCGCGATGCCGTGGCGACCCTGGAGGGACTCGACCCGCTGAAGCGGGGAACGGCCGGGGCGTTCGCGACGCTGGTGCGCTACTGCGACGCCGAGGGGCGCCGCCCGGCGACGGACTGGCCGCCACCGGGCGAGCCGTTCCGACCGTGGTACGAGCTCTGGCGGGAGGGTCCGGACGAGGCGAGGACGGTGGTCTTCGGGCACTGGGCCCGTGGAGGCCTGGTGCACCTGCCGCGCGTCCGGGGGATCGATACGGCGTGCGTCTGGGGCAAGTGCCTGACGGCCTGGATCGCGGAGGAGGATCGCTTCGTGCAGGTGTACGCGGCGAGGGGGTATGCGAAGTACGGCGTGGGTGAGGAGGGTTGATACTCGCTGGACTGGCGTTCGCCGCGGGCGAACGTACGTCCCCCCCCACTCACCTCCTCCCCCGCGGAGCCGCGAACACCCACGCCGCGGCGATCCCCGCGAGCAGGCCGGCGAGGTGGCTCTCCCAGGAGACCTCCGGCACGGTGGGCAGGACGCTCGCCAGCATCCCGCCGTAGAGGATCACCGTCAGGGCGGCGATGGCGAGCGAGCGCCACGAGCGCTCGTGGAAAGCCCTCGCGACGAGGTAGCCGAAGTAGCCGAGCACGATGCCGCTGGCGCCGATGTGATAGCTGTGCGGTCGGGCGCACGCCCAGACGACTCCCCCACCGACGAGGGTGAGGAACGCGGTGAGGCGCAGGAAGCGCGCCGGGCCCCGCAGCAGGACCAGCCAGCCGAGGACCAGGAACGGCACGCTGTTCAGCGCCAGATGCTCGGGGCCGTGGTGAATCAGAGGAGCGAGGGGGATCCCGCGCAGGCCGATGACCGTCCTCGGCAAGATCCCGTATTCGTAGAGGGAGTTGCCGCTGATCAGCGCGAACGCCTCGATCATCCACAGGATCGCCAGGGCGGTGACGAGCCAGGCGGCGCGTTCGCGGAGGGGAGAAGCGGTGGAGGTGACGGTGGTTCTCCTGGCCATCGCTCCCAGCGTATCCTCTGAAGGACCCCGCCGAGGAGCGGAAACGACGTCCGGCCGCGTCAATTCGCGTGGTGGGTGCGGTCGTGTAGGGAGTCCGTGAAGATCGGCGAGACGAGCAGCTTCGACCTCCGGATTCCACCGGAGCAGTGAGCCCCGCCGCTACTCCGCCAGCCCTTCGAGCTCGGTGACCTTTCGCCGGAAGAGCGGCGCCATGTCGGTCTTGCAGCGTCCCTCTCCGTCCCAGCACACCAGCACCGCCTCGGCCTCGGCGAGCACCCGCCCCGTCTCCACCTCGGTCACGCGGTAGAGCTGGGTGAACGAGGTGCGGCCGAGCCCGGTGGTCTTGAGCTCGATCTCCACCAGCGCCCCTCCGCGTCCCGGCGCCACGAAGCGGAGGTTGGTCTGCGCCAGCACGAACGGAAACTCCTCGTCGATCAGGAGTCCGAGGTCGCGGAAGTACTCGTAGCGCGCCTCCTCCAGGAGCGAGAGGTAGACGGCGTTGTTGAGCACCGACTGCTTGTCCTCATCGGACCAGCGGGTGCGCCGGCGGACGCGGACGCGAAAGGACTCCGGAGGGGGGATGACGGGACGTTCCATGGTGGATAAGGATACCGCCGGCCCCCGCGCCTCGCGTAGAATCGTCTCGATGAGCGAGGAGAACGAGACGCCGCGTCCCTGGGAGCGGACAGATTCGGAGTACGGCGAGTCGATGATCCTGTTCCGACCTCGCTACGACACGGTGATCCATCCACGCAGCGGCGAGAGCTTCACCCGCCTGGTGCTCGAGACGCCCACCTGGGTCAACGTCGTCGCGCGAACTCCCGAGGGCGGCTTCATCTTCGTGAACCAGTACCGCTTCGGGACCGGCCAGCTGACGCTGGAGATCCCCGGCGGAGTCGTCGACGAGGGCGAGGAGCACGGCGACGCCGCCCGGCGGGAGCTGCGCGAGGAGACCGGCTTCACCGGGGGCACCTGGACCTACCTCGGCTGCGTGGAGCCCAACCCCGCCTTCCAGACCAACCTCTGCCACCACTGGCTGGCCGACGGGGTGATCCGCACGCACGCCCAGGAGCTCGACGGCGGCGAGGATATCGAGATCCTCTGCCTCTCCCCCGAGGAGGTTCGCTCGAGGATCCACCGCGGGGAGATTCGCCACTGCCTGGTGGTGACCGCGCTCTCGAAGGTCCTCGACCTGCGACCGGGCGAGTGACCACCGGCGGGAGGCGGGATACAGCTGGACGCGACTTGACCGGAAGAACCTCGATGAGACCGAACCTCGAACGATCGACCCGCCGCTGGCCCGCGACCCTCTGCGTCCTCGTCGCGCTGCTCGCGCTGACGGCGCCGGGTCTGGCCCAGGAACGCCCCGGGCGGGTGATCCTCGTCGCGCGCGAGAAGATCGAGGACGCCGGGTTCCGCGAGGAGCTGGAAGGAATCGGCGGCGAGGACGCCACGCGCTTCGTGCTCGCGCTCAGCACGGAGCCGGAGCTCCCCGGCGTCGATCGCTGCTTCGCCCCCGAGTCGCGGGACGTGGTGTTCGATCGCGAGCTGTGCGAACGACTCGAGGAGGTCGACGTGCTGGTGATCCGCGGCGGCACGTTCATGCAGTGGTTCAAGACCCTCTTCCCCGAGGACGGATCCACCTACCTGGCCCGGACCCTGGTCGAGCGGGTGCGCAACCGGCGGATGATCGTCGCCCACGGCGGAGCCTGCGCCTTCCTCTGCAACGGCACGTCGGTGCCGCGAGAGGACCTCGTGAAGAGGGAGCGCAACCCGCGCCGGCGCGGGGCGTTCGTCCCGCGGGTGGCGATGGGGCTCGGCCCGAAGGCCCTGATCGACAGCGACGACACCCCCGGCGGGTCCCCTTTCCGCCTCCTGCAGGCGCTGTGGGAGACGCGCCTCGACCTCGGCTTCCACCTGGTCGGCGACGTGGCTCTCGACTACCGGCGGGAAGGAGGCAAGGTGCTCGTGCTCGGTCCCGGCGCGGTCGTCGCCTGCGACCTCGACCGGGCGCGCCGCCAGACGCGCGCGGTGCGCGAGGCCCGCGTCTCGCTCCTGCGCCGGGGAGACGGCTGGGACGAGGTCTTCGATCAGCCCTTCGTGGCCGGAGGACGCCGCCCCACCCCCCCCGGTCCCACGCGGCGGGGCGAGGAGGCGACCGAGGCCCCGCTCCTCGAGCGCGCCCCGGCCCTGGTGGCGGCCCTCGAGACGCTGGTCGCGTCCACCCGCCGGCGAACCCACCACATCGACGGGCCGAGACGGTTGGAACTCGACTGGAACGAGGCTACGAGAAGCTTCGAGGGCTCTTCCGGAGTGGCCCTCCTGCACCTCTCGATCGACGTTTTCTGGGAGTGAGAGCCCCCTCGACCCCGGGCCGCCCCGAATCCCCTGACTCCGATCGGGGTTTACAGATCGACATCGGTTTGTGACAATGCCGGAGCCCTGGAGGTGCACCGATCGTCCTCCGAGGCCGTCTCGATGACCGTTCCTGAAGAAACCAGCCGCGGAGACCCCTCTCTCTCGATGCTCCTCGAGGGCGCGCGAGCGGGCCACCCTCGCGCCTGGGCCAGGCTCTACGATCACCACGCCGGCCGCCTTCGCGCCGAGCTCGAGCCGCGGATCCCGCTGCGCCTCCGGGCGCGCTTCGACGCCGAGGACCTCGTGCAGGCCACCTTCCTCAATGCGTTCCAGAGCATCGAGAGCTTCGAGGAGCGGGGCGGGAAGAGCTTCGAGGTCTGGCTCGGTCGCATCGCCACCAGTCTGCTGATCGACCTGATCCGTCACCACCGTGCGCGGGGACGCGATCCGTGGCTCGAGCGGAGATGCGTTCGCGAGGAGCCGGGCGCTCCCCCGCTGGTCTCCTCCGATCCCTCCCCCCTCGCGGGGCTCGTGGCGGAGGAGCAGAGCACGCGCCTGCGCACCGCCCTGCGACGCCTCCCCGATCTCGATCGCGAGGTCCTGCGCCTGCGCTGCGAACGAGAGCTCTCCTGGCGCGCCGTCTCCCGCCGGGTGCGTCACGCGGTCCACACCGCGCGCCGCCATCACGACTGGGGACTGGAGAGCCTGCGGCGCGAGATCGTCTGAGTCGGGGTGCGGGGTGGGTGAGGGTGGGGATAGACTGTCCCC
>CAZCAC010000154.1:0-18160 GCA_964496575.1 uncultured Planctomycetaceae bacterium | reverse complement strand
GCTGGTCCCGGAGATCAGCTGTCCCGCGACCTCCAGGGAGTAATCGGGGGTGGTCGTCCCGATCCCGACGTAGCCGGCCGCCGAGTCGATCATCAGCTCGTTTCCGAGCGGGTAGAGCGTGCCCAGCGTCGGGATGCTCGAGGCCGGGAGGCAGAAGCCGGTGGCCTGATCCTCCACACCCCCGATACAGGAAGGGACAATGGGGGCCGGAGGTGGAACCGACACGCTGCCGACCGAACCCGCGGAGAGCGAGCTCGTCCCGCTTCCGCCGGCGAGCGGAATCCGGCCTCCGGGGCCGGGCGCGCTCGTACTTCCTTCCGCGCCACCCGTCGGAAGCTGGGGAGCCTCGACCTCGTCTCCGGTGACCGCGCCCGCCCAGCGCATCGGCGGCCCGACGACGGTGGGCAGACCCAGGTCGAGCTCGCGGAAGGCGGCGCCTCTTTCGTTCACGAACACCCGGTGCTCCCGCGGACAGGCGAGGTGAAGGTCCGGAACGCCGTCGCCCTCTACGTCGACCCAGCGGACCGACTCCACGGAACCCAGACCGGCCAGGCCGACCCCATCCGTGACCTCGACGAAGATATCACCTTCGCGGTAGAGGACGCTGAGGCCCTCGTTCCGGCACAGGACCAGATCCACCTGGCCATCGAGGTCGTAGTCGCCCACGAGGACGCCGCGCACACCGGTGAAGTCCAGGAGGCCCATCGATCCGGTCTCGTCCACCAGGGTCCCGGTCCCGTCGTGGCGCAGCAAGCGCAGGCTGCCGCCCGGTTGAACGACCAGGGCATCCTGCCCGCCGTCTCCGTCGAAGTCGTGCCAGCAAAACGTGCTGGTCCGTTGTGCCTCGGGGACCGAATCCAGGTGCTGAGCGGGAAGGAGCAAGGACAGGAAGAGCAGAGAGTGCATGGTGATTCCCGGGGTTGGAGCTCGCATTGGTCGAAGGGCCGCCCTGGACGGCCACTCGCTCACACGAGTCCCCGACGAGACCTCCCTCACGAAAACCAGGATTCCGTCCGCCGGCGCCTCAAGGCCGGCGCAAGCGCTGCTCCATCTCCAGCAGCTTCTCGTGGATCGCGAAGCCGCGCCCGGGAAGTCCCTCGAGGAGTGTGATCGCCTCCGCGGCGGACTCGTGCGCTTCCTCCGGACGATCCAGGCGCTCGAGGCACGAGGCGAGCTCGTGGAGCAACATCGCCCGGTCGACGACGGCGGAGGGATCAACGCGACGCCACTCCTCCAGGGTCGCGCGCAGCGCCGCCTCCGCCTCGGCCTCCCGACCGGTGCGCAGCCAGCAGGCGGCGAGGACTCGCTCCCGGGTCAGCACATCCTCCGGGTCGATGAGCGTGCTGTCCCCGATCCTCGTCGCCAGAGCCTCGGATTCCTCGATGCGACCGAGCTCGAGGAGCGCCCAGGCGAGGCTCATCTCGGTGATGAGTGTCCACTGGTGTTCGGGGCCGAGCACCCGGGCGGCGATCTCGGCGTATCGCTCCAGCAGGAGCCGAGCTTGCTCCGCACGTCCCGAGACGATCAGTCCGACCCCGACCCCGGCGGCCGCGCCGATCGCCATGAAGCTCTCTTCACCGGAGTGGTGCACGAGCTCCTCGTGCGCTTCGGTCAAGAGCATCATGGCGCGCTCCACGTGGCCCTGCTCGAATAGAATTCCCCCGAGGTTGAAGCGTATCAGCTGCACCTCCTGATGATCGGGACCGCTCCGCTCGCTCCGAAGCCGGATCAGCTGATTCAGGATCTGCTCGGCTCGCAGCGGTTCCTCGTCTTCGACCGCCGAGGCCAGGTTCATCAGGATGGTCAGGCGCCAGTCGGTCAGGTCTTCATCCTGAGTCAGGTAACCGGACTCGGAGTCGTCCAGGCGCGAGAGGGCTTCCTCGAAGAGAGAGACGGCCTCGGCTCGCCGTCCCGACTCCCTGGCGATGAGCCCCAGGGCGTTGGTCACGCTGACCAGGTCCACGCGCGGGACGACCTGACCGAAGCGTCGACATTCGATGGCGACGGCCTCCGCGGTCTCGTGTTCCCCGAGGCCGTGGTACACGCGCGCGAGCGTGGAGTAGACGGCGACTCTCGTCACCGGATTCGGAATCTCGCCGGCGCGTTCCACGGCCAGGTCGAGGGCGTCGACCATCCGGATGTCGCGCGACCCGCCTCCCTTCGGATCCGGGGCCTGGAGGACGTCCTCCAGGAACTCGAGAGCGTCGTGCGTGATCGCCACGCGCTGTTCGAAGTCCCCCTCCCGGCGCGCCAACCAGACCGCTCCCATGCCACCGTCGCCGATCTTCTCCAGCAGCTCGTAGGGTCCGATTCGATCGGGACGCTCGGCTCCGTCCGGGACGCCGTCGAAAGGGTGGAGGAAGCGCTCGTCCACGAGCTCCTCCTGGACGATCTCCATCAGGTCGGCGGCCAGCTCCGGATCGTCGGCGCACTCCTGCTGCAGGAGCTCTTCCCGCTCCCGAACCGACAATCCGAACAGGCGCTCCAGGAGCGGTCCGGCGCGCTCCCATTGGCGATAGGCCGGGCGCTCGCCGGTCGGCTCCCCGTGCTCGGAGCTCCCCTCTCTCTTGGCGGTCATCGGATCATGGTAACCTGGGTCCTCGCATGACCTCTGCTGACGATTCCGCCGAGACTGCCACCAGGATCCTCCAGAGCCTCGCCTCTGGTTCACCGGAGAGCGCGTCGGAGCTCTACTCCCTGGTGCGCGGGGAGCTGCACGAGCTGGCCGCGGCGGCCATGGGCAGGCAAGCGGCCGACCACACCTTGCAACCGACGGCCCTGGTGCACGAAGCCTGGCTGCGCCTCTTCAAGAACGACGAGTCCGCATATGAGAACCGGGGACACTTCCTCGGCGTCGCGGCTCGGGCCATGCGTTCGATCCTCGTGGACCACGCCCGTCGCAAGCGCAGGGACAAGCATGGCGGCGCTCATCGGCATACTCCCCTGCAAACCTCCGTCGAGTTGCCCGGCCGGTGCGAGATCGACCTGGTAGAGCTCGACGACGCCCTGACCCGGCTGGCCCGGGAGTGCGAGCGCCGTGCTCAGATCGTGACCTTGCGATTCTTCGGAGGCCTGACCATCGAGGAGGCTTCGGCCGTCCTCGAGGTCGGGCATGCGACGGTCGAGCGCGAGTGGCACATGGCGCGGGTCTGGTTGCGGAAGGAGCTGGGCGGCTGACGGCAGTGTTCGAGAGCGGTCGGGAATCCAGCCCCGGTGGCCACCGGAGACCGGCGGACCAGAACACTCCAGCACGGTTTTCTCCACCCGAGCCGTCGAATCGGGGGGTACCGGCATCCATCTCTGTGGTGGGCCCCGACCCCGTAGGCGAGTCCCCGCGGGCGCCGGGCCATGTGCGAATTCGCTCGACTCCTCCGGCTCGTGGTGCAGCGCCCCAGTTCGCCGGGGCAGGGCCCACCGACTCGCTCCTTCCGGGTCGCCTCCGCGATCAGGCAGGGCCGTACGGGTCCGGTTTCGACACGAGCGACGCGCTGGAGATCACCTGGTCGGGCGCGGCGGTCACGGACGAGGCGCGGATGCTCGCCGCGCGGCGACGAGGTGGATCCAGGTTCGCCGTCCCGCATCGGTGGGGTGCTGGATCCACATGGTGACGAGACCGATGCCGACGTGGAACGGAGGCTTCGGATCGCAGAACCAGGGCGTCACCTTGACCAGGGCCTGGCGTTCGACCTCGAGAGCGTTCGGAAACCAGGAGATCTCCAGCTCGTGGGGATAACACTCCGGTGACGGTTCGTGGCCCGCGAGAGGAATCGGGCGCGGTGGATGAGAGGTGCCGTAGCTGGTGAGCCCGAGCCCGCCACCCCGGATCACTTCCAGCATGCTGGGAGGATCGACGACCTCCCGGATCACGGGTTCGAGGGCCGTGTTGCCGAGGATGATCCGGAAGATCCGCTGGGCGCCGAAGCTCCGGTAGTGACGAACCGGACCCTCCCGGGAGGACCAGGCCAGCGCACCGGCCGCGTACCCGCTATTGGCCCCCAGGAAGTCCGACGCGTCCAGCTCGCTCGTCGAGATCTCGAGGTGCGATCCGTACTCGTCGTAGACCGAGGTGCGGTACGTGACTCGCCGGCCGGATCCATCGGGGGGGAGAGGGCTCACTGCCGAGACCTCCAGCTCCAGGATCCAGGACTGCTCCTCCCCTTCGCTCTGCAGGTGCACGACGTACACCGCCCGATCGCCCACTCGCCACTCCGGTTTGGATTCGAGTGGTCCATAGCCGCGGAGGATCGTGTTCGCCCGGTCGACGACCGCTGGTGGCGGCGAGGGAATCGACACGGTGTTCGGGTCGAGATCGAGTGGAACCGCCTCACCGCTCGTCGATGCACACGCCGCGGCCAGACCGGCCAGACTGATCACGAGCTCGCGAAGCAAGATCCCTCTCCCTGTCATTCCATGAAGCGGTCGGAAACGGCCGGATACGGTACCATCTGTGCCCCGTCCCCGGCCCAAGAGACTCGATGAGCCAAGCGAACGCAGACTCCCAGAACATCTTCGTCACCGTCACCCAGGACTACCTGAATGGGCTGAAGAGCCTCGCGCGCTGTCCGCGAGAGATCTGGATCGCCTACTTGATGAAGGTGTTCGAAGGGCTCTGCTACTTCGCGACGGTGCTGGTCCTGATGATCTTCCTGATCGAGGACATGGGCCTCAGTGAGGTGAATGCGGGCTGGGTCTACGGCATCTGGTCGGCCGGCATGTCGCTGTTCATGCTGATCACCGGCTTCATTGCCGACAGCCTGGGGATAAAGAAGGCACTGATCGTCGGGCTGGTCATCGCCCTGATCGGGCGTGTCGCGGTGACCTTCACCGTCAACCCCTACATCGTCTATCCCGGGCTGTTCTTCCACAGCGTCGGATTCGCCTTCATGATCCCGCTGATCGCCGCGGCGGTGAAGCACTTCTGCACCAAGCGCGCGCAGAAGTACGCTTTCGCCTGGTACTACGTGGTGATGAACGTCGGGGCCGCAGCGGCGGGACTGATGCTCGACCCCGTTCGGGAAGCGTTCACCGAACCAACGACCTTCGTCGTCTTCGAGCAAGAGCTCGTCGTCCGTCCGACCCAGATCATCTTCCTGGTTGCCCTGGTGGCGACCGTGGCCAGCCTGCTCCTGGCGTTGTTCGGCATCCGGGCCAACATCCCCGAATCAGCCTACGACGAGGGCGAGCCCGAGCCCGAGTCGGAGACCGCGGGTGAGGCGAAGGTCGAACAGCCGGCCGCGAAGTCGAATGGTAAGGAGGGTGTCCTGGAGATCATGGGCGACGTGGTGCGAGATCGGCTCTTCTGGATCTTCATCGTCTTCATGCTGCTCTTGGTGATGGTCAAGATGATCTTCCAGTACAACCACTCCCTGTACCCGGTGTACATGGAACGAGTCGGCATGGGGGAGGTGATGGGAAAGCTCTACGCGATCAACCCGATCATCATCATCTTCCTCGTCCCGGTGATGACCTCGATCACGGCGAAGATGCACGCCTACAAGGTCATCCTTTTGGGCAGCTTCATCAGCGCCGCGTCCGTGCTGTTCATGGGCCTGGGGGAGGCCTGGGTCTGGGTCGTGCTCTTCCAGGTCTTCCTCAGCATCGGCGAGGCGCTCTGGTCACCGCGGCTGTACGACTACACCGCCAACGTCGCGCCTCCCGGGCGCGTGGCCAGCTACATGGCCTTCAGCAAGGTGCCGATGTTCTTCGCCAAGGTCGGCGCCGGCCCCGCCTCGGGCTTCCTCCTGTATCACCTCTGCGCGGAGGAAGGTCCGCGAAACACCGAGTTGATGTGGATCATCGTCGGCGCATCGACCCTGCTGTCGCCACTAACCCTCTGGCTCGGCCGGAAGTTCCTGGACGTGGAGAGTCGGAGGCAGGACGAGGCCGCGGCCTAGCAATCCAGTAGCACTGCACCAGAAATGAAGAACCACATCACCGACAAGGTCGTCCTGATCACCGGCGGCTCCTCCGGCTTCGGCCTGGAGGCCGCTCGAATGCTCCTGGAGCTCGGCGCTCGCGTGGTGATCACCGGGCGAAGTGCCGATCGGCTGGAGGAAGCCGAGAAGGCGCTCGATCACCGCGAGCTGCTCGCCGTGCAGGCGGACGCGACGCGGACCGCGGACTGGCGCCGCTCCCTCGACGCGACCCTCGAACGCTTCGGCCACCTCGATGTCCTGGTCAACAACCACGGCGCCGGGGTGAAGATCGCCGACGTCGAGGCGATGGACGACGAGGAGATCGCCACCGTGCTCGACATCAACCTCGTCTCGGTGATCAAGGGCTGCCGCGAAGCGATCACGGTGATGAAGCCGCGCGGTCGCGGGCACATCGTCAACGTCTCCAGCGGCTGTGCCCGCCATTCCTGGCCGAGCTGGGGGGTGTACACCGCGGCGAAGACGGGAATGGTCGGCTTCACCCGCTGCCTGCACCTGGAGATGGCCGAGTGGGGGGGCAAGGCGACCAGCTACGTGCCCGGGGCCGCCCGGACCGGCTTCTGCGAGGCGGCGGGGATCGAGGACGACTGGATGACGGACTACCCCAGCGCCGAGGACTTCGCCCGCACGCTGGTGCACTGCATCGACGTCCCCGAGGGGACTTTCATCGAAGAAGTACACCTCTGGGGGACGAAGCAGGTAAAAGAGATGATCAACCCCTTCTGAATCCGGAGACGAGCTGGACGTGATCGAACGAGCTGGTAGGCACGCGAGCGACTGGATGATCCTGGGCGTCTCGTTCCTGGTGATCGGCGGCCTCGTGCCCGCGCAGGACGTCGAGTCGTCGTTTCGGGAACAGGTGGAAGCCGACTGGCTCCTGCGGGAGCGCTACCGCCAGAACCCCTGGATGACCGGCGGGGCGATCTCCACCCACGCGGACGCCGGCGGAGGCTGCGACGGAGTCATCGACGGCGCCTTCGACTTCCACACCAGCCACGAGACCGATCCCTGGTGGCAGGTCGACCTCGGCGAGAGCCGGAAGCTCGCGCGCGCGGTGATCTGGAACCGCACCGACGGACACATGCCCGAGCGGGCTGCGAACCTGCGGCTGCTGCTTTCCGAGGAGGGTGAGGCGTGGCGTCAGGTGTACCGGCACGACGGCCAGCTCTTCCTCGGGCACGGTGACGGGAAGCCGCTCGTCGTGCCGCTCGCCGGAGAGCGCGGTCGATACCTGCGCATCCAGCTCCCCGGCAGGACGTACCTTCACCTGGACGAGGTGCAGGTCTTCGGACCCGAAGCGGAGACCGAGAACCTCGCCCTGCATCGCCCGGCGGATCAGAGCAGCACTTCCCAGTGGTCGACGCCCACGAAGGTGACCCTCGGCATCGACTGGGCCGGGTGCGGAGCGATTCGCGTGGCGGAGATCCTGGAGCACAGCCGCCGTCTCGTCGTGGAGCTCGTGCGGGATGGAGTCGAATGCCGCGCGGAACGAAAGGCGCTGAAGGAGCTCGAGCACGCCGTCCGGGCCACGCCCGCCGAGGAGATCGGCGAGGCCGTCTACTTGCGCGCCCGCTGGATCCAACGCGGTCTCGCCCTGGCCAATCCGCTGCTCGACTTCGAGGAGGTCCTCTTCGCCAAGCGCGTGCCCGGTAGCTTCAACCACATGTCGGATCAGTACCTCGGCTGGTGGTCGCGACCGGGAGGTGGGATCTTCCGTCTCGGTGGCTTCGCCGAGGACGAACCCCGCGACGAGTGCCTGACCGACGCCTGCACCGAGCCGGGCAGTTTTCTCCGCCCGATCCTCTCCCACGACGCCGAGCGCGTGCTCTTCGCCTGGTGCCGACACTACCCGGATCTCGCCGCGGAGCGCGACAAGCTGAACAAGGGCAACGTGCCGGAGGACGCCTTCTATCACCTCTTCGAGATGAACGTCGACGGCAGCGGTCTGCGGCAGCTGACTCGCGGCAAGTACGACGACTTCGACGGCCGCTACCTGTCCGACGGACGAATCGTCTTCCTCTCGACCCGCCGCGGGCAAGCGCTGCAGTGCGGCCGCGAGAGCGCCCACCGCACCTTCGAGATCGACGACCTGCCCGACGCCTACGTCCGTTGCGGTGGGGGACCGGAGCGTCCCTGCGCGGTCTACACGCTGCACACTATCGACGCGAACGGCGGCGACATCAACGCGATCTCACCCTTCGAGATGTTCGAGTGGACACCCTCGGTCGCTCACGACGGCTCGATCCTCTACTCGCGGTGGGACTACATCGACCGCGACAACATGCCGTTTATGAGCCTGTGGGCGACGAACCCCGACGGCACGAACGCGCGGCTGGTCTACGGCAACAACACGACGAACCTCCACTGCACCTTCGAGCCGCGCAGCATCCCGAATTCGTCCAAAATCATCTTCACCGCGTCCGCGCACCATGCGCAGACCAAGGGCAGCCTCGTGCTGCTCGATCCGACGCGCGGCACGGAAGGGGCGGCGCCGATCACGCGGCTGACCCCCGAGGTTCCCTTCCCCGAGGCAGAGGCGTGGCCGCTGACCTACTACGCCAACCCCTGGCCGCTGTCGGAGCGCTACTACCTGGTCACCTGGTCCGACGAGGGCGTCGTGTCACAAGGAAAGACCAACGGCTGGGATCGCTGGCACTCGGTCGAGCGCCCCGCCGATGGGACGGGCCTCTACTTCTTCGATGCCGAAGGGGGGATGGAGCTCCTGTACCGGGATCCGGCGATAAGCTCCTTCAACCCGATGCCGCTGAGCCCGCGGACACGCCCGTTTCCGATCACCGAGGTGGTGGAGGGCTCGGAACCGAAGGAAGGACGGTTCCTGCTCGTCGACGTCTACCGCGGCCTGGAGAGCATCGAGCGCGGCGCCGTGCACGCGCTGCGCATCGTCGCCGTGCCGCCGAAGACCCACCCGACGATGAACCGTCCCAACCTCGGCGTCACCCGTGACGATCCGGGGAAGTGTGTGCTCGGCACGGTACCGGTGGAGGCCGATGGCTCGGCCTACTTCCGCGTCCCGGCAGGTGTGATCGTCTTCTTCCAGGCGCTCGACGAGCGGGGGATGGCGATTCAGACGATGCGCTCGACGACGCACGTCCAGCCGGGACAGACTCTCTCCTGCATCGGCTGTCACGAGTCGCGCAGCGCGGCGCCGGCCTCGCGGGTCAGCGTTCCGCTGGCGGCGAAGCGGGAGCCCTCGCGGATCACCCCGGGGCCGTCGGGGTCCTGGCCGCTGCGTTTCGACGAGTTGATCCAGCCGCTCCTCGACCGCGAGTGCATCGCCTGCCACTCCCCGGAGAGCACCGAGATCCTCGCGTCGCCGTTCGACCTGACCGCTGCCAGCGCCTACGAATCGCTGGTCGGGTACGGCGAGCCGAGCCTGTCCGATCACGTCTGGAAGCGCTACCGCGCCGGGTACTCCACCCCCGGATCGTGCGTCGCGAGCCAGAGTCCGCTGCTCGCCCTGCTACTGGCCCCCGGCGGTCACTACCAGGTCGAGCTCGCGCCGGAGGACGTGGAGCGGCTCGTCGTGTGGATGGACACCTACGCGCAGAGAGCGGGCGCGTTCGACCCGGCGCAGGAAGAGGGCTTGCGCGAGCTGCGCCGGGAGCTCGCCGGGATGCTGGACCGCCCCTGATCCCGATCAGTTCGGTCGTGCGTCCGCCAGCTCCTCGATCCGGGCCAGCGCAGTACGCAACAGCTCCTCGAAAACCTCTGGCTGCTCGACCACCAGGAAGTGCCCCACATCTTCGACGAGGACGACCTCGAAGTCGGGGATGTACGCGCGGTTGTTCTCCACCATCGTGGGGTTGGGCTGGGTGGCGTTGATGCAGATCAGCGGCACCCGGCAAGCGGCGAAGGCCTCGGCCGGTACGTACCCGGCGTAGGAACGCATGATCGCTATTCCGACCTCGGGGCCCGCTCGCTGCACGTCGCGGAGGACCCCATCGATGACCCGTGGGTCGGTTCCTTCGGGGAACATCCCGGAGACGAAGGAGACCGCCGTGCCTTCGAAGTCCTCCTCGAACTGCTTGACGAAGGGCTCCATCATCTCCGCCGTCAACCTCATCTCGGCGTCGTGCAGGGTATCGACGCCGATGATGCCGACGATCCGTTCAGGTAGTGCCGCCGCGGCGCCCAGGGAGACCGGGCCGCCCATCGAGTGCCCGACCAGGATCACCCGCTCGAGTTTCAGCGCCTCGATCAGCGCCACGACGTCGCGGCCGAAGCTCGCCACGTTCCACACCTCGCGCCCCTTACCGGAATCACCGTGGCCGGCGAGGTCGACCGCGACGACGCGATACTCGTCCGCGAAGCTGGCCATCGGCCGGGCCCAGTGCTCGCGGGAACAGCACCAGCCGTGCACGAAGAGCAGCGTGGTCTCGCCGCTGCCGCGGCTGTCGTAGGCGAGCTCGACGCCGTCGAACGAGAGGCTGCGCCCGTCCACGATCGGTTCCGGGGTCGAAGTGCACGCGCCGGTCAGGAGGAGTACAGCGCCCAGGAGAGAACGAAATCTGCGCCTCATCGGTCGACCCTCTACTGGATGGCCCCTGCTCTCATGATCACCTTGGGCTTGCCGCGCGTCCCCTTGCTCACCGTGATCGTCGGCTTGTTGACCAGACAGTCGAGATGGATGAACGCCTCGGCGTCGTCGTCGTAGTTCGAACCGATGGCGAAGTGACACGTGCCGAGGATCTTCTCGTCCTCGAGCATGTTGCCGGTCACGCGCGCCTTGGGGTTGAGGCCGATGCCCAGCTCGCCGAGGTGGCGCGCGTTGAAGCGATAGGATTCGACCCGCGACTTGGACCAGCCGGGCTTGCCCTTGCGCTCCAGGGCCGCCTCTTCCCCGAGGACGAGCGACTTCTCCAGCCGCCGCGCACCGGCGCCCCCGGTGAGGCGGGCGACGCGTCCGCCCTCGATCTCGACCGTCACCGGGCGCTTGGGAACGAACGCGCCCCCGCCGTCGGCGACTGCCAGCGAGCCGTCGAAGACCAACACGCCCTGGGCGGTGTAGTTGGCGGGAGAGATGTACGTCTCGCCGGCGGGGAGGTTGCCCCCGCTGCCGGGCCTGTGGAAGGCCCCGTCGTCCACGTGCCCCTTGCGGCCGGCGATGGAGAGCTCGAGGTCAGTCCCTCCGGGCGCAGTGACATGCACCCGATCTGCTGCGTCGAGCGCGCGCTTGAGCTTCGCCGCGTCCTTGCGCATCTGCGCGTAGTCGACGGGCACGGTGCGGGCAAAAGTGTCCATGGTGATCGACGGCGACCAGAAGGAGCGGAGCCTCTTCGCGCCCAACAGCGCGTTGAAAATGTGCGGCCAGTTGCCCTTCACCCCCTTGAAGCGGTACGCCTTCTCCAGGCCGAAGCGGTCCTTGCCGAGCTTGCCGGCACTCAGTGAGAGCGCGACGTCCGGCTCGGAGCGCAAGGCGTGGATCACCGCATCGGAGGCGAAATCGAGCTGCGTACGGCGATCCTGAACGATGATGTTCACGTCCGCACCGAACGCGGCGGCCGCGTCGTAGATCGCCGCCGAGATGCCGAAGACGTCCGGTTCGGGGTTGGTGACGATCAGTACCTTCTCGCCCTTCTTCACCTTCAAGACATCGCGGACCGCCGTTTGCGCGGCGCGGTCCAGTCCCCTCGGTCGGGTCGGGGCGATCTTCTTCCAGGATCCAGGCCCTTTCTTCTGCTTGCGTGCCGCCATCCTCAGCCTCCTGTCCAGTGGTCGGTGGTTCAGGCGACCATGGTAGGGCCTCGGGTCGTGGGATTCCGCCCCTTTTGTCATTGCTCGATCAGGACTCTGGACGTATCACCGAGGTACGAACCAGGCACCGGACCTTTCGAATGCGATACATCCCGACGATCCCCACGGTTCTCTTGCTGGGCGCGTCTTCCCTGCTCGGCTCGTGCGCCGATCAGAGCGCCAAGGAGCAGAGATTGGCGTCCGATCTCTCCATGGCGCTCGCGACGGTCGAACGCATCGAGGCTGCCGGGTACGACGAGCTGATTCTGCAGGACATCAAGGCGCTGCGCTCTTCGCTGGATGAGAATGGCTGGGCGGAGCTCCCCGGCTGGGCCTTCCGCAAGAGCTCGATCCTCCCGTATCTGAATCTGAATCGGCCCCTGCCCAAGCGTGGCGAGCTTCCGTTCGGGATAGATTTCGAGTGCAAGGGGCATCCGCTGGAGCTGTTCACGACCTACGCCCGCCTGCTGGGAGAGCATGGCATCGACTTGCTCATCGTGCCGGTTCCGCACCGCCTGCAGGTGTACGGGGATGAGCTGCCGAGCATCGGTGAACAGGAGGCCTACGCCGGCGCCAGCGCCGTCCATTCGAAGCTGCTGGCGCGGCTCGCGAAGGAGGGAGTCGAGGTGGTCAACCTCCTGCCGGCCTTCCTCGAGGCGCGCTACGCCGACGTGAACACGACCGACGAGACGGTCTTCTTCCGACAGGACCCTCACTGGACTCCCCGTGGACTGGCGCTGGCGGCCGACCTGATCGCGGAGCGGGTGCGCGCCTTCGAATGGTTCGAGGAAGGAGGCGAGCGTCAGGGCGAGCACTTCGACGTCGTCATCGAAGAAGGCCAGCACCAGCTCAGCGGGCCGACGGAGCAATGGCGGGAGCCGGTCACCATCTGGTTGCAGCGCGTGCTCGGCAAGGACGGGAAGCCCGCCGCCTTCAACGACCGAGAGAGCCCGATTCTCTTGATCGGCGACAGCTTTGCCGGGTACTACCACCTCGAAGGGGGAGACCTGGGTAGCCAACTCTACGCGCGCCTCGGACAAAGGCTCGACGGCATCAACTCCGAGGGGTTCGGTGGCTCGACGATCTGGCAGGCGCTGCAGCGGCGCAACGACGGCATGGCCGGAAAGAAGCTGGTGATCTGGGTCTTCCGGTTCAGCGTGCTGAGCTATCCCCAGGGTCAGGTCTTCGATCCGTGGGAGGGGCAGACCGAGTCGCGGTAGGCGCCATCGGCTCGGCGCCGGGTTCGTTTTTTCCATTTTTCGTGATCGAAGATCGGGGTGGCGGACACCTTCTATCGGCGACCACGAGCGGGGGAGAGAGCCTCGCCCCGCGGGGTAGCCCAATCTCACTCGGCTCTACGACTCTCGAGGATGTCGCATGAAGCGCACACGTCTCCTTCCCCTGGCCCTCGCCGGTGGTGCCCTCTTCTGTACCACGGCAGGCCAGGCCGTCGCCGATCAGGAGCTCCTGAAACTGCTCGCCTCGGATGGTGCCGCCTACAGCTGGTTCGGGTACAGCGTCTGCGCGAATGGAAGCTCCTACATCGTCGGAGCTCCCTACGTGAGCAAGGTCTACGTGTTCGATCGCGCGACGGGCGCCGAGGTTCGCTGGCTGGTCGCCAACGACCACTCGTCCCTCGACCTGTTCGGCTTCAGCGTCGCCGCCAGCGAGGATCGCATCATCGTTGGCGCCACGAACAACGACGACAACGGTGATGAATCCGGCTCGGCCTACATCTTCAACGGGCACACGGGCGTACAGCGCGCCAAGCTCCTGCCCGACGATGGGACAGAGGACGCCAAGTTCGGTCACGGCGTCTCGATCTGCGGTGATCGCGCCGTGGTCGGAGCGTTCCGCGGTCAGACTGCGATAGGGGTCGAGACCGGTGCGGCCTACATCTTCGAGGTCTCGACAGGGCAGCAACTGGTGAAGCTCCAGGCCGGCGATGGATCGCATCTGGACTACTTTGGCAGGACTGTCTCCATCAGCGACGATCGCGTCCTGGTGGGAGCAGATGGAGACGATGACAACGGGGACTGGTCCGGCTCGGCCTACGTCTTCGACGCGACCACCGGCCAGCAGCTACTGAAGATCCTGCCGGCCGATGGCTACGCCGGACAGTACTTCGGTGTGGCTGTCGCCCTGAGCGGTGGGCGAGCGCTCATCGGGGCTTCCGGTGACGATACTCACGGGGACGACTCCGGAGCGGTGTACGTCTTCGACGTGGAGACCGGCGAGCAGCTTCACAAGCTGTTTCCTTCCAACACCGGACCCGGCGACTTCTTCGGATCGTCCGTCTCGATCGAGGGGAACACGGCAATCGCTGCGGCTCTCTACGACAACCTCCAGGGCACGGTCTACAGCTTCGACGTGCCGTCGGGGAAGCAGACCTCGATGCTGAATGCCTCCGACGCCACTTACAACATTGGCTTCGGGGACGCTGTCTGCCTCCGCGGGGACCGGGTGATCGTCGGAGCGTGGACGCAGGATGACCTTGGATTCGTGTCGGGTGCCGCCTACGTCTTCGAGTCGCCCGACGACCCGGGAATCCCGTACTGCTTTGGCGACCCGATGAGCGGTACTCCCTGCCCGTGCGGCAACGACAACGACGGCAGCGTGCGCGCATCGGGGTGCGACAACGGCGTCTTCGCCTCTGGGGCGCAGCTGATCGGCACCGGCCGCGCCAGCGTCTCCGACGACTCCCTGACCCTGATCGCGACCCATCTGGAACCGAACAACTCCGGCCTTTTCTTCCAGGCCAACAACAACCTCTCGCCGGGCGTCGTCTGGGGCAACGGGCTGCGCTGCGCGGGAGGCGGTGAGATCCGGCTCCAGGCCCGCATCTCCGGTGCCGAGGGGGCCGCGCACACGACGGTCTCGATCTCGAACAAGGCCGGTATCGTCGCCGGCGACATCAAGCGGTACCAGGTGTGGTACCGCTCGCTGGTCGCTCCGCCTTGCGGCCCGGGGAGCTTCGAGTTCAACACGACGAACGGGTACGAGATCGTCTGGAGTCCCTGATCGTCACTCCCCGTGATCGTCCGGCATCACGTGGCAGGGCTCGCAGCTCATCTTGCCCATCGCATCGCCGCGGGCGGGCTTGCCGTGGCAGAAGAGACAACTTCTCGTCGGCGGAGCGAGCTGTGACGGGGCACTCGGAGCCTCGAGCTGCGCGTTGAGCACCTCGATGGTCTTGATCAAGACATCCATCGTCATCCGTCGGCAACGCTCCTTCTTCTCCGGACTGAAGGCCTTGTGGCCGGAGACCTGGCACCATTTGCTGACCGAGACATGGCACAGGACCGAGTCCGATCGGCTTCGGGCGATCTCTTCGCCTTCGGTGGCTGGCAGGGGAAACTCGGCCGCCTCGTAGTAGGAGAAGATCTCGTCGATCAGCTGCGCCTTGCGCTTCTTGTCCTTCTCCTGGTACAGCAGGCCGATGATCGCGGCGGCTCCGTTGAGGGCTCCGCAGAGCGATCCCCAGCCGCCGACGCCGCCCTCGCCGTAGCGCATCATCCGGTAGGGAAAGGAGGCGTACGGTTCACCGACCGACTCCGCCAGGGACTGGACGATGCCGCCGAAGAGGGCGTACATGCAGCCACCTTCGGGAAACAGCTCGTTCGCGCGCTTCACGACCCTCGCCGGATCGAGCTCGACGTAGCGCCAGGCCGGCGGATCCGAGCTGTCCTTCTCCTGGGTCGCGCCGGGCAACCCGCAGACCAGTCCTGCTCCGGCGGCCACTCCCGCCGTGCCGAGCACCTGTCTCCTGGACAACGTCCTCATGATCATCTCCTCATAAGTCTGTCCTGACTTCGCGCCAGGGCGGTCAGCCGATCCGCTCGACCAGCGCGATCCAGTCCTTGTCGGGCTCGCGCGGCGACGGGCCGAGCGGCTGCTCACCGGGACCGCGGAGCTCCTTCGCCTTCTCCACCTTCGGGAAGGACCCCAACCGCGGATCGAACCACCGGACGCCGTACACGCCCTCGGAGTCGCCGAGATCGAGGGTAGTCGACTTTCCCGGCCGGACGAGGATCGCGTAGATCTCGCCGGGCGCCGCGAAGCAGAACCCGGTGCCCTTTTCGACCAGTTCGTCGTGCGAGGCCATCCGCTGGAACGGCAGGTGCTCGCGGAAGAAATCCAGCGCGATGCGGCACTGATCCCACCACTTCGCGCGTGTTCGCCAGTCCTGACAGGTGAGGTCGCTGTGCGGGTGAGCGTAGCCGAAGTACCACTCGTTGCCCGCGCCACCGCCGAGCAGGCAGCCCCACAGACCGTTGATCCTCGCGTCGGCGTGCGCGGGGTCCTCCACGTCGGGATTCAGCGAGTGCCGGGCATCGCCGGGCTCGTCGCAAGCGACCACCCAGGGCCTGCCCGCGTCCGCCGAGCGCCGGATCCACTCGACGACCTTGCCGTGCACGTTGCGGAAGTCGGTGCGGTTGGTCTGCAGCGAGAAGCCGGTCAGCTCGGAAGCCTCGCCGAGCAGGTCGTCCGGCATCAGGCCGTTATGGATCACGATCAGGTGGTGATAGGGGTCGTGGTCGTGGAAGTATTTCGCCATCGCGATCCGCTGCGCGGTGCTCTGGCCGGTCTGCCCGTTCCTCTCGTTCGCGCCCCAGCCGTCCTCCTCTCCGAGGTTCCAGTTGAGCGCCAGGTGGTGGCCGAAGCGCGCGATCAACTCGCGGTAGTAGAGCTTCCGCTGCGGACCGGTGTCACCGCCGTCGAGCAGCGTCTCGTTCTCGGTCTCCTGTGTCTTGAAGTGCAGGTAGAGGCCGAGGTGGTCGGCGTGCTCGAAGACGATCTCCCACTGGTCGAGGCGCGAGACGTCGAAGCGCTCACGCTCGTCGTAGGTGGTGTAGGGGAAGACGTTCCGGTCGTCGCCGCCGATGTTCAGGGTCAGGAAGGAGACGGAGTTCATCCCCCTCGAGGCGAGGTAGTTGAGCGCGCCGACGAGCCCCTTGCCGCGGCCGTCGCCCCAGGTCGGGTCGCCGGGGTTCCAGTCGCGGACGTGCGGCGCCCAGGTCTTGACCAGGTTGTCCTTGTGCCCGTCGCTCGCGAAGTCGCCGTTGAATTCGGCGTAGGCGAGCAGGTTCTCGGGGGAGTCGGCGCCTTGCTTGAGGAAGTACTCCTTGCTTCCGGCCGCTCGCAGGTAGCGCTCGCCGACGTACTGGAGCCGGCCGCGGCTGCGATTGTCCCGATTGGGGCCGAAGCCTCTGGCGGATTTGTTCGTCGGGCTGACGTCCAGCCCTCCGATGTGACCGTGAAGCGGAGCGACCGGCGTGCCGGTTCCTGGTTCCGCCGTCGCCACGTCCTCGCCGCTCAGGAACGAGGTCCGGTAGACCCAGTCGCCGGCTTCGTCGGGAGCGAAGTGCACGCGCCACTTGTTCCCGCTGTCCGCGCCGGTGTTCGCCGCGTCGCCGTCGGCGGCGTAGTATCCGGGCACGACGTACTCGCGCTCCCCGTTCGAGAAGGTCACGTCGAGCCGATAGTCGGTGAACGGGTTGGGCGTGGCGGACTCCGACGCGGGCAGTCCGTCGAGCGTCAGCGTGATCTTGTGCCACTCGCGAAGCTCACCGCTGACGGTGACCGGTTCCGTGGGCTCCTGGGATTCGCTCAACACGGGCGCCGGGGACAGGAGGCTGAGCAGTAGACACGACTGGCCGAGCCGTCGAATACCGTCCATGGTGTCGCCCATCTGGCCCCTCGATTTCGTCGTTGAGTGGGAATACCGAAGCCAGCCCGCGAGTCTACAATCGCCTCGACATCGGGGACAGATCCGGCGCCCCAGGGTCCGTCTCCTCCTGGTGGCTCGGACCGAACAGAACCATGCGCGCTGTCCTGCCCTTTCTCCTGTCGATCCTGTCGGGATTCGCCACGACGGCGACCTCCCAGACGATCGAGCCGATCCTCGAAGAGAGCACCCTGAACGCGGGCAGTCGTGAGCTCACTCCGACCCGCGTGTTCCCGGAGACCTTTCGCGAGATCGAAGCCGGCGATTATCGAATTCGCCTGGGGCGGTCGTTCGTGGCGCGCGTCGACGCGGCCGACGAGGAGCCATGGCGTGTTCCCCTCTCCGGTGACCACCGACCGCGCTTCGTGGGCGCGCACGATCGGGCGGCTCTCTTCGCGGTGATGGAGATCGGGCAGTCGAACAAGCGACTCGACCTCGAGACCGGGAACTGGCTCCCTCCCCTCGAGTTCGAACCTCCCCCCGAGGGGGTGCGCACGACGACGGAGGTGATCGCCGAGCCGCTCCGCTTGCTCTCCGAGATTCGCGGCTGCTACGTGCTGGTGGGCTGGAGACGAGAGGGAGAGGATGCCGACCTGCGGGTGCTCTTCGATTCGGTCTTCGACTGTTACTCGATCGTCTGTCTCGACCAGGACCTGGAGCGCGTCCGCCGGGTCCACCACGAACCGTCCCGGGGGCGCCGACCCCACGTCTCCGGGCCCGTCTGGAGGTGGCGAGACGGGGAGTT
>CAZCAC010000153.1:0-18164 GCA_964496575.1 uncultured Planctomycetaceae bacterium | reverse complement strand
GCGACGCGGAGCACGCGCAGGCGGCGGGGTACCAGCCGGTGGCGCGGCCGCAGCTCAACTTCACTCCTCCATCGGTGTGAGAAGGCGCGGAGAAGCCCGCAGAGCTGGCTCTTCCGCGATCTCCGCTCCCTCCGCGCCCCTTCCCGGGCATTGTGCGCTTCCGCACCGGAGCCGCCCCCGGGAGGCGGGGCGGCGCACGAAGACCCCCTGTGTGGGGGGGGGGGGTGACCGGGCCCTCCACGGCCGCTATCCCCTTTGCAGGGTAGACTTTAGGGTTCCGGTCGGTCCTCGGCGAAGACTCGGCACGGAGTTTGTTACTAGGAGGGCTTGCTGGGGTTCTGCCACTGTTCCAGAGCCCCTTCCTTCCAGAGCGATTCTCTTTCACAGCAAGACCCCCGGCTCAACGCCTCCCGCCAGGGTGGGAGCGGTGCGTAGGGGACTTCGGCTCATTCCGGCCCGGATCGACCGGGCCAGCGGCGCTCGACTGCTCAGCTGGGGCTTGACCCAGCCCTCTCGGCCGCGAGAATGGAGCCGAGACTCTCCAGCGTGCCCACGGGATCGTAGGTCCAGGGAGGCCGACGACCGTCGACCACCCACCTGGCGTCACGTGCAGGCGACGGCCTCTTTTCACCGGAAGGCCGTCGCATCTGCATCGGCAGCTCTCGTTGTCGCACAACCAATACAACCCTCGAATCATGAAACAGCACAGTTCCTCCTCCCCCTCCACGGGTCGTGGTCGATTCCAGGCGCTCTCTCTCCTGGGCGGGACGCTCCTGGCCACCGGCCTGTTCAGCGGCTGCGGAGGTTCACCCGCCATCTTCGGCACCCAGTCGGGCGCGGAGGGTGACATCGTCAACCATCCGGACACCGGCCTCGGGTCGAACACCTTCGTGGTGGAAGGGAACCACGGTGGCTTGGCCAGCGAGGTGGAGATCCAGAACATCTACTGGGGCCGGCTGGTGGACGTCGCGGACTCGACCGGGGCCATTCAGAACCGGGACATGGTCATCGGGGAGGACATCCGCGACGGACAGGTCTATTCGACCGCCGATAGCACCGTGGTCTACTCGCTGTCGAGAAACGCCGTCACCGAGGCCTGGACGGTGACGATCGGCGCCCTGGCCGGGACCTCCGCCTACAACGACGCGTTCCTCAATCTCGACCGGAACCTGACCCTGACGCTCAACGCGGGTCTCGAGGTGTCGGAGATGGGGCCCTTCTCGATGACCCCGCGGAACTCGGCGATGGTGATCGTCTTCGACGACCTGCTCGACCCGCGCTTCGACGACGGTGTGTGGAAGGACAGCTTCGAGGGGAACCTGATCAACGCCGTCTCCGGACAGCTCAGTACCCAGTCGGTCAAGATCCGCACGGGGTACCCCCCGGAGACCCCCTTCGAGACCCGCCTGATCCTGGACAAGAACCACGGCGACTGGGCCGACTTCGACGCGGACAACGTGTACGAGTTCCACTCGACCCGCGTGATCGTCGCCACCACCGTCAGCGAGATCGAGGCGGCCGCCTCCAACCCGCCGCTGCCGGTGAACTCCGTCGGTCTTCCGGCCAGCATCGATACCTCCGATGCCAACCTGGCCCTGCGCATCCCCACCAAGCTCGATCCCGCCACCGGGCAGACCCAGCTGCTGGTCAGCCCGAGCGGGAGCAGGATGGCCTTCGGGACCAACGGCTCGCAGGACTACACCACCAGCACCGAGGACCTGGTTCGCGCCCTGCGATCCGGCGGTGAGTCCTCGGTCACCGGCGACCTGAACAACGGTTTCCTGCTCGACGAGGTCTCGCCCGAGATCCTCGGCGACTTCCCGGTCTCGATCGACACCACCCCGGTGAAGGACGAAGAGGACAGCACCGAGTACACCCTCCCGTCGATGACCTTCAGCGTCAACTCGTGCGCGCCCGCGCCGAATCTCGGGGACGTGCTGACCCAGGGGGACACCAAGGCCGAAGTGATCGACGTCGGCAACTCCACCGGAGCCACGGTCACCGACCTCCGGGTCCGCGTGATCGTGCCCCTCGACGGAACGCTGCTGCCGGGCTCGGCGCAGTATCTGACTCCCTACGACCCGAACCAGGAGCTCCTGAAGCCCTGCTTCGTACGGTTCTCGCCGAACGCCGGCACCGCGCCCGACGAGGACGTCTCCTCCGTCGCCCAGGTCGTGCTCCGCTTCAGCAAGCCGATGGACCCGGCGACGATCAGCCCCTTCGACACCTTCACCATCACCCGGAAGGAAACGCCTCCGGTGCCCTACGATTTCGCGTTCGGGCGGGTGCTGCCCTCCCCCGACCTGCGAGTCTTCACCTGGAGTCACACCGAGGTACCGTTCGACAACTTCCTCTCGGGGGACGAGACGACCAACGAGTACCTCAAGTACTACATCAACCTCGCCTCGGGAACCGACGGTCCCACCGACCTGGCGGGCAACCCGCTGGCGGCGTCCTTCGAACAGATCATGTTCACCCTCGATCCCACCGAAGGATCGGAGAAGAACGGGACGATCGCCCTGCGCTTCAAGAGCGAGGACGAGTACGGGCTCATCACCGCCGAAACCCCTGACGGCCAGCCCGACACCTTCCCCGAGTTGCGCAACGGACAGCTGCTCTACGACTTCCAGCAGGAACGCATCCTGCCCCGGCCGGTGAGCCGCTACGACTCCGCCGCGGACCGGAATCAGCCGGTGCCGAGCGTGATGACCACCTTCATCGGTGGGATCCAGACGCCCCTATCGCCGCTGGGTTCCAAGCTGCACATGGTCTGGCGCTACTGCGACCTCGGCTTCTCCCTCACCGACGAGACGAACATCAACGTCGACGTCGAAGGGCTCTCCTGGGCGCCGGTCGGGTCGAGCGTGGTCACCGACACCTACGACGAGTTCAGCGTGACCGTCGCGCACAGCGCGCACCTGCCCGACGAGTTCCTCGACAGTGGCAGCGGCTTCCCGAAGTACCCCTTCTCGGGTCTCAAGAAGACCTACGACTCCAACTTCCTCGACCTCACCGAGGACCCCGCCTCGGTCGTGCACCCGCGGAACCTGGGTTACACGGTCAACCCCGCGAACCTGTACACCGCGACGTCGAAGACCCTCATGATTCCCTACCCGTGGAACGAGGACAAGGCGATCGAGGACTACACCTACTACACCTGGCGCGACACCGCGATCCTGGCCCTCGGGGGCAACAACGGTGCCGGAGCTCCCCTGGCTCAGGAAGGGATGGTCACCGGTGGTGGGGGCGGCATGGGACAACCGCTGTACGCGGCCAGCGCGGTGCCGACGATCGGCCTTCCGCTCCTGATGGAGTTCCGCGTCTATCCGCACGATGCCGCCCTGGGCCTGAACGCCTTCGACATCTCGCTGGCCTGCAACTCCTCGGCGCGTCCGAACTTCCGGGCCTTCTCCACCGGCGGCTATAAGATCGGTGGTGAGCCGGAGGTCAAGGACCCGGACCTCGAGGACGAAGCCGATGGCGGATTCAACCCCAACAGCGACCCGCCCGGCGCTCCGACGCCCGGTGTCGACTGCTCCTTCTACATCGGCGAGGTGCAGATGGTGACCCGGATCAGCCGCGTGCACACCATCTGGTTCGACACGCGGAGCAACGATCCGAGCTACGTGACCCCGATCATCGAGCCGGGGACCGACGACCAGCCCGCCGGGACTCAGGTGATCCTCGCTTTCCGTGGTGCGACCGACATCAGCAACAAGGACACCACCTTCCCGTACGAGGACATCCGTACGGACGCCAACCGGCTCGAGTACTACGGCGACACCGGGTCCACTCCGACCGGAAACAACAGTCAGGCGCTTTACCTGAACGGCGACACCACCTGGAAGAGCGACGTCAGCGACATCAACACCGCGCAGTACTTCCAGGCTCGTATCTCCTTCATCTCCAACACCATCTCCAACAAGACGGCCGAGCTTCGCACCCTGGCGTTCGCCTGGCGCGAGCTCTCCATCTAGGAGCAGTACGAGAAGCCTCGGTCCCGGATCTTCACGCCTGGGGCCGAGGCTGCCCTATCCCCACCCCCTCTCTGCCCACTGCGGCCCGCGCCTCTCCGAGAGGCCCTCTCCTTCGAGACAGCGATCATGACCACTCTCGTTCGCAGGACCCGGATTCACTGGATGCCCCTTCTCGCCGCCGGCCTGGTTGTCGCTGGCTGCTCAGGTTCCGGTAGCACTCCATCGGGTCTCACGTCGTCGGGGGACTTCTCCCTCCTGGCGATGTCGGTGACCGGCGGACAGACCTGGCAGATCAACCGACCGATCAAGTTCACCTTCAACCAATCGGTCGACTTCGATACGGTCAACCTGAACACGATCAGCATCCAGAGAGAGGGAGGCTTGCCCGCGGTGGGTGATTTCAGCCTCGACCCCACCGATCTCGACCCGATCGACGGGAAGTCGCGGGCGGTGGTCTTCCAGCCGGTGTGCCCGACGAAGAGCGATTTCTCCGACGCGGGCTTCAAGCCCAACGGAGTTCAGTACCAGATCGACATTCCCGGCCTGTCGACGGGGGCGACGGTGGTCCGGTCGCTGAGGACCGGTCAGGCGCTGAAGACCGGAGGCTATACCCTCGGCTTCAAGACCGCGGCCGCGGACGTCCTCGCCCAGCTGTTCCTGGATCCCGTCCTGGGGCCGCCCACCCCGCTGCTCGCGCCCAACAGCGAGATCGCCTGCCGCATCGAGACCGTCGACCCGGATACCGGGGAGATGATCGTCAAGGAGTTCAACCAGAACATGGACGGCTCGGGCTCGCTGGAGGCGGGGTACCTGGTGCCCAACAACCTCTACAGCGCCGTCGGCACGCAGGTCACGGTCTACCTCGAGTTCAACCAGGCGGTCAGTCCGACGGAGGACAACATCAGCGACAACCGTCTCAAGCTCGAGTACGAGACTCTCGCCGGCGAGTGGCTCCCCCTGCCCATCGACCTGGAACTGATCGCCAACTGCACGGAGTCCGGCGCCACGGTGAAGATGGTTCCGATCGGCATCCTGCCCCAGGCCCGCAATCTCCGCGTGGTGGTCATGGCGCAGTTCGAGGACCTCGTCGGTGACCGGAACATCGTTCCGCTCGACCGCTTCGCCTTGATGGAGACCGACGCCCAGCTCGATCACCTCGGCGCTCCGGCGGAGACCGGAGACGAGTACCTGGAGCCGTTCAACCCCTACGACAACGACTTCGAGGACACCACCGCCGCGCTCGACGCGCCGCGGGGGACCTGGGGCGACGAGACCACCGGGGCAGAGGGGCTGCAGGCGACCTTCGCCTTCGACGGCACCGGCGGGCCCCAGGGGGAGTTCGACCTGAAGATCCGCAGCGGTACGGAGGTGGTCTTCGATACCATCTCGACGCTGTTCATCGGTGGCCCCGAGTTCTCGCCGCAGTACACCCAGCTCGCGGTCAACGGGCGTCTCGACGTCCGCCACCTCCTGATCGAAGAGGGTGCCATCCTCCGCTGCCAGGGTCCCAACCCGGCTCAGATCATGGCCTCCGGGACCATCACCATTCGGGGGCTCCTGTCGGTCGACGGTTCCAGCGCGGCCCCGGTCTTCACCCTGGACACCCCGTTCCAGCCGGAAGCGGGCGCTTCCGGCCAGTGTGGCGGCGGAGACGGGGGAACCGGCAGCTACCTCACCAACCAGGTGACGCCTCGTGGCCAGACCGGCAACGGCGCTTTCCAGGTGGCGAACCTCGGGGGTGAAGGCGGCGAGGCCGGCTGGCACCCCAGCAACTCCGGTGCGGGCTCTCTCCGGCGCTCCGGCGGCGGCGGCGGCGGACGCCTGGGACACGATGCGGTCGCCTACGGTGACGACGGCACGACCATCTGCCCCAACGAGTGGGTCTACGGACTGAACGCGGAGTCGGGGTTCCTCGGGTCCGACTCGGCGACCTCGTCCCAGGGACCCCACAAGCCCTACGGTGGGCACATCGGTCCTTCTCCCTTCTCCGACTTCGCCGGCAGCACCGACGACTTCTTCGGTACCAAGCGGGCGAACTTCGGCACCCCGCAGGAGTTGCTGATCGTCGGCGAGCTTCCCACCCCGTGGGCCGGCGCCGGTGGCGGGGCCGGTGGGGACGCGACGCGCGCCGACTCCTACCCGCCCTCGGAGCTGATCAACAACGACCAGGACAAGGGCGCCGGCGGTGGCGGAGGCGCAGGAGCGCTCACCATCATGGCCCTGGGTGACATCATCTTCGAGGGCACCGGCTCGATCACCGCGATCGGCGGCCACGGCAGTGGTGGTGAGAACACCAGCGGCGTGAACCGCATCGCCGGCGGCTCCGGCGGCGGCTCCGGTGGGCACCTGATCATCCAGACCGGCAGCAGCCTCGACTTCTCGAACGCGACGATGGGCGGGCAGAGCGGCGTCACCAAGCCCGAGCAGCTCTTCCACACCATCAACGCCCGGGGCGGTGAAGGCGGCGCCGGGGCCGGCAACATGGGTGGGGCCGACAACGACGAGCAGCTGACTCGCAAGCAGGACGCCAAGCACCGCGGTACGAACAGCACCTCGAACCCGCAGGACAACCCCTGGATTCCGCCGCTGGCCGACACCTGCGTCGCCTACAACGCGGCGATCCTCGGCACGAACGACAAGTACGTGGTCCGCTGCGCGGGCGGGGACGGTGGTCCCGGGCTGGTCCAGCTCCACGTCGGCAACCTCTCCGGAGCGCCGGCGACCCACGACATCAAGTACCCCGCCGACGACATCGCCAACATGCGCGATCTCGTCTGGCCGGCACCGCACGGTCTCAACGAGCTCCAGTGGGTCTGGGAAGACCAGCTGCTTCCGACCTTCGGTCGCTTCTCCAAGACCCAGTCGACATGGATCCCGCTCGGGGCCGCGACGGTCTCTCCGGGGACCGCGACTCCCGATCCGCTGGTCTTCCTGTTCGACGGCATCGATACGGCCACCGGCCTGATCGAGAGCACCGGCGAGGTCGTCGACGATCTCGACCCGCTGCTCGAGCCCGCGGCTGCGATCGAGGCCGGCGGTCTGCCGGAGCGGCAATCGGCCAACACCGTGCGCTTCGACGCGAGCGAGCTGGCCGGGGGGAACGAGGTCTACGCCCGCAACCCGAACCTCCTGCGGCGCTTCCGGCTGACCATCGGTACCCGTACCTTCGACGTGGCGTCGGTGAAGTACATCGGAGACGGCGATCTCGCCACCGGGGACAACTTCCTCGACGTGACCACCACCGAGTCGATCGACGAGAACGGCAACCCGCCGACCGGGCTGGTGACCTTGCTCCCGCGCTACTTCACCCTCACCACCCAGGGGGTGGCGGACTCCCTGCCCGCGTCGTCCTCGGTGAAGATCGAGTTCCAGGCTACCTCGGTGAACACCCAGGGCGCTCCTGACGAATCCGACGTCTTCCCCGGGGTGAACACCTGGTCGACCGACATCAGCGAGTTCAACGCGGCGCCGGGGAACACGGACTTCCGGTTCATTCGCTACCGGGTGACCTTCGACATCGCGGTGGTCGGCGACCTCAACGCCAGCACGCCCCGGCCGGTGCTGGAGTTCCTGCGCTTCCCCTTCAAGTTCTAGCGCCTGCCTCTTCCGCCCCCGGAAGGGAACCGAAACTCCGAAACACCACTCCCCGCGAACCGGCGCCGGTCGGCTTCGCGGGGGGTGGTTCCCTTTTTGTCCTGACTCCGCCCTCCTCGCTTGCTTCAATGGCCGCGTGGACGCTCCGCCTGCCCTCGATCCTCGCCGCCTCCCGCCGGCGGTGCTCGGCACCATCCTCGCCCTCGCCGGCGCATGCAGTCCCTCCGGGCCCGCGGAGGCGCCGGCCTTTCGCTTGACGCAGGTGCGTCCGAAGGACCACAAGCGGGTGGGCGTCTTCCTGAACGAGGCGCTGCACTTCAACTTCTCCGCCGACGTCGACCCGACCTCCGTCACCAGGGAGTCGATCGTGGTGAGGCGGTGCGCGCCGGGAGTGCCAGGGGGGCCGGACTGCGTTCCCCTGGAGCTGGCCGCCGGGTCGTTTCAGATCCGCCGGGAGCAGGTCACCTTCCTGCCCGACCTCGGGCGCTCTCCCGACCTGCTCGACGGGGGCTTCCTCCCGGGGGCGGAGTACGAGGTGGTCCTGCGCGGCTTCCCGCTGCCCGACGGCCTGCGCTCCGTCGACGGCCGGATCCTGAAGTGCTCCTACGCGTTTCGTCTGGAGATCGCGTCGGACGGCCAGCTGTTCGACGATGAGAGCTGGGAGAGTGGGGCGCAGCTGGATGTCCGGGCGGAGAAGCCGAGACCCGGGGAGCTGCCTCGGGCCAAGAACCTCGAGGGCAAGTCGATCCCCCCGCTGGGCCCGCTCTACCTGACCTGCGCCAAGCCGCTCGACCCCCGGAGCGTGAAGAACTTCGAGTTCGAGCTGATCGAGGTCCCTCCCGCCGAAGATGATTCGGACCGGGGTCGGGATCGAGACCCCCAGCCGCCGCGACGAATGCCGCTACGCATGGACCTGATCGAGAACACGCGCGATCGGGGGGCCGTGCTCGAGCTGTCCCCGCAGACGCGGCTCGAACCGGGGGAGTATTTCCTCCATCACGACCCGCACGTCTCACTCCGGGACTACGGGAACAACGCGGTCGTGTCCTCCGCCATCGCCGGGGGGGGGGAGCCGATCGCGGTCTCCGACACGGGGGGCACGCTGGTCGAGACGTTCCTCGATCCGAACCGCTCCTCGTCGCTGCCCGTGCCCGGAGTCGACGGCACCGCCTGCTGGTCAGGGAATGGCGTGGTCTCGATTCGCTATCCCCGCGCGGCGGGGGACGGGAGCGACGGCACCTGCGTCCTCACCGGGCCGTTCGGCGGGGTCGATCTGCAGGCGACTCGCCTGACCGTCGAGCCCGGCTCGCGGACGGAGCTCCTCTCGGCTCCGGGGACCGTCTGCCTACGCGCTCAGGGGCTCCTGCGGGTCCCCGGGACCCTCTCCCGCCGCTGCGGGGACGGCCCCGAGCTGAGCTTCTCCGCGGGCGAGACTCTCTCCACCTGGCTGGAGCGCGCCCGCTCCGAGGACCTCACGGTCACCGTGCTGATCGCCGGTGGGGACCTCGTGATCGAGGGAGCGATCGAGGTCGAGGGGCCGCTGGTCCTGGTCGCGGGGGGACGGATCCGGGCCACCGGCCCGGTGCAGGCGCAGAAGGGCCAGCTGTGGCTGGTCGGCGAGGGCGGGGGACCGACGCTCGACCGGACC
Source organism: uncultured Planctomycetaceae bacterium (assembly GCA_964496575.1). Taxonomy (GTDB): domain Bacteria; phylum Planctomycetota; class UBA1135; order UBA1135; genus CAZCAC01. The sequence continues at coordinate 8,945 of CAZCAC010000153.1, read as the reverse complement.
AACAGTGACCCCCACCTGGTGATCGACCCTCCCCACTTCAATCCGCTGGTCGAGTCGCTCACCTTCTGCACGCTCAGCGGGCCGATGCCCAGCGAGGGCAGCATCCGGCACTGGACCCGGGCCGAGGTCGAGCAGTACCCCCACGTCGGCGAGGAGGGTAGCACCAGGGCGAGGGTGTTCTACGTCGGGGAGGACTACCCCGCCGACGAGCCCATCGAGCAGTGGGGGGTGGTCGACGATCCCGCCCTGCTGCCGAATCCCGGGCCCCTTCGTCTCCTCCTGCGCCTCGAGGTCGACCCGGTCGACCCCTCTCGGCCGGGGGGGCATGACGAGTTCCTGCGCTGGAAGCCCCCCGTGATCGACGAGGTGCGGCTCTTCTGGGAGCCGCGGAGTCCCTCCGGCCGGTAACCGCGAGCCGCCACGATGCCCCCCGCCCTCTACTTCGTCTGGGTCGCCCTGGTCGGCCTGTTCGTCGGGTCCTTCCTCAACGTGGTGATCTACCGCTACCCGCTGGAGAACGTCAGCGTCAACCACCCGCGGCGCTCGCGCTGTCCCGAGTGCGAGGCGACCCTCTCCTGGTACGAGAACCTGCCGCTCTTCTCCTGGATCATCCAGCGCGGTCGCTGCCGGCACTGCCGCTGGCCGATCCCCTGGCGCTATCCCCTGGTGGAGGCGCTGACCAGCGGCCTGTGGCTCCTCGCCGCGTGGAAGGCGGGAGGGTTCGAAGCGTGGGACCTCGCCCTGGTACAGGCCGTCTTCCTCTCCGCCCTGGTGGTCGCGACCTTCGTCGACATCGACTGCCTGGAGATCCCGGACTCGGTCTCGATCGGGGGGATGATCGTCGGGCCGATCCTCTCCTTCCTCGTCCCGACGCTGCACCAGCACTCCTGGATCGCCCAGCAGCTCTCCGAGGGGGAGGACGGAGTCTCGCGCATGGGGGCGCTCACCGCCTCGCTGGCGGGCCTCGCCCTCGGCTGGGGGATCCTGTGGGGGATCGGGTGGCTGGGGTCCCGGGCGTTCGGCCGGGAGGCGATGGGGTTCGGCGACGTGAAGCTGCTCGGTGCGGGCGGTGCGTTCGTCGGACCGGGGGGGGTGATCCTGTCCCTGATGTTCGCCTCGGTGCTCGCCTCGGTGGCGGGAGTCCTCAACATGGCGCGCTTCTTCTGTCTGGTGCGCTCGCGGGCCCGCGCTCGAGGAGTGCCCAAACCACTGGGAAAGGCGATGGTCGTGGCTCGCGCCGTCGGGCGCTACATCCCCTTCGGACCCTATCTCGCCGCGGGCATTGGAATCGCCCTTCTCTATTGGAATGATGTGATGGCGCTGCTGCTCTGAAACCGCCGTGCCGCGGGGGAATCGGGGCGCGGTGATTCCACCACGGCGGCCCCGCGGGGGCCCGAGACCGACAAACACCGGGGGCACCGAGAATTGAGCCCCCAGGAGGCGACAGCTTGGTACCCAGATTCCTGAAGACACGCAGCACCACGCTCCTGGGGCTGCTCGGCGTCGCGATCCTCGCGACCGGCTGCACCAGCCCGGAGCAATACCGCAAGGCGATCGACGAGCGCGACCAGGAGATCGCGGATCTCCGGGAGGAGCGCGTCCAGCTCAAGCGGGATCGGCAGAGCCTCCTGGCCCAGATCGACGCCCTCGGCCGCCAGCTCCGCGAGGCCAACCAGCAGCTGGAGGAGAAACCGGCGCCGGTCGAGGCGGCCGCCCACCCCGGGCTCGAGAGCCTGGGGATCGACTACCTCTACCGCGACGGGATGGCCGTGATCCGGGTCCCCTCGTCGATCACCTTCGGCTCCGGCAAGGCCGTGCTCTCCAAGGAGGGTCAGAAGGCGCTGCGCGCGGTGGCGAACGTCCTCAAGCAGAGCCACGGGAGCGGGGTCTACTCGATCGAGGGGCACACCGACACCGACCCGATCAAGAAGTCGAAGTTCAAGACGAACCGCGACCTGTCTCTCGCCCGGGCGACGGCCGTACTGACCTTCCTGGTCGAGGAGTGCGACATCGCCGACGAGCAGTGCGTGGTCGTGGGGCATGGACAGTACCGGCCGCTGGATGCGGCCAGTACGACCGCGGCGAAGAGCAGGAACCGGCGGGTCGAGGTCGTCGTCCACGGAGCATTGCCCTGACTCGTTCCGGACGATCCGACCCAGAAGGCCGACCCGACCCTGCAGGGTCGATTCTCTCCCGGGGGGCTCGCCGAGCTCCGCCGGGCCAGGTCGGGGGCCGGGGCCCGAGGCCACCGTCCCCCTCGAGCGACCGATTGGCGACACCGGGCGGTTCTTGACCGGCCCCTGGAGCTCCGGCCGCAAACGCCCGGAGCTCCGGATGCTGTCGACACCTGCGGTACTGCCACGTCTTCGGCGCGGGGTCGGACTTCGTCCGACCAGAGACACGGCCTTTTCGGCCGCGCCTCCAGGGCAGAGTCGCTAGGATATGCGGCCCAATTCGCGGGCGGCCCCGGCTCCAACCGGGCCGCCCTCCCCAGGTTTTACAGGCAGAACAAGACGACTTCCCGATGAGTACTGGAGTCCAGGGAATCCGCAACATCGCTTTCGTGGGGCACCCCTCGTCCGGCAAGACGACCCTCGTCGACGCCCTCGCCCACATCACCGGCGCCTCCTCCCGCAAGGGCTCGGTCGCCGACAACACGAGCATCTGCGATACGGAGCCGGAAGAGCAGGAGAAGAAGCACACCCTGCAGCTGGCCACCGTCTACGCCGAGCACGGCGACCGGTGCTGGACCTTCTTCGACACGCCCGGATACCCGGACTTCATCGCCGAGGCTCAGGGGGCGATGCTGGCCTCCGACCTGGTCGTCGCCGTGGTGAGCTGCTCCAGCGGGGTGACCTTCAACCTGCGCAAGAAGATGGAGGCGGCGGAGAACCTGGGGCGGCCGCGGGCGATCGTGATCACGCATCTGGACGGCGAGAACGCCGACTTCGATCAGACGGTGGAGGACATCCGCAACTCGCTCGGCGACGCGTGCGTCCCCGTGCTCCTGCCCGACGCCAGTGGCCCCGGTTTCTCGGGGGTCTCGCGCTCCTTCGAGGTGACCGACTCCGACTGGCACCAGAAGCTGATGGACGGTGTCATGGACGCCTGCGAGGACGAGGATCTCATGATGGAGTACCTCGAGTCGCAGAAGCTGACCGAGGAGCAGCTCGATCAGCTGATGCCCCCGGCGATCGAGGCCGGCGCGCTGATCCCCATCCTGGTCTGCCACCCCGAATCCGACCTCGGAGTCGAGAACGTCTACAACTTCTTCCGGCGCTTCTCCCCGCCGCCGACCTCCACCGAGGTCGTCACGGATGCGGGCGATCCCGTCGAGGTCGACGAGAACGGACCGCTGGTGGCGACCGTCTTCAACGTCAAGTCCGACCCCCACGTCGGCAAGGTCTGCCTGGCGCGGATCTGGAGCGGCAAGCTGGGCGATCACGACGCAGTCCGGGGGCCAGGGGACACGAAGCCGGAGAAGCTCGGTGGGCTCTTCCACCTGACCGGCAAGAACCGCGAGGCGATCACCTCCGCCGGCCCCGGCGAGATCGTCGCGTTCTCCAAGGTCGAGCACGTCGCCGTCGGCGAGGCCTTCACCACTGGCGATGCCCCCCCGGTCGTCGTCGCCGCTCCCGAATACCCGGTTCCGATGGTTTCCCTGGCGGTCTTCCCCAAGAGTCGCGCCGACGAGCAGAAGATCGGCGAGGCGCTGGGCAAGCTCACCGCCGAGGATCCGACACTGACCGTGTTCCAGGACACCGTCACTCACGAGATGGTGGTCAACGGCATGAGCGACCTCCATCTACAGGTGACGGAAACGCGCCTCAAGCGTCGCTACAGCGTCGAGATCGAGACCAAGCTGCCTCGGATCGCCTACCGCGAGACGATCACCAAACCCGCCGAGGGGCACCACCGGCACAAGAAGCAGTCCGGCGGGCGCGGTCAGTTCGGCGAGTGCTACCTGCGGCTGCGCCCGCGGGAGCGCGGCACCGGCGTCGAGTTCGTCGACAAGGTGGTCGGTGGCTCGATCCCGCGGAACCTGATCCCGGCGGTGGAGAAGGGGATTCGCGAGGCGTGCGCCGAGGGCATCCTGACCAACAGCGTCGTGGTCGACGTCGAGGTCGAGGTCTACGACGGCAAGTTCCACGCCGTCGACTCCGACGAGATGAGCTTCAAGATGGCGGGCTCCCGTGGCTTCCGCGAGGGCTTCCTGAAAGCCTCGCCGGTCCTCCTCGAGCCGATCATGACGGTCGAGATCCAGGTCCCTGCCGCCCACGCCGGCACGATCTTCAGCGATATCACCAGCCAGCGCCGCGGCCAGGTCTCGGACCAGGCCAGCGAGGCGGACGGCGCCATCACCGTGATCAAGGCGGAGGTTCCGCTCTCGACGATCCAGACCTACCACCGCGACCTGAAATCGCAGACCTCGGGTGAGGGCTCCTACTCGATGACCTTCAACAACTACGCGCCCGTGCCCGGGCTGGAGCAGGATCGGATCCTGAAGACCCAGGGCAAGAAGGTGGCGGAGGACTGATCCGCACACCTCCGGGCGGGCCCCGCCCGCCGGAGATCCCGAGAACGAAGCCGCCCGCCGGTCCCGAGGGACCGGCGGGCGGAACTTCTTTCCGGCCACGGACGAGCGCCTCCCCGCCGGCGGAAGGTTCTTCCGCCTGTCCCGCAGGCAGATGGCCGCTCCGATCGGATCGCCTCCCGTGAGGGACCGCTGGTTTCACGGTGCATTCGGCCGACCCGACTCCAGTCGAGATCGCTCCCCTTCCGAAACTAGACCATCTCGGAAGCGGCCCTCGCGCAGCTCCCCGCGGCCCAGAGTACCGGGGGGGACTGTCGTCGACGCGTGCGGGAGGCCCGACCGAAACCCAGCAGAAGAGGTGCCTCGATGATCACAATGGAAGAGCTGCTCGCCCTGCTCGTGCGGCAGGGGGGCTCGGACCTTCACCTCTCGGTGGCCAGTCCGCCTCGCATTCGCGTGCACGGCATGCTCCTACCCGTCGACTCCGATCCGCTCGACCCGGACGACACGCGGCGTCTGGCGACCAGTGTATTGAACTCCGATCAGATCGCCCGGCTGGACCGCGATCTCGAGCTGGACTGCTCCTTCGGGCTGGAGGGCTACGGCCGCTTCCGGGCGAACGTGTTCTACCAGCAGGGGGCCGTCGCCGGCGTGCTTCGTTCGATTCCGAGCGAGATCCCGAGCTTCGAGGCGCTCGGCATGCCGGCGCAGGTATGCGAGCGGATCTGCGCGCTCCGCGCGGGCCTGATCCTGGTCACGGGGGCGACCGGCTCCGGTAAGTCGACCTCGCTGGCCGCGATGATCAACCACGTCAACACGGCCCGGCAGGCGCACATCGTCACCATCGAGGACCCGGTCGAATTCACCCACCAGCACCGGGGCTGCATGGTCACGCAGCGGGAGGTCGGGGGAGACACCAAGAGCTTCGCCAACGCGCTGCGCAGCGTGCTCCGTCAGGACCCCGACGTCGTGCTGGTCGGCGAGCTCAGGGACCACGAGACGATCGAGGCCGCGCTGATCCTGGCCGAGACCGGGCACCTGACCTTCGGGACGCTGCACACCTCCGACGCGGTCCAGACGGTCAACCGGATCGTCGACGTCTTCCCCTCTCACGCGCAGGCACAGGTGCGGACGCAGCTGTCCTTCTCGCTCGAGGCGGTCTTCTCCCAGCAGCTCTTGACCGCCTGTGACGGCACCGGTCGCGCGATGGCCGCCGAGATCATGACCTGCACCCCGGGCATCCGGGCGCTGATCCGCGACGGCAAATCCCACCAGCTCTATTCGCAGATCCAGACCGGCGGGCGACTGGGGATGAAGACGATGGCGCAGTCCCTGGCCGAGCTGGTGCGGGCTTCCCGCATCAGCGTGGTCGATGCGGAGATGGCTCTCAGTGATCCCTCCGAGCTGCGCAACCTGATCAAGGCCGCCTGATGGTCCTGGCTTCGGGGAAGATCCGCAAGCTCCTGGAGGACGCCGGCCTGGCGTCGGAGGGGGACTGGGCACAGGCCCGCGACCGGGGAGGGAACATCCTCGAGAACCTGGTCAGCTCGGGGGTCGTCGAGCCTTCCACGTTGCTCGACGCGCTGGGCCGTGCCTCGAACCTTCCGCCCGTGGACCTTTCCCGGGTGTCTGCCGATCCCTCCGCGCTGGAGCGGATTCCGGTGGAATCGTGCACCTCGCACCTGATCCTGCCGCTGTCGCTCAACGGCAACGTGCTGACCCTCGCGGTGTGCGATCCCTTCGACGTGCTGCTGCTCGACGACCTCCGGCGCCGCACCGGCTGTCAGATTCAGCAGGTCCTGACTCATCCCGCGGATATCAAGGAAGCGATCGAGAGCGCCTTCAACGCGGGGGCGCGCCAGGTCGAGGAGCTGATGGACGAGGTCTCCGGGGCCTCCGACATCGAGGTCCAGGTCGAGGAAGACGGCGAGGACATCGATCTCGCCACGTCCTCCGGCGACGACGCCCCCGCGGTCAAGCTGATCAACCTTATTCTCCTGCGGGCGCTCAAGGAGAAGGCCAGCGACATCCACATCGAGCCGCTGGACAAGGGCATCGGCGTCCGCTTCCGCGTCGACGGCCGCCTGTCGGCGATGATGTCGCCGCCGAAGGCCCTGCTCAACGCGCTCATCTCCCGCCTGAAGATCCTGGCCCAGCTGGATATCGCCGAGCGCTTCACGCCCCAGGACGGCAAGTTCCAGATCCGCTACGAAGGACGCCAGATCGACTTCCGCCTCTCGATCCTGCCCGTGGTGGGGGGGGAGAAGGCCGTGATGCGGATCCTCGACGCCGGCAGCATGTCGATGGTCCTCGACCAGATGGGGTACGAGGACAAGGCGCTCGAGCACATCCGGGAGGCGATCGAGGCGCCGTACGGGATGCTCCTGATCACCGGGCCGACCGGCTCGGGCAAGTCCACCACGCTCTACTCCTGCGTCCAGGCCGTGGCGACGCCGGAGATCAACGTGACCACCGTCGAGGATCCGGTCGAATACCGGATGGACGGGATCAACCAGGTGCCGGTGAACCCCAAGCGCGGGATGACCTTCGCCGGCGCGCTGCGATCGATCCTGCGCCAGGACCCCGACGTCGTGCTGCTCGGGGAGATCCGCGACACGGAGACGGCGGACATCGCCGTCAAGGCCGCCCTCACGGGACACCTGGTGCTCTCCACCCTGCACACCAACGACGCGGCCAGCACCGTGACCCGTCTGATCGACATGGGGGTCGACCCCTTCATGGTATCCAGCTCGCTCCTCTGCATCGGGGCTCAGCGCCTCGGGCGGAGGCTGTGCGAGGGGTGCAAGACACCGGTCGACGTCCCGGAAAGACAACTGCTCGCGGTGGGCTACCCGGAAGAGGAGCTCGAAGGGATGCAGCTGTACGGCCCCGACAAGGTCGGATGTCCGCGATGCAACAACGGCTATCGAGGCCGCTTCGCCCTCCTGGAGACGCTCTTCCTCGAGGAGAAGTTGCGTCGCATGGTGGTGGAGGGAGCCTCGGTTCACGACATCAAGCGCGAAGCGGTGAGTCAGGGAATGATCACCCTTCGCCGCGTCGGCTTGCTGAACGCAAAACGCGGTGTGACCTCGCTCGAGGAGGTCCTGCGCGTGACTCTCGGAGATGAATAGGTGAATCAATCGTGACCAACTACAAGTACGCAGCAAAGGGCCCCGGCGGCAAGACGGTCGAAGGAACGATCGAGGCGACCGACCGGCAGGAAGTCCTCACCGAGCTACGGCGACAGAACCTGACCGTGATGAGCATCGACGAGATGTCGGGGCTGAAGCGTCGGGGTGCCCACAAGAAGACCGTCTCGTCCCGCGGCGCGAAACCCAAGGCGAATCGGGTCGAGCTGGTGCTCTTCACCCGGCAGCTGGCCACCATGGTCAGCTCCGGCATCTCGCTGTTGGAGGGGCTCGAGGTGCTCGCCGACCAGGCGGAGACTCCGGGCTTCAAGGCCTGCTGCGAGCGTCTGATCGTCGAGGTTCGTGGCGGCTCCGATCTCTCCGCCGCGATGACGACCTGCCCCAAGGCCTTCGACGAGCTCTACATCAGCATGGTCAAGGCGGCGGAGATCTCCGGCCAGATGGACGTCATTCTCGTGCGCCTCGCCGACTACCTCGAGTCCGCCGAGGAGCTGCGCCGGGAGATCAAGTCCGCGATGACCTATCCGGTCGTATCGATGGTCCTGGTGACCGGGATCACCGCCTTCCTGATGATCGGGATCGTCCCCGGCTTCCGCCAGGTGTTCGACTCGCTCGAATCCGAGCTTCCCGCCATCACCAAGTTCGTGCTGGGGACCTCGGAGTGGATGCGTGAGTTCTGGTACATCCTCGTCGGCGCGGTCGGTGGCTTCTTCGGCGGCCTGTACATCTTCAAGCGGACGCCCAGCGGCCGCCTGGCCATGGACCACCTCAACCTGAAGGCCCCAGTCTTCGGTCCGCTGTTCCGCAAGGTCGCCCTGGCCCGCTTCTCCCGCACCTTTGCAACCCTAATCCGCTCCGGTGTTCCGATCATGGGAACCCTGGACATCGTCGCCGACACCGCCGGCAACCAGGTGGTCTCGCAGGCCGTGCTCGCCTCCCGGGAGAGCGTCCGGGCGGGCAACATGCTCTCCGAGCCGCTGAGCCAGTCGCCGGTCTTCCCACCGATGGTGGTGCGGATGATCACGATCGGCGAGAAGTCGGGCTCCCTCGAGACGCTGCTGGAGAAGATCGCCGAGTTCTACGACAGCCAGGTCAAGGCGGCGGTCAAGGCGCTGACCTCGATGATCGAGCCGATCCTGATCACCGTGATGGGGGTCCTGGTCGGTGGCGTGGTGCTCTCGGTGTTCATGCCGATCCTCGACGTCGTCGGTACGCTCAGCGGAAAGTGATCCAGCGACGCACGCATTGATCGAGGCGGGGGT
>CAZCAC010000152.1:16300-18230 GCA_964496575.1 uncultured Planctomycetaceae bacterium | reverse complement strand
GGATGTGCGGCACCACCTTGTCGCAAAAGCGCGGAAAGGTGTGCGACTCCGTATCAATCGCCGTCGGCGACCAGCACCTCCGCCTTGTAACCGCCCCTGGCCCGGAAGTAGAGCATCAGCAGCACGTAGCAGACGAACATCAGCGCGGGGAAGATGGCGACCTTGAAGAGCGCGCCCTGCTGCGACTCTTCCGCGAGCTCGCTCAAGGTCTCGTTGGCGGCGACCTGGGTGGAGTAGGCGGGCGCCGTGACGATCTCCTGGTACGGCTGGTCGGCCGCCAGCGCGGCCGCCAGCTCGCTCTCGCTGGGGGCGTGGCCGTGGCTTGCGGTCAAGGCCTCGGTGACGCGTTCCTTCGCCTCGGCCTCCTTCCCCACCAGCGGGACGATCTCGGCGTTGAACTTGTCGCCGTCGATCGCGGCGTAGGTTCCGAGGACGCTCGGTTTCTCGACCACGACCGCCTCGTAGATCGCCGGCTCACGCTCCTCGAGGAGCGACGATTTCGTGGTGTCTTGCCAGAAGCCGAGGAACATCGCACCGACGACTCCCACGCTCAGCATGCCGACGCCGCCGGCGGCGTTCAGGGTCAACGCGCCACCCTTGGGGAAGCGCTCGGAGACGATTCCCAGCATCGTCGGCCAGAAGAAAGTCTTGCCTACGCCGTAGACGGTGGCCGCGACGAAGATCATCACCCCTGCCGCGTTGGAGAGGGCGATCAGCCCGATCGCGGCGATGGCGCTGCAGGCGGCCAGCAGCCCCAGCGGCGAGAGCTTGTGCACGATCGGCCCCGCAAAGAAGCGCAGCACCATCATGATCGCCGAGGTGTAGACCAGGACCAGCACCGGGTTTTCCAGCTGGCCCTTCATCAGCGGCGTGATCCAGCTGTCGGTGCCGAGCTCGGTGGTGGCCAGCGGCATCATGATCAGGAGCAGGATGATGAAGAGCGGGCGCCCGAGGCTCTTCACCCAGACGCCGAAGGCCAGCCCGAAGCCGGCGGCGACGCCCAGGGTGTGGTACCTGGTCCACTCGATCACCTCCGGCCACGCGGCGGAGACGACCCGCCCCAGCTCGGCGAAGATCAGGGCCATGACGATGAACATCCCGAGGCCCCCGGCTTCCTTCAGCATGTCGCGATAGGAGACACCGGCCGCGACGCGCTCCTGCACGGGGAACTTGCAGCGGATGAGGATCACTCCGTAGATCGCCGTCGGGATCAGCAGCAAGCCGACCTTCCAGCGCCAGTCGGCATCGCCCAGCCCGATCGCCAGCAGCCCGCCGCACACCAGACCGGCCGGCCACCCCGCGTGCAGGATGTTCAGCCACTTGGTCTTGTCCTTGCTGAACATCGTCGCGACCACCGGGTTGATCACCGCCTCGACCGTGCCGTTGCCGAGCGCGACGATGAAGGTCGCCCAGTAGAGGCTCCAGTAGTCCTTGGCGAAGATGGTCAGGACCGCCGAAACGGCGTGACAGAGGAAGGCGAAGACCATCGCCCGGCCGTAGCCGATCTTGTCGATGACCAGGCTGAACAGGATGATGCTGATCGCGAAGGGCCAGAGTCCGACGCCGAAGATCTCGCCCTTTTCGACCTCGGTCAGGCCGAACTCGGTTCCCCACTCGTTGATCAGCATCGCACGAACGACGAACCCGAAGGATGTCGTGATCAGTGCGATGAAGCAGCCGACGAAGAGGAGGATGTCCTTGGTGCTGTAGGCACCCGGCTTGGAATCATTCATGGAAGGAGCTGGGGGTCGGGGTCTGGGAGCACGGATTCTTCAGTTCGGAGGGGCGGGTCGTCAAACCTCCGATCGAGATTCCCCCTCGATACGAGCCGGAGCCCGCTCTCGGCCAGACTCCACAGCGGGCGGGGGGGCGGGGGCCAGGGCCCCCCCCCCCCCCCGGGGGGGGCCGGGGGCGGGGGGGCGGGGGGGGG
>CAZCAC010000152.1:0-16290 GCA_964496575.1 uncultured Planctomycetaceae bacterium | reverse complement strand
CCCTCGGCCTGACTCCACTGGGGGGGGCGCGGGGGAGACTGGCTCCCCGGCGCCGCCGTGGATGGCAGGAGCTCGCTGGGGCCTAGTAATGCAGCAGCAGCCCGACTCCGACCAGGTAGTCGGTGTAGCCCTTGTGCTCCTTACCGGCCAGGTCTTTGTACTTGACGTGGGAGCGGACTCCGAACAACAGCGTGCAGTCGTACATGATGTGGCCGACCTTCGGCACGTAGACCGTGCCTTCGTTGCGGGCCGCGATGGCGGCGGAGCCCCCGACGAAGTGAACCAGGTCGGCTTTGAGACCGTTCTTGAGGATCCATGGCAGGGTGTCGTCGTTGAGTGACGTTCCCAGGCCGGGCATGTGAACGGTGACGCCCTTGAAGTCCAGGTCGAGGGCCGCGTCGATGCTCCAACCGTCCCCCTCCTTGATCTCCAGATTCGGGAAGGGGTACACATGCGCGCCGACGATCATCGGCTCGATTTCATCGATGTACCGGTCCCTGATCTTCTTCACGAACATGTTCGCGTCCTTGAAGATCGGGCCGTGGTCCGCCATCAGGTTCTGGAGGTCCATGTTCACCATCATCCCGAGAGCGCTGGACAGGTCCACAGCCTTGTCGGTGCCTTCGTCCTTCATCGCCTCGATCGCGTTGTTGCCGATCGGGAGGTAGTACTTCCACAGCCCGATCTGCTTCGACGTGCTCGGCAGGGAGGGCAGCAAGGGGTCGATATCGAGCACGACCACGTCCTCGAAGGGAGTCAGGAGGTCCTGCTGCAGCAGGTCGGTGATCTCGATCCGACCGCCCTGAAGATCGAGGTTCGCCGCGACCTTACCGGGCGCCGGGTCGGGAACGGAGAAACCGATGTCGCTCAGCGAGATGGTGGGCGGCAGGGGCTTGAGCTCCAGGAACCGAGTGCTGCGGCGCTCCGGATCGAGTCTGGTCACCTCCTCGACCTCGTAGTCGACCGCCACGATCTCCACCCGGTCGGAGTCGAGGGTCGATCCCTCCGACTCGGGGTACTTGCTCGACGGCGACGACACGGAGCTGTGGAGGTAGGAGACGTCGACGAAGTAGTGACCGGGTTCGTCAAACTGCAGCGAGATGTCCTGAGAGGAGGAGCCGGTGCCGCCCACGAAGCTGTACGCGGTGCCCCCGGTCACGGTCCAGGTGAAGTCGCCACCGGTGGGTTCCCCCACCGAGGGCAGGTCGACCGTCCCGCCGACGCCGACCAGGACCTTGTCGTTCATTCCCGGGACGAAGCAGCCTACCACGTAGAAGGTCTGGGTATCCGTGTTGGTGGCATCGTCGACGTCGGTTCCGGTGACCGTGTGCATTCCCGCCCGGTTGGTGGTGATGGTGACGTCTTCCCCGCTGTAGTCGGAGAGGGGCAGGCTACAGGACCAGTCGGAGTTCTTGGGGACCAGGTCGAGCGACGCCTCCGCCTTCAGCGACTTCCCGATCGCCGTCGTATCGTAGGAGTTCAGGGGGGAGACCCGGACGCGGTAGGTCCCATCCTCGACCTCCATCTCGAAGTCGATGGTCTCGTCGTCGCCGTACTGTCCGAGGCCGCCCCAGTCGAACTCGAAGGAACCGGAGCGCGTGACCGGGCTCGTCTCCGTGGCCAGGATCTGATAGGCGGCCGTCCCGGCGGTGCCCGACCCGGTCGAGACGTAGGAGCTCACCAGCCCGGTGTCCTCGATCGTCCAGCTCGAGTCGTAGATGTAGTCGAGGTCGCCCGTTCCCTCGAGGGTGAAGGAGATCTCCGAACCCGCGTACGCGGGATAGTCCTCGACGACCACCTTGGCTCCACACACCGCTGCGTTGTGTCCGGTGGCCAGGGAGATCGGAAACTCGTTCGGGTTGAAGGCGCTCAGCGACCGGCAGAACTCCGCTGCCAGATCCGGATCGTGGATTGCGGGGAGGGTGAGCATCCCGCCCTCGTCGAAGGCCCCGACACCGAAGCGCATCAGTCCGTCCTGGTCTAGGTCGAGATTCTCGGGGAACCTCGCGCCATCGCTGAACAGCTTCGCCTCGAACTCCAGGAACGGGACCTTGCGCAACACCATGGGGGGAACGATGCGCGTACGCATCTCCACCTCGCCATTCAGGGAGAGACCGGTGAGCTCCTTGTGCTGGATCAGGAACGCGTGCACCGGTTCCTCGTAGATCACCCGGCCGGTCGGTCCGCCGAGGCGAACCTGCAGCAGCGGGCTGCCCAGCATGGTCGGCAGCAGTGTCGCCAGGAGCTCGTCCTCGTCGACGTGCAGATCGCTCACTCGCAGCCGCCACGGATCCGCCGCGACCATGGCGATGGAGTCGACCCGGTCGAGGGGCTCGAGCTCGAAGTCCATGCCGCGGGGGAAACCGACCTGATCGGCGATGGCGCGCTTCGCCGCCACGTCGATCACCGTGACCGCGAGCGTGTGAACCTCGACCACCTGGCCGTCCTCGTCTCGTCCGACGAAGCGGGTGACGAACTCGCCCGGGTAGTGATAGGAGACCTCCCGGGGATACCCGGGATAGGCCAGGACGGGGAAGGGAAGCGCATCTCCGGTCTCGATGTCGACCGAGTGCACCGCAGGATCGAGCGCCGGCGGAGCGAACAGCACCGCCTCGTCTCGAGCCAGGAGCAGGGGCGAGGCGACCAGCGGGTCGATCACCTGCCAGGTGATCAGCTGCGTCTCGATCTCCTCGTTGCCGGCCGCGTCGGTCGCGCGGACGTCGAAGGTCGTCGCCGACTCTGCCTCGAGCTCGACCCGCGCGTACCAGGTCGTCCCGCTCTGGCGTTTCGCGTCGTGCCAGGGGCCCTCCCCGCGGCGGAACTCCACCGAGATCGCATCCGGGGTCACGGTTCCCTCGACGAAGGCCACCCGAACTGGCGAGGTGGTCTCGGTGGTGATCTCGATCTCCGGGGGCACGAGGTCCACGCCGGTGAACCAGGTCACGGTCAGGATCGGCAGCAACGAATCGTGTGCCGAGCCACCGGCGAAACCCTGTGCGGGAGCGTCGAGGTCCGTCGCGGTGAAGAGCAGACCGTGATTGCTGGTCGGCTCGTCGACCCAGCCCTGGACCGCGGCGGTGATATCGAAGCTCAGCCAGCCGTCGCCCTCCCCGGCGCTCTGTTCGTCGAGGGGCGCCGAGGAGCTCCCCGGCCACCCCGCGCCCGGAACGGTCCAGGTGAGCTCGGGGAAGCGCGAGTTCCAGCTCGGCGCCCGTGTGGAGTCCTGTCCGAACAGCCGTCCCGTCTGCCCGAGGTGGTCCTCGGTCACACCGCGTACCGCGACCGGCGAGCCGGCGTCCCCGACGGCGTACACCTCGATCGTCGCCTCGAGGACCTGGGCGAGGATCGGGATCTGTCCGGCTTCGTGGCCGACCGCACCCGGGAACGACACCAGCCAGCGGTGCTCGCCGTCGTCCCCGGGGAACGGGCTCCGGCCGACGACCACCGTCGACGCCCAGGGGGTCCCAGTCAGGTCCGGAGAGCTCTCGATCAACCGCCAGTCGGCGATCTCGGAGTGGGGCCAGTTGCCGTCCCCCGGCTGGAAGCTGGAGGTCACGGGACCGCCGACGAAGTCGCTGCGAGACGACTTCACTCCCTGGGCGAGACCCTCGGAGCTCGAGAGGACCGAAACGAAGAGGAACAGGGCAGGGGGAATCGTGTGGATCGCGGAGTTCATCGTGAAGCCTCCTCGAGGCGGGAATGGTCGTTCGGAATCGATGAGTGCGGGGATCCAGCTCCTCGCTCGGCCTCCTCGCCGGGAGACCAGCGCGCGAGGAGCGTGCGTGCTCGAGCGCGGACGATCGGACGCGGGTCGTCCTGGAGAGCGCCCACCGCGCTCCGGAGCTCAGGTGTCGGGTCGCCGACCTGCGCGGCTCTGGAGAGCGCGGTGTTGCGAACCGACCAGTCGGCATCGGCCATCGCCGCCTGCAGGGGGCGCAGATCATCCGTGCCGAGGATCCGCAGCGCTTCTCCGCGCACCGCGGGATCGGCAGCCGTGACGGCGACTCGCCGCACCTCCGCTTCGAGCCCACGAGTGCCCAGCACGCGAAGGCCCTTCAAGGCGAGCTGCACCCGTTCCCCTTGTCGCGGATCGCCGAGCCACTCGCGGAAGAGCTCGAGGTGGACGTGACGATCGAGCTTCAGCGCCTGTCTCGCCGCCAGCGCGGTGTGCGCGTCGGCGTGAGAGACCCGCTCGAGGATCTCCTCGGTATCGAGCTCCCGTCGCATCCGCCCCGTGAGCTCGCGGTCCCAGGGGTTGTAGCTGTCGGGATCGCGCAGGCCGACCGGCCAGCCGTCGGGGCCGAGGTTCTGCCGGTTGAAGGCGCGCGCCTTCGCGAGGGGGTCGGGAGCCGCGGGCTCTGGAGCCAGCTCGAGTCGCTCATCCGGAGACGGATCTTCACTCGCGGGAGCCCCCGGGTTCGGGTCGCCGGCGTCGGCGAGAGCTCGCCCTCCGTCCTGCTCCACCACACCGATCGGGGCGACCTGAGCTCGGTCGAAGCTCATTCCGAGCCACAAGGTCACGCCCGCCAGGGTGAGAGCCCCTCCGACCAGCACTGCTTTGCCCGTGATCATCGTGTTTCTCCTGGGATTCGGCCCGACCGATCGCCTGGCCCGTCAACCGGAAGGGCGCACAAGGCCTCCGGCTTCCATCACGATCTCCGGGGTTTCGCCGCGGCCCCCCACTTGTCCTCTACGGCCGAGCGGCGAGAATGGGCGTCGGGCCGCGCCCGGGGCCGCACCCGGGCCGTGCGCCGGGGAGCGAATGACCGACGATCCAGCCAGAACCCAGGTGACCCAGCTCCTGGACCGGATCCGCGAGGGGGATGCCGCCGCGGAGGGACCGCTGTTCGGGGTGCTCTACGAGGAGCTCCACGCGATCGCCGACCACCTGATGCGAGGCGAGCGTGTGAGCCACACCCTGCAGACCACCGCGCTGGTGCACGAGGCGTACCTGCGGCTGGTCGGGGATCGCGAGGCGCGGTGGGAGGGGCGCGCTCCGTCGAAGGCGCTGGACGACCTGGTGATCCGCTACGAGTCGGACACCCTCGATCTGCTCGACCTCGACGCCGCGCTCGAACGACTCACCGAGCAGGACGAGCAGCTCGCTCGCCTCGTCGAGCTGCGCTTCTTCGGCGGCTTGACGATAGCCGAGACTGCCGACGCGATGGGCGTTTCGACTCCGACGATCGAGCGGGGCTGGCGCACGGCGCGGGCGCGGATCATGGTCGACCTGGGGATGTGACGGCTACGCGGATCAGTCGATCCGCCGCGCGCTCACCCCTTCGTCGAAGAGCATCCCGGTCACCTTCCCGTCGTCGTCGAGCTCGAAGACGACGGGGATCGGCGGGGGCCCCATGACGCGCAGGAAGAACTCCGTCTCCGAGGCGGCGTGCAGCTCGGTCTTGCCCTGGCCGCCCGGGGAGAAGATCAGGCGCCCCTTCTCCAGGGTGACGAACAGGGTCACCTGCGGGTTCGCCTCGTAGTCGCCGACGTAGCGGGCGAGGACCGCCTCGTCGAGCGTGATCGGCTCGAGACGGTCGGGATCGATCCACCGCGGCTCGTTCGCCGTCGCCTCGATGCGAGCTTCGAGCCGCGCCAGGGCCTCGGTGAGGTCAGCGGGGTGGAAGTGGAGCTCGGCCGTGCTCTGCGCGAGGTTCTCGAAGGTCCCGCCTCGCTCCGGAAGCTCTCCGCGGAGCGGGGCGTACACCTCGAGGCTCGCCGGCAGCAGGGCGCCCTCGTGGAAGGCCTCTACCCCGCGTTCGGTCCACGCGGTGCGGCAGATGACGAGCTCGCGGTAGTCGGCGTTCGGCGGCGAGGTCTCCTTCCCGACCGTCAAAGGCCCGCCGAGCACGAAGCGCCGGGGCACGAGGGTTCCTTCGAGCCGACCCACCGACGCCCCGTCCAGCCAGAGCTCGGTCTCGCCGCGCAGGTGGCGGTGGACGATCACCACCTCGTGCCAGTCCCCGTCGGTGAGCTTCTTCTCGGGGCGCAGTGCGGCCGCCGCGAGCGTGACCCCCAGTCGCCCCGTGCCGTCGATTTGCAGCTGCAACCTCCTCTCTCCACAGTCGATCGCACCGACGGCGCCTTCGTTCACACAACGTATCCGGAAGGTCACGGTGAAGGCGTGCATCACCTCGTCCGGCACGAAGACGACCGGGGCCGCCCGGACCGCACCGCCGACGGTGAGGTGACCATCGCTGCTCGCCCGCTCCGGTGCCGGCTTGCCCGCCTCGAGGGCGTCGAATAGGCTCGGTACGATGGCGTGGAACATCTCCCGGTGCCCGAGGTCGTCGGGGTGATCGAGGTCGAAGGTGAAGCCGCGCACGAAGTTGCCGTGTCCGTCGTCGAGTGGCCCGAGGAAGTCGATGGTGGGCACGGAAAGGCTCTGGAGCAGGAGATTCATCTCCTCCAGCACCTCGCACTGCTCCTCGGTGAAGTTGTCGTTGGGGTAGCAGAGCCCGATCACCGGCTGGATCGCGCTCTCGCGGCAGATGTCGATGATCTCGCCGATCCCTTCCTCGTAGCTCGCGAAGACCTCACCGGGGTCTTCGGTTTCCAGCCCCTCGTTGGCCATCGAGAGACCGACGATCGCGTACCTCGGTTCGCGGTTGAGCAGGTCTTCCTCGAGGCGGTCGAGTACCGCCTTCGTATCGTCCCCGGGTCTCGAGACGTTGACCAACGTGCGTCCCCGCGCCGCGAGCAACCGCTTCAGTCGCGCGGCCCAGCCGTTCTGGAGATCCTGCCGCGCTTCGCGGCCGGTCACCCACCCCGCCGCCACCGAGGACCCGATCACCACGATCTCCGGCTCCGCGCTCACTCCTTCCTCCTGCGCGACGCCGAGGGGAGCGGCGGTGAAAGAGAAGAAAGCGGCAGTGGCGAGTGCCAGGGTGGGGAGAGGGTGGTTCATCGGACGTTCTCCAGGGATCGAAACAGCCGTGGCCGGGAACCGTGGATACGGCGTGGAATGTGCTCCGTTTCCGGTACGCCGAGCTCGGCGGGCGTCTACAGCTCACCCGACGCGTACACGCCGCTAACCTTTCACCGCTCCAGGCCGACTCGCTCCGCGGAGGTTCGGAATCCGCGGAGCTGGAGTCCTGGCGCGCATCGCTGCACGAGCGCATGACGAGCGAGGAGCGAGAGCGGGTGGTGAGATGATGTGGTGAGATACGCAACCGGATCCCAGGGAGACAACGCACTTCAAGAGGTGGCAATCCTCGGAGACTGGTGCTGCGGCGAAGATCTCCGGTGGGACATCTCCCTTGCCATGTTCGAGAGTTCCACACCAAACGCTCGAAAGGGAGAGTCATTGACTTGAAGGCCACGGATCTGGTTTTGACCGATGGCGCCGTCCCGCGGACCGGCTATAGGCTGCGGCGCGAGGCTCCGAGCGGCTGATGATGAAGTAGGGGTGCGGTGATCGAACCGCGCAGAGGTCGCCGGGGAGCCCCGCACGATCCAACCGATCACAGGATTCGCAGCTCACCCATTTGCCTGGAGATGCGAGACGATGTATTCGACGACGATTGGAAGAGCGGACCGAGAAGAGCTGGTGCGAGCTGGCCGGGCCTTCTCCCATCCACACGCGGGACTGCACCTGACCACTCTCGCCACCGCGTGCGCGCCTGGCGCAACCGCCAGCTCCCAGGGCAGCATCTACCTGACCGGTCATGACACGTTGCTGCCTACTGGCCAGGCTGGAATCGCGCAGCCGGTGGCCCCCAGTGATTCTCCGGGATGGGTGGCGGCGATGGCCAGCACGAGGAACTGTTCGCGAGCGGTCACCGTCCTGGCGGTTCTGGCCGCAGTGACGACCGCGGTCGCAAACCCGCCGGCGCCGCCTCTCGAGGAGCCGCAACCCCACCCGAATGTGGTGATCCTGCTGTTCGACGATATCGGAACCGACTTCCTGTCGCTCTACGATGACATCAATCCGTACCGAACCGATCTCCCCTACGTTCACGGGGAACCCGGCGCGGGGGATATCCCTGGCAACGGACCGGGGGCCACCAACCTCTACGCGAACACACCGACGATCCAGAGCTTGGCGGACACCGGCGTGACCTTCATGAACGCCTACGCCATGCCGATCTGCTCACCCAGTAGGGCCAGTCTCCTGACGGGTGAGTATCCGGTGCGGCACGGCATCGGACAAATCCTGCGCTTCGATCACGACGGGGGAACGCTCAACGAGTTTGGAGACCCCGGCTTCGACTTCCCGACCCTGGCCGAGCTGGTGCAACAGGTCGGGTACGACGACAGCATCTTCGGAAAGTGGCACCTGGGTGCGCCGCGGCCGGACATGCATTCCACCGAAGGCAGGGACTATCACCTCGGATGGGCGTCGATTCCCGAACGTGGTCACTTCTCCGCATGGCATTGCGTCTTCAATGGAGTCAACACCGTTCCCGATCCTCCCAGCGAACTGGGGACGTACTACGACTGGTATTTCAACCGGAATCACACGGCCCAGGCGGAGGTCGTGGCGGATCCCGACTCATTGCAATCCACCTACGCGACGATCGTCCAGGTCGAAGAAGCGCTCGCCTGGTGCAACAGCCGAACGGTGCCTTTCTTCTGCCTGCTCACTCCCAACGCCGCGCACGGACCGTGGGGGCTTCTTCCTCCGACGGCCTTGACCACCACGGCTGAATACACGGAGTATCCGCTCAACGCATTCAGCGGGCACTGCGCGGCGATAGAAGCACTCGACACCATGCTCGGGCAGTTCGTGGACGGCCTCGATCCACTGAAACGTGAAAAGACCCTGTTCATCCTGGCGGGGGACAACGGGACCCCCGCGACGTGCGTGAATCATGCACGAAGCATCGGCCCGATCGGGACAGGGGTCGACCCGGGAGACGAAACTCATGCCTTCACCGACGACCTACACGGCAGCGAGAAGCTGCTCGGGGATACGTACAACTTCCTGCTCAACCAGGAGCCGAGTCGCTTCAAACACACCGTCTACGAGAAGGGAATCCGGATTCCCTTGATCGTCTCGGGTTACGGTGTGACCAACGGGGGGCGAGTCTCCCACGCGCTGGTCGATATCGTCGACGTCTACCCGACGATCGCCGAGATCCTCGACGAATCCACTCCTCCGGATCAGCACGGGATCTCCTTCGCTCCCGTCCTTCGCGACGAGGTCGACTACTTCACCCACGCCCGGAACTTCAGCTACAGCGAAGTATTCTCTCCCACCGGCAATACGAACCCGGGAACGGTATTCACCGAGCGCCAGGTCGCCTGCTCGATGATCATCCCCGGAGCCGGACGCTACAAGATCGTCCGTGACCTGTTCGGTGCCACCGGGGATGAGCTCTACCGACTGCAGGACGGTACCGGCGGATGGGATGATCCCTTCGAGATCGAACCGATCGACCACGGCCCCGATGATCCCGCCTTCGGCGAATACCTGCTGGTGCAGGCGAAGATGGAAGCGATCATGGCCAGCGGAGACGATACCGGTCCGAACACCTGCGAGATGGCGGAGAGCTTCTGCAGCTCGACGCCGAACTCCAGTGGTGGAGCGGCGGTGATGGACATCAACGGATCCTGCAGCGTCTCGTTGAACAACCTGGTCCTGATCGCGGAACCTGTTCCGAACGGTTTCGGGATCTTCTACTACTCCGCGACCCGGGCGAACGGCGGCGATGGTAGTCCTTTCGGCAACGGGCTGCGCTGTGTCGGTGGCTCTCCCATCTACCGTCTCCCGACCATCTCCTCGTCGTCAGGGCGGATGAGCCACGACCTGGGCATCACCAGTCCCGAGAGTCCCGCAGGCCAGATCGGGCCCAGTTCGACCTGGCACATCCAGGCCTGGTTCCGTGATCCCGCCGCTGGGGGCGCGGAGTTCAATCATTCAGACGGGCTCACGGTGACCTTCTCCCTCTGAGCGCGAATCAGCTCCGAGACCGAGTCGAGGAGACCCGCCTTCTCCTCCGCCACCTTCAAGGTCCACGAGATCTAGCGGTCACAGTGGTACCCGTTGGATCTCCAGGGTCGTGAGATGCTGAGTGCCGAGGCTGGCTCGATGGTCTCGCGGCTGGAGCATTCGGTGATGGAGGGCACCGGTGGAGCGGTGGGGAACGTGCACCGTTCCCGGTGCGCAGAGATCGGCGTAGGCTGTGCGGGCACCGTGGGGAGCTCGGAACAGGTGTGCCGGGAATCCCACTACCTGGGTAGCCTAGCCACCCTCCATCTTCAGTCCGCGAGCCAGAGGTCCCCGCCATGCTCGAGATCCGCGACCTGATCAAGGTCTACCCCGGTCCCGTGTCCGCTCTCCAGGGTGTTCGCCTCGACGTACGAGAGGGGATGTTCGGGCTGCTCGGGCCCAACGGTGCCGGCAAGACGACGCTGATGCAGATCGTCGCCGGCATCCTCGAGCCGACCTCCGGTTCGGTGCTGCTCGACGGACACGACATCACCGCCGACCCCGACCACGTGTGGGAACGACTCGGCTACCTGCCGCAGGACTTCGGCTTTTACGGACATCTCACCGGGTACAAGATGCTCGATCACCTACTGCGCTTGAAGGGTGTGCGCAGTCGCGGATCGCGACGCAAGCTGTGCGGGCAGTTGCTCGAGCGGGTCAACCTCGTCGAGGCGGGTCAGCGCAAGGTCACGGGCTACTCCGGCGGCATGTGCCAGCGCCTGGGCATCGCCCAGGCGATCGCCGGTGACCCGCGCATCCTGATCGTCGACGAGCCGACCGCCGGGCTCGATCCCGAGGAGCGGCAGCGCTTCTACCACTTGCTCTCGGAGCTGGCGCAGGAGCGGATCGTCCTGCTCTCGACACACATCGTCGAGGACGTCTCGGTGCTCTGCTCGGACTTCGCGATCATCCGGGACGGTCGGCTGGTGGCGCGGACCACGCCGCGGGCGGCGCGCGAGGCGGTCGCGGGAGCGATCTGGCAGGGCCCGGTCGACGGGGAAGCGCTGGAGATCTTCGCCGCCGAGCACATCGTCCTGCAGGAGCGCCTCTCCGAAGGAGGATCGCACGCGCGGATCCTGTTGCGCGAGGGAGAGCCCCCCACGGAGTTCGAGCAGGTGGAGGCGACGCTCGAAGATGCGTACCTCGCGGTGATGCGAACCGGCTCGGGGCTCTTGCCCGAGGTTCAGTCGACCCGCGGAGGCGCGGCGTGAGCTTCGCGCGGCTCTGGGCGATCTGTCGCCAGGACCTCCATCGCTGCTATCGCCGCCCGCTCTTCTGGATCTGGGCGGCGATCGTCGCGCTCTGCGCGCTCCTGCTGGCCAGCGGGGGGATGACGATCCAGGCCGGGGAATCGACGACCGGGGGAATGCGCGCGCACGTCACCTCGGCGTTCAACAACGCCTTCGAGCTCTCGATCCTCGGTGGGCTCTTCTACACCTTCTTCGTCGCCGTGCTGGCCGGGATGGAGGTCATCCGCGACGGAGAGGCGCGCGTCGAGGGGTTCCTGCGCTCGACGCCCCTGCGCCCGTCGGAGTACGTCTGGGGGAAGATGCTCGCGGCGCTCATCGCCAGCGGCGCGATCCTGTCTCTGCAGGTCGGACTGAGCATCTTCTTCAAGCACGCGACCGGCATGGCGGGGCCGGAGCTCATCGGTAACTTCTCACCGCTCAACTACCTGCAGCCGGTACTGCTCTTCTGCGTACCGCTGATCGTCTTCACCTCGGGAGTCGCCTTCGCCATCGGCGAGAGCACGCGCCGGGCGGTGCTGGTGAACCTCTTTCCACTGGTGATGCTGCTGGTGAGCATCTTCCTCCTGTGGATGTGGTCACCGTCGTGGCTCGACCCGCGAATCGATCGGGTGCTGATGCTCGTCGACCCGACCGGGTACCGCTGGCTGGACAACACTTGGCTCGATGTCGACCGCGGCGTCGAGTTCTACAACAGCTCGCTGATCGGCTTCGACGCTGGGTTCTACCTGTCGCGGCTCGTCTTCCTGGCGATCGGGCTCGGAGCGGTCCTCTACTCCCAGCGGCACCTCTCGCGCACCTTGCGCGGTGCACGCGTAGGTCGGAAGACCGCGGCGCGCGCGCTCAGCGACGCCCCCGACGACGGCCCGCGAGCCTTCAGGCGACGCAGCCCGCTCGGCGAGCTCTCGATGTCGCAGCGCCGCCCCTTCTTCCTCGCCTCGGTCCTGCGGATCACGCGCGTCGAGGCGGGGGCGCTCGCGACCCACCCAGGGGTGTGGCTGTTCCTGCCGCTCTTGGTGCTGAACGCGACGATCACCGGGCTCACCCAGGTCGGCGCCTTCGAGACACCGCTGCTCATGACCCCGGGGCGCAGCGCGGTGAGCTCGCTGAACGAGCTGACCTTCACGCTGCTCCTCTTCCTGATGTTCTTCACGGTGGAGGGGATCAACCGCGAGAAGAGAACGCGGCTGGGGAGCATCGCCTACGCCGCGCCGGTGTCGAATCGGGCGTTGATGCTGGGCAAGCTCCTGGCGACCAGCCTCCTGGGGCTGGTGCCGATGGCCGCGGTGTTCGCCGTCTGTGCGATCCTGATCCTGGCGGAGGGACGGGTGCCGCTCGACCTCGAGCCGTACGGGATCGTCTATGGGCTCCTGATCTTCCCGGTGGTGATCTTCTGGAACACCTTCATGGCCATGGTGTACTCCATCACGCGTAACCGGGGGGCGAGCTACGCGATCGGGCTGGGGGCGATGATCAGCATCGCCATCCTGTTCGCCCGAGATGAAATGAGCTGGGTCTGGAACTGGTCGCTGGCCAGTGCGCTCACCTGGACCGACCTGGGTACCTTCGAGATGGACCGCCTGCCGCTCCTCCTCAACCGGCTGATGGTGCTGAGCGCGGGGCTCTTCTTCTTCGTCCTCGCCGCCAGGGTCTTTCCACGGCGGAACTTCGACTCGACCAGCACCGTGCTGCGCCTGCGCCCCTGGGCGCTGGTCAAGACCGGACTCCTTCTCTCGCCCCTCTGGCTCATCCCGGTCGGTCTGGGAATCGCGCTGCAGAAGGGCATCAACGCCGGACCCGACGGCGAGCGCTACGAGCGCTGGGGAAAGGCCTACTGGTCGCGGAACAAGCGCACCTGGACCGACACCAGGGCCCCCGAGATCGTCCTGGCCGAGGTCGAGCTCGAGCTCGATCCGGCGAGGAGCTGGTTGCACAGCAAGGGACTCTTCGGCCTCATCAACCCGCACACCGAGCCGTTGAAGCGGTTTGCGCTCACCGGGGGGCCGCACTGGAGGAGCGTGACCTGGAAACTCGACGGCCAGCCCTACGAGCCGGCGGAGCGGTGCGGACTGTACGTATTCGAAGTTCCGCTAAACCCTGGTGGCGAGACCGTGGTGAGCTTCGATTTCGAGGGGACGCTCCTGAATGGATTCTCGAAGAACGGCTTCGGCAGCGACGAGTTCATCCTCGAGTCGGGAGTGGTCCTGACCAGCTTCACGCCGACCTTCGTCCCCCTGGTCGGCTACCAGGAAGGGATCGGTGTCGACGAGGACAATGCGTACGACGCCAAGCAGTACGACGATGACTTCTACCTGGGCCAGACCGGGCCCGCCTTCGGCTCCTCCACGCCGTTCCCGGTCACGGTGACGATCACGGCGCCCCCGCACTATCGGATGAACTCGGTCGGAGTCCTGGCCTACAACGAAGTCGACGGCGATATGCGGAAGGTCACCTGGAAGAGTGATCAGCCGGTGCGGTTCTTCAACGTCGTCGGTGGGGAGTGGGACGTTCGGCGGGGAGAAGGGACGGCGATCTACTACTACCCGCCGCACGACTACAATCTCGACGAGATGATCGAGGCGCTCGACGGAGCGCGGCGCTACTACTCGGAGTGGTTCCACCCCTACCCCTGGGAGGAGCTGCGGGTCTCCGAGTTCGCCGCGTACGCGGGCTACGCGCAGGGCTTCCCGACCAACATCACCTTCTCCGAGGAGCTCGGCTTCCTGACCAAGAGCGATGTGCGCTCGAACGCGGCCTTCTTCGTGACCGCACACGAGTCCGCGCACCAGTGGTGGGGGAACCTGCTGATGCCGGGCAAGGGGCCCGGGGGGAACCTCCTTTCGGAAGGCACCGCGAATTTCTCCACGATGCTGCTCTTCGAGGAGGTGAAGGGGATCGAACAGCGGATCGAGTTCTGCCGACGGCTGGAGGAACGGTACGCCGCGCGGCGATCGGTCGACTCGGAGCAGGCGCTGATCCGGGTTGACGGTTCCCGGGCCGGCGACGGGACGCTCACCTACGACAAGATGGCGTGGGCCTGCTGGATGTTGATGCACCACCTCGGCCGAGAGGACGGTATGTACGGTTTTCAATCCTTCTTCCAGCACTACATGAATTCGCGAGATCACCCGGTGATCCAGGACCTCGTCGACCACCTGCGCGCCGTCGCGGACGACCAGGAGAGCTACGACGCGTTCACCCACCAGTGGTTCTTCGACGTCGTGTTGCCCGAGTACGTCCTGGAAGAGGCCTCGTACGATGAGGAGGCCCGCGCGACCAGTGTGCGATTGCGCAACGCCGGCACCGGAACGATGCCCGTGGAGATCGCGGTGATGAGTGGGGTGCGCTTTCCTGAGGAAGGTCGAGTGGAGGAGCCGTTCCAGGAGGTTCGCACCACGATCACCCTCTCCGCGGGAGAGGAGCAGGAGCTGACTCTTCCCTGCGATTTCGTCCCGGACCGAGTGATCGTCGATCCCGACGCGATGGTGCTGCAGCTGGGTCGGAAGCGGGCGATTCAACGCCTCTGAACGTGTGAGCCATCCGAAGACGGGGACATCTCTTTCCTTCGGGGTATGTTGGTCGTATTATCTTTGATTGTATATTTCTAGAATCGGTCTTCGTGCTCGACGAGAAGGCCCGAATCGGATCTCCTGTTGATTCGACGGTCGCGACAGGGGACCGTCGGGAGGGCGTTCATGGAGGCCAGACAGAAGGCTGCCAGGAGATCGCTCCTCGTCGCGAGAAACGCGAGCACGGACGAGGAGGAGCTGCCGGAGTCGATCGGACCTTACCTGCCCTATCGCAAGATGGGCGAAGGGGGCATGGGGATCGTCTACGCGGCCCGCCAGGCCGATCCTCCGCGCAACATCGCCTTGAAGGTCCTGCGGAACTCGCTGACCTCCCGCCGGGTGCGACGGCGCTTCGAGTCCGAAGGCCGCATCCTCGCCCGCCTGCGCCACCCCAGCATCGCCCAGATCTACGGCGTGGGGTCGATCTCGAACCCGGCGGGCAGCACGGTCCCGTACATCGCCATGGAGCTGGTCGAGGGGGGACGGCCGATCACCCGATACGTCACCGAGCGCAACCTCACCAGGAACGAGAAGGTCCAGCTCGCGCTGAAGGTGATCGACGGCATTCAGCACGGTCACCAGCGGGCGGTCATCCATCGCGACCTGAAGCCCGCCAACATCCTGATCGGGCACGAGGGCACTCCGAAGATCATCGACTTCGGGGTCGCGCGGGTGACCACTCCCGACGAGCGGGCGGTCTCGCTGCAGACCGAGACGGGACAGCTCCTGGGTACGCCGCAATACATGAGTCCCGAGCAGTTCGGCGTGGACCCGCACGAGATCGATCTGCGCACCGACGTCTACTCGATCGGGGTCGTCCTGTTCGAGATGCTCAGCGGCGAGCTGCCGTACCACCTGACCGGTACTTCGATGCTCGCGGTCTACCAGGCGATCCGCGACCAGCCCGCCCGCCACCTCTCCAGCGTCGACCCGTCGCTCCGCGGCGACCTCGAGACGATTCTCGACAAGGCCCTGTCGAAGGAGCGGGAGCGACGCTATCCCTCCGCCTCGGCGCTGGGCGCGGACCTGCGCCGCTACCTGCAGCGGCGACCGATCGAGGCCCGGCCACCGAGCGCCCGGTATCAGCTGCGGATGTTCGCCCGGCGACACAAGGCGCTGGTCTCGGCGATCGCCGCCGGCTTGTTGGTCACCCTGATCGGTCTGGTGACCAGCGCGCGCTTCGCCTACCTCGCCCAGCAGCGAGCCGTGGACGCCTTGCGCCAGGCGTATCGGGGCAATCTCTTCGCCGCCGGGGCCGCCCTGGAGAGTGGGGATCTGCGCGCCGCCGAGCGATACCTCGAGACGGCGCCGGAAGCGCTGCGGGGCTGGGAGTGGCGCTACTACAAGAACCAGATCCCCCGCGAGGTCGCGACTCTCCACGGGCACGAAGGCGACGTGATCAGCGTCGCTTTCGCTGCGGGAGGAAAGCGGCTCGCTTCCGCCGAGCGCGACGCGATTCGCCTCTGGGACCTGGAGACGCGTCGTTGGTAACCGTTCACACTCTGCGAGGGCGTTTCAGGATGAAAGCAGCGAGGGCGCA
>CAZCAC010000151.1:0-18310 GCA_964496575.1 uncultured Planctomycetaceae bacterium | reverse complement strand
CTCTGTCTCTGTGTCCTCTGTGCCCTCTGTGGTTAATCTCTGGATGACCGTACCGAAGAGCTGTCCTGACGCTTCCGAGGCGCCTAGCGCTATTTGGTTTCCACTCTCTCTTACAGCATGTTCACGCACCGACCAGGTGCCGAGCGTATTCTTGGATCCAGATCGATCTCTCTCACCCCTGACCCCCTGCTGCCATGCGTACCCCCATCCTGCTGACCCTGCTCGCGGTACCCGTGTTGACCGCCTTCGCCTTCGAAGCCGCCGTGCCGGCCTCTCCACCCACCGCCGACGAGCCCTTCGCCGTCGCCACGAGCCGCACCTTCGAGCGCACGCTCGAGTTCGACGGGGTCTTCGTTCCCGCCGAAGCGACCGAGCTCGTCATCTGGCCCGAAGCCTTCTCCGGTGAGCTCCTCGTCCTCGAGATGCTGGCGCACGGCAGCTACGTCTCCGAGGGAGAGGTGATCGCGCGCCTCGACACGAGGCCGCTCACCGAGCAGATCGAGAGCGCCGCGCGCGGGTTGCACTCCGCCAAGATCGCTCACGATGCCACCGCCGGGCGCGCGCACCTCGCCGCGTTGGCCGCCGAAGAGACCATGAAGCTGTCCGAGCTGGAGGTCGCGCGGGCGCGTCGCTCCCTCGAAGGCTACCTCGAGCACGAGCTCGACTTCCGGCGCCGCAGCACCGACGCGGGGTTGCGCGCGTACAAGCACAGCGTCCAGGATGCGAAGGACGAGCTCGAGCAGCTCGAGGCGATGTACCGCGAGGACGACCTCTTCGCCGCCACCGAGGAGATCGTCCTGCGCCGCAACCGCCGAGCGCTCCACGAGGCGGAGCTGGGCATGAAGCTGCAGGAAGAGCGCACCGCGTTCACTCGCGAGCTCAGCCTCCCGGTGGAGATCGAGCGTCGCCGCGAGAAGCTCGCCAAGCAGGAGAGCGCGCATCAGCGTCTCGTTCACCAGCAGAAGCTCGAGGCGGCGTCCCGCGAGGACGGCGTCGTGGTCAGCGAGGCGGGGCTGCACGAGAAACACCGCAGGCTGGAGCGACTGCGCCACGACCTCGAGCTGCTCGTCGTGCGTGCGCCGCGGACCGGGGTCCTGGTGCACGGTGGGCTGAAGGAGAACGGACCTGGCCGTGCCCACGCCGAGCATCGACAGGGCAGCCGCCTCACACCGCGCGCCGCCTTCGCCACGATCGCGGACACCGGCGAGCTGGCGGTGGCCTTCTCGATCGGCGAATCGCAGGTGGCCGAGGTGCAGAGCGGCACGGCCGCCACGGTGAAGCCGGTCGTCTCGAAGAAGGTGGAGCTGGTCGGCGTGACCCGCATCGAACGCTACCCGACCCCCTCGAGTGCCGCCGGGGCGGAGAACCGCTACGAGGCGAAGGTCGTGCTCGACAAGAGCCGACCGGGAATCCTCTTCGGAATGCGCGCGAAGCTCTCCCTGCAACTCGAGCAGATCCCCGACGCGGTGATCGTGCCGAAGGGCGCGGTCTTCGGTGAAGGCGCCGACGCGCGCTGCTGGGCCGCCAAGGGCGAGAACGCTCCCTTCGCCGAGGTGCCCGTCGAGCTCGGCCTCTCCAAGAACGGCGAGGTCGTGATCACGAAGGGGATCGAGGCCGGCTGGCGAGTGCTGCTGGTGCAGCCGGGGAGCTGATCCGGTGTTCATCGCGACCGCTCTGCTCGCGCTCGGCTGCGCGCAGGGGATTCCCGACCCGCCCTCGCAGGCGCTGCGCGACCACGCGACGCTCTCGCGCGAGAAGCTCTCGCCGGAGGAGCTGAAAGCGGAGGT
This sequence comes from uncultured Planctomycetaceae bacterium, assembly GCA_964496575.1. Taxonomy (GTDB): domain Bacteria; phylum Planctomycetota; class UBA1135; order UBA1135; genus CAZCAC01. The sequence goes on along the minus strand of CAZCAC010000151.1, from coordinate 16,523 downwards.
CACCGCGGCGATCGAGGACGGCACGAAGTGGCTGCTCGACAACCAGCGCGAGGACGGCTCGTGGGGTTCGCACCACACGGCCCGCCCGATCGAGGTCTTCGCCACACCACCGGGCACCCGCGACGCCTGGCGCGTTGCCGTCACGGGGATCGCTGCGATGGCGCTGTGGGACTCCACGGCGCGCAACGCGGAGACGGACGCCGCCGCCGACCGCGCGGTCGACTACCTGATCGAGCACTGGAACGTGCGGCGCGTCAGCATGGTCGAGCACTACAACTGCTGGACCTTCGGCTACGCGTTGCAGGCCCTCGGTGAGCGCCTCCTCGACGCGCCGGACGATCCCCGCGCCGAGGCGATCAAGGCTGCCTGTGCGGGCATCATCGAGAAGCTGCAGCGCTACCAGGTGATCGACGGCGGGTGGAGCTACCTCAGCCTCATCCCGGTGCGCACCCATCCGCCCTCGTTCACCTCGATGAGCTTCACCACCGCGACGATCCTGGTCGGCCTCGACCGTGCCGCGCGTGCAGGCGTGGAGGTTCCCGAACGGATGCTGGAGCACGCGCTGCGTTCGATCGAGCGTTGCCGCCTGCCGAACGGGGCCTATAGCTACGGCGAGCTATGGAACCGGAATCCGTCGATGGGACTCTCGAACCATGCCGGCGCGGCCTGTCGCGTGCCGCTCTGCCAGTACGCCCTGGAGAGGTTCGGGCGGGAGCTCGAGGAGACCGATCACCTGCGGGGCCTCGAGAATCTCGCCATCAAGGAGCTGCGCATGCAGATCCTGGGATTGCGTCGCCCGATCCCGCACACCGGTCACTACGCGATCTCGGGCTACTTCTACCTGTACGGCTTCGCCTACGCGGGGTATGTGCTGGAGGAACGGGACGAGGAGACCCAGCGCCGCTTCGCACCGCACATGGCGCGCGCGGTGCTGTACTGCCGCGAGCCGGACGGGTCGTTCTGGGATTACCCGCTGTACCGCTACCACAAGCCGTACGGAACGGCGTTCGCGGTGATGACGCTGTCGCGGCTGAAGCTCTGAGTACGGTGCCAGTGAGTACGGTGCCAGGACAAGATCCGCCACGTGGCGGATCCTGTCCTGGCTCCGTACCATGTTCATCACCCGAATCGATCCAGGAGAGGACCATGGGTAGTCTTGGCAGCGGCTTGTTTTTCAGTTCCAGCGTCGTGTTCGCCCTGTCCACCGGGTTGCCGTCCACCTGGGCGGCTTTCTCGCCAGGCACGGAGAGACGACCCGAGCCACGAGAGGGGCGAGGGCGGACGATGACCCTCGACGTCTCCGAGGACGGAGAGGTGGAGTACGAAGAGGAGTACCTCTACGACCCCGAGGAGGAGGGTGACGGGCTCCGATTGCTCCGGGGGAGGATGGCGAGGATCGCCAGCGAAGGAGAGGACGAGGCAACCGAGATCGAGCTGCACCTGAACGCCTCTGAAGATGTCCCGTTCGAGTCGGTGCAGGGAATCCTCGACGCCTGGCGGCCGGTCGACGATCGGGCCGAGTCGGTGCTGGTGCGGCTGGAGGATGGGCGGGACGATCCGTACGAGCTTTTCCTGGAGGAGCTCGATCCCGACGACGATGACGTCGTCCGGTTGATCGTCGGCAGAGATGAGGCCGACGAGGAGCCCGAGCTCACCTTCCAGCTGCCCGAGGAGGACTTCTCCTCGCCCGGTGCGCTTCTGGAGCACCTATCGGCGCTGCACGCGGAGGGCGAGGCACCTCGGCTGTTGGTCGTCCCCCACGGAGAGCTCCTCCTTCACGAGGCGCTTCCGCTGCTCGAGAGCCTCGACGATGCCGGAGTCGAGGCGGTGGCGATCGCCGCGGTGGATCTGCCACTCCGGGATCGAGTGACGGCTCGCTGGAGCTCGATCTGCGACGCCGACTGGGAGGTCGTGTACGAGTTCCTGGTGCCCGATCGTCGCGAGGAGGAGGAGCTGGAGACGTTCCTGGAAGGCAAGGAGGACCACCTCTACGAGGATCCCGAGCTCCACGAGATCCTCGACGTACGGGGGAACACGGCGTTCGCTTCGGTCACGGTCGTCTGGGAGCCGCAGCACGAGATCCTCCGACAGCACGGCGAGATGGACCTTTCCCAGGAGCTGGAGATGGTCGAGACCTGGAAGAGAGTCGGTGGGACGTGGTACTGGGCCGCGGTGGCGCGAACCCAGGAGTTCTTCGAGGAGCACCCGGACCTCGAGGATTGAGATCGACGAACGAGCCCGCCCGGTTCGAACCGGGCGGGCTCCTCTCTCGTCCCCGTCACCGCGATTCCTGCCAGAGCGGGACGGGGACTTCCTGCCGTCCGAGGATCGGCGCGGGGCTACTTCATCGCCGTGGCGCCGACCTTCTTCTTCTTCTTCTTCTCGAGCTCGAGCTGCTCCTGTTTCTTCTTCTTGTCGACCTTCTTCATCTTGGAGTTCTTGGCCGCCCGCTCGATCATCTCGGCCATCGCGTCCTTCTCGAGCAGGTTCCAGGACTTGGCGACCTTGGTCATCAGCTCGGGATCGGCGAACCCCAGATCCAGCGACTGCTCGAGGCGCATGACCGCAATCTTCTCGTTGCCCAGCGCCGCGTTGGCCACGCCGATGTGGAAGGCCGCGTTCTCGACCGAGTAGCCGATGCGCGCCGCCTTTTCGAAGTTGGCGATCGAACCCTCGTAGTTCTTGCTCTTCATCTGGATCATCGCCAGCTCGTAGCTCGCTCAGGCAGTCTCCTTCTTGTTGCTGTCCGGGTTCTCGAGTATCTGCACGAGCCCCTTCTTGGCCACCTCGATGTCACCACCCTTCAGGGCCTTCTCGATCTTCTTCCTGCGGATCTCCGGAGCGGCGATCACCTTCTTCAGCTCGTCGAAGCGAGGGTCGCCGTGGAGGCTCTTCAGGTCCTTGTCCTCCAGGATCGCGGCGTAGCGCATGCCGAGCTTGGCCGAGTGCTTCAGGCTCTTCAGCGCGCCGTCGGTGTCCCCGTACTGGGCCTGCGCGCAGGCGGTGTTGTAGAAGGCGTTGGCCGGCAGGTAGCCGGTCTCCGCCTGACGCTGGAAGGCCTGGGCGGCGTCCTCACCGAGCGAGACCAGCATGAAGCCGATCCGCGAGTGGGCCATGCCGTTGTTCGGCTCGAGGTCGATGACCTGGTCGAACAGCTCGAGCGCACCCTCGTAGTCCTTGGCCTGGAACAGCTTCTCCGCCTTGCCGTAGAGCTTCTTCGCGGTCAACAGACCCTCGAAGCACTCGGTCTTGGCCGTTGCGTCCTTGCACTCGCCCACCTTCACCTTCTTCTCGTCGTCCGCGAACGCGGGAAGAACCAGCAAGGTGGCGAGGATCGCGAGGGCTGCCGTCCCCTTCGAAACTCCTCTGGATACCTGTTTCTTCATGATCATGCTCAGTCTCCTCTCGAAGTCCTTGAACTCCGTGTCGGTTGCGCACAGGCCGTGAAGAGCGACCGGTGCAACTACGGTTTTCTCCTGGGCATCGATGAGCGCTTCCGCGTACGCCCGGCGGTCGGTGGGGTAGGCCCACAGCGCCCAGGCATCGCAGGAGAGCTCCGCGTAGTAGTGGACCTGGGCTCGAATGACCCAGAAGAGGGGGTTCCACCACAACAAGCCCATCGCCAAAACCTCGAACCTGGACACCCAATGGTCCCTGCGTACCAGGTGCGCCAGTTCATGAGCGATCAGAGATGGCTCACAGCCCGAATCGAGGTGTTCTTCTCGCTCCCTCGGCCAGAGGAGGCGTGGTCGCCCGAAGCACCAGACCGAAGGACAGCCGACCCCGGAGATCAGCTTCACTTCGGGAGCGCGAATGCCGAGTCGGTGGGCGACGCGGCGGACGGCGCTGCGGAGGGAACGGGGCGCGGGAGGCGCGCTCTGCACGTTCCGGTGGAAAGCGAGGATGCGGTACTGCATCCGGCCAGCCATGGCGATCGCGCCGAGCGCCCAGGCGAGGATCGCCCAGGTGAGGAGCGGGATCGAGGCGATCCACTCGCCGAGGCCGCCGCCACCGCCCTGGCGCGGCGCGACCGTGCCGACGAGGGGTTGCGCCTCCTCCTCGGTATCCACCTCGACCACGTCGAGGTTCGCTTCCTCGACCAGCGCCTTCAAGCCGGGCTGCGCCGTATCCGGTTCCTCGATCACCATCTCGGGCTCGATCCAGTCGCTGATCCCCTGGCGGAGATTCAGACCGGCGCCGAGCGGGCCGAGCGGGATCGGAGGGATCACCAGCACCACGAACACCAGGAGCCACATCAAGTGGCAGAACGCGGGACGGGTGCGGTTGAAGCGACAGACGAGGCCGACCAGCAGCGCGAGCCCCGAGGCCATGACCGTGTTCTCGATGATCCAGCCGAGCATCACTTCCCTCCACCCTCGAGCTCGTCGAGGAGCTTGCGGAACTTCTTGATGTCGCGGCGCTTGAACTTCCCGGACTGGACCAGGCTGAGCAGGAGCGGCACCGCCGACCCGTCGCAGACGCGCTCGGCGAGCTCCTCCAGGCTCTGTCCCAGCAGGTCGTCGCGCGAGACGGTCGGCCGGAACACGTAGGCGCGGCCCGCCTTCTCGCTCTCGATGAAGCCCTTCTCCTGCAGCCGGTTCAGCAGGGTCTGCGCGGTCGTGTAGGCCCACTCCCGGCCGTGGGCGTTGAGGTGATCCAGGACGTCTCGAACCGTGCCCTCCTCCAGGTCCCAGAGGACCTTGAGGATCTCCAGCTCGGTGTCGCTGACCTGTCGGGGGCGTGTGCTCATCGTCTTCTCTGCGCCGTGAGGCGTCTCCTACGCTCTGTAGTACTACGGACTGTAGGAGTTGGCAAGGGGGGAGTTTCGGGTCCTGAAGAACTCATACAACGTCCATACGCTCTCCCCGGAGCGACCCCGAGAAGGGGCGATGCGCCCGGGAGGAGCTCAGTACGAGCCGTAGATCTCCTCGATCTGGGAGTCCCCGAGCGCCCCGGCGTACACCCGCACGTCGTCCAGCCTCCCCTGGAAGCGCCGCTCGATCGCGTCCGGATTCAGGGCGAAGTAAAGGGCCCCGTCGAACTCCTCGACCCCGTGGGGCAGCTCGTTCACCGCCTTCTCCAGCACGCCGCCGTTCCCGAGGTACAGCGTCGCTCGCTCCGGCTGCACCACCAGCGCCGCGAACACCCAGGTCTGATCGGGGACGAAGAGCTCCGAGTCGAAGACCCACGTCTCCACCACGTCGTTCCAGGCGTACCCGAGGTGATCGAAGCGGCCGAAGGTGAGCCCTGCCACGGTGCCGCCGTCGCGGCTGAAGACCAGCCCGCTGTACACGTTCTGCGGTCCGTCCTTCCACAGCCAGGTGGTGATGGTCAGGCGGTCGGTGTCGAGGCCGAGCGGTGTCGGGACGAGCACGGCGTCGTCGAGCCCGTCGAAACCCACCGAGGTTCCACTGGTCGCGGCCGCCCCGGGCAGTCCCAGCACCGGCTGGTCGACGTAGTAGCCGTCCAGCGCCGCCTGCTCCTCGTGCGCGGTCGAACCGCTCGTCTCGTCGAGCCTCCAGTGGTAGTACTCCGCCGCGACGAACTGCCAAACCTCCCCCTGGAGGGTCACGGCGCCGACCACCTCGTCCACTCGCCAGTAGTAGCGCACACCTGGCGTCAGCGCGCCGGGATCGAAGGTGACGCCGCTCTGGTTGCCGCGGAACTCGGGCGAGGCGTTGTCCGCGTTCTGGACGGTGACGAAGTCGGCCCCGAGGTACACGTCGTGCGAGTCGGCCAGGAAGCCGCTCTCCCAGCGGAGCAGGCTCGCGCCCGGCACGTAGCAGCCCCCGTCGGGGGGGAGCGGCGCCTGGGCCTGACCGCCTCGCTCGACGAGGTCGAGCAGCTCCCCGGTGTCCAGCGCGCGGTCGTGTACGCGCACCTCGTCGAGCTCGACGAAGGCGTTGTAGCTCCCGGGGGCCGCGTTCAGACCCAGCATCAGCGGCCCGTCGAACTCCTCGACCTCGTGATCGAGCACGTTGACGGCGCTCTGCATCGTCGTGCCGTCGTGCAGGTACAGGGTCGCGCGGTCGGGCTCGACGACCAGCGCGGTGAAGACCCACTGTTGCGCCGGCGGGAAGAGACCCGAGCTGAAGTTGAAGGTCGCCGAGTCGTTGCTCCAGCGGTACCCCAGCTCGCCCCCCTGGCGGAACCGGAGCCCCGCCGTGGTGCTTCCGCCGTAGCAGTAGACGATCCCCGCATTGGCCTGCTGAGTGCCGAGGCTCTTCAGCCAGGCGGTGATGGTCACCGTGTCGCTGTGGAGATTCAGCGGGGGAATCTCCACGTGGTCGTCGACCCCGTCCAGGTGGAGGGCGCCGCCGTGGAACCCGGTGGTCCAGGTCGCGCCGCCGTGTAGCGTCCCGTGCCGGGCGTTTGCGCTCGAGTCGACCGCCGTGTCACCGTCGCCATCGTCCAGCGCCCATCGTCCCGCCGGGCCGCTCGTCTTCACCTTCACGGTTGCCGTCCCGAGCCCCTGCTGGGTGGTTCCGTCGCCGATCACGTAGTCGAAGGAATCGGTCCCGAGCACGACGCCGGGCGGGGTCCAGACCAGCTCCGCCTTCCCCGCGGCGCCGGTCCCCGGCGAGACCGACAGGGTCGCGCCCATCGGCGTCACCGGGTCGAAGCCCGCGATCCGGATCGGCTGGCAGTTCCCGTCGTGGTCATTGGCCAGGACGTCGAGGGACAAGGAGCCGAGCTGGGCCAGCTCGTTCGTCGTCAGGACGAAGCTCTCGGGGTGTCCGTATGGAGGCAGTGGCGTGATCGGAGCTGGCGCCGGATCCAGGCAGGTTCGCGTGTCCCGGAAGGCGATGATGATGTCCTTGGTGACCGGCGCGATATACATACACGCGCCGCACATGTTGTTGCACGGCTCGGTGTCGTGGCAATGGCCCGCTCCCCAGTTGTGGCCGACTTCGTGGCCGACGATTCCGTCGCTATCCATGCTCCAGGCGTAGCAGAGGGACGTGCAAACGGTGCCGACGTACGCGAGTCCGCCGTACTCGATCAGGCTACCCGGCTTGCCGGTCATCAGGTGAGCGAGGTCGAACTCGATGTGGCCCATGTTCGTGTTCCACTCGTTCACGAACGTGTCGAGCAGGTCCCCGCCGCTGGTCGGGAAGTAGAAGGGCGAGGTGCGCACCACGATCGCCGTGATCACGTGGGTGATCTTCACGTCGCGGGCGTAGAAGAAGTCGACCGCATTCATGATCTCCTCGATCCGATCGACGCTGGCCTGCACGGTGCCGCCGCGGTTGACGTAGAAGTCGTGGTCCGCGTCGAAGGCGATCTGGGCCAGCTGCTGACAAGGGCCGACCGGCAGGAGGTCCGTATCGACCTTCGGCGGCGCCGGTGCCGAGCTGTCGAAGGTCTCGATCATCCCGCAGTCGAAGATCGTCTCGCCACCGGGGAGCGGTCCGGCGAGCAGCTCGTGCCGGGCTCTCGCGCCGGGGGCAGGGCGCAGGCTCGCGACGACCTCGCCGTCGCCGTGAATCTGCGCGCGCAGGCCCGCGTCGGTCAGCGTGGCGGTCACGGTGAGCTCGGGGCGATCGAGCAGCTCTCCACGGTAGCTCCGCACCTCCGGCCATGGAATCTCGACGAGCCTCCCGTCGGGACCCGGCACGAGGAGCATCGCGTCGTCGCTGCGCAGCGAGTGCCGGTGCAGGATCAGCTGCTCCCGCCTTCCCTCGAGGGGAAGCGTGAACTGGAAGCGCTCCGGCGCGCCGTCGGGCAGCTCGAGGACGAGGAGGTCGAGCACCGGCGCATCCGCCGGGGCGCTGCGCGCGATGCTCTGCTGCGGCGAGGCGGGCGCGAGGGCGATCGCGAGGAGTGAGGCGGCGAGGAGGAGGGAGTCGTGCATCGAAGGATCGAGGGAGAAGCGTGGGGGATCGATCTTCCATGCTCCACCGACAGCTACGAAACCGCAATGGAAAGCCGGCCAGTCGCGCCGAATCGGGAGGGATTTGCCCTGGCTCCGTTCCTCCGATTCGGGATCATCTGGCCCGTCCGCGAATCGACGTCCCTCGACCCGGAGATCGAAGAGAAGTGAAAACCCTCCTGCTGGTGGCCCACGGGAGTCGTCAGGCTCAATCGAACGAGCAGGTGCTCGGCCTCGTCGAGGCCGTGCGCCTTCGAGCGGGGGACCGCTTCGGCTGCGTGGCCCACGCGTTCCTGCAGTTCGCCGCGCCGGGCTTCGAGGACGCCGTCGCCGAGTGCGTGTCGGCCGGCGCCACCCGGATCATCGTGCTGCCCTACCTCCTCTCTCCCGGCAGCCACGTAAACCAGGACATCCCCGAACTGGTGACAAGTGCTCGCCGGAAGTACCCCTCGATCGCTATCGAGACTGTGCCCTACGTCGGGGCGTCATCGAACATGCCCGAGCTTCTGCTCGGCCTCGCCGATCCGTCATGATACGAATCCGATCCATCCTCCCGATTCTCGCCCTGGCCCTCCTGCTGGCGTCCTCCTGCTCGACCACCGGCGAAGCTCCGCCCGCCACGCCGCCGGACACGAACCGGATGAGCGCAGGCTTCCTGCCGACGCCGTACGGTGCCGAGGAGATCAGGGCGACGTGCGAACCGGGCGCACCATGGTCTTCCGGATCGAGAGTGAGGGGGTTCCGACCTCGCACCAGGTCTTCCACTTCACCCGCGACGCGGACGGTGCGTCGCTCTTCCAGGCCTGGAACGAGGACGCCGATCGTCAGGTGGTCGGCGAGGTAACCTTGGCGGCGCCTAACTGGGAGGAGCTGCAGGGGCACGCCTCCTTCCCCGAGGAGCGCACCACCATCGAAAACGTCGACACGAAGACTCCCTTCGGGACCTTCCCCTGCTGGCTCTACACCGTCCGCGACACCGCCGAAGGCAAGGACACCGCCCAGCGCTTCCACTTCGCGCGCGAGCTGCCGGGGCCGCCAGTGCTGGTCGAGATGGAGTCGGGGGGCCGCGTCTTCTTCCGGATGGAGATGATCGAGAACCTCGAGGAGTGAGCCTCGGGCCTACTCCTTCTTTTCCTCGTCGAGCTCGACTTTCACGAAGCGCGCCAGATCGCGCAGCACCAGGTGCTGCGGCACGCCCAGTTTCCGGCCGTCGTCGGTGTTCATCTGGAACGCCGCGGCCACCTCGAGCTCGGGGAACCAGCCCATCGTCGACAGGTAGCCGGTCATGAATCCGTCGTGACCGACGAGGTCGCCGAGCTCGGTCTCGGAGACGAAGACCCCCAGACCGTACCCGCGCCGTGCCCCGGGAAGCGGGACGGCGTCGAGCAGCTCGTCGAGGTAGTCCCCCTCGAACGCCTTCCCGGTGTAGAGGATCTTCGCCCACCGCGCGAGATCGGCGGGCGTGTTGGCGAATCCGCCGCCGCACCACTCGAACTGCGGATTGACGAAGAAGCGGCCGTCCTCGATGACCCGCTCGGGTACACCGAACTGCCGCAAGGACCGCGAGTAGCCCTGGATGACCCCCGGAAGCTCGCGTCGGTCGGAGGGGATCGTGTCCTTCAGCCCGCTCGGCACCAGCAGCTTCTCCTTCACCAGCTGGTAGGCGGTCTTCTTCGAGACCTTCTCGAGGACCGCGCCCAACAGGAGGTAGTTGGTGTCCGAGTACGCCCAGGCCTTCCCGGGGGCGAAGAGCGGTTCCTGGTCCGCGACGAAAGAGAGGCGCTCTTCGACCGTCCAGACCTTGTCCGGATCGTCGAGCAGGGTGTCCCAGATCCCCCTCGCGAAGACCCAGCGCGGCAAGCCGGTCTGGTGACGCATCAGCTGCCGGATGGTGATCTCTCCGCCGTTGGGGACGTGCGTGTACCACTCGACCCCCTCGAACCAGGTCGCGACCTCGGCGTCGAGGTCGAGCTTCCCCTCGCCGGCGAGCTGCAGCGCAGCGGCGGAGAAGTAGGTCTTGCCGATGCTGCCGGAGAGCATCCGATCCTCGGCCTTCATCTCGCGCTCTTCATCGATCGACGCCATCCCGACCGCGCAGGTGATCAGGCTCCCGTCGGGGAGGATCAGCGCTGCCGATGCGCCGGGGAACGCCTCGCGCTCGAGCCGCTCCTCGAGATAGCCCCGACACGAGTCGAGGATCGCCTCGCGCTGCGTCTCGTCGATCGTCGTCTGCCCCGCCCGGGGCAGGGCGATCGAGGGGTAGGAAGCGAGGGTCGCCAGAAGAAGGAGGCTCGTGAGGAGGTGCTTCATGTCGTCGGGGGTGCGGGCCGGGCAGGAAATCGTCCCCCGCGGCGATCGCCCCGTCCAGCGCGGACGCGTTCCGGTTCGGTCAAGATCAGGCACGCCGGGGCACGGTGGGGGGCCGCTCGAGGGGTCGTCCTCGGCCCTTTCCTACACCCGGGAAGAGTCACCCCGACTTGTTCAGGAGCCGGATCCCCTGGTCGAAATAGAGACAGCTTCCAGAGCGCGCCCGGGACTCCGGATCGCGGAAACACCGACCCCGGCCGAACGGCGGGCGCAATGGTCCATTCCCCGACAATCCGTGCTTCCAACGGAATCCCATGAGCTCCTCCACGTCCACCGGTTCGACCTCCGGTAATGATTCCAGCACCGCCTCTTCCTTCCCGGACGCGGTGCGGCGCATCGCGGCGATCTGCGACGAGGCCACGACCGGCGTCTACGACTCCCCCTGGCCCGATCCGGGCGATGACCAGAACCTCGGCGAGCTCGTGCGCTCGGCGAGGACTCTCGTCGAGAACCTGGCCGAGACGAAGCGACGAGAAGGGGAGATGCACTCGCACCGGCAGGAGGTGGCCGACGATTTCGAACGGGTCGTCACCGGTGTCGTCGAGTCGGTCGCCGCGGCTTCGGCGGAGCTGAAGGCGACGGCCGAGAACCTCTCCGAGAACGCCTGCGAGACGAGCAAGCAGGCGACGACGCTGGAGGTCTCGGTAGGCGAGACCACCAGGGGAATCGAGCACTTCGCCTCGATGATCGGCGAGTTCACCACGGCGATCCACGACATCGACACCCAGGTGTCCACGTCCACCCAGTACTCGATGGCCGCGGTGCAGGCCGCGGAGGAGGCGGGGGAGCTCGTTCAGGGGCTCGCCGAGGCCTCCCACCGGATCAGCAGCGTGCTGGGGATGATCCAGGAGGTGGCCGACCAGACCAATCTTCTGGCCCTGAACGCGACGATCGAGGCCGCGCGTGCCGGCGAGGCGGGCAAGGGCTTTGCCGTGGTCGCTTCCGAGGTCAAGAACCTATCCTCTCAGACTGGCGAGGCGACGACCGAGATCGACGATCAGGTGCGGGGGATCCAGGACGCCACGACCAGCGTGGTCACCGCGATCGACCTCATCTCCGAGACGATCGCGGAGCTCTCCACCGTGTCCCAGCTGATCGCGGAAGCGCTGAACAAGCAGGGGGCGGTCACCCAGGAGATGAACCAGGGAGCGACCGATACCTCGGAGCTCGCGCAGTCGATGTCCAAGAACGTCGGCCACGTCGCCGAGACTGCCACGCTGACCAGCTCCAGCTGCGAGAACCTGCTCGACGCCGCCACGGAGCTCTCCACCATGGCCGAGACGCTGCACGGCGAGGTGCAGCGCGTCGTGGAGGACATGCGCAGCGACTGATACGGAGTCGGGACGGACTCCAGCGTCTCTCCCATAGCGCGGGCGGGTGCCCGCAACCCAACCGGTCAACCGACTGTTCAGATAGCGATTCTCGAGTGCTTCAGTGCCCTGACGTGGGCTGACGGGTCAACCGACCGTGCCGATCACGATTCTCGAGAGCTTCAATGCCTTCCCAGCCTGCTTTCTGCGCGCAGCGCGCAGAAACCGACTCCGATTGGATCAGCCTGCTTTCTGCGCGCAGCGCGCAGAAACCGACTCCGAGTAGATCAGAGCCTCTTCGCGATCACCTCGGTCAAGCGCCGGGCGCCCTCGACGAGCTTAGATTCGCCGTAGTAGGTGAAGCCGACCCGGACGTACTCCTCGAGCCCCCCGTCGCAGGTGAACAGCGGCCCGCCGCGATAGCCGACGCCGTTCTCGTGCGCCGCCTCGAGCAGTGCCGGTCCGCAGACTCCCGCGGGCAGCCGGATCCAGATGAAGTAGCCGCCGCGCGCCTCGTCGAAGGTGACCGAGTCGGGGAGGCCGCTCCGCAGGGTCTCGAAGAGGATGCGCGAGCGGTGCGTGAAGGTCCGCTTCAGCTCCTCGAGGTAGTGCTCCTGCAGCCCGAGCTCGATCGCCGAGCGCACGACCGCGCAGGTGAAGGGGCTGATCCCGCCGCCGCTGAAGTGCACGCCCACGCCGGCGAGCCCTTCGCAGAAGCCCTGCTCCGCCTCGATCCAGCCGAGTCGCACGCCCGGGCAGAGGATCTTGGTGAAGGCGCTGAGCGAGATCACCCTGTTCGTGCCGCGATCGAAGCCGCGCATCGGTGGTGGGGGAGTCTCGCGGTAGGCGAGTAGCTGGTAGACCTCGTCGGCGACGACGTGGAAGTCCTGACTGGCGGCGAGCTCGACCATCTGCTCCCGCCGCTCGGCCGGCAGCGTCACGCCCGAGGGGTTGTGGAAGACGGGGATCGTGTAGAGGAACTTCGGCCGGTGCCGGCGGACCAACTCGGGCAGAGCGTCGACGACGAGGCCGTGCTCGTCGGTGGGCGCGGAGACGAGCTTCAGGCCGCGGTCCTCCAGGATGCGCAGGGCGCCGAAGTAGCTCGGCTTCTCGACGAGCACGACGTCCCCCGGCACGGTGAGCGCGCTGCACACGAGGTCGAGGCCGTGCGACGCGCCGCCGGTGATGAATAGCTGTCGCGGGTCGACGTCGGTCCCGTAGCGGGGCGAGAGGAAGCCGGCGAGTACGTTGCGAAAGCCGCGGCTGCCCTGCTGTGCGCCGTAGGCGAGCAGGCGCACGTCCTCGCGCGCCAGCCGCTCGGCCGCCGCCTCGCGCATCTCCGCGAGGGGTAGGAGCGTCGGGTCGGGCTGTCCGATCCCCAGGTCGATGCGCCCTTCGGGGACCCGTACCTGTACGTCCTCGTCGTCGGTCATGGGCGCGATCCTAGTGTCCTGAGCCAGAAATCTCTTCACACATCTCGCACCCCTGGGGGCACAGGAGATTTGCGCTCGTCGGGGAGCGGTCTCAGCTCGAGGTCGTGCGCGCGTTACAGCTGGCCTGAGCTGTTGGCGCGGGTGTTCTCGGTGGACGTGTTGAAGTGCCACATCTGCGGTTCGAGGCGCCGTTGGATCTCCGCAATCACCGAAGGCCCGACCATAGCTCGGATTCTGGAATACCTGGGTCTGGAGAGCGTGTCGCCGAGCCCGGCTCCAGCGAGAGCACCGCCGCAACTGGATTTGGTGTACTGAGGGAAAGGTTGATTCAGCTGGATCGAGAGGCTCGGTGCGGGAGAGGTGTGGAGTGCGTTGGTGGCGATGCTGTGGGGAAGGGTTCTGGGGCAGACAATCACCGCTGGCGGAGGGCCACCGAGCGAGCTGATGGGTGAGGAACAGCGCTATCGAGGGGCAGGGGGGAGGACTCCTGGGGGCTGGGACCGTGGCGGACGCAGCTTGGATCGCCTATGCTCTGCAGAGGTTTGGGTCGGCTCTGAATGCCAACCTTCACTTTCATGTCTTGGCACTGGACGGTGTTTACACCGCGCCCGACCCGCACAGCGCTCCGACCTTCCACAGCGCGAGGCGCATCACTGATGCGGAGGTGGCATCCTTGCTCTTCACCATTCGTTCGAGGGTCTTGCGCCTGTGCCGGCGGCGGGGCTTGATGATGGACGAGGAGGAGATCGACGTTACGGGTGACGAGGACGCTCAGGGCCTGCTTCCCCTGATTCAGGCCGCTTCGATCCAGGGGCGGGTTGCACTGGGTCCGGAGGCGGGAGCGAGGATCTCACGCCTTGGTCATCCGCCGGCATCCGGCGCTCAGAAGGCGTTGGTGATCAAGGAGCTGTGCGCGGAGCTGGACGGTTTCACGCTGCACGCGGCTACCAGGGTGGGGCGAGGGGACACGGCGCGACTCGAACATCTAATCCGTTACGTAACCCGCCCTCCGATTTCCACGCAGCGGCTATCGCTGAACGCTTCGGGAAGAGTGGTCCATGAGCTGCGAGTGCCTTATCGGGACGGCACCACGCACTTCGTCTTTGAACCTCTTGCCTTTATCGAACGACTCGCGGCGCTGGTTCCTCCACCGCGAATGCACCAACTGACTTACCACGGAGTGTTGGCTCCGGCTGCTTCGTGGCGGAGTGACATCGTGCCGCGTCGAGGAAGAGAGCGCAGGGGTTCTGGTAACTTGGAGAGTCCGACGCGGCCGTGCTCCAAGTACTCCTGGTCCGAGTTGATGCAGAGAGTGTTCGCCATCGACGTTCTCCGATGCCCGTTTTGTGAATCACGACGCAGGTGGATTTCTGCGATCACCGAGCATGAGGTCATCGAACGGATTCTCGATCATCTTGATCTCCCGAGTACTCTGCCAACCCTGACACCGGCAAGGCCGCCACCGCAGCCCTCGTTCGACTTTCAGAGTTGTTGAAGGAGTGCAGGCCGCAACCGAAAAGAGCCGCGCTCGGGGAGAGGTGCGTGCTGGTGTTCCTCCGAGGGTCGATTTCGACTTCGGAGCAGGCGATCCAGGCTTGAAATGACTCGAAAGACCTCCCCGGTCAGCCCCGGAAGGATCTCCTCAAGGGAGGTGAAGGACAGAGCACCACCCCGGGTCGGAGGACGAGGCCCTTTAAATCGCCTATCCTCCCGCGACCACATGACGATGGGGTGAGGTTTGCACTGGCGACTAAGGAAATGGGCCTCGCACCGGGAGGCTTGATCAAGCAGCGTTTGTATTCGGATGAGTACGAGATCGACGATTGGCAATCAACCCCAGCAGCTCGCTGCTTCGTGCGTCTCATTCACTGCGCTGATTGGACGCGCCTTACAGGATGTGCCCCTCCGCACGAGCCGATCACTGAACGGGAGTATCAGGCGGCGAGGCTACCATGGTTCTCCGAGTATTCAGAAGGGACAGTGGTTCACGGATCCGGCCTGATAAGCCGCCTCAAGTCCTTCCTCGGGTCACCACCCCCGCCACCATTCAATGTCCCGGATCCGACGATCGGGAAGGAAGTACTCGACGTCGCGACGGGCAAGCGCGTTGTGGAGGGGAGATTCTAGAGTGGCGCTGATCTGTGAATCGCCGACGAGGCCACTGCCCGTTCAGGACAATCCCAGGTCCTGCAACCAATCGCCTATCAGCAATCGCATTGGACCCGATACGAGGTCGTCCCCCTTTCCTACTGGCACGGCGGTTCCGGGGAGCACCTCGATGTTTGCCACCTGAAGCGTGTCGCGATTTTGCAGAGCTGCAACGTGCAGGCTCGGCATAGCCAGAACGCAGACGTCGTGGTCCTGTCGTGGTCTTCCATCACAGGGCATGGGCATAGCGACTGCGGAGACCAGCCAAAGGTATCGCTCCACGGTGGCCAAATCGTCGGTGCGCTCGATCAGCAACCCGCCGAGGCCGGTTTGGCGAGACCAATCGCAGCGCTGGCGGAAGATCGGCGTGGATGCCCTCTGCCAGTTCCCAAGTACCTCGGCAGATGTAGGGGGTAAGGGCAGCGGCCTGAGCCGCAGGCCAAGGTCTGCCGGCAAGAGAAGTTCTGTCGCGGCAACCAGGCTGATCTGAGATGTGGTCGAAACAGCGTGTCCGTCGATCTTGGTCGGGTTCACCTTCGAGAGCTGTTCGACGCTAACTCCATTCGGGGTACAATTCAATCTACACTGCTCGCCCGAGATCTTGCGCGTCGCGTGATCGTGCTCGTCGTTTCGCGGCATTTTCCAGATGACGATGTCGGCCTTTTCCCGGCTCTTTCCAAGTACGATTGACTGGCCGGTGATGACAAGCAGTCGCGATCCTGTCCCCTTGTCCACGATCGAGCATCGATCCAGCGAGTCAACGTCGCGATGGACGACCGGATCCGCGATTTCCTCCAGCCGACCTCCATACTCCAGTTCGATGGGGACAAAGCGGGGCGGCCGCTTCTGAGTGATCCGCTCGTTGACGGTGAGATTATTCGGGACCTTGATCAAGTTGCTCAGGTCGATCTCATTAATCGCACCCATACCGGCTTTGTCGCCAGTCTGCTCGATGAGCTTGTTGATGCTGACGTTGATGTGGTTGTGGTCCTCGGAGTAGGCGAGTACAGCCAGTGTGAACTCCCCCGAGAAGCGGTGTCGGCCTTCTTCTCCGGCATCCACGATGAGTTCGACTTCGAACCGCGCATCACCCGCGCTACCGAGACCGTCGGCATCACTGCGCGGCAGGTGCAGGTCGATCGCCCGCTTGACCGTACCGCCAGCCCCAAGCGTGAGCTTTCGCCTTACGCCGGAGACCAGGGCCCGGCCGCTCAGGGAGGCGTCAACGTCGAACCGATCCGTGCCGCTGCGGTTTCGGAACTGCAGATCCAGCACGCCATGCAAGCCCTCCATGAAGAGCCGGTTGGTGTTGACTGCGATCTCGACTGGCGATTCGAACCCGCTCATTATCCCTTCCCTTTCTGACCTGCTCCCGGCTCCATCGCTGACAAC
>CAZCAC010000150.1:0-18818 GCA_964496575.1 uncultured Planctomycetaceae bacterium | reverse complement strand
CGGTCGCCGCGTCGAAACCCGCGATCTCCGCCACGGTCGAGTAGATGTCGACGGTATGGATCAGAGCACCACTCTCGCCGCCTGGCACGGCGACATGGGGACCATTGACGATAAGGGGAACGTTGACCCCGCCTTCGAAGCAGGAGCCCTTCGCCTTCCCCTTGGGGAAGGGGCCGTCTGATGCGACGCTGGCGGTTCCATTGTCGCCGACGAAAATGACCGTCGTCCGGTCTCGAATCGCGGGATCAATGCTCGAGAGGAGCCGACCGATCTCCGTGTCCATCGCCTCGATCATCGCCTTGGTGTGGACGACGGGCGTGTCATCGGGTTCACCGGCGAGGGCGAAGGAATGAAGGGGATCGGGGGGGACGTGGCGCGGGGCGTGGGGTGCGTGGTAGGCGACCCAGAGAAACCAGGGTTCCGGCGATTCCTGGATCACCCGGAGCGCATCGTCGGTCGTGTCGGTCGTGGCGTAGACGGTCGAGATGCCCACGGTCCCGTTGACGCTCTTCGGCCACTGGAAGTAGTCGTCGATGTTGTGTGTCGTGCCGGAGTGCAGGTCGAAGCCGCAGAGGAAGGGGTGACTCGGCGCGGTGACCCCGGCGAGGTGCCATTTGCCGAGCGCCGCGCAGTGATACGCCCCTCCTGTTCCGTCCTGCAGGAGCTCGGGCAGGGTGATCTCGCTGGTGGAGAGCGCGAAGTGGTGGCCCTTTCCGATCAGCGCCCCGACGCCAGTGCGGAAGGGGTAGCGGCCGGTCAATATCGTCGCCCGCGTCGGCGAGCAGAACGGAGTCGCCCAGGCGTTGCGGAAGATGATCCCGCCCGCGGCGAGTCGGTCGAGGTTTGGGGTCCGACCCGAGGCGCGGTGTTCCCCGTAGGCGGCCACTCGTTCGACGCCCAGGTCATCGCCGATCAGTAGCAGAATGTTGTCCTGGGCCCCCGCTAGCGCGGTGGTGAGGAGGAGGCCGAGGGCTGCTCTCGAGAGGATCATGATGCGAGTGCGAGTACCTGGCTGATTCCTCCTATCCTATGGGACTTCGCACGAAACCGCTACCTCCCCGAGTGGCTCCGCGTGCTCTACGATCTCCGCGTGATGCCACCGTGCTACTCGTAGTCGGTCTCTTCGCGTCGAGCCCGGCACCGGAATCAGTCCTCGAGCAGCCCCGACGCGAACGGCACCGAGTCGGAGCCGGAGATCCCCGTCACGATCGCCGAACCCGATGCCATCACGGTCCAGTTCACTCCGTCGTAGCTGGCGGCGTACAGGTCTCCATCGGAGTCCGAGAGCAGCGCCAGCAGCAGGTTTCGGCCCTGGTACTGAACGAAGGCCACCGAGTCGGTCGCGCCCTTGCCGCTGATCGTGATGTCGCCGCGCTGTTCCCAGCCCACCGAGCCACTCCAGCTCGCCCAGTCGATCGTGCCCGTCTGGTCGTCGGAGTAGACGCAGATCGCCTGCCCGGTCGAACCGACCCAGCCGACGGCCCCCTGGAAGTCACCGGTCGCGGTGTCGTTCGAGTTGCGGATCTGCGAGTCGAGCTCGACGGCGTGGATCCAGCTGTCGCCGTCCCACGTCGCGAGACCGAGTCGCTCGGCCCCGTCGCCCAGGTCGAAGCTACCCGCCGCGATGCGCTCGCCCCCCGGCTCCGACGCGAGGTCGACGTAGTGGGGGCGACCCGCGGCCGGTGCGGCGGAGACGCGGGCGGCCACGGACCAGCTCGTCGAGCCATCGGCCTGCAGCGACCACCAGAAGCCGTCGGTCGACGCCTGCCCCCAGGCGACCAGGAGATCTCCGGTCGTCTCCTCGTAGGCCGCGTCGAAGGTCCGGTTCTCCGGCTCGCCCGAGCCTCCGTTGGGCTCGAGGGCCGTCTCCAGCGTGCTCGCGCCGCCGGTCAGCCACTGGTCGCCGTCCCAGACGATCGCGACGAGGTCGTCGCCGTCGTCCGAGAAGACCAGCGCGATCTCATCCGCTCCCGGCTGCGCGACCAGCTCGATCCACGTGACCACGCCGCTGTTGGTGTCGGGGTTCGGACCGCCGCCGTCGTTCAGCGGCAGCGATGTCGCGTCCGACCAGTCGCCCTTCGAGAGCACCCGGTACACCGGCGTGTCCGTTCCGTCCGAATAGACCACCAGCGCTTCGCCTCCCGCCTCGTAGACGAGGTCGAAGCCGCGCCGGTGCGCGTCGCCGGTCGCGATCGCCGAGGAGCTCCAGTCGGTCAGCCACGAGTCCCCGCTCCAGCGCAGGAGCCGCAGATCGGTAGCGGAGCCGTCATCGGAGAGCACCGCGATCAGCTCCTCACCGTTCGTCAGCGGGGAGACGCCGCTCACCGTCCACAGCACCGTGCCTCCCGTCGGCGGAGCGGTGACGGCAGCAGTCCAGCTCTGTCCCGATACGTCCCAGTCGCGCAGGAGCAGCTGCCGCGACGCGCCCGAGCCGCAGACCAGGCGGACGTCGCCATTCTCGAGAGAGGAGAGTGGATCGCCGGAGACCGGGTAGTGATACCCGAGGTTGACCGTCGCGCCGTCCGCGCTCGTCCCGTCGAGGACCTCGTCGGTGCGTGTCGAGCGGTCGGCGAGCGTGGCCCCGTCCTCGAGGGCGATCGTCGTGGCGTCGGTCGATCCGGCATCGATCGCCGGGCTGAGCGAGGCGAAGTCGAGGTGGAAGCTGTCATCCGCTCCCTGCGCACCGCCGAGCTGGTTGTCCGCTCCATCGGGGTCGACGAACAGCGGATCGGAGGAGATGTCCCCCGTGCCCGGGGTGACACCGGAGAAGTCGTCGCCGCCGTTCCCGAAGGAGTTGTTGTAGCTGCTGATCACGGTGCCGGCGATCTGCTGGATTCCGTCGGCCACGTTGTCGGCGGCGATGTTGTTGCGGACCGTCGCCGTCTCCACGCCGATGTCGAAGCGGAGGCCGTCCAGGCCGTTGGCGTAGACCGTGTTGCTCTCCACCAGGGAGTTCGATGATCCCGTGTCGACCAGGACTCCGTTGCGTCCGTTGTCGTAGACGAGGTTGTTGCGCACGACCGCGTCGTCCGCATCGCTGATCACGATCCCGTCACTGCTCGCTCCGGCATTGCCGGAGACCTGGTTCGACTCGACGGCGACGGAGTCGACCCCGTTGACGTGGATTCCGCCCAGGTTGCCGTAGACGATGTTGTCACGGATCACCGCGTTCTCGCCCTCGACGAGGATCCCGCCGCGGGGCGGCCCCGCGCCGGAGGCGCCGATGACGGTGAAGCCGACGATCTCGTTCCAGTCCGCACCGTTCAGGTGAATCGTCTCGTTCGCCACCGCGCCGTCGAGGATCACCGGACCGGCGTCGCCGGTGAAGATCCCCTGGGTGTCGGCGATGAAGCGAATCGGATCGGCCGCGGTGCCGGAGGCGGTCAGCTCGACCGAGCCGACGTAGGTGCCCGCACCGACGTAGACGGTGTCTCCCGCGGAGACGCAGCCCGCCGCCTGGGCGAGCGTGGCCCAGGCGGTCGCGGGACTCGTTCCACCCGTGCAGCCACCGGGATCGGTCCCGGTCGCGCGCACGTAATACGTGTCGCCGAGCACCCAGGCGAACTCCACCGTCGGCGTGTCGTCGAGCACGACGGCCGCGCCGGCGGGATCGACCGTGGCCGTGATCGTCTTCGGCTCCGCCGTCGACGAGGCCAGCGTCCCGGTCGCGATCCCTGAAGCGTCGGTGACGGCAGCGGGTTGCGTCAGCGTGTTGCCGGTACCCGTCGCCGCGAGCTGGACCGTTCGATCGGGCACGGGGTTGCCGTGCGCGTCGAGCACCGTGACGGTGATCGTCGCGGCCGCAGTCCCGTCCGCGGCGAGGCCGGCGGCGGTGTCGACGGTCACGCTGGAGAGGGAGGCGGAGAGATTATCCGCATCGGCGATGAACGCGACGGTCGGCTGCTGCGTCACCACGACCTCGCTCGCGCCGGGGTTCACCGTCGCGGTGATCGTCTTGGTCTCCGCCACCGTCGAGGCGATCCGCCCGACAGCTTCTCCATTCTCGTCGGTGACGCCCGCGGGCTGGGTGATCGTGTTGCCGGTGCCGGTCGAGGCGAGTTCGACGCTCTGTCCGGCCAGCGGGTTGCCGTTCCCATCGCGCACGGTGACGGTGATCACCGAGATCTCCATCCCGTCGGCGAGCACGTCGGTCGCCGGACTGGCCACCGCACTGGAGAGCGCCGGGCTGATGTCGGAAGCGTCGGCGACGAACTCGACGGTGGGCTGCTGGTCGAAGACCACCGCGGCCCCCGACGGATCGGCGGTGATCGTCACCGTCTTCACCTCGGCGTCGGTCGAAGCGATGCTCCCCGAGGCGAGGCCGTTGCCATCCGTCACCGACGCCGGCTGCGTCAGCGTGTTGCCGCTGCCGGTGGCGGCGAGCTCGATCGTCACCCCGGCCACGGGGTTGTCATTGACATCGCGCAGGTGGGTGTAGACCGTCGAGGAGGTCGACCCGTCCGCTGCGACGTTCATCGAAGGCACGGCGAAGGCGTGAGAGAGGGCCGCGCTGAGGTTCGACGCGTCGCCGATGAACTCGATCGACGGCGTCTGGATCAACACCACCTCGCTGGCGCCCGGGTTGACGGTGACGGTGATCACCTCGACCTCGGCGACCGTCGAGGCGATCGTGCCGGTCGCCTGGCCGGACCCGTCGGTGGCTCCGGCCGGCTGCGTGATCGTATGGCCCGTGCCGCTGGCGGCCAGCTCGACCGTCTGTTCGGGCACGGGGTTGCCGAACTCGTCCAGCACGGTGACGGTGATCGTCGAGGTGGTGCTCCCGTCGGCGACCACGCCCGTGCTCGGCGCGGCGACCGCGGAGGACAGCGTGTCGCTGATCGCGCCGACGTCGGCGATGAACCCGATCGTTGGGGTCGCTGACAGCACGACCTCGCCGGGGCCGGGGTTGACCGTCGCGGTGACGACCTTGTCCTCGGCCACCGTCGAGACGATGCTCCCGGCGGTCTGGCCCGCCGCGTCGGTGATCGCCGCGGGCTGGGTCAGGGTGTTCCCGGTGCCGGTGACGGCGAGCTGCACCGTCTGGTCGGGCACGGGGTTGCCGAAGGTGTCGACCACCGTGATGGTGATCGTCGAGCTCTCCACGCCGTCGGCGACGACGTCGCTGCTCGGCGCGGCCACCACGGTCGAGCTCGTCGCGTTGATGTTCGAGGCGTCGGCGATGAAGTCGACGGTCGGTTGCTGGGTCAGGACGACCTGGCTTGCGCCGGGATTGACGGTGACGGTCAACGTCTTCAGCTCGGCGACGGTCGAGGCGATCGTCGCGGTCACCTGCCCCGAGGCGTCCGTACTCCCACCGGGTTGCGTGAGCGTGTTCCCCGTCCCGGTCGAGGCGAGCTGTACCGTCTGACCGGGCACCGCGTTGCCCTGCGCGTCGCGCACGGTGACGGTGATCGTCGAGAGCTCGACATCGTCCGCGACGACGTTGGTGCTGGGTACGGCGACGGCGGAGGAGAGCCCGGCGTCGATCGTCGAGGGGTCGGCGACGAACTCGATCGTCGGCGTGTCGTCAGGCACGACCTCGCCGGGCCCGGGGTTGATCGTCGCCGTGATCGTCTTGATCTCGGCCCTGGTGGAGACGATCGAACCGGTGATCTGTCCGGCCGCATCGCTCGTCCCGCCCGGCTGAGTGAGGGTGTGGTCGCTGCCGGTCGAGGCCAGCGTCACGCTCTGCCCCGGCACGGGGTTGCCATTCGCATCGCGGATGGTGATGGTGATCGTCGAGCTGTCGGTGTCGTCCGCGACGACTCCCGAGGCCGGTGCGGCCACGACGGACGAGAGTCCAGTGCTGATCGTCGAGTCGTCGGCGATGAACTCGACCGTCGGGTTGTCGTCGAGCACGACCTGCCCGGCGCCCGGGTTTACCGTCGCCGTGATCGTCTTCGTCTCGGCGAGCGTCGAGGCGATCGTGCCGGTGGTGACCCCGGAGGCGTCGGTCACCGCCGCCGGCTGGGTCAACGTGTGATTGCTTCCGGTCGCCGCGAGCTCCACCGTCTGCCCGGCCACCGGATTGCCCAGCGTATCGAGGACGGTGATGGTGATCGTCGAGGTCGTCGTCCCGTCGGCGACGACGTTGGTCGAGGGCACGGTCACCACGCTCGAGAGGCCCGAGTCGATCGCGTCGGGGATGCACTCGACCGTGGGCTGCGAGACCAGCACCACTTCCCCGCCGCCAGGATTGACGGTGACGGTGATCGTCTTCGTCTCGGAGACGGTCGTGGCGATCGTTCCGGTGGTGACGCCCGCCGCGTCGGTCAGCCCGGCGGGCTGCGTCAGCGTGTTGCCGGTCCCCGTCGAGGCGAGAGAGACCGCCTGGTCCGGCACCGGGTTGCCGTTGTCGTCGAGCACCGTGACGGTGATCGTCGAGGTCGCCGTCCCGTCGGCGACCAGCCCCGTGGCGGGATCGGCGACGGCGGTCGAGAGCGTGTCGTTGATGTTCGAGGCGTCCGCGACGAACTCGACCGTCGGCGTGGAGTCGAGCACCACCTCCTCGGGCCCCGGATTGACGGTGATCGTGACCGTCTTCGTCTCGGCGACCACCGAGGCGAGCGTCCCCGTCGCCTCTCCCGCGCCGTTCGTCGTTCCCACCGGTTGCGTGATCGTATTGCCCGTTCCGGTGGCGCTGATCACCACCGTGGCTCCCGAGACCAGGTTGTTCAGGCCGTCTCGGACGGTGACCGTGATCGTCGAGGAGTCCGAGCCGTCGGCGACGACGTTGGTCGCCGGAATCGCCGTCACCGTGGAGAGCGACGGGCTGATGGTGGTGTCGGCGATGAACTCGACCGTCGGCTTCTGCACCAGCTCGACGGGCGTGGGGCCGGGGTTGACGGTGACGGTGATCGTCTTCACCTCGGAGGTGGTCGAGACGAGCGTGCCGCTGGCGCTGCCGTTCTCGTCGGTGACCGTCGGGGGCTGGGTGAAGCTGTTGTTCGAGCCGGTGGCGGCGAGGAAGACCGTCTGCCCCTTCACGGCGTTGCCGTTCTCGTCGCGCACGATGACGTTGATCGAGGTGCTGTCGATCCCGTTGGCGTACACGCCGGTCGTCGGATTCGCGCTGGCGAAGGAGCCCGTCGCGCTGATCGTCGCGGGATCGCCGATGAACTCGACGGTCGGGGTCTGCAGCAGCACGACGCTCGAGCCGCTCGGGTCGGCGGTGACCGTGATCACCTTGACCCCGGCCCGCGTCGAGGAGATCGTTCCCGTGATCTGGCCGCCGGCATCGGTGAGACCTGGCGGCTGGGTGAGCGTGTTGTCGGATCCGGTCGCGGCGAGCTCCGCGGCGAGCCCGGGGATCACGTTGCCGTGCACATCGCGAAGGGTAATGGTGATCGTGCTCACGGTGGAGCCGTCGGCGACGACGTCGAGCGAGGGAGCCGCGACGGCGCTGGAGTGGATCGCGCTGATGTTCGAGGCGTCGGCGATGAACTCGACGGTCGGCTGGTCGTCGAGGACGACCTGACCGGCGCCGGGGTTGACGGTGATCGTCAGCGTCTTCACCTCCGAGGTGGTGGAGGTGAGCGACCCGATCGCGATGCCGCTGCCGTCGGTGACCGACGTGGGCGGGGTGATCGTGTTCCCGCCGCCGGTCGCGGTGAGCTGCACGACCTGTCCGGGGACGGGGTTGCCGCCCGCGTCGAGAACGGTGACCGTCACCGTCGAGCTGTCCGAGCCGTCGGCGATCAGTCCGGTCGTCGGGTCGGCGGTCGCGGTGGAGAGGCTCGCGCTGATCGAGCCGCTGTCGGGCGTGCAGGCCACGCTCGCGGTCTGCACCACCGCCACCTCGCTCGCACCGGGATCGACCGTCGCCGTGACGACCTTGGTGCCGGCGACGGTCGAGGCGAGCGAGCCAGTCGCGACTCCGCTGCCATCGGTGACCGCCGCGGGCTGGGTGAGGGTGTTGCCGCTGCCCGTCGCTGCGAGCTGGACCGTCCGTCCGGCCACGGGGTTGCCGTTCGCGTCGCGCACGGTGACGGAGATCGTCGACGTCTCGGCGCCGTTCGAGACGATCGTGGTCGGATTGGCGACGACCGTCGAGAGGTCGGCGTCGATCGTCGCCGGATCGCCGATGAAGCCCACCACCGGCGTCGTCGCCAGGACCACCGCCGCCGCCCCCGGATTCACGGTGGCGGTCAGGGTCTTGCTCTCCGCGACGGTCGAGGCGATCGTCGCCACGGCCAGGCCGCTCGCGTCGGTGGGTCCCGCCGGCTGGGTGATCGTGTTGCCGGTGCCCGTCGAGGCGAGCTCGACGGCCTGGTCCTGGACCGGGTTCCCGTTTCCGTCGCGCACGATGACGGTCACCGTCGAGAGCGTCGACCCGTCGGCGATCACGTCGGTATCGGGGACGGCGACCACGCTGGACAGGACCGAGCTGACGCCGTCCGGGTCGCCGAGGAACCCGACGGTGGGGGTCTGGACCAGGACCACCTCCCCGGCTCCGGGGTTGATCGTGGCGGTGACGATCTTGATCTCGGCGTCGGTGGTGGCCAGCGTTCCCGACGCCTGTCCGGAGGAGTCGGTCGCCGCGACGGGCTGGGTGAGCGTGTTGTTCGTCCCGGTCGCGGCGAGGCCGACGAGCTGTCCGGGGACGGGGTTGCCGTTGGCGTCGCGCACGGTGACGGTGACGGTCGAGGTCGTCGTGCCGTCGGCGGCGATGCCCGCGGCGGGGTCGGCGACCGCGGTCGAGAGGTTCGCGTCGATCGTCTCGGCATCGGCGACGAAGGTCACGTCAGCGCCGGCGGCGAGGCTCACCCCGTCCGCGCCCGGGTCGATCGTCGCGGTGACGGTCTTGGTCTCCGCAGCGGTCGAGGTCAGGGTCCCGGTGGCGACCCCCGCCTCGTCGGTCACGGCGACCGGCTGGGCGATGACGTTACCACTGCCGTTCGAGGACAGCTGGACCACCCGCCCGGGGACGAGATTGCCGTTCGCGTCGCGGACGGTGACGGTCAAGGTCGTCTGCGTCACGCCGTCGGCGACGATGCCAGTCGCGGGGGTGGCCGCGATCGTCGACAGCGCGCCGCTGATCGATTCCGCGTCGGCGGTGAACACGATGCTCAGCGCGTCGACGATCCGGAGCTCGCTCACTCCGGGATCGATGACGATGGTGACCTGCTTGGTCTCCGCCACGGTGGAGGCAATCGTCGCGGTGGCGATGCCGTCGGCCGTGGTCTTCCCGTAGGGCTGGGTGATCGAGTTCCCGCTGCCCGAGACCTCGAGCACGACGATCTGTCCCGAGAGGGGATTTCCCACCGCGTCGCGTACGGTGACCGTGACGGTCGCCGTGGCGCCGCCGTCGGCGACCTGCCCACTCGGGGCGTCGCTCACCACGGTGGTCTGGCCCGGACTGGCGAAGGGAGGCGTTCCACCGCCGCTGCTGCACGCGGCGATCCAGCCCGAGGCGCACAGGATGAGGACCTGGAGGAGGACCTCGAAGATCCGCCAGCGGCGGGGCGAGCGCTCGCGATCGATAGAATACGACATGTCCCCTAGATCGGGTCCTCGAGCGCCCCTCAGAAGGGTGACGAACCACCTCGCCCGACAGTCTCGGTTGTGGGACGCGACGGGAGCCCTGTCGCCGCCCCGTGCAGGGCGAGCTCGCGGGTGAGCGTCCTGGACGACGCTCGAGGTGCGAGAGAGCCGCGGCCTACTTGTCCACGTACCCCAGGTCCAGCATCAGCTGCAGCGCACTCTCCCCGCCGTCGAGCACGTTCGGCCGCGTTCGCTCCGACCGCTCCAGCCACCGCTCGATCATCGTCTCGTAGCGCTCGCATTGCTCGGGGTCCGTCGCGGAGATGTCGTGGAGTGCCTCCGGATCCGTGGCGAGGTCGAAGAGGGCGCGCCTCGGCGTTCCGTCGGGAGTCTCCGGGACCCAGAAGAAGAGGTGGTCGCCGAACTGCACGCCGTGCATGCCCAGTTTGGAGAGCGCCGGGCCGTCCTCCTCGACCCAGACCCCGCGGCGAGTCGAGAGGAACATCGGCTCGCGAGCGCCGGCGCTCACCTGCTCGGGGTCGAGCAGGTCGGGGCCCTGCAGGTTCTCCAGCCGTCCCAGTCCCACCAGCTCGAGCAGGGTGGGCGCGAGGAAGCGGTTCTCCACTCGCTCGGTCACCCGCACGCCCGCCGGGATCCCCGGACCGGAGAGAATCAGCGGGACGCCGACCAGCTCGCGGTGCAGGTTGTTGCCGTGGTAGAGCGTGCCGTGCTCGAGGAACTCCTCGCCGTGGTCGGAGGTGAAGACGAACACCGTGTTGTCCAGCTGCCCCTGTGCCTGGATCTCACCGATCAGCTTCGCCAGCGCCGCGTCGAACTCGGCCAGGCTCGCGTCGTACAGGGTCGAGTTGTACTCGGTGTACTTCTGCAGCCGCGCCGCGTCGTGCTCCTGGTGCATGAGCTTCTTCGCATACAGCTCGCGCCACTCCGACTTGTCGAACATCTCGGGCTCGGGGCCCGCCCACCGCTCGCGAAACTCCTTCTCCGGCTTGTACTCGTGGGGATCGATGTACAGGAGGAAGAGGAAGAAGCGCCAGTCCGCGTGCTCGCGCAGCCACTGCACCGCGTCATCGGTCACCCGGGCGGCGCGGCCCCACTCGAGGTGCTCGAACGTCTCGAAGCCCTGGTCGAACTCCTTGTCGGCGTGGACCAGCGGATTGGCCGAGATCGCCCCGGTGGTCCACCCCGCCGCCTGGAACGCCTCGGCGAGGGTCAGGAGACTCTGCGAGAGGTAGCAGGAGCGATGACTCTCCAGGCCGTGCTCGGCGACGGTCAGCGAGGTCAGGAGCGAGGCGGTGGAGGGCCAGGTCCAGGAGGAGGACGCGTAGGCGGACTCGAACAGCACGCCGCGCCTGGCGAGGACATCGAGGGTGGGGGTGAGGCCCTTCCGGCCGCCGTAGCAGGAGAGGCGGTCGAAGCGCTGCGTGTCGAGCACGACCATGACCACGTTGGGTTTCTCCGGCGCGGCGCGCTCTCGTGGGCGTTCGGCGGTGGTGATCACCTGGAGGGACGCGAAGGCGGCGGGAGGCGTGCCCGCGCCCGCGATCACCTCGGTCTCCAGGAGCAGCGATTCGACCCCGGCGATGTCGATCTCCTCGAGCCGCCAGTGCCGGGCCTTTTCCCTGATCTCCTGCCCGAACGGCATCGCCTCCTCGTGGAACACCTTCGAGCCGTCGCCGAGGCGGAAGCGCACCTGGCCCCGCTCGGTCCCCTCGTAGGCGCTCTGGTCGAATCCGACGCCGAAGCGCAGCAGCGCGCCTTCGGGGAGACGGCCCAGCTCGAGGCGTACCCGCGCCGGCGGGGTGAGGAGCAGCGCCGGCAGCGGGCTGCTGTCGTGGCGGAAGGCGGTGGAGGGGGCGTAGGTGCCCGCCTCGACCGGGGCGGCCTCGTTCTCGAGCAGGACCTCCCGGGCCGACTCGTCGTCGACGAGGGACGCGACCACGGTCTCGATCGGCATCATCACCTGCGGCTCCCGGTCGCCGCAGGCGGCGAGGAGCGCGAGGGTGGGGAGGAGGAGCAGCGGCCACCGGATCGCGCGGATCTCGAACGAGGGAGTTCCCATGGGCGCATCCTAGCGACGGAGCTCCGGCGAGGGCAGGGCGCTCGCGGCGGAAGCATTGAGCGATCCGGTGCCACCGCCTATAACTGCGCTCCTCCGCGCCGTGGCGGGCGAGGGAGCTCGAGATCCTGATTCCCCCATGGCGCATCTCCTCAGCAGCACACTCCGGCGGTGGGGGAGGTGGCTCCGCTCGCGGGAGGGGATCGCGCTCTTGATCGTCCTCCTGGTGGCGGCGGTGCTGCGAGGCGCCTACCTCGTCCACTTCAGCGCGGCTCCCGACTTCGAGTACCCGGCGGTCGACGCGGGCTTCCACGACTACTGGGCGCGCTCGATCGCCTTCCCCGAGGCGGAGCGACCGACGCACGTCGCCGACCCGGAGATCGAGAGCAGCCCCTACCTGCGGCCTCCGGGCTACCCCTACTTCCTGGCGGGGATCTACGCGGTGTTCGGGGACGGGTACCTCGCGCCGCGGATCGTCCAGATCCTCCTGGGGCTCGCGAGCGTGGCGCTCTGCTACGCGGCGGGGCGGCGCATGTTCGGACACGTGGCCGCGGTGGCGGCGGCGGCGCTGATGGCGACTGCCTCGCCGGTGATCTACTTCGAGGGGGAGCTGCACGCCGAGACCTTGCTGATGCCGCTGCTCCTGGGCTTCTTCCTCGCGGTGCTCGCCCTGCGGCGCGCTCCGTCGATCAAGGGAGCGCTGCTCTGCGGGGTGCTGCTCGGCCTGGCGGCGCTGGTGCGCTCGAACGTGCTCGTCTTCGCCGCGCTCGTTCCCCTCTGGCTGTGGTGGCGGACTCGCGGCGAGCTGCCCGGGCGGCGCCTACGCGGGGTCGTCGGCACCATGCTCCTCGCCGCGGCCGTGGCCATCTCGCCGGCGACGCTGCGCAACGCCGTCGTCGCGGGCGACTTCGTGCCGATCTCGTCCAACCTGGGCATCAACCTCCTGATCGGCAACAACGCGCGGGCCACGCCGTTCGTCGCCCAGGAGGTGCCGGGGCTGGGCAGGTTCGAGACCTGCTACGACTACCCGGCGCTGGTCGACGCGCTCGAGCGGAAGCTCGGGCGAGAGCTCTCGCACTCCGAGGTCTCGCGGTACTTCACCGGCGAGGCGCTCGACTGGATCACCGACAACCCCGTCGACTTCACCAGGTTGACCGCGCGCAAGGCCCGTCACTTCTGGCGTGCGACGGAGATCTCTCACAACAAGGTCGTCGCGCTGGAGATCGTGAACGCTCCGGTGCTGTGCGTCCTGCCCGCCGGTTTCTCGGTCCTGATCATGCTCGGCGGGATCGGACTGCTCGTCTGGTGGCTTCGCTGCCGCGCGGCCGGCCGCACCGAGCGGGGGCGCCGAGCCCCGCCCGAGTGTGCCGCGGAGGTGGGGCTGCTCCTGCTCGTCGTCGCCGGCTGGTTCCTGTCGGTGCTCCCCTTCTTCGTCGCGTCCCGCTATCGGCTACCGCTCGTTCCCTTCCTCGCCTTGCCCGCCGGGTACGGCGCGGTTCTGTGGTTCGAGTCGAGCGTCACCCGCTTCGGGAGAGTGATCGGGGTGGCGTACATCGCCGTCCTCCTGATCGCGTCCTGCTTCACGAGCTTCGCGGCCCTCCACCTCGACTCACCCAACGTGGTCAAGTGGCACATGGATCGCGGGCGGGCGTTCAACCGCGGTGCCGAGGTGGACCGGGCGATCGAGGAGTTCGAGAGGGCGCTGGAGGAGAACCCCCGCTTCGCGGCGGCGCACTACAGCCTGGGGCACTCGAGGGTGCTGAAGGGGGATGACGCCGCGGCGGTCCCGCACTTCGAGAAGGCGGTCGACTACCAGCCCGATCACGCCCGCGCGTTGAACAACCTCGGCACCATCGCGGCCCAGCGCGGGCGCTTCGACGTCGCGATCGGCTGGTACGAGCGCCTGGTCGCGGTGCAGCCGTTCGAGGTGCAGGGGCTGCGCAGCCTCGCGCTGGCGCAGACCGGGGCGGGGAGGCTCGCCGACGCAGCCCGGAGCTTCAGGCGGGCGCTCGAGATCGCGCCGCGTGACGTCGCCACCAGGCGGGCGTTCGCCGGCGCGCTGATCGCGCTGCGGCGGTACGGGGAGGCGCAGGGCCAGCTGAAGGAGATCCTCCTGCTCGACCCGACGAAGCCGGGGCCGGCCATGGAGCTCGCCTGGCTGCTGGCGACCTGCCCCGATTCGCGCCACCGCGACGGAGCGCAGGCGCTGCGGCTCGCCGAGGGGGTGGACCGCGCCTTCCAGGGGCGTCGCTGGGACGTGCTCGAGGTGCTGGCCGCGGCGCAGGCCGAGGTCGGTCGCTTCGACCAGGCAGTGGCCACCGCCGAGCGGGCGCTGGCCGTCGCGCGCGGCGCGGGACAGGAGGCGCTGGCGGTGCGGCTGCCGCAGGCGCTGGCCGGCTATCGCGCCGGGCGGCCCTACCGCCTCGCCGAGTGATCGGTCCTGGCAGCGCCATTCCGCCGAGTCGGTAGCCGGTCGACCGGAGCGCGCGTAGAGTCTTCTGCATCCT
Organism: uncultured Planctomycetaceae bacterium; assembly: GCA_964496575.1. Classification (GTDB taxonomy): domain Bacteria; phylum Planctomycetota; class UBA1135; order UBA1135; genus CAZCAC01. Next base: position 4,751 of record CAZCAC010000150.1, on the reverse strand, counting down.
GGCTGATTCCCATGGAGGTTCCGGATGTGGACAAGAGGAGCTCTCTGTTTGTTGCTCGGGCTCGCCGGTGCTCCGGCGTTCGGTCAGGGAGTCCAGGAGCCCGAGGAGCCCCAGGAGGCTCGACTCGAGATCGTCCGGAAGGACCGCCCCACCGGCGCGCCGCTCGCCGGCTCGGAATTCTGGCTTCGCCCGGCCCGGCACGAGGCGTGCGCGTACCGGACCTTCTGCGAGCTCGCCGGCCTGCCCTTCATCGAGTTCGGCAGCATGCTGCCCCATCCCGGTCCACTGCGGACCGGCGAAGGAGGACGTCTCACCGTGCGCGTGCCCGCCGACATGGAGCTGCGCCTGGCTGCGGGTGTCCCCCGAGATCCGCCGACCTACCCGGAAGAGCTCGAGGTGCCCGCGCTCTCTCCCGGCGAGCACCGGGTGCTCACCCTGTCGCTGCCGCTGGCCCCGGATCTCCTCTTCCACGGCCGGGTCGTCTCCGCCGAGAACGGAACACCGGTCGCCGGCGCCAGGGTCAGTTACTACTACGGGGAGAAGATCGTGGTCACCGATGACCAGGGCTGCTTCGAGCTGGGCGTGCGGTCGGCCCGTCATCCGAGCGCGACGATCGAAGCGGCCGGGTTCGGCCCGGCGTGGGCCCAGATCCTGGAGGGGTACGAATCCGAGGAAGATCCCTTTGTCGTGCGCCTGGAGGAGGAGGCCGTGATCGAGGGACGAGTCCTCGACGCGGAGAGGGCACCCGTGGCGAATCTGTGGGTCGAGCTGGAGGGGAGCACGACGAATGCCCATCCACCCTGGACCCTCAGCAGCATGTTCCTGGCCAGCACGGAATGGAAGGCCAGGACCGATCGGGCCGGTCGGGTTCGCTTCGGGGGACTCCCGCCGGAGAGTGCGATCCAGGCGACGATCCGAACGCGGTTGCCGACTGAGTGGGAGCCCTCCTGGAGCTGGGGACCCGACGTGGCGCTCGCCAGGATCCCGGCGCTGGTGCTGTCACCGGGGGAAGTACGCGAGGTGGAGTGGGTCCTTCCCCGACGCTGCCACCTGCGCGGGACGCTGTGCGACTGGCGCGGGAATCCCCTGGGGAGACGGAAGCTCTGGGTCGTCCGGGCCCACGTCGGAGCAGAAGGGCCACGCTTGTTGCGCACTACCGATCGACCCTACGCCGTGATCCGCAGCGACGAGGACAGCGCCTTCGAGCTCGAGGAGCTCCCGGAGGGAGCGTGGTGGATCGGCCTCGCTCCCGACTCCGCCCGGGTCCCCCGGGCCGAACAGGAGCTCAGCCTCGCGGCGCCGATCGTCGAGCTCGGTGAGGACGTCGATGACCTGTCGCTGCGGATACCCCGCGGGCGAGCGATGGAGGGACGCGTCCTCCTGGCCGATGGCTCGCCGGCCGCCGGCGCGCGCGTCCAGGCGATCATGGAACCGGGATCGGGGTCGATCTCCGTCGACGCCGACGAATACGGGCACTTCGTCCTGGGCTCACTTCCGGAAGGGCGGTTCAAGCTGTTCGCCAACTCGTCCGATCCGGATCAGGAGGGGACCGCTCTCGTAGACTTCGTCGACCAGGAAACGATCATCCGCCTGGAGGAGCGAGCCGCCGTCCGCGGCACGGTGGGGCCTCCCGTGGGCGAACATTGCGGAGGCGTCTACACCTACAGCCGGGCAGGGGGAGTGTCCTCGAGCTCCAGAGACTGGTCGGACGGGAGCATCGGGGTCGGAGGTCTGAGACCCGGGGTCTACGACCTCGTGGTGAGGACCGCACACGGACGCATCGGGGTGGCCGAGGGGATCGAGGTCCGGGCGGGCGAGCCGCCGGAGCCATTCCACGTCGACCTGCGACGGGGTGGAGTCCTGCGGCTCGAGTACCACGGAACTCGCGAACGCCTCCATCCCGTGATCCTCCGGGGCGAGGCCACGGTGAGCGCACCGTTCTTCCACTCCCTCCACCGAGGTGTCCGCTGGGCCGAGCTCGTTCCGGCCGGGGAGCTCGTGGTGCGCATCCAGGACCTGGAGGGCGAGCTCGTCGCCGAGCACCGGGTCGAGGTCGCCGCCGACGAGGTGGTGAAGCTCGAGATCGAGGAGTAGGCCGGAGTGTCGCGCGCGAGCCCCCGCCCGGAATCAAGGGCTCGCCGGAGGGATTCCCCGCCCGGCGGCATCTCGGTCGTGCCATGAATACCGATCACCCCTCGACCGCGAGCGACGCTCTGCTCGCCGAACGGATCTGGATCCGCCGCCTGGCCCGGGCCCTGGTGAACGATCCCCACGACGCCGACGACCTCTGCCAGGAGAGCTGGCTCTCGCTGCACGGCAAGATTCCGCCGGGGGTCACGCACCTGCGCGGCTGGATCCGGCGGGGAGTGCGCAACCTGTTGCGCCAGGAGCGACGGGGAGCGGCGCGGCGCAAGGGGCGCGAGCGTTCGGTGGCGCGGGGCGAGGGGCGGCCCTCGACCGACGAGCTCCTCGCCCGGGCCGAGCTCAGCGAGCGCCTCGCCCGCGCCGTGCGCGAGCTTCCCGAGGGATCCCGGGACGTGGTGCTCCTGCGCTTCTATGAGGATCTGCCGCCGCGCGCCATCGCCGCGCGCCTCGACCTGCCGGTCCGGACGGTCGAGTCACGGCTGCGGCGCGGCCTGGCCCGGCTGCGAGAGACGCTCGACCGCGAGCAACCCGGCGGACGCGAAGCCTGGCTGGGGGCGATGGCCGCGCTGGTCGGGAGCGGCAAGCTCCCCGCACCCCTCGTCGCGGCGACCGCGGCCCTCGTGCTGGGATCGGGGGCGGGTCTCTGGGCCTGGGCCCACGCCGGTCCAGAAGCGGAGTCCGACTCTTCCCGGAACGGCGGGCCGACGGCCCTCGCCGACTCCTCGACGACGACCGAGCGCGCCACCGGCGCGGCGTGGAGCGAGGCCGCGGAGCAGGGCGGATCCAGGCAGTCCGTCGCCCGCGCCGAGGATCGCCTCGTCCTGACCTTCCAGCGCGCCGGCGACGGAGAGCTCCTCGTCGGGCTCGAGGGCCGCCGGCGGCTGTTTCCCCCGAGTGAGGAAGGCGCCTTCACCACGGACTCGTCGGGACGAGTCGAGTTGCCGTGGCCCGCGGTAGAGCACGCGCTCGGCGTGACCCTCGACCTCGAGGCCACCGAGTCGACCCGCGAGCACCGGGTCCGCCTCGAGACGGGCGGCGAACACCTGATCGAGGTGCCCCGCCGGGGCGGCACCGTCGAGGGCGTGGTGGTCGACGCCGAGGATCGACCCATCGGTCGCGCCGAGGTCCTCCTCTGGCGGGCGAGGAGCAAGGGCGAGCTCGACCTCGAGCAGCCCCACCTCCGGGCCACCAGCGACGCGGACGGCTCCTTTCGACTCGACGACGTTCACGATCAGTGGGGGCGCCGCACGAACCTCGTGCTGGGCGCCTGGGCTCCCGGGCTGGTCTCAGATCCCCTGTTCAGCGGTCGGCCGGAGAAGAGCGGTACACCGCGAGGCCCGCGCCTCGTGCTGCGTCCGGCGCGCGAGCTCCGGGGCCGGGTCCTCGACGCTTCCGGCCGGCCGGTCGCCGGGGTGGAGCTGGTCGCCCGGCCGAAGAGATCCTTCGACAAGAAGGAGCTCGCCCGCGCGGACCGGAAGCAGGCGATCGCCCCCGAGCTCCGCCCGACCGAGCTGCTCACCCGCTCCGGCGCGGCGGGGGAGTTCCAGCTGTCATTGCCGCAGCGCGACCATCGCCTGAGCGGCGAGCACCCCGAGCACCCGAGCTGGCGCGGCGAGGTCGATGCGCAGCAGGAGGAGCTCCAGATCACGCTGGGTCCCGAGGTCCGGCTCACCGGCCGCGTGGTCGACCTCGAGGGCGTCGCTCTCGAGGGGATCCGGGTCCGGATCGCGTGCCGCGAGCGGCGCGACGCCGTGCTCAGTGGCGCGGAGGGGCGCTTCGCCTTCGTCGGCCTGAGCCCCTGCGCGGGCGCCCTGGTCGACTTCGCCGGGGAGGGACGGTCGCTGCACGTGGAGGCCGTCGACCTCTCGGCCGCGCCGGAGCAGCGTCTGGAGGTCGCGCTCGCTCCCGGGCTGCCCCTCGCTGGAGTGCTCCGCGACGCACACGGCGAGCCGATCCCGCGGGCTCGCATCGAGATCCGTGGCGAGCGTCTCTGGGCCTCGACCCGCTACCCCGAGTCGAGGGGCGTCACCTGGGAGGAGACCCTCGGCCGCGCCGGCGCGATGACGGACCCGGCGGGAAGGTTCCGCTTCGAGGGGCTCTATCCGGGGCGCTTCCGCGTGCTGGCCCGGGACCCGGGCGACGCCGGGCGAATCGCCTTCGCCTTCGCCGAGGCGGGCGACGAGGAGATCGAGCTGCGAGCCGGAGCCGGTTTCGAGCTGAGCACCACCATCGGAGGCATCGTCACCGACGCCGAGAGTGGACTCGCGCCGCCCTTCTTCGCGGTGCGAGCCGTGCGCCACGTCGACGCGGAGAGCGGCCCTTCCGCTCGGTTCGTGCTCGAGCGGTTCCAGGATGGCGACGGCCGCTTCGAGCTGCGCGGGCTGGACCCCGGCTACTGGCAGATCGACGTCTCCGGCATCGGGTTCCGCACCTGGCGGAGCGAGCTCGAGCTGCTGGGCGCAGGGTACAGCGACTTCGAGGTGCTCCTCCGGCGCTGACGAGGCGGGCCGGGGGAGCCCACCGCCTTGTCGCTCTCCCGGACCCCGAGTATTCTGCCGGCTCGCCCCACCCCCGGAATCCCCTGACCGCGCCCCCCGATGGATCGA
>CAZCAC010000149.1:0-18962 GCA_964496575.1 uncultured Planctomycetaceae bacterium | reverse complement strand
AGAATGGGTCGGTGTAGTTGTCGTCGCCGGGCAGGTGTAATTGTCGTTCGGCACGTAGTCCTGCACATCGCGCCAGTCGTTTGGCCACAGTAGGTGCCGCACCGGACCATCGTCGTGTTCTGGACGGAGGACGAGGGCCGGATTACACCGGTCAATGGCCAGGGCGAGGCGGAACAGAATCTCGTCCGCATCCCGCCCTACGAGCTCCTCCGGCATTCGGACGATGCAGTGCTTGAAGCAACCCTGGTTTGGCATCACCTCGATGCAGGCGTACACCATTACCGGCCCTCTCTCGCTTGGGAGCTCATGCTCCCTCAGGCTGCTCACATCGTTGCCCCGCAGGCGTTTCTCGACTCGCTCGACGGTCGCGCCCCGTCGAACCTCGCCCGCCAGCTTCTCCAGGTCCCTCTCTATCTCGAACTGGAGCGAATCATGCCAGGCCCCGACCACCTCCGTTCCTCGGGTTCGCGGCCAACGTGCCCCGGTGATCGTATCGACGAATCGCATCGTGCGGCGCCGGACCCGCGACGCGAACCCCATGGTAGATCGGAAGAGGTCGGACATCCCGTTCACCTCCCAGGACTGCGGGAAAGGCGTTTGCGTAGCCGCCGGCCTCTACTTGGGCTGGCGACTACCACGTCAAGGGTCGAGGGCGAGAGCATCCGTGCTTCCTTCATCACCTCGAGCAGCGCCACTCATCCAGGCTTCTCTGCCCGACATTCGTATCCCGACGAAGCTGACCTGGCAACGGCAAAGCTGGAGATCACCTCGAGGGCTGTGGACATGGCATCTCACCCTCCCCCCATACCGTCGTGGCCGCCGGTCATCCCCCGAGGTGCACGAGGATCGCGAACCATCGCTGCGCGAGAGCATCCTGCGCTTCCTCGGTGATCACCCCTCCCGATGAGGATCCTCTCCCCCCGATGATCCCGCCGGTGGTCGGGCTGCCCGTGGGAGCCATGACGAACTCGTAGCCCGACAGGACACCCTTGTGCACGCGAGGGTCGTTGAGGCCGGTCAAGCTGTACAGCATGGCGAAGAGCCAGGCCCTGTCCTCGCCCGACAGGCTCGAATCCCGCAGGCGATCGATCAAGCTGGGGAGAGCCTGGTGCCCCATGTCGTACAGCTTCTCGAACGGAGTTTCCGGCTTGTCGGCGAGCTTCGTTCCCTCGCGGTAGGTGCGCTCGGTGAGCTGTACTGTTCTCCCCTCGATGAGCTCGTCCACGAGCCGATCTGTCTTCTTTCGTTGCCCCGATGAGACCTTCAAGCGCCTGGCCTTCCACTCGAACGCTACCTCCTGAGAGGCGGAAAGCACCAGCCCCTCGTTGGACGGCTGGTTCGCGATGTCGAGGTGATCGTGGTACAGCACCCGCAGGGTGTACTTACCGGGGGCCAGCGGCTGGATGTACCGCGAGAGGACGAGCCGCGTCTCCCAGGTACCCTTGGGGTCGAGCGTCGCGCGCGAGGTCATCCCACCGTCCATGGAGCGTTCGGTGGTCGTGATGGGCTCCACGGGTTTTCCGTTCGAGTCGTGCAACTCGATGCGCCACCGGGTTTGCCGCCCGCTGCGGTAGTCACCGAGCTGCTGATACCCCAGCGATTCCCTGGCCTTGTCCTGGTTCTTCAGGGCCACCTCTAGAAAGGGCAGCTCCGGGTAGTTCGAACCGAGCTTCTTGACCGATCGACTGCGCGGGTTCGGTCGCTTGGGATTCATGACGACCACCATCATGGGATCAGGCTTGCCCTGCAACCGCCGCAGGGCCGTACGCGGCTCGAGGTTGCGCAGCTCGCCGCGGTCCGACGTGTTCCGGGCGACGCGTGCCTTCTCGACCTCGACCAGGTATCTCTCCAGGTACTGAATCCACTCATCACCGCCACGACGGACCATCTCCAGCAGGCAGGCGTCGTAGTTCCAGGAGTCGAAGGCGAAGCCCATCTTCTGCGCGTGCTCCTCGAACTCCGCTTGCAGTTGCGCCCCGCTCAAGCCCTTCAGTCGTTCGCGATCGACCTTGGGTTCCTCCGTGGAGTCCGCTGCCGGCCCGGGATCTTGTGCACCGACGAGGCCTGGCGAGAGCAGACACAGAGCTGCGATCAGGGTGAGACTTCTCGAGCATTTCACGGCGACACTCCTCCTCGATCGTGGGGCCTGATCATCCGTCCGGATACTATCACGTCCGGGGTATTCCTTCCTTCGCTGCTGCTCACGCCACCGATTTCGCGGCCCGTACTCCCTCCTCATACTCCTCTCTCCCTGATGGGGCAACGGCCAAGAGATTCCGATCTCGAGCGGGTCAGTCAGTCCAGCCCCACGGGCAGCGAGAACCGAGGGCTCCTTCGGCGAGCAGAATGACGGCAGCCCGGGGTATGCTGGAGCGATGGAGGACCATCTGAGTGGACTGAAGCTTTCCGAAGCGCTGCCCGCGTTCGCGGCCGAGCTGGAGCGGCTTTTGCGGAGCCAGGGTTACGACCACCTGGCCTCTCAGGTGGAGAGCTTGCCTCTCGTCGATCGCTGTCGGTGCGGGGATGAGTTCTGCGCCACGTTCTACACCGCACCCAGACCCACGGGCGCCTACGGCCCCGGACATTCGAATCTGGAGGTTCCGGCAACCGAGGGGATGATCATCCTCGACCTCGCCGACGAGGGGATCGAATGTGTCGAGGTACTCTACAGGCCGGACGTGCAGCGTGCCCTGCACGCGGCACTGCCTTGAAGCGGACCGGATCGGCGCGGCATTCGAGAGCTGCTGGCAGTGCGAGGAGGACCGGGCCTGGCCCGGGAGAGCGTTCTCCGCTGTAGCCTCGCGATCTGGGATCTCCTACCTGATGCTGGTCTCACGCTCCTCGAAGATGGCGCCCCCGCTATCTCCACCAGCTCCTCCCGTGCCGGAGTTCACAGAGCGGTGGGCCTGGCCACCCCTTCCGGCTGCGCCCCCGTAGATTCCACGTTCCGGGTGGACCGTCGCGCCGCCGCGGATCTCCCAGGGGTTCACGGATCGTCCGACGATGTAGATGTCACCACCGGACCCTCCCTTGCCTCCCCAACCAGCGCTCCCACCCTTCCCGGCGCGAATGACCCCCAGGATCGAGAATCGCCCGGCGCTGATGGTGATCGACGTGCCCTTCCCGCCCGGCATTCCACCGCCCTCGGGGACGGGAAGGTGATCGTTGTTCCGGCCGTGGCCGCCGAGGATCTCTCCCGTGATCAGTAGTGATCCCCTGGTCTCGAGCTCGATGGTCGGCGCATCGTTCTTCTCGTCATCGGGGTCACGGTCCGCCGCGATGAGCTTCCCTTCGATGTACACCCGGCCCGTGGCGTGCACGTCGAGATCATCATCCACATGGACGGTCACGCCTGGGGGGATTTCGAGTGACCGTACCGTCACCGTGCCCGAGATGCAGTCGCCATCCGCTAGTACCAGGTCTCGGGGAGGCTCGCGCCCGGTCTCCGCGGCATCCGTCGCCCGACAACCCGCGGCTCCGACGAGGCCGAGAAGGGCGAACGACACCACGACCAGCAGCTTCCTCATCATCTTCACTCCTCGGAGCTCTTCTCCTCTCCATCCCGGTAGCAACCTCTTAGATGCCGCATCAGTCCTACTCCATTCCCGCCGGGCCACGACACCAGGGATTCTCGCGCCTGGCGGGACGGACCGCAATAGCCCCCGAATACGGCCAGCGGGGGTGCGAAGGACACCCGGGCAGGGGGCCGCATCACGCCCCGCCCTCTCGCTTCAAAACGGGTTCTCGAGGGTCTCCGGGGACGTCGGCACCGTTTCCAGTCGTTCTGTCGTTGTCCACTATCCCGGAATCGGTAGAACGACTGGAGGAGGAACAAGCCATGCAGCACGCGATCGCGGCTCGAGTGGGAGCGAAGAAGGTCCGCAAGCAAGGACGCTTGGTCTACTTCGGCACGCTGATCCTCATCGGCACTGCCATGTTTCTCGCGGTGGTTATGAGCGGGTTCCTCACCGGCAATACCGTGACCTCGCCGCCGCTCTTCGTCCCGATCTGGCTCCCCACGGGTCTCGGGCTCGGCATCTTGCTGGTCGGAGGCCTTCGGTACTGGTGGGGTATCCCGCTGTGGGGTGTCGTGCTGGGGCTGCTCGCCATGGTCTTGACGCCGGCTTCCGATCGCTGGCTCGTCAACGCCTGGTCCATTGCGGGGCCGATCCTCGGCGTCAGCCTGCTCATCCTGGGCGAGGTGCTGTTGATCTACTTCCTGGCTCGCGCTCATGTCCGGTCGACACCCGGGGAGCCGCTCTTCGAGCGCGCAGCGATCGTCCGACTTCTCGGCCTGGCGGTGTTCGGCGCGATGCTCGGCAAGGCCGCCTTCGTGTCGTACCTCTCGGTCACGACGTGGTACGGCGAGGATTCCGAGATGGTGTGGAGCTTCTGGGGCAAGCACGTCCTCGGTGACGTGATCGGGATCCTGTTGCTGACTCCGTGGATCCTCTTCGGTGCGCGGTGGCTCGCGGAGCGGCGGCTCGAGAAGGCCGAGGTGCGGCGCTGAGCCGGGGTCCGATCAGGACGGCGGGATCATCTCCCGTGTGTGAGTTCCGGAAAGTTTGACGGGGGCCGTGCCGGGGACGGCCCGGCGTCAGTATAGCACCGGGCCTTCCCGCGACGAGTCGCGCTCCCCATCTTCATCGGGAAGCAGAAGCGAGAACACCACCCACCCACCGATGAGCACGACCAGCAGAGGAATCCAGAGCCACCAGGCACGGTCCCAGGTCCAACGCCAGCGCAGACCGGGATCGAGCTCGCTGCGCAGCTCCCCGATCAGACTGGATGTGAACGGCTCGATACGGGAGTCGATCCCCAGGACGTACTTCGCATTCTCGAATTCAAAGGGGACGGAACGGCTGAACTCGACCAGTGCGGAGCGGACCTGGTCGATGTCCTGGGAATACAAGATGTCCTCCCCCAGCGCCGCGTACTTCTCGGCGGCTTCCTCCGTGAGATTGACGGACATTATCAGGTCGAGCGACTCCTCCGACAATCTCTGGACGAGCTCCAGCCGGTCGGCATCACTTCCCGAGCAGCACACTTCGATGTCCAGCAGCTTCGGGCGGACCTCCGGATGCGACTCGTCGAGCCCGTACTGTTCGAACGTACGGCGGATGTCTGCAATGGCCCGGCCCAGCTCATCGGGGTCGTCCATCCGCTGCGCCGCCGCGAGCTCGGGCGCCAGGTGCGGCGCGTGATAGAGGGCCAGGTACACCCACGAGGCCGCGGGGCCCAGTACGACGGTCGCACAGAGCAGGACCAGCAGGAGCAGACGCTTGCGGGCTCTCGTTCCGGATCTCCCGGGTGACGTCGGGATGTCCGGCCTGGGCGTCGTCCCTCCGGGGTCCTGTGCCCGATGGTCGCGCTCGTGGCTCGCACCCGGGTTTCTCTGCGGCGCCGTCATGTCTCGAGCCTCACTTCTGCCTCTGCCTTCGACCTTCGTGATACTCCCCTCGCCACCATCGGACAACGACAATTCGAGAAGGGACCAACCGGGCCGCGAAGATGTCCTGCAGGAGCAGTCTACTGGCCACTGGCCATCCCTTGCTCGATGTGCCCGCGCTAGTCGCCGGGAGGAGGCAGTTCCCGGGCGATCGGGTAGAAAACCTGTGCGATCGGGGAGAAGAGTATGTCCATCAGAAGGGGCAGGGTCTCGGAGGATCCGGGATCGCAGGCCGACGTCAGGAGGACGTTCGTGCAAGTGCACGTCCCCCACAGGGTCAACAGCGCGTCGACCTCCTCCAGGGTCAGGCTGGTCACCGCCTCTCCGTTCCAAAGCAGAGGGGGCGGATCGCCGTACGGCTGAATGTCACCGGTCCTGGATATGTGCAGGCGGAGCGAACGCCCCACCGGAAACTCGAAGTCGGGCAACATCACCGACGGGACCAGGTCGTAGATCTCGGTTCCACGCGCCGCGGCCTCTTCGTACGAGAAGGCCATCGAGTTGGGCCTCGGAAACCTCACGATCTGCACACTCGAGGCATCGGCAAGGTGCGGTCCGGAGCTGCTACACCCCAGGGCGAGCAGGGTCAGCAATACGGAGATGTTTCCTCTCACCTGTGCTCCCCCTGTGCTTCCTGCATCACCCGTTGCCATGTATCCGTCGATCTCACCTCTTCCCCGTGATAGCCCCCTTCCCTCACTCCGGCAATGACCAAGGGGAGTTGTTTCGTCGGCGGGGTGACGAAAAGGCCCTCGAGGGCTGCTGGCGATGGCGGGAGCACCCCCCCAAGCACCTACTTCTTTCTCTTGCCCAAGAGCCGCTCGTAGTAGCGGCTGTCGGGTGCCGAGGCGTAGATCTTCTCGGGAATGTCGAGCCCCTTGCGCCAGGCCTTGTTGGTGCGGTCCGGGTTCTTCTTGCTGATGAGGTCCATGAAGGCGAAGTTGTTCCACGGCCAGACGCGCGCGAACTTCACCTTCAGGGTGGGGATGTCATTCTTCTCCGAGGTGACCTCGCCGTAGAAGCGAACCAGTGTCAGGGTCTTGAACGGCAGTTTCTTCTCGGCGAAGGGCAGGATCGCCTTGAAGTCACCGCAACCGCCGAACGACACGATCTGCTGGTGGGTGTCGGTGAGGCCGTCGAAGAACTTGTGCTCCACGGTGAGCTCGTGATACCTGTCCTCGGGGGCCTTGCCGGCATGGACGAACCGGTCCTTGCGAACGATTCCAAACCACGAGACCTGCTGACCGACCCGCCCCTTGATGTTGAACTCGGTGAACAGGTCGCCGGTGACTCGATCCGCAGGCTCGAGCGCCTCGAGATGGGGTTTCTCGACCTTGCTCGGCGCGTAGCCGCTCGTGCCCAGGAACTTGGGCTTCTTGTGCGGGAGTGTCTTCTGCTTCTCCACCTCGATCAGCTTGCCCCCGTAGAGTTTGGAAGACGGTTCCTGGTTCTTCTCGGTCGGGGGCTTGGAGGCCTCTTCCTGGGTCGCCTCCGCGGAGGCCGGAGTGGACCGCTGACCTCGATCCTCCGTCAGGGCCTCGGAGCCGGGGGAGAAGAGCAGGAACGCGCTGAGGATGACGGGAAGGATCATGATCGGATGCTGATTGACGTTGTTCCAGGGGTCTGCCGTACCGGTGCTTCCTTCGTCACTTGCTGCGACGAGGCCCATCGTATCGCCTGTCGGCCTCCCTGATACCCCTCTCGCACCGATCGGACGACAGCAAGCCGGCAGGGAACCAGCCGAGCCGTGAAGACGTCCCGGAACGACAGCTTCCTGACCTCCGGTCCGCGCTTCCCCTCTCCCCGCGCCGCCCACATCCTGGATGCCGTGAACGGTTCGAAGGTGGGATACTCGGCCTCCGGCGGCGGCGGAGCGGCCTCCTGCTCCGATCCGCACGAAAGAGACAGCATCAGGAGCATTCCCAGTCCGGTCGTGTACTTCATCGTCTTTCCAGGCCCTCGATCAGCTTCTGGATCGTCTCGGGCGAAGGCGGAGGGATGTCGAACACCTGATGTTCGGCACTTTCGAGGACCTCGATCCGAGGCGGGTCGTCGCTGCCTGTCGCCCACACGAGGCTGAACCGGCCGCCCTTCCTGTGCGCGATCCCCCAGGTGACGTGCCACGGCCCCGGGCCTTCGAGCTCCAGCTCCACCGCCTCCCCTTCGAAGCGAAGGTGACCCGTCCGCGAACGGAAGTCCGAGAGGGTCTTCCGCACCGGATCATCATCCACCGGATCGAGCGCGAAGTAGAGCTCATGGGCCGGATCTTCCAGAGTGACGGGCTGCTCGAGGACGAGCTTCACCCGGATCTGTTCCTCCAGCTCCAGCACGACCCTGGTGTCCTCGGTGACTTCCGTCAGCCACGCCGAGCGATGACCATCGGCCGAGACGGTCAGATCCACTCCCCAGATGTCGGCGATGATCGCAGCCCTCCCCTCGGGCGATCCGATCACGGTACGCGTCCCGGTCGCCCCCTCCTCGTCCGTGCGATGGTGATGGACTCTCGCCGCTTCGACCGGCTGACCCTCATGGTCGACCACCTCGATCTCGATCCCTCGAAACCACTCGCGGAAGTCGACTGGTTCCAGGACGACTCGCCCCCCGGCTTCCACGACGATCTCTTCGATGGAGATGGGCAGCGGCTCGCTCAATCCCCAAGCCACGTCGAGCAGGTAGGTTCCCGGGTCGAGGTCCGCAAGCTGGAAGCGCAGCTCCCCTGGCCCCGGGCTCCAGGTGGCCACTCCCGTCTCGCTACCGGGGAGGTCCAGGTGCTGCGCGCGGATCTCCGGTCGATCGGGCCACCCGAGCCAGGAGTATGGGCCTTCCCCGCCGTCCACACCGTCGATCAGGAATGTCCCGGAGATGCTCCCCGGCCCCGAGAGGTTCCCTGGAGTCTCGATCTCCGGCGCGCTCGCGGGTTCCACGTCGGACCCACACCCGGCCGCGAGAAAGCCGAGGATCAGCAGGGAAACGAAGGAGCCTGACGAGGTGAATGGGATTGCTTCCTTCATCCGTGGTTGCGAGGCGGCGGCCCATCGGATCGCCCCTTCCGGCTCCCTGATACCCCTCCGACTCCGATCGAGCAACGACAAAACGGAAGACGGAGGCATGGCCAGATCGGACGGGGTGTGGGCGATCGTTCCCGGACCTGTAGCAGGCGCTCTGGCTCCAGCGTCCGTTTCGTCGTGTGCGGTCCGCCCTTCGCCCGAGGATGGCGCGTGGCCCCTCACCTGCTTCGAAGGTACCTCGTGACCGTCCCGTTCTCGTCGATGAGGACGAGTCGGCTGCCGCTCCCGAAAGCATTGAGGCGTCTCCTCACCCACACTCGCCATCCAGCGCCATCACGCCTGGCCACGAACGCCGCCCTGTCGCTCCTCCAGGTGTCGTTCCTCGCCACCGCCTCCCGCGCGATCTCGATCGCTTGCGACTCGTCGATGACCGAGCCGGTCGGAGCCTCCCTGGAAGATGCCAGGGCCGCATGGACGCCACGTCGGAAGCTGATCGCTGCAGAGGAGGAACCGAAGAGAATGCCGATCAGTTGGTGTTCCGGATCGACGAAGAAGCACGAGTTCCTGGAGTTCCAGTGAAACGCAGTCGAGGATCCGTCGACGGATCGTGCTCCTTCACGGTCCTCCACGGCGACGCCATACCCGAAGCCAGAGTCCAGCTCGAGGCCCCACCCGTACAGGTAGTCGGCCCGGCGCAGGCCAGCGATCCGATCCGTCGTCATGGCGCGCACGCTGTCCTCGGAGAGGATGCGCACGCCGTCTCTCGTGCCCCTTCCAGCGAGCATCTCACAGAAGCGCAGGTAGTCGCTGACCGTCGAGTAGAGGCCGTGAGTGCCGGAGCAGAAGGCGGGAGGTCCTGACGTGGCTTTCGGCTGGTAGACACACCAGGCTTGAACCGAGGCACCGCCCATGGTCGTGCTCCAGACTCTCGGCGCGATTCTCGAACCCTTCTCGAGCGGGACGAAGAACGCGGTGTCGATCATGCCGAGCGGGGTGAAGATGCGCTCATCGAGAATCTCCTGCAGCGAGCGGCCCTCGATCTCCTCGAGCACCGCCCCGAGCACGTCCGTCGACCTGCCGAAGGCCCAAGCGCTGCCCGGGGAGAAGGCGAGTGGCAGCTCGGCCAGCCGGCGCGTCAGCTCGCGGGTGCTCGCACTCCTCGCCTCGAACTCGACCTCGTGGTACCGCCAGCGCAGTACCAGCACTCCTTCCCCGCTCCTCTCGGAGCACAGGCCCGAAGTATGCGTCAACAGATCCGCGATGCGGATCTCCCTCTCGGACGGCCGCGTGCCGACCACTCCGCCCATGGCGTTGAATTCGCAGGCCTCGAGCTGCCCGAACTCCGGCAGGTACTTCGACAGCGGGTCGGCGAGCACGAGTCGGCCCTCTTCGACCAGAGCGAGGGCCGTGACGCTGGTGATCGGCGCCGTCAGCGAACCGATCGGGAAGATCGAATCTCCCCGAAGGGGTTCCGGCTCCGGGGCTTTCGAGATCTCCGCGAGGAATCCCTCGGGCTTCACTTCCCAGAAGCTCTCGTTACGGAACGCCTCGAAGAACTCCTGTCGATCCCCACGCTGGATCAGCGCGACCCACCCTACGCTCTTGTCCCGTGCGGCGCCCTGCTCCAGCTCGCAGCGCAGTTCATCGAGTCCCTCTGGCCTCAGCAGGAACGCAGGATCCGCCTGGTCATCTCCGGCCAGGTCGTGGGTGGAACAGGCCGTCGCCGCGGAATCCCCTCTGCGAGCGGCGGTGAACAGGTCATCGATGGGCTGCTCGGTCGAAGCACATCCCCACCACATGAGGACGGCCACCACGATGCCCGCCGAGGTCGTGGGCGGGGTCGAGGACCATCGGCGCTTCCCGTCTCTGTTCGACGAGTGGGTGTGATTCTCCATGGGTCCGTGGTAGTGGTCCTCCGTGGATCTGCGTTCCGGTCGTCAGCTACCGTTGATCGGAGCGGTCCCCCCGGTGCGGAGCGATCGAACTGATCGAGCCATCCTATCCGGCGCTTCCTTCATCGGTTGCGAAAAGACCACGGCATCCCGTCCGTCATTTCGGATCCCGAGCTCTCCCGGCACTATCGGCTCCACACGGCCAGGAGCACGTCACCTCCCCTCGCCATACTCCGCCGAGAGCTCCAGCTTCGTCGTTCCAGACAGCTCGAAGTGCTCTTCGCCGGAGAAGTGATGGCCTCGGTAGTCGAATGCGTAGTCGAGCTTCTGGTCCGAGGCCGTCTTCGCGGAAGCCTGGAGTCCGGCGAAGCGATGGTGGTCGAGGTCCCAGTGAAGGGTGCCCTCGCCGACGACCTTCATCAGGTGGCTCGCGTCCCTGGCCGTCTGGCCGATCTTCGCCATCTCGAAGGGCGCACTCTGGGCGCGCATCCAGGGGGCGGGATCGCGCTGCAGCGTCACGTCGAATCGAATCTGGATCCGCGCGAGACGGGTGCCGTCGCGCGACTCCGTGCCGACGAGCTTCGCCTCGACGTCGCCCTCCACTTCCCAGCCGAAACGGGAGACGGCGTGGCCACCGAACCTCGCGGTGACGTCGGGGTCGATCTGATCCTCGATGTCGCCGTAGTAGGTCTCGATGTCGCCGCCAGGTGCGAATACGGCGCGCATCGCCGCCGCGGCCACGGTCCACTCCTCCTCCACGGCGACCGCCTCTCCATCCGTGGGGAGAAATCCCTGCAGCGAAGCGTCCGCCGTGAGCGCGGTGAGATCGGGAGCGGGCATGGGATCCGCGGTGGACCGGTCGTCCGTCTCCGAGCCATCGGCGCGCTCCTCGTCGACGAGTCGCGCACTGGCGTCAGGACCGACGAACTCGACCGTCCTCCCCTCGAGCGCCGAAGTTCCGGCCGCGTTCCCATCCGGGCGGGGAGTTCCCTGGCGGGAGTTCGTCACCTCCATCGAGACCCCCAGCTCGGCGTAGGTCCGACGCACCGTCCGTCCCGCTTCGCCGGCAAACGTCGTGTCGACCCATGCGCGCCGCGCCACCTGCTTGACGGAGCGGTCGGGCTTCACCCTCTCGAACACGTCATCGCCCATGGTCGATCGGAGGTGATCCACATCCAGCGCGGACTCCTCCGTGAACGTGTACGTCACCCGCGCGTCGGCCTCGGGCGGAACGTAGCGCAGGATGACCTGCGAAGGCGGCGCCTCTCGACCGGGCTCCGACGGCGCCGGAGTGAAGAGAATGGGCTGACCGAGCAGAAGGGTGAGCAGGAGGATGTTCATGCCGGGATTGTAGACGCCGATCGCGGGTTCGGCACGGTTCGGGCTCGAGCAGCATCCTAGCGGGAGCGTGCGGTCCGCTCGAGTCGCCCGATCGGTCAGGCCGGGAACAGACCCCACTGACGACGTCGAGGTCTCCATCTCACCCCGCATCCGACCGAGCTCACTCCCTGCTCAAAGCGACCCACCGGTAGCCATCGAATCCCGGGCCCGAGAGGTCCTGCGGCCATCGGGAGCTCCGGTAGCCGGGAGCTCGAATCTCGATGTGGGCCGGCCATCGGTTCCCGGACATCCGCACTACCCCGCGTTCATCGGAGACCCCGAGCAGGCGGCCACGTTCATCGATCACCCTCGCCTCGGCGCAGGGTCTCTCGTCCGTATCATCGACCAGGCACAGATCGTGCTCGAAGCCGCGTTCCAGGCGTATCTCGATCGACGGCGTCGCCTCGCGCTCCGCCACCGCTGGAAACTCACCTTTACGGGTCCGGTACCCCGCCGCGACGGCTCTCCAGGTGGCGTGAGATCGGCTCGGAAGCTCCGCGGCCCATCCTCGATCCTCGTCGCGCTGAATATCCCGGTATCCCCAGGGAACCCCTTCGAGTACCCGGTCACACAGGAACACCATCGCGTCGCTCTCGATCGGAGAACCGGTCTCGTCATCGACGAGCTCGATCCTGCAGCGCGTGGTCGGCGCGGTGCCGAGCTGCCGGAACGAGAGATCTTCCGTCCCGAAAGGTACCTCGTAGTTGAACGGTTCATGGCAGGGTCCGGTCAGGAAGACGTTCGCAACGCCCCGCACGAGGCTCGCGGTGCTCTCGCCGCCCCAGACCTCGAACTGTCCCTGTCGATCCGTTTCCCAGAAGATCCAGCGATTCGTTCCCACCTGGACGAGGAGGGCCTCCTCGGTCGTGTACGCCTCGTCCTGCCAGAGGATTCGACCCGAGACGGCGAGCTCCGGCTGCCAGGTGTCGGGGACCTCGATCTCGATCTCCAGCTCCTCGCTCCGCCCGAGCCGGACTCGACGGGACTCGACCTCCGCTCCCGTGATCCGATCCACGACGACGACCTTCCATTCTCCGGCGGCGAGGCCTGTGATCCAGCAGCGGCCATCCTCCCTCGGCTCGAGCCGCCACTGGTGAAGCGGCCCGGCGGCGTCCTTCTCGTGGATGGCGCGGACGGCAACACCCCTGGCGAACCTCCCCTGGCCGTCCTTCACCAGTACCCGCAGGCTCCCGGGGGCGTAGACGGGGACGACCACCGGCTCGTCGGGAAGGGACTCCAGGAGAACCTGATCGCTCGCCAGATTCCGGGACCGCGGAGCCATGCAGGACCGGCTGCAGGTGCCGCGAATCGAGAGGGGGAAGGTGAGTCCGGTTCCTTCGTGGATCCACGTGCGTCTCCTCTTCCACACGGGCCCCGAGAGCTCGAGTCGATTGCCGGACGAGTCGCGGAGGAGCCACTCCATGTCGCAGTCTTCGTCCCCGTCGATGAAGACCGGGTCGATGACGAGCTCTCCTATGGGGGGAAACGCTCGAAGCACGTGTTCCCGCCCGGGTCCGGGTTCTCGGATCCACTCGGGCTCGAAGCGCAGTGGAGGTCCGGCCTCGTTCAGAAGGCCGCTCACGACGATCGGATCGTCCGCCAGCACACTCGTTCGGCGGAAGGAGGCGGGCGTCTCGAAGCCCCCGGTCTCATCCGTCTCGACCTTGTAGGCCGATGTCCGGTCCTGCTGGGAGAAGCGGAGCTCGGCACCCTGGAGCGGCTCTCCGGTCTTCCAGTGGACGACCTTGCCGTGAACTGCCAGCAGGGTCGTCTCCTCTTCGACCACCGGCGCCTGGGCCTGTGGCGGGTGGGGTTCCCCCGATGCGATGCTCCGAAGACCGGCAGTGCCGACGAGAGCGATCAGACCGAGGATCGGCGGAGTGGAATGGCGCATCCAGCGGACTCCTGGAGCATGGGACCGCAGGACATAGCGCGGCCCGACCGGAGGTACTACAGCCCCCCCGCCGACCGAGCCTCAATCGCCGGCCGGAGGCAGGTGGACTCGCTTGATCCAGGTGGCCTGGCGCCGGGCGAGGCGAGTCGAGAGAGTCTCGTCGTCGTAGTCCATGACGGTAGCGCCGCTGGTATCGAGGTGCGGCGTGCAGCCCCCGGCGATGTTGATCACGGCGTACTGCTCCCCCTCGATCTCGCTCACCGCGAGCGGCGCGAGCCCGCAGATCCGGCAGACCATGAAGAACATGGTGTGCTGCGAGAAGCTGTGCGGGTTGCCGACACCAGACAAGGCACAGGTATGAACACCCAGCATTCCCGCCCCCGCGGGCGATCGACCGCCCCCAGGGCCGGGTTCTCGCTCGCCGAGTTGATGGTCGTGGTCGTGATCCTCGGACTCCTCGCGACCCTGGTCATGCCCCGCGTCCTCCGACACCTGGTGGATGCCCGACGCGCAAAGGCCAGATCCGACATCACGGCCATGAACCAGGCGCTGAAGGACTACTGGATAAACAACAGCCACTACCCCGACTCGCTGCAAGAGCTGGTCGAAAACGACGAGAACGGCAACCGATACCTGGAACAGCTGTCGGTCCCGGAAGACCCCTGGGGATTCGAGTACCTCTACGAGCGTCCGGGCCCCGGCGAGTCGGATCCGAGGGTCTACACGCTGGGCGCGGACAACCTGCCGGGAGGAGAAGGAGAGGACGCCGACATCAGCAACTTGCTGCTGCTCGGCGCCAAGGAGGGATGATGTCCCTCCCAGGAGAATACTGAACCCGGTTCGGTATCTCCGTCTTCCTCCCGTCGTATTCTCTTCCGTCATGGGTCTCAAGCTCTTCCCCGACACTCGAATCGGTCGCCTGCGCCTCGCGGCCCTGATCCTCCTTCCCCTGGCGGCGCTCGGCATTCCGATCTCTCTGGGGGTCTCCATGCCCGGCGAGTCCTTCGCCGGGACTCCTCCGCCGCTCACCGATCCGGAGCGGGAATCGGCGCGACGCCTTCGAGAGACCGTCGAGATGCTCAGCGAACGGATCCGTGAGCGCAACTCCCACCGCTACTCCGCCCTGGGTGAAGCAGCGGAGTACCTCTCGGAGCAGCTGGAGGAGCTGGGCCTGAAGGTCACCCGGCACGGCTACTCGATCCGCGGCCGTGAGTACGTCAACCTGGAAACGGTCCTCCCCGGCTCATCGGTCGGGCCGGGCCGTAGCTGCCTCGTCCTGGGCGCGCACTACGACTCGGTCTTCGGCACCCCGGGTGCGGATGACAACGCCTCCGGAACCGCAGCGCTCGTCGAGCTCGCCAGGTTGTTGCACGAGCGGACCTTCTCTCACGAGCTGCGTCTCGTGCTCTTCGTGAACGAGGAGCCACCGTACTTCCAGACCGACGAGATGGGCAGCCGGGTCTACGCCCGACTGCTGGCCGACGGAGGCACGGACGTCGCCGCCATGATCTGCCTGGAATCGATCGGTTACTTCACCTCTGAGCCGAACAGCCAGAGCTATCCCTTCCCTTTCAGCCTGCTCTATCCCGACACCGGCGACTTCATCGGCTTCGTCGGCAACACCTCCTCGCGTGCGCTGGTGCGGCGGGTGATCGGCGCTTTCCGGGGGCGAGCGCACGTTCCCTCCGAGGGTCTCGCCGCTCCGTCGATCATCCCGGGAATCGGCTGGTCGGATCACTGGGCCTTCTGGCAGGAAGGCTGGCCGGCGGTGATGGTCACGGACACGGCGCCCTTCCGCAATCCCCACTACCACCTGCCGACCGACCGGGCGGAGACGCTCGACTGGGAGACGATGGCTCGCATCGTCCACGGGTTGATCGCGGTGGTGGAGGAGCTGGATCGAGAGGGTCCTTGAACGGTGCACCTGGATCCGCACACCACGGGATGACCGCGCCCTCCTGAACGAGCCTTGCTCAGGCCGAGCTTCGGCGGGCGCGACGGCGGCGGACCAGGACGAGGACCAGCGCGGCCAGGACGACCAGGCCGGCCAGCACGCTCGCGAGTCCGACCAGCCCCTTCCTGTCCCGATGCCCGGCGAGCTCGGCGGCGGCCTGTTCGCGGATCGCGGGCGGGAAGAGCTCGGCGATCGGGACCTCGCGCTCACCGTCGAGGAGCTGCTCCGCGAGGTCGAGCGCAATGCCGTCATGGAACTGGTGGAAGTGGTACAGGTGCAGTACGCCACGCTTCAGGTCGCACGCGTACGACACGAGCGTGTTGTAGTCCGCCCCCTCGAAGTGAACGGCGTCCAGCGTGTCGCGACAGGCTTCGAGCGCGGGCGCACCGGACTCGAGCAGGTCGGCCAGGCGCTTCTCCGCCTCCTGGAAGCGCAGGCAGGGGTAGGGATCGTGGTGATGAGCGGGGTACCCCAGGTTGAAGTTCGTCGAGGCCAGGAAGCCGCGCTCGGGATCGAGCCGGGTCATGATCAGCTCGCCGTCCCCGCCCGGCCCGATCACGACGGCCGCACCCGAGGCGTCGGATGCGTGGATCTGGAAGTCCAGCTTCGCCCCGAAGTCGAAGCTCCGGGCGAGCGCGATCACCTCGTCCACGGTCGCGCAGCTGCGCAGGATCTTCCGCCACACGTTGGCGTTCTCCCACGAGAGCGGGCGCTCGGGATGGGGCGTCATCTCCGCGTCGGGCAGTCCGTTCGTTCCGAAGGCCAGCCCCCGCTCGTTCATCCCGACCTCGTAGCCGATCCAGGACTGCTCGCCGACCTGAGCGTGGTAGCCGATCATGATGCCCCCGACCTCGTCCTCGGTGCCGGGCCAGAAGAGGACCGAGCCGTCGCTGCTGGGGTGGTCGAGGTTGCCGCAGAGGAGGACCTCCCCGCCGCCGGTCGCGGTGAAGATGGTGCAGCCCCGCGGTGCATCGGGAGTCGGCGCGGTGGTCGGATCGGGTCCGGAGGTCCCGGCGCTCGAGAGGAGCCCGGCCGCGACGGCGATCGCCCAGGGCGAGAACGTGCGGCGCTTCTTCCGTCTGCCGGACAGGCTACCCATATCCTCATCCGTCCGGTTCTCTGATACCCCCCTCGCGGTGATCGAAGAGGTGGTTCGATATCCGGAGTCGGGATCGGTTCTGGCCATCACGGCTCCTGGTCCCGCCCGACGTAGTTGCGCCGCCGAACCTCGCCTTCGAGCTCGCCGACGGGGCGCTCCTCGATCAGGTCCTCGACGTGCGCCGTCTGGAAGGAGACCACGGCCCAGTCCCGATCACCAACGACGCCCTGATGCCAGACTCCCGGCGGAATGGAGATCCAGCGCTCGCGGAAACCCGCCGCGTCGCCCGCCTGCATCCGGTGGGAGATCCACTCGTTCCCCGGTCGCGTCTGGAAGTCACCTCCACCGCGCCAGGCCATCATGCGCTGGTGGCTGTTCGGATGGCGTTCGGCCCCGGTGGTGGCGCCGGCTCGCAGCACGAAGACCCAGCTCGATCGAACGCCGCCAGGCAGATCGCCGCCGTAGAGGTCGAGCGGAACGGGCTCCCAGGCCATCCGACGGTCCGGGGCGCACGCCAGGGCCTCTTCCACCCGACTCACGATCCGCTCGATCCGAGCCGCGGCGGCGGGTGCGTGCACGGCGGAGTCGAGCGTCTCCAGGATCACTCGCTCTCGTTCGTCCATCGACCATCCTCCAGCGAGAGGGTACCGAGCGCCGAGGGCGCGCGCGAGCTCATCCCCACCGGCTGAAACCGGGGGAGCTGCGGTCGGGATTGGCCAGTCCCTTTCGCGCGCGGCGTCCGAGACTCACCCGTTCCCCTTCAGCACCACGACGTGCTCGACGAACTCGCCCGCGGGAACCTCGACTCGCACGGGTTCGACGGGCAGGTAACCTTCCACCGGGTCGATCCGGATCTCGTAGAGGCCGGGGTTCGAGAGGTGGAACCGCACGCCGTCGAGAGACCACCAGCGGCCGATGGGCAATCCACCGCCGCTGACCTGTTCGATGTGGATGAAGCGCTCGATCACCTCGAAGGAAACCGTCTCCCCGCCTTCCCGCACCGAGAGAACCACTCCGCAAGACCTCTTCAGGTAGATGGTGATCTCGTTCTCTCCCGGACGGATCTCGTGGACCTGGTCGTACCGCTCGTAGCCGTCGCCCCGGGAGCGGATCTCCACCCGACCCGCCGGGGCGAGGAAGCGGTAGCCTCCGATCTCCTCGTCGAGCTCCGCGAACCAGGTGGATCCGCCGGCCGCCCCGTCGGGGCTCAGGCAGTTCCAGTGGACGGTCTTCATCGGGACGGGCAATCCCGTCTCCTTCTCCAGGAGATGCACCACGACGACAGCGCGTTCGCCGAGCTCGAGGTGGGCATCGAGGAGACCGTCGCTCGGGACGTGGATGACCTGCCGGTACTGGAACTGATAGACGCAGATCTCGTAACGCCCCGGAGTCACCTCGCCGGCGGACCAGCGGGAGAGTCCCTCCCTCCCCGCCACGGGCTGCATCTCCGAGAGGCGGAGCAGGAGAGCGTCGCCGCAGACCCCCTCGGGGAGGTCCACCAGGTCGAGGAACAGGGTGAGGTCCAGCTCCCCCCAGGACGGTGGAACGAAGAGCGTCCCGGACAGCGGGGCGGGCGCCTCGAACTCGGGGAGCGGCTCCAGGACGAGGGTCACCTGCGCTCGCCGTCCCGCTTCCAGCTCGGTCGAAGCCCAGCCCAGCTGAATTTGATCGTCCATGGTCCAGCAGCCCACCTCGACGCTCACGGAGACGGGGCCGGGTGCGAGCCCGGTGATCGTGATCGACCCTTCGACTGGCTCGAGCCGCTGCTCCAGCAGCAGGTCGCCGCGAAGCAGCGGACGTTCCCTCTTCTGGCGCAGGGTCTCGATCAGCTCCGCGATCTCCGCCTCCTTCCCACCGGGGAATTGATCCTCGGGCATCGCTTCGAGCTGACGTCGCAGCTCTTCCAGATCGACCGGAGAACCGCCCGGGGGACCTCGGAAGGTGCGAACCCGCAGCACGGGTATCAGCCGGGGGGCGCGTGAGCTCGAGGATCCCGCGGTGGGATCGTGGTTCACCAGGGTGATGACGAGCTCGGCGGCGGGCTTCAGGGCCAGGGTGTACTCACCGAACTCGGCGAAGTCGATCTCGATGCGATCCCAGGCGTAGCCCGGCGCGCGCGCCCAGAGCACGACGAAGGATCCGTACTCCAGGGACACACATTCCTCGGCCGGGAGTCTGAGCGGGGATCGGGCACTGGAGCGGATCCGATCCGAGGGCGCGAAGCTCCCGGGGTGCACGTCGTCGACGCGGTCCCAGTCGGAGAAGAACACCAGCTCGATCCCATTG
>CAZCAC010000148.1:0-19101 GCA_964496575.1 uncultured Planctomycetaceae bacterium | reverse complement strand
CCGAAATCGACCCTAAATCATCACAATCCGGCGTAGGTCAGGAGCCCTGCAATGAGTGACCCGGTTCTCGCTGCCTCGTGAAGGGCGGTCTCTCCGGAAGAGTACCCAGCATCGCGCGCACGCTCGTCGAGGTGCGCTCCCCGCTCGACCAGGAGCTCGAGCGGCTTCGTCGAGCCCGACGGGAGGGCACCGAACCAGACAGGTTTCCCCTGCACGCAGTCGTTTGGATCGAGCCCTTCGTCGAGCAGCATCCGCACGAACTCGGTCCGGTCGGCCCCTGCCGCGAAACCCAGCGGGGAGGGCCCCTGCGGGGAGCGCCCCTCCGGAGGATGCGGTAGGATCATCCCGCTGCTCTCGTATCTCGTCGGCGGTGACAGGGCTCCTGCCTCGATCAGCTGCCGGCCGATCTCGACGTGTCCCATGAGCGCGGCCCATCGCATTGCAGTCGACCCGCCGGGGTTGCCTCGCTGATGCACCAGGGACGGATCCAACGTCAGCCATTCGCGCACGAGCTCGGTGTCGCCCAGAAAGCACGCGTCGAGGAAGCCGACGGTGGCCCCGGCGTCGATCAGGAGCCGGCTGATCTCGAAACTGGATCGAACCAGCTCGCGCAGGGGGGGGTCGTCCCGCTGGCCCGACTCCAGTCTCATCCAGGGCCGGGAGGGCCACCAGTAGATCGCGTCCCGCGCACCCTCGAGCGGCGTCATTGCCGGGCCTTGCCAGTGCCGGTAGAACCCCGCGGACCCTGTCGGCGGCGGGTCGTACGCGTTCGGGTCCGCGCCGGCCGCGACCAGGTCGCGGACGATCTCGATCGACCCCGCGGCCGCGGCGAGCGCAAGGGGGGTCACGCCGCTCTCGGAAAAGGGATCGACCTCGGCCCCCGCCTCGAGGAGCACCTGAACGGCCGCGCGATTCTCCATCCGGGCCGCGTCGTGCAGCGGCGTGTCGCCCCGATTCGAACCGAAGTCCGGGTGGGGGTCGATTCCGTGGTTCCCGGGAAGGCTCCCCGGCACGAGACGAGCCCCTCCCACCCAGACCTCCTCGAGCCACGGCGCCCGCGCGTCGACATCTGCCCCACGCCGCACCAGGAGCTCGACGACCTCACCACCGCCCGAATGTGCCGCCCAGTGCAGCGGGGTTCGTCGTTCGACTCCCAGGCTGTTGACGCTCGACGGCTTCTCGTCCAGCCAGGTCTTCACTCGCTTCGCGTCGTTCAGCAAGCAGAGCGTGGAGAGATCCGCGGGCGCGCCCCCGGCGAGCAGCCTCCGGGCAAGCTCGGGATGCCCACCTCTCAGGGCCAGCCAGGGGAGGTGGCAGCCCGCGACCGTGGTCTCCAGCGATCCGCCGGCGTCCAGCAGGCGGTCCACCAGCGCCCCCCGACCGAGACGCACCGCCTGGGCGAGCGCGGACTCGGAGCCTGGATTCGGGCGTGCATCGGGGTCGGCGCCGTGATCGAGCAGAAGCCCCACCCATTCGGGGTCGTCGGCCTCCACTGCCTGGCTGAGGGCGAGTCCTGCATATCGCGACTCATCGTCCTTCCCGATCGCCGCGCCGGCATCGAGCAGGACCTTGGCGACCTCGAAGCACCGCGCGAGCTGCAGGGGAAGCGCCCCGTCATCTCCGCAGCGCGCGTTCACGTCCGCTCCCGCCTCGATCAGGAAGGTCACCGCGTCCAGGCGGCTGTTCCCCACCGCGTCGTGTAGCGCAGTACCCCGGTAGGGTCCTTCTCGATCGATCGCCTCGGGCTCGGCCTCCATCAACCGCCTGAGTTCGGCGACGTCCCCGAGTCGCGCGGCGGCGTGAAGGTCCGATTCCTGGGCGAGACAGGCGAGCAGCAGGGCGGCGGCGATCATCTTCTCCTCCTCGGTGATCCGAGGGCGCGGGCAAGAACCGTACCTCGGAACGAGATCCGCCGATCCGGGGATGGAACGCTCTCTCGACCCCGCACTCGCCAGCGAGAAGGGCGAAACAGCACAACCCCCGAGTGCATTCCGCTCACCCCATCACTCAGCTGGAGACAGGTCCATCCATATCACGGTCCCCAGGCCACCGCATACCCGTTGGTCGCATTGAACTCCCCCGACCCCGCCCCACACGGCGGGTTGCTCGTGGTCCGGTACCAGCACTGGTAGCGCTTGATCGATCCCGCGACCACGTTGCCGGCCTTCGCGGCGATCGCGATCGTCGTGCTCGACGCGCCCGATCCGTCGGCGAAGCGAACCTGCAGGCGCTTCAGGTTGCCCCCGGCGCAGCGCAGACCGTCGCCCCAGACACTCCCCGGCGAGAGGTCGTTGTCCGCCTGGAAGTACAGGCCGCTGTTCCCCGGCTCGAGGCCCGTGGCGCTCAGCACCAGGGTGTCGGCGAGCAGGCTCGCCTCGCCGCTGCTCGTGAGCCGGGCGCCGGAAGCGAAGACGCCGTTGTCGCACCCCGAGCCCGGAACGCTGCCGTCGTTGTCGTTGTCGCACGGACAGGGCGTGCCGCTGCCCGGATCGCCGAAGCAGTACCCGACTCCCGGCTCCGGGTCGCCGATGGCGATCGAGAAGAAGCTGCGACCGTAGGTCCCGGCGTAGAGCTCGCGGCCGGCGGAGAGAGCCATGGAGGTGACCACCACGTTCGGCAGGCCGACACCCGGCGGCGCCCAGGTCACGCCTCCGTCGACGGTTTCGAAGACACCGACGTCGGTGCCGACGAAGTAGCGCGCTGCGTGAAGCGGATCGGCGACGAGGTCGTTGACCGGCGCGTCGGGGAGGTTCCCACCGATCGAGGTCCAGCTCGCGCCCAGGTCGGTCGTCCGGAAGACGCGGGGCAGCGGCTCCGCCCAGCGGAAGCCCGAGAGGGTCACGTACGCGGTCTCACGGTCGTTCGGATCGGTGCGCACCGAGGTGACCCAGCGATCCGGCAGGGTCGCGGACACGTCGCTCCACGCCCCCCCGCCGTTGGTGGTCACCTGCACGTGGCCATCGTCGCTCCCCGCCCAGATCACCTGGCCATCTTGCGGCGAGACCGCCAGCGTGGTGAGCGTCCCGTTCACCTGCCCGGGATTCCCCGAGTGCGGACCACCGGTGAGGTCGGGGCTGACCGGCGTCCAGCTGGTGCTGTCCACACTGCGGTAGACGCGGTTCGTGCCGAAGTAGCGACGATTGACGTTCGTCGGGTCCTGGATGAGCGGACTGTTCCAGTTGGAACGATCCGATCCGCTGATCCCCCCGGTCGCGTAGTACCAGTTCGATCCTCCGTCGTTGGAGTAGTAGAGCGAGCCGTACTGGTACTGCACCCAGATCCGATCGGAGTCGTTCGGGTGGATCAGCGGCTGCATGCCGTCACCGCCGAAGATCCACGACCAGTTCTGGGGGGAGCCGACCAGCGTCCGGCTGGTCCCGTTGTCCTGCGCGCCGCCGTAGAGGGCATTCGGGTTGCTCGGATCGAGCGCCACGCGGTAGATCTGGGTGATCGGTTGATCGGCGAGCTTCGTCCAGCCGCTGCCGCCGTTGGTCGAGCGATAGATCCCGCCGTCGTTCCCCTCGTACATCACCGGGTTCGAGCCCGGCCCGAATCCGAGGCCGTGATGGTCGACGTGCATGCTCGACCCCACGTCCGACCACGACGAGCCTCCATTGGTGCTCCGGTAGAAGTCGTAACCGAGAACGAAGATCCGGCTCGGGTCGGTCGGGTGCGTGCGGACGTTGCCGAACCACCAGCCGTAGGACGCGTAGACCGAGGAGAGCGCCCCGTCGTTGGTTCGCGTCCAGGAGCTCCCTCCGTTCGTCGACCGGTAGAGGCCGTCGAAGTAGCCGATTCGATCGGCGTAGATCGCGTGCATCACGTCCGGCTGGCTCGCACAGAGCGAGAGCCCGATGCGCCCGCCGCTGCTCGACGGTGCCGGAAGACCGCCCCCGACCTGGCTCCAGCTGTTCCCCCCGTCGTCGGTCGAGTAGACGGCGCACCCCACTCCGCCGTAGTTGTAGACCTCGGGGCGTCGCGTCCGCTGCCACATCGCCGCCAGCAGGACGTCGGGGTCGTCGGGACGCTGGATCAGATCGACGCACCCGGTGGAGTCGTTGACGTAGAGGACCCGCTGCCAGCTCGCCCCGCCGTCGGTGCTGCGATACACCCCGCGTTCGGGATTGTCTTCCCAGAGCTGCCCCATCGCGGCCACGAAGAGGCGATTCGAGTCGGTGGGGTCGA
The DNA here is from genome assembly GCA_964496575.1 of uncultured Planctomycetaceae bacterium. Classification (GTDB taxonomy): domain Bacteria; phylum Planctomycetota; class UBA1135; order UBA1135; genus CAZCAC01. The sequence goes on along the minus strand of CAZCAC010000148.1, from coordinate 14,916 downwards.
TGCGGATCCGCCCGATCGCGCCACTCTCCGGCAAGCCGACGTACGACCAGCTGTCGCCTCGATCGGTCGAGCGGAAGAGCCCCGCGCCGCCGTAGGCGACGCTGCCCCCGCCGGGGTTGACCTCGCCGGTGCCGGCGTAGATCACCTGGTTGTTCGAGGGATCGATGGCGACGGCGCCGACCGCGAGAGTCGGCTGATCGTCGAATACCGGCGTCCAGCTCTGGCCTCCGTTCAGGCTGCGCAGCACGCCACCTTCCGCCGCACCGGCGAAGACGACGTTCGCATCGGTCTGGTCCACGGCGATGGCGGTGACCCGCCCGCCGATGTTGGTCGGCCCCCGCGGCGTCCAGCTGGCCGCGGGGCCGCGCGGCGACGTTTTCCTCGCCAGCGACTCCGTGCGGGCCGCTCGCCAGCGGTCGAGCGGGATGGCGCCGAGCGGGTAGGCACGCTCGGTGAAGAACCACGGGTTGGGCGTGCGCGGCGGGAGGCCGTCGTCGGGCAAGCGGGAGCGAGCAGGCCCGGGCGCCCCGGAGAGCGGCGACTCGCCGGTCGCGGGAGAGTCCGGCGTGCGGAGCACGGGCAGCAAGAGGAGGAGTCCGCCGATCGTGACCGCGCTCGCCAGCAGCGGAGCGATCCTCTCGAGGCGACGAGAACGAGCGCGCCCCACCTCGGCGCCATTCCGGGTGGTGGCGCTGCGCCGCGGCGCGGAGTCCGGTTGCGGAACGGGTGAGCCCATCGTACGTCTCCTCGTTGTGTAGACCGGACTCGGGGGAGCGCGACGACGCTCTCGACCTCGAGTCCCTGAAGATCCGGCGAGCAACTCCGAGGATAGCAGAAGCTCGAGATCGCACCGGGTTTCCCTCGAGATCCCGGAGCCGGGCCCACGCGACGCTCGACTACTTCAGCCGCTCCACCGCCTCGGCGATCTCCGCCCGGTCGGGCACCTCCAGGATGAAGTCCTGTCGGACGTCGTGATCCTGAACCTCGATCCACTCCGGGGAGGCCGAACGAGTGATCCCGGCGGTCTTCGAGCTCTTGGCGCGCTCGACCGTCCAGTGGATGGTCCAGTTTCCGGGCGCGGGCAGGAGCACGTCCGCCACGCCCCTCTCGAAGACGGCTCGCCGGGTCTCGATGGTGAGAGAGAGTCCGTGCGCCCGAATCCCGCGCACTCGCTCCTCGACGGGGATTCTGCGCTGCAAGCGAACGGCCAGCCGGTAGTCGTTCCCGGGCAGAGCCGGCGTCCCCGTCGGCTGCAGGCGTACCGGGATTCCACGACGCAGGACGACGTGGAGATCGGAGGAGACGTCCTCGAAGCGCTGCGTTCGGAATCCCTCACCCCCGACGCGCAAGTCGGCCGCCGCACCGCGGAGGATGAACGTCGCCCGACCACCGCTCACGGGCACGCCCGCTCCCCCGCTGCCCTCCTCGATCGGCCGGTACTCGAGCCTGGCGTCGATCTCCCGCCCGTCCCCGTCGACGACGGTGACGGTGATCCCGCGCAGCACACCGCGCAGGTCGACCTGCTGCAGGCCGGGGGGGCGGGCGGTCTCGCCCGAGGGCACCTCGACGACGAATGGTTCGACCAACGGCCGCTCGTCCCCGCGCAGGCCGAGCCTCACCTCGTAGCGACCCGGAGCGAGGACCAGAAAGAGGAACGTCCCGTCATCCGCGATGCGAGCGGTGCGACCGTGCTCTTCGGTGTCGAGTGGACGGATCCGGAGCTCGATCAGCGCGACGGGCACGCCCTCGTCGACCAGCAACGATCCGGCGAGCTTGCCCTCCTTCCGCAGGACGATCCGGAGATCGACGCTGCCGAGTGCGACCGGGACCTCCTCCACGAGGTGGCCCCAGAGGTACGCTTCCAGCTGGTACTCGCCGACTTCCGCCTCACCTCGGATCTCGAACCTCCCCTCCTCGTCGGTCCTCGCCCGGAGATCGGAGCAGTCGACCCACATCCAGCGATCCCCGGGCATGTTCAGGCGCTGCCGCCGCTTCGGGGTGACCATCGCGCCGCGGATCGGCTCGCCGCGGTCGTCGACCACCCGACCGGAGAGCAGGACCCCCGCTCCGGCGAGCGGGACGACGCCCAGGTCGTGCACCCCCTCGGTCACCTCGCCGCGGAAGCCGGTCGACCCGGACAGCTCGACGTTCGCGCCGTTCAGCACCTGCAACTCGACGAACGCGGAGTCGTCGAGGACCGGCCCACGATCGAGCACCAGGCGGAAGGCACCGCGCTCGTCGCTCTTCCCGCGAGTGGAGAACGTGGCGGTCCCCAGCGCGAACCCCGGAGATCGCACGAGCAGGCGCAGCACACGATCGGCGAGGGGGGTGCCGGCCGCGTCGACGATCTGGCCGGTGAAGGTCGGCAGCACCTCGCCGTAGCGCAGCGTGAGCTCGACCCGCTCCCCCGGCCGGCCAGGCCCCGGTCCCCGGGCGACGACCGGTTCGAAGCCCCGCACCGCGGAGAACGCGCGCAGGTCGAGGCCCACTCCGACGTGCTCGTAGAGGAGGGTGCCGGACTCGTCTTCTTCGACCGCGGCCTGGTAGCGGAGGTGAGTGGTGCTGCGGGCGAGCGTCCGGCCGGATGCACCGTCGCCCGGATCCTGTTCCAGCCAGACCGAACGGCCGTCGCGCAGCGGCTCGCCGGCGGGGTCCTCGAGGCGGAGGAGCACGCTGCCGGTCTCCGGCATGACCAGGCGGATCGGCTCGGCGGTGAGGCTCCCGCGATCGAGGATATGCTCGGGGGGATCGGCGCAGGGGAAGCCGAGGCCGACGAAGGCCGACGCTGCGGTCTGGAAACTGGAGATGTGCTGAACGTGAGGGAAGTGGGCGATCCCCTCCGCTCCCACGCTGCGGACGAGGGCGCCCACTCGCTGCAGTCTGTTCCGGGCCACCAGGCCGATTACGACCGGCACGCCGGCGCGCGGCTGGCCCGTGGGGTCGACGACCTGGACGGTAACTCCGAAGTCGCGTTCGAGCTCGAGAAGCTCCAGCTCGTCGATCACCGCCGGGAACGTGCGCATCCCCCACCATTCCCCGCGGCGCGCTCCGACGAGCAGGTCTCCCCCACCCCGCGGCACGACCACCTCCGCCCGGTCGTCGGCGACCAGCTGCGTGCCGTGCTCGCGGAGGAAGGGCTCGTAGTCGAAGATCTCGACGAGCCCCCGGTGGTTCTGCCCCGCCTGGCGCCAGCCGCGGTGAACGAACCACACCTCGGCGCCGGCGAGCGGCTTCTCGCTCTCCTTCTCCTGGATCCGCAGGGTGAAGGACCCGCTCTCGCCGGCCGCGACCGCTCCGGCGGCCTCCCGCCGGCCCTCGCCCCGGGCGACCTCGTCGGGGGCCGTCGGGTCGGACGCCTCTGGCGGCAACGGTGCCTCGAGCGGCCCGGCGAGCTCCAGCCCCTCCTCGGCGGCCGTCTCGGCCTCGAACGCTCCCGCGACCGGATCGACGCCTCCGAGGGAGCGCAGGAGCAGGAACAGGAGCACGGCCACCGCGGCGGCCAGGACGGCGAGGGGGATCGTCTTCTTCAAGAGGGGTCCGGGACGGGGTCCACGATAGGACTGATGCCGTGAAGCGCCTATTCCCCTCTCTCTTCCTGCAGGATTCTTGTCTTTGTGAGGTCTGGCTCGCGAGCTTCTCCCCCCACCCCTCGTCAAGTCGAGGCGAACGGATTCATGCACTTCCGCTCGTAGGGATCGAACACCCCCAGATACCGCAGCTCCCGCGTCTCGTCCGCCCCGCGGTGGAAGAAGTCGGTCGACAGCAGGAACTCGCTGACGATCTCGTCCTCGAAGCGCCGCATCTTCGATCGCATCGCCGAGCTCAAGCTGAAGACGTCGACCCGCTGATACACCGGCCCCATCATCCCCATCCAGGCGAGCGTCTTGCTGTGCGCGTGCTTCTCCCGGATCGCCTCGGCGAAGGCGACCAGGTCCTCCTCCTTGACGATCAGCCGGTCGAGGTGCCGTCGCAGCACCGCCAGGATGATGTCGGTCGGGTCGGGCTCGCGGACCTTGAAGTACCACCAGCCGCCGCTGTACAGCGCGAAGGCGGCACCGACCCCGAGCGTTCCACCGAGGAGCAGCTTGCGTCTTCCGAACTTCTTCATCGTCCCGGAGCCTCCGTCAGCGAAGCAGGTGGTCGGCCGTGAACAGCGAGAGCGCACACAGCGTCGGCGTCGGGTTGGCCGGCGAGTGCGTCGGGAACGAGCCGGCGCCGAGCACCAGCAGGTTGCGGTAGCGGTGGTGGATCTGGTGGCGATCGAGCACGCTCGTGTCGGGGTCGTCCCCCATGATCGTCGCGCCGAGGATGTGCGACTCGGTCGGGTTCACCGGACCGTACTCGATCTCCTCGACCGGCAACGGGCTCAGCGCCTCGGGCAGGTACTCGGGCAAGGTCTCCAGGCCGCGCCGCGCGTAGTCGGAGATCCCCTCGAAGGTCGTCGCCGCCTTCCGCGGATCGTCGGCATCGACCTCGACTCGGTTCGCCTGCTGCGGCAGGTCCTCGAAGATCACCTTCAGCTTCATCTTCTGCCGCCAGCGGCCGTGCTCGGCGCGGAGGCTGGGGATGTTGTAGGACTCGATCAGGCACGCGGCCCGCTCGGCGCGATGAGGGCCGTCGTAGAGCATGTAGCCGTGCCCCGTGATGGCGGTGCTGCCCTGGTAGTTGTCGACGCCGTCGAGGTAGACGGTGACCGTTCGCGAGACTTGCTCGCCGAGCCCGCGGCCCAGCCAGGGGTGCTCGTCGCCCGAGCGCAGGAGGATGTGGGGGTTGAAGATCGCATTCGCTCCGAGCACGACCAGGTCGGCCTTCACGTCGATGACCGCGCCGTCCTTCAGGTAGCGCACGCCGGTCGCGACGTCACCGGCGAGCTCGACCGTCTCCGCCGACGCGCCGAGCTCCGGGGTCACGCGCGGGTCCTCGTAGAGCTGCGCCATCGCGTTCGGCACGCTGAACTTCGAGTCGATCGGACAGATGTCGCAGGTCCCGTTGGAGCAGCAGGGCGCCCGCTCGCCGACCTTGACGCGCGCGCGCGCGGTCGGCTGAACGACGTACAGGCCGGGGTACGCCTCCTGCAGGATCTTGTCGGGATCGGACACGAGGTGAGGCGGCTGGGGGTACGGCTGCTTCTGGGGGAAGGGCATCGGACCGGCCGGCCCCGAGACCGCCATGATCCGCTCCACCTCCTCGTAGTACGGCTCGAGCTCCTCGAAGGTGATCGGCCAGTCGCGCCCCACGCCGTACTTGGTCCTCAGCTGGAAGTCGCTCGGCAGCATCCGCGGCGTGCACGCCCACCACGCGTTGGAGGTCCCGCCGAAGCCGATGGCGAAGTCCCACGGCTTCTCCGGTGTGCGGTTGGTGATCGTCGCTCCCTCGAAGCTGGACCAGCGCAGGTGGTCGAGCTGCCAGCGGAGCGAGTCGGGACGCCCCTTCTCCAGGACCAGGATCGAGACGTCCTTCGGTCCCTGGTCCAGGTATCGATGGAGGAAGAAGGAGGAGGCGAAGCTCGTGCCGACGACGATCAGATCGTACTTCTGCCGCATGCGGGTGCGCTCCTAGCCGTCGTTCTTCAGCGACTCGATCAGAGCGACCAGCGCGTCGATCTCGCGGTCGACGAGCATCGTATCGTAGGCGGGCATCTCGTCCTTCTGGTCCTCGTAGGCCTTGGGGATGTGCTTCAGCGGCTCGAGCAGGGAGTCGCGAAGGTAGGCGTCGTCGCGCAGCGCCATCGTCCCGTCGACCAGCTCGATCTCGGTGCCGTACATCCCGAGCAGGGTCTCCGCGCTGCGCTCCTCGCCGTCGAGGGAGTGGCACTTGTCGCAGGAGACCTCCTCGAAGATCTGTTTGCCCTTGTAGACCGCGGCGTCGTTCGGGTGTTCCACCGCGGCGGGGTCCTTGTCGTTGCCGCGCGCCCCCGGGTCGGCCGGCGAGGCGTCGCCGTTGCCGCAACCGACGAGGCCTTGGAAGAGGAAGAGCAGCCCGGCGGAGCCAAGCGCTGTGGTGCCGTGTCGCGTCATCGATCGAGGAGAGGGGAGGCGGACGCCTCGCGAGGGGTTGAAGGGGTCGTCAGCATCGATATCGGCGCTTCGACCGGCCGAGGTGAGGGGGTCGAAGAGTCTACGGCAGCATTCCGCCGCCACAAGGCGGGGCGAGGGGTGGGGTACCGCCGCTCGACGACGAGCTAAGCACCTGTCCAATAGGCACTTACAACGGGATCTCCGCCGGGCGGGGCCACCTCCACCAATACGACCAGCCGATGGACACGCGGCCCGCTGGCGAACGGGTGACCTCGATGGGACCCGGGTCGCAGGCGACGTCATCGCGCGAGGCGACGGGACGGTAGGAGCCCGGCCCGAGAGAGGAGTGGCCATGGATGTCGATTCCGGAGCGGGAGCTCGAGCACCTGATCGGACAGTTGCCGTGTGGACCGGCTGATCGGGAAGAGGGAGGTCGCTGTAGAAGGACGGGGCGAACCTCCGCACCTGACACACCACGTCGCTACCGCGTCTCGATGTACGACCGGGAATCGAAGGCCATCGTTCCGTTCGACGCGGTGGTCGCGTGGGCGATGTGGTGATTCGCGAATCCCGGGGGAACCAATTCGATCGGATCGTCGCCAGACAGCGGCAACATGTAGACGCCCCACAGGTTGTCCACGGCAGCATGATACATGAGGTATCTTCCGCTCGGCTCCGGGTCGGGCCCGTGACTGCTCACACCCACCGTGTCGTTGGGTAGCACACTCCAGGCGCCGCCGCTCGCGGGCACCCTGCACAGGGTATGGCGTCCCTGCGGGTCGAAGATCCCATTGTTCACGCCCGTGAAGAAGAAAATCTCCTTGCCATCGAGCGAGTACCGCGGACGCCCGACCCAGGGATTGTCCTCCAGCATCACCTGCCTGGGCTCCGAGGACCCATCGGTGGGAACCGTCCACATGTCGAAGGTACCGGGGCCTCGTCTGTTGCCGTGAAACACCACCGTCTTTCCGTCGGGGCTGAATGATGGACGGCTGTCGTGGCAATCGCCTGCCGTGATCTGGCGAGGGTTGCTCCCGTCCGCATCCATCACGTAGAGATTGCACGAGGACGTCATCCCGGCGCTGAATCCGTCGTTGTGAGGCCGGGTCCGGCCTACCTCGAACATGTCGAACCGGGGCTTGTCGAGGTCGAGGTCCGCTGCGAACACGATTGACTCTCCATCGGGGCTGTACGATGGCAGTTTCGAACAGAACGACTCCGACGTGAGCGGTTGCACCTCCCCGGTAGCCAGTGTGTACTTCCAGATACGCCCGTGACCACGGACCGCGCCGGCGAACACCACCGCCTTGCCGTTGGGGTGAATACTCGGCGTTCCGTACCACCCCTCGCCCGGCGTGGGGGTGATGTTCACTACGGACTCGCCCGGAGACCAGACGTAGGCTGTCTTGACCATGACCTTGTCGTCGGTCGGGGGGAGATTGTGTGCGGGCGGCGGACCGATCTCCTTGGACAAGAGCGCCAGCGCTACCATGGCCGTGCCGTAGGCCCTCGCACGCGGATAGTCCCGGTCATTCCAGGTGCCGTCGGGGTCGCGCGTGCGCATCAACTGCTTGAACATGCGCTCGTGCGCGGCCGCGCGCTCCGCTTCGGGCAGAAGCTCGATGGCCTGCGCCGCGTAGCGGTGCCCGTAGTAGAAGTAGTACGGGGCGATGAGATAGGGCCCGGCGTGGGTCTTCTTCTTCCGCTGGGCTTCGAGTTCGTCCCAGTGCTCGTAGAACGCCGCAATCGATCCGCGCACGCGTTCGACCGACCCGCGGCCGCATTGCAGCATGAGAGTCTCGCAGATCGCGTTGCGCCCGGTTGATCCCGGGAGCCTGTCCTGGGGCGGGCGCTGACCCCCGGGTACGCGGAACCCGAAATAGGCGAACGCACCGTCGTCGTAACGGCTCTTCGCCAGAGCATCGGCCCCGCGTTTCAGCACGTCGTCCGACACCGCCACCTCCCGGGTCCTGGCCCAGAGCAGGGCCTGCATGACCGACGAGGTGACGAACGACGCGTGCACGAATCGATCCTGGTAATTCCAGCCACCGTCGTCGCGCTGCTCGTACACCAGATACTCCACGAGCCTGGGCATCCATTGCCGGATGGCGGTGGCGTGGATGCCGGCCCGCCCCTCCTTCTCGGCGTGGCAGAATAGCAGCAACGCGTACGCCTGCGCCAAGACCCGCATGTCGTACTTGACCTCTCGGTGGCGCTTCATCATGTCGTGATCGAGCTGACCGATGACGTACGCGAGCCCCCGTTTGAACGCGGCGCGCGCCTTGTCGTCGCCGGGCTCGGCGCCGTAGAGCAGGGACATGCACACCAGGCTCGTGCCACCCGCGCGATACGTGACCGGGATGACCCACGTGTCCGGGAGCTCCCCTTCCACCCGGTAATCTCCCTCATAGGGCCACATGGCGTTCTCTTCCTGGAGGGGGATCAGCCGTTCGATGCACTCGGCGACGACCGCGGACCGGGCGGCGGTGGGCTGCGGATCATCGGCCCCTGCCGCGATGACGCATGTCGTCAGGAGTGTGGCTGCAACCAGCGCCCGGACTCCGAAGGCCAAACTCGAAAAACTCCTCGCGTTCCGCTTACCGATCGCCGAACCGCCCAGTACTTCATCTTCCGGTTTCATGCCGTGAAATGATCTCTTCCGACGCTTTCGATCGCAACACGGGAATGTACCGCCAGTGCTCAACGCGGTCGCTGTAGCTTCCTCCACTCTTGTCTCCACTCGTTTGGACTGATGAGCAAGTGCGTGAAAGTGACCCTGGTTCGGTATCGCGGGAATCGGATCCGGGCCGCCGGTTCGAGAACGCCGCACCCCTGGTATCCTGACGCGAGACACCCCGACTCCCGATGACGATCCTCAGACACGCCCTCACCACGGCCGCGGCACTCGCCATCTTCGCCGCCTGCCGCACGACTCCGCCGGCAGTGCCACCGGTCGAGCTCTCACTGGCCGACAGGATCCCGGTGCTCGTCGCGGGCGAGGGCCCCTTCCAATTCAGCCTCGACACCGGGCAGTCGGTGCCCTGCGCCCTCTCGAGGGCGCTGGCGGACGAGCTGGAGCTGGTGCCGTTCGACCGGGCCCCGGTCGGGGACGGCTCGGGGGAGAACGTCTGGACGGTGGACCTCGTCAGGGTGCCGCGGCTCGAGCTGGGCGGACTCGTCTACCACGACGTGCTCGGCATCGTGCTCGAAGAGGGCGGCACGGAGTCCGGAGATACGCCGTGGGGAATTCTGGGTTCCGGCCTCTTCGCGGATGCTCCGTGGACAATCGACCTGGCGCGCGAGCGGCTCACGATCGGTGGAGCGCCGTTGCCCGCGCCGGGCGGAGAGGTGATGGAAGCCGACTACTCCTTCGGCACCGCCTCGATCGAGGTCGAGGTGGCGGGCCGGCGCGTACCCACGATCGTCGACAGCGGCTCTCCGGAGTTCATCACGCTGCCCCGGTACCTGCTCGACGAGCTGCCGTTCCGGGACGAGCCGAAAGTGGTGGGCCGCATGGCCACGCTCTTCAACGAGATGGAGATCACCGCGGCCACGCTCGACGGCGAGCTCCGTATCGGCAGCCAACGCGTATCGCAGCCGCTGCTGAAGTTCCACGACCTGATCCCCGACGGGGTGCTGGGACGGAAGGCGTTGCGCGAACTCACCGTGACATTCGATCCCCCGCGGGGGAGGATTCGCTTCACGCCACTTCGGTGAGCTGGCGCCTACCTATTCGAGGATCCACTCGAGCACGCCGCCGGAGAAGCCCTCCTGCAGCTCGATCTCCAGCCGGAAGGCCTTGGCGGTCACCGGCTCGATCAGGACCTCGTCCCAACCGTCCTTGGTGACTCCGTACGCCTCGCCCTCTCCTTTCAGCGCGGCGGGCTTCCAGGCCTCACCGTCGCGGTAGAGGACGCGCCACGATTCCGGCACCCGGCACTGGCCGACGCCGGTGTCGTCGAACCAGTAGACGCGCACTACCTCGCAGCGGCGCGGTTCGTCGAACTCCGCCTGCAGCCACTCCTTCGTTCCCTTGTGCGGCCAGAAGGTGTGGCGCGGGATCGAGTGGTCGCCGGAGCTCGAGGGCTCGAGGCCGTCCGCGATCGCGGTAGCCACGTCGCCGTCGAAGGTGTGCGAGGCGGTCGCGCGGTAGAGGAGCTTCGGCAGCTGCGGCGCGCTCCACTGAATCGCGTCCTCGCCGTCCCCCACGAACGGGAACGCGGTGACCCGCAGGCGCGCGGCGCCCATCGGGATCAGGGTGATCGTCTCGTCGAGCTCGTCGGTCTTCACGGGAGAGTCCTGCAACTCCGCGCAGAGGCCGTGGCGGTCGAGCTGCCACTGCGGGACCTTGCGGGCGCTGGCGCGCAGCTTCACCGGAACACTCTCGGGCGTCCACGGGATGTCGTTCTCGGGCCAGTCGCTGCCGACCAGCTCGAAGCCGTACGCCAGCTCTCCGGGATCCGGCTTCGCCTCCTCGAGCTTCAGCGCGTAGTTCCACGGACTCGCCGGCAGGAGCTCCCACTCCATCCACGGCGCCTCGCGCTCGGACCGCCGGCGCTCCTCCGCGATCAGCAGGGAGTAGGTGAGCGGTCCGAGACTCACCGAGACGCTGTCGTGGTTCTCCTCCCAGCGACGCAGCTCGATGGACATCGGCAGATCGAGCACGATCTCGTCGAAGTCGTGCCAGGTGCGCGCGATCCGGATGTACTGTCCCGGCTCGACCTTCACCGGCCAGGGCTCGCCGGCGATTCGCAGGTGCGGATCCTCGCACCAGCCCGGGACGCGGAGATACAGCGGGAAGTCCGTCGCCCGGTCGAGCTCGACGGTCAGCCCGACTCGCTGGCTGAACGGGTACAGCGTCCGCTGGCGGATCCTGACGGCGTTGCCTTCCTCCCCCACCTTCGCCGTCACCGTCGACTCGCTGTAGAAGACCGTCGCCAGTCCGTCGTCCGGCGTCGCGTACCACAGGTGCTGCGCGAAGTACGGCCAGCCGTGCCCGTGGTTGTGCTGGCAGCAGCGGTGGCGGTGGGGACTGTAGTGGTACATCGCGCCGCCGTTCTGGATCCCCGGGCTGTGGTTCTGCGCGTCGGAGAGCGGCTGGTTGGGCGCGGTGAGGTAGCGCAGCGCGCGCAGGTCCTCGGTCAGCGCGGCGGGCAGCGAGTTGTAGGCCGCGTCCTCGCAGCGGTCCGCCCAGGTGAGATCGCCGGTGATGGCGAGGAGGATCTCGTCGGAGAGCATCTCCTCGACGATGCCGCAGGTCTCGACCGCCTGGCGCGGGTCGTCGCAGCCGGGGCGGCAGTTCTCGTCGCTGCCGAACATCCCGCCGGGGACCTGGCCGTAGAGGCGGCGCACCTCGAGCCAGTTGCGGTTCGCCGACTCGAGGTCGCTCTGATTCCCGGACTGCAGCCACCAGGTCGCGCCCTCGCCGAAGCACTGCGCGATGTTGACGTTGTGCCAGTTGGGTAGCCCCTCGTCCCAGCGAGCGGTGCGGCGGTGGTTCTTCGCCGCCAGCTCGAGCAGCCACTCCTCGCCGGTGCGGTTGTAGAGCCAGTAGATGCTGTAGAGCTGGTCACCGCCCCGCATCTTCGGCCAGTAGCCGAGCAGGTACTTCTCCTCCGGCACCGTCATCAGGTAGCGGAAGTAGCGCGTCATCAGCTCGATCACCCGCGCGTCACCGGTCGCGTCGTACCAGTCCTGCAGGCAGAAGAGCATGATCATGTTGGGCCAGAGGTCGTCGCGCCCCTTCAGCCTCGTCGCCGCGCCGCCACGATCCTGGTCCGGCCCGAACCAGCCGTCCTCCTTCTGGCTGGCCAGCGCGCCCTCGAGCCAGATCTTCGCCTCGGCGATCATCTTCTCGTCGCCGAGCACCAGTGCGGTGTTCAGGTAGCCCTTCAGCCAGTAGGGCACCTCCTCCCACCCCTGGCTCCCCTCACCGGTCGGGCTGAGCCAGGCGTTGCCCTCCCTCTTCAGGAAGCGGCTGATCTCGCCGAGGTGCCCCATCATCCCGTCGGCCTGCAGCTCGAGCTGCCGGCGCAGCCAACCATCGGGACGGATCGCACCGATCGGCAGCTTGATCAGCGCCGAGGGCTGGAGCGGCGCGCGGTTGGAGACGTAGTGCGCGTTGCCCGCGGTCCCGTTGGGGCGATCCACCGCCTGGACCACCTCGTCCCCACCGAAAGCCGCTCCCACCATCATCAGCATCAGACTCCAGCTCATCTTCCTTCCTCGCTTCGACCGTCCGGACGACCAGAGATTAGCTGCGGAGGACGCGCAGGCACAGGGGCCAGACGACCTCCCCGCCGTTTCCGCGATCCCGCCCCCCTCACCCGCGAGGCACCACGGTCACCGTCACCTGCTCGGTGGTGATGCAGCTCTTGTCGACGATCAGGGCGGTGTAGGTCGTGGTCCGCTGAGGAGCCGCGAGCGTCGTGTGCTCGTCGGGATCGCTCAGGCCGTCGACCGGGTACCAGCGATAGACCATCCCACCAGCAGCCCAGAGCGAGGTGCTCTGTCCGGCCTGGATGGTGACGTCGTCGCTGATCGTGGTGTTGCCGCTGGCGGAGTGGAGCAGGTCGCGCGGCGCCGTGGCGAGGTAGATCGCCTGCGCACCGAACTGGTGATCGTCCTCGTACCACATCAGGTACTCGTCGTTCTCGGCGTCGAACACGACGTCGACGGCCCAGTACTTGTGCATCGGCCGCTCCGGTACCCCGTCGAAGACGAGCGGGTTGAACGGATACTCGATCCAGCGCACCCCGTCGACGGACACGGCGTACCCGACGCGCGCATAGCTCCTGGCGGTGCTGAAGCGGCCGACGCCGCTGTACCACATCTCGAAGACGTCCCCGCTGCGGATCACCGATGGCGTGGCGACGTGAAGGTCATCCCAGCCCGGCGGCGCTCCGAGGGTGAGGAGCGGGTTCGCCGGGTCCTTCTCCCAGGTGATGCCGTCGTCCGAGACGGCCAGACCGATCTGCGAGTAGCCCTTCACTCCCGTGTACCACATCAGGTACCGGCCGGTCGCTGCGTCGAAGTGAAGCGCCGGCGACTCGACCCAGCCCGCGTCGAAGTCAGTCGGCGCTCCCGGCTCGAGGACGATCCCCCGCCGCGTCCAGCTCGTGCCGTCGGGGGAAGTGGCCAGGCCCAGCGGGGAGCCGTTCGCGACCATGTACTCGGATTCGCCGAAGTAGTAGAGCTCGAGCTCCGACCCGTCCCACAGGATCTCCGGCGTGTCGACCCACTCGTCGTCCCACGCGCCGGGAGCGCCGACGTCGAGCTGGGGATTGGTGGTGTCCGGCGTCCAGCTCCGACCGTCGACCGAGGTCGCCCGGTGAATGCGCCCACGAAGCGGGCCCATGTCGCCGGGATGGAGCAGGCCGGCCACCGCGTAGTACATCTCGAATCCCGAGGGAGTGACGCACCCCGCCGGCTGCCCCACCGACTCCCACATCGTCGGGCTCATCGAGAGCACCGGGTCGTCGGAATATCGCGTCCAGTGCACCTGCGCGGAGGCGATCGAACCGAGCAGGAGCGAGAGGGCGCCGAGGGTGGCGATTCGATGCGGGAGAGAGGTGAGCATCCGTTCAGGGGCCGAAGCGGACGTGGGTGGCGGAGGCCATCCACTGATTCGAGCGTACCCCAATACGTGGATCCCACAACACCCTCTCCGGGAACGGCAGATCCTGCCCCCTCCGGGCGACGTTCAGGACGCGTAACCCGTTTCAAGCTCGGGATCACTCGCGCCCCGGTGTCATCGAATCGCCAACGACCTGACGATATCCGTACAGGAAAGCCCGAGCCGCGCCGTGGGTTCGCGCCCCGGGGTCCAGAGGGCCGCCTATACTGGTCTCGATCCCCAAACCTCGTTCTATTCCAGGAAGACGCAACATGCTCAGGATCCCCGGCAAGCTCTGGATCTTCGTTTTCTTTCTCACCTCGTCGCTGCTGTTCGCCCAGGAGCCGCGGGCCGTCCGCCCGAACTACAAGCAGGCGGAGCTGTTCAATCCCGACTACCTGCGCCAGCGGATCTACAGCACCTCCGTGTCGCCGCAGTGGATCGGCGAGACGGATCGCTTCTGGTACAGCTACAAGACGAGCCAGGGAACGCACTACTCGATCGTCGATCCGGCCAAGCGGAAGAAGGAGCCGCTCTTCGACCACCAGGATCTCGCCTCCAGGCTGTCGGTCGAGCTGCGGAAGCCGGTCGACGAGTTCGCGCTGTCGTTCTCGAATCCGGAGGTCGACGACAAGGGCGCGACGTTCAGCTTCGTCCTCGAGAAGACCCAGTTCGAGCTGGATCTGAAGACGGGGGTCCTGACCAACAAGGGCGAGCCGAAGAAGAGCGCGCGAGACCGGAGCCGTGAGGAGATGCAGAGGCAGTTCCGCCGCCGCCGGCAGTCCACCGAAGAAGAGGAGGACGAGGAGAAGGAGAAGGACCCGCGGGCGCACCGCAACTTCTCCCCCGACCGTACGGCTTACGTCTTCCTCCAGGACTACAACCTCTACTACGTCGAAGCGTCCGACGAGGTGAAGAAGGAGATCAAGGCGATCGAGGAGAGGCTGAAGAAGGAGAAGGAGGAGAAGAAGAAGGCCAAGGCCGAAGGCAAGACTGGAGAGAAGGTCGAAGGCGAGGAGAAGAAGGAAGAGAAGGAGCTGGAGGAGAAGACCGACGTCGAGGACGAGAAAGTCGTCGAAGAGAAGAAGGAAGAGGAGAAGAAGGACGTCGAGGAGCAGAAGAACACCGAGGAGAAGAAGGAGGTCGACGAGAAGAAGAAAGATGAGAAGGATGATGTCGTCGAGGAGAAGCAGGACGACGACCTGAAGAAGGAGGACGTCGAGAAGAAGGACGACGACACCGAGAAGGTCGACGTCGAGAAGAAGGACGACGACACCGAGAAGG
>CAZCAC010000147.1:0-19645 GCA_964496575.1 uncultured Planctomycetaceae bacterium | reverse complement strand
CCGGGGGTGACCGAACGGAGCCGGGACTGTCCCTGCGAGTCGGCGAAGACCGGCTCTCGCCACCCTCCGCCGGTGTCCACGGTGACCGGCGCCCTGACTCCGAGGCGGCCGTCCTCGCGCGTGACCGTGACGAGGATGGTGGTCTCGGCGAGCTCGGGGGCGGGACCGGGGTCGGGCTGCGGTCGAGCCGCGGCCTCCTCGAGCTTGCCCTGTCGAGCTCGCCGGCGGCGAACGAGCTCGGCGCCCTTCGAAGGGTCTACGCGGCGTTGCAGGAGCTCGAGGCGCTCGGCGGCGGCGAACTCCCCGAGATCCTCGAGCTCTCCCAGCCGCGCCAGCAGCGCGGGCCCGCCGATCCCCGCCGGCGCGACGAAGGTCAGCCAGCCCTCGTCATCGAGCTGCGCCATCGGCGCGGTGATCGGGATGGTCTCGCCTCGCGTCGAAGGGGAGAGGCTCCGCCAGAACAGATGCTGCCTGCGCGACTTGCGCCACTCCTCGCTCGGGCTCCGGACGAACCCGCGGCCCGCCGTGCGCCACGCGAGTCGCCGGCGGCGCGCCTCCGCGCTCCCCAGCCACAACCCCAGCACGTCGTCGGACCGAGGCGCCAGCGCGACCCGGGTGATCGTGTCTGCGGACGCCTCGATCCGGCGCAGCCCGGAGAGCACGCCGCCTCGCCGCTCGAAACCACTCCCGGGTTCCTTCCCGCGCGCGCGATCTCGCTCGAGATCGGGTGACTCGACCAGGAGCGCCAGCTCGACCCGCTTCTGTCGACCGCGAAACCGCACCACCAGCCGGCCGTCCGACCCGGTCTTCCCGACGAGGTTCAGGGGGTGGTGCACCGGCGCCAGGTAGACCTCGGCCCTCTTCAGCGGTAGGTCCAGCTCGTCGCGCACCAGGAGATCGATCTCGAAGGTGTACGGATCCGGCGGTCGCTCGACGACGGGCGCGGGCGGCGACATCACGTCGCGACGAGCGGGGTTCTCCTGCGGTGAAAAGGGCGTGGCGCCCAGCGGTATTCGCTTCTCGGCGACCACGGGCGGGCTCGCGGGTACGATCGGCTCGGGGGCGGCGTCGAGCCCGGTTCCGAGAGAGCCCACCATGCTCAGCAGGAGCACGCCGAGCGGGATGACGGCGGCGAGGACCAGGTTGGGCTTCGACTTTTTACTCATCGCCAGGAGCACGGGACCCGGGCCGGGCCCGCTCAACGCGGTGAGGAGCGCGCCGGCCGGTGGTGGGTCGCGCGGAGTAGACGTCGCTGGCCCGCGATTATTCCCCTTTTGGCGAGCGGGGGCGCTTGGAGGAGCCTCAGGGGCAGATCGAGAAGCGCAGCCCGTTGGTCAGGCTGCTCCCGGTCGCCGCCCCGGGATCGCGACTCCAGTACTGGCAGTAGACGACCGCGCCGGCGACCAGCAGCGGATCGATGCCACTCTGAATCCAGGCGTTGAAGTTGAACGCCAGCTCGCCGTCGCAGGCCCCCGTCTTGCCGCCCGTGCTCTGCACCGGGGTCCGGATCAGCGGCGGGGCGAGGCACAGCTCGCCGCCGAGGAAAGGCCTCGACCCCGGGTTGTAACCGTAGAGCAGGAAGCCGAACTGCTGGCCGACCACCTCGTTCGCCTTCACCTCGTAGACGAAGGGCGACGAGGCGCTCGGCAACCCGGTCCAGGTGATCGAAGGGCTGCAATCGAGTGAGCTACGCTGCGCCGAACACAGGGTGCTCGGCCCGCCATTGAAGCCGAGCCGCGGATTGTCCGCCCCGATGCTCCACCCGTTCGCGGGGTAGGACCCCAGCGGATTCCCGAGGAACCAGCGGATGCGCGACACGTCGCCCATCACCGCCTGCCAGGTGAGGTCGTCCGAGTGTGGGCTGTTCGGGTCGACCAGCCAGCCCGGCGGGAGCGTGTTCGACGCCGAATCGACGTCCACCGTGAAGCTGTGCCAGGTGAGATCCACGCAGGGCATCCGCCCCAGGAAGCGATAGACGTAGAAGTCGTCCAGCGGATCCCCCGGTGTGCCGTTGTCGTGCTCGAGTTGCACGGTCAGTGGTCGATCGCACGCCGCTGGGTCCGCGTCGAAGACCTGGAAGTCGATCCCGGTCGAGGTCACCCCGTGCCCCCGCCAGTCACCGCAGAAGTACGAGGAGGGATCGGTGGTGCTGAAGCTCGGCAGGTCGATCGGGTTCGGCTCGCATTGGACGTGGTAGCCCGGGTTGCCGCCGGAGACGGACGCCACGTGGAAGGTGCCGTGCCAGACCCAGTTTCCGATGTTGCTGAAGTAGGTGAAGCCTTCTACCAGGTAATCGCCGCAAGCCTGAGCTCGCGCGGATTGCCCGAGGGAGAGGAAGCAGAACGCGAGGAGGATCGTCGAGGGGATCTTCATGGCCATCATGAGGCTCGGGATAGGATCTCCGGAGGCTCCATGCTACCCGTATTCCGGGAATCAGGGGTGTGGTAGGTCCCTTGCCGACGGGGGTCGCCGCTGGTGCATGGAGAGGGCCGATGTGGACTGGGCATTCGCCGCAGGCGGACGGGAAGGTCCCCTGGCGACTGGGCGTCCGCCTTCGGCGAACGCCACGCCGGCATCGGGTCAGTCCCGTCCGCCTTCGGCGAACTCCACGCCGGCACTGCGACCTCCCCACCCGCTTGCGGCGAACGCCCACGGTCCCACTCCTCGCCCCCGGCGCACGCCGCTCCGGCGGCATCCCGTCACCAACCGCTCACCAGCGCCTCAAGGCGACCAGGGCACCTCCACCGCATTGGTCAGGTTGCTCGCATTCCCGCAGGGCCCCCCGCCGTCACGGTACCAGAGCTGGTACAGCAGCTTCTCGCCGGCCACCACCTGCCCCAGCCCGGCGATCGAGCCCAGACTGACCGCATCACCATTCCCGTCCACCGCGACCAGCTCCAGACGCTCCACCTGCGCCACACCGAAGCAGAGGATGCCGTCCCCGAACGGCGCCGGCACGAGCGGGCTTCCCTGCAGGATCCAGCCGAAGGTCCCCGCGGGCAGCTGCGATCCGTGCAGTACCAGATCATCGTAGATGATGCTGCTCGAACCGGTCGGTTCGAGCGATGCGCCGGCCGCGGTCGAGTTCACGCAACCCTCGCCGGCGCCCAGACCGCTCTCGTTTCCACAGGGACACGCGCCGGAGCTACCGTCGCCGAAGCAGAGAGTCCGGATCGGCTCCAGGCCCTGGTACAGACGCACCCGGCCGTCCCCCGAACCGATGAGCACGTCCGGCCGACCGTCGCCCGTCCAGTCGCAAGCGTTGGGCCGGGAACGCGGGGTTCCGGCGAGATCGATCGGGGCACCGCTGCTGTACACCAGCTCGGCGCCGGCGAAGACCGGCGCAGCGTCGGTGCCGGCGTTGCGATAGAGCACCAGCCTTCCGTTGGTATTGCCACTGAGGAGGTCCTTGCGACCATCCTCGTCGAGGTCAACCACCGCCGGGCTCGAGCGGCCGGTGCCCACGATCAGATCCACGCCGCCGTCCTGCAGAATCTCGGCGCTGGCGAAGTCGGGCCAGCCGGGCACATTCACGTTCCGGTAGAGGTGGATCTTCCCGCTGTACATGCCGACCAGGAGGTCCTCGTCACCATCATTGTCCCAGTCGGAGAGCTCCAGCGTCGCGCGTGCCGAGACCTTGATGTCCACCTTCCCGCCGAGCGGGCCCGCCTTGACCCGCGTGCCGCCGTCGAAGGTCGGCTCGTCGTCGGTTCCGATGTTCAGGAAGATCTGGACGTAGCCGTCGGCTTGGCCGATCAGGAGATCTTTCTTCGAGTCCGCATCCCAGTAGACCACCAGGGGATAGATGCCCTGTCACCCCGAGCCTGGCGAGACCAGCGGCACACCATTCGACCTGGCCAGCAGATACCTCGTGAACTGCGGGTTACCGGGCGTTCCGGAGTTCAGGTAGACGCGGACCATTCCCGGGTAGCCACCACCCCCCTCACCGACGATCAGGTCGGGCAGCGAGTCGGAGTTCCAGTACGCGAAGGACGGCACCGAGTAACCCGGCACGTCGATCTCGACGCCGTTCGAGGTCACGATCTCCTCCGGCCCCAGGTGGACCTGCGCACCGGTCGGGGCGGCGATCGAGGAGCCGAGGATGGCGACCAGAACGGTGGCCGCCGGAGAGAGGGTGCGATGGACGGTCTTCATCAGCGTTCTCCTGGCGAGTGAGGTGGGTTGTCCAAGTCTACCCCGAACCGCGAGCAGCGGGGGGATCGGCCTCGACGGGGCCGAGAACTCACTCGAAGCGGCTACACCACTCGCAATCGCACTCGGTATCGAACCACCCACTCCCCGCCCCGCTCGCCCCGTCGGAGGCGTAGCCGAGATCGGCGAGATGTTTTGCGATGTCGGCGCCGGAGACGGTCGCCTGGGCCTCCCAGTCCCGCGTATCGCTCCGGGTCAGCCAGCGAACCAGGAGCGCGCGCAGCTTCGCGACGCGCTCGGGGTGTTCGTCGCGCACCTCGTGCTCGCAATGGGGATCGTTTTCCAGGTCGAAGAGCTTCACCTCGTGCCGCGCCTCGTACGGTGCGTCTGGTGCCTCGGTCGGCCCGCGCAGCGCCATCAGCAGCATCCAGCGACCCGAAATCACCGACGCGCTGAAGCCGTTCGCTTCCATGCCGAAGCGCGGTCCTTCGAACCGCGCCTCCTCGGCGAACAGATCGCGCCCGGGAAACTCGACCTCGGGGTGACCGACCAGATTCAACAGCGTCCGCCCGACGTCGATCTGCATCACCGGCTCGTCACGGCGCTCCCCCACCGGCAGGCCGGGATGCCGGAAGATCAGCGGCACGGCGAGGGTGTCGAGGGAGAGACCGTCGTGGTTGAAGAGCCTGTCCTTCCCCTGGCTGAGCACCTCACCGTGGTCGGCGGTGAAGGCGACCGTCGCCCCGGCGAACCGATCGATCGCGAACAGCTCCGCCAACCGATCGTCGACGTACGTGATCTCCGCGCGGTACAGCGCCTCGGTGTACGCGGGATCGGCAATGCTCGAGTTCCACCCCGGCGCGATCGACGGGTTCACTCCGGGCCGGGTCGCATCGTAGGGGTCGAGCTCTTCCGGGTAGTACAGGCGCTCGTACTCCGCCGGCGGACGGTAGGGTGAGTGCGCGTCGTAGAGGTGCACCCACACGAAGAGTGGCAGACCTTCGTAGTCGGGCAGCCAGCGGTACAATTCCTGCATCGTTTCCACGCTGCCGCGCATCGTTCGCACCGCGGGAGTGGAGTACCGATCGAAGCCCTGCCCCAGCCCGGTGAACCGATAGTTGACCGGCGAGGCGCTCACCGAGGCCAACGTCGCGTACCCCAGCTCGCTGAAGCGCTCGGCCAGCGTCGGCGCCGCGTCGGAGAGCCGCCGGAGGTTGGCGAGGATTCCCGTATCCCGTGGCGAGAGGCCGGTGAAGAGCGAGACGTGCGACGGCGTCGTGTTGTTGATGCTGGAGAGCACGTCGGTGAAGACCACCCCCTCGGCGGCGAGCTGGTCGATCGCATCGGTGCGCAGCCAGCTCTCGTCGGCGAGGAAGCCGACGTGATCGGAGCGGTGCGTGTCGGAGGTGATCAGGAGCACCGTCGGCGCGTCCGGCTCGCGCTCGCCGAACTGCACCTGACCCAGGGCGCAGATCCTCTCGGGAGCCCCCGCCGCGGGGAGCTCGAAGGTCGCCATGACCGTCTCGCCCTCGAACGCCCCCAGCGGGATCTTCGCGGTGTGCCACCGTGGGCCCGCCCCGTCCTCCTGCTCGAATTCGAAGGCCAGCACCTGTTCCCGACCCTCGTCGCTGCGCAGGGTCAACCGCAGCGGCGGCGCCTTCCCCCTCAGCCACACCTCCGCCGGGAGGCAGTAGGAGAAGAGCAGCTCCTGCGCCGCCGCGGTCACCGCGAAGCGGCACCGTAGCGGATGGTCGCTCGATAGACAGGTCGCCCGGCGTGACTCGGTGCCGAGCTCGATCAGGCCGTACTCGCCGCCGACGGTGTTCGCGGTGAAGTGACCGCCGTAGGGCACGCCGTCCACGGCGATCGCCGCGATCCCGGTGGCCTCCTCCCCCGGCGGCAGCAGGAGGACGATCCGGTCGATCGACCACTCCTCCACCCCGGGATTCGACAGGCGCAGGCTGATCTCCTGCTCCCCGCTGAAGGGCTGGATTCTCAGGGTGACCTCGGCCTGCTCCCGATCCCCCTTCATCGCCCGCGCGGTGAGCATGTAAGGATCGGTCTGGACGAACAGCGAGATCCGCAGCCGCCCGTCCGCGGTGAAACGAAGCGGGGCGGGGATCTCGATTCGCCCCCCCTCCTTGCGGACGATCTTGAGCACCCGCTCCCCGCGAAACTCGACGATCTCGTGCTTCCTGGCGCGGATCTTCCACGCCTCGAATCCCTCGGCCTCGTCGAACTCGCGCCATCGCGAGAGCTCGGTCGGGGGACGGAGCTCCACCGCCCCCGAGACCGGATCCAGGTCGAGGCGCTGGTACGGGCGGGGGGAGGACTCCGGCCGGGGGTCGCCGCAGCTCCCGGCGAACAGGAGCCCGGCGGCGAGGAGCGTGAGCCGGAGGGGATCGGGCGGGCGTGAGGGCATCGAGGGGCGCGGCGGGCGGACGGGCATTACCGACATCCTACCAGGGACCGGGCGCCGGCGGGACGCGCGAGCGGGGTCCCGGGATTCTCGGGTCCCCGCGTGACCCCCGGCGCCGGGGAACGTCTGGAAGGACTGCCCGCGAGGCGCCGCCGGTGCGCCGCGAGGACGTGATTCGCTCCGCCGGAGCGAGAGGACCAACCGAGGAGCGACGACGATGATTGATGCCTCCCCCGACACGGCGCCCGAGCTCGGCGCTCGCAGCGATCGATCCAGCCCCCGGGGCGAGACCTGGAACGAGGAAGACCGGCGGCGGGCGCTGGAGGGGCTGACCGTCTTCTCGATGGGCGAGGAGTTCGTGGGGACCTTCCTCCGGGCGGGCGAGCGCTTCTGGGGACCGCTGCACCGGGAGCTCGACGACGAGGAGCTGCTCCGACTGCACGCGGAGCCGTCGATCGCCTTCAACTTCCAGGGCTTCTTCGCGATCGAGTTCGAGGCGGCCCGGGGCCAGACGATCCTCGAGATGCTGCTCGAGCAACAGGGCGGGGAGCTGCCGACGGGGGAGCGGGCCTTCCTGCGTGCGCTGGCCCGCTCGAGGCTGGGGATCTACGAGTGGGTCGGGGCGAGCTCGCGGCTGCGCGACATCTGGCACGGGGGGGAGGAGTTCCCGATCGAGGACCCCTCCGCCGCCTACGGCTTCCGCCACGGCGAGCTGATCGCGGCGCGGCTGACGCGCCCCCCGGGCGGGAGGGTCTGCTTCGAGTGGGACCTCTACGTCTTCCCGCGGTGGTACCGCGAGGACCTCCTGGCCGAGCTGCAGGCCGAATACGCCGGTCGCGGGGCGATGCGGGAGGCCGAATCGGAGCGGGCCTTCTCCCGGCGCGCCTGCCCGCTGGCGCACCAGCTGCTCTTTCAGCTGGCGGGGCCGATCGGGGGGTGAACCGGGCGGTGCGGGTCTCTAGACTCCGCACATGGCTGGTGGGGAGCGCTCCGACGAGACACCCGGCCGGGAGGAGCCGCGCCTCCCCGACGTGGAGCTCACACCCTTCGGGGACCCCGGGGAGTGCTCGATACGACCACCGAGTGGGGCGCTGGACTGGCTTCGCCCCGCCCCGAGCCGGCCCAAGAGCCGGCCACGCAGCCGCGCCTACCCAGGAGTGGAGCTATTGCGCGACACCGGCCCGCTCCGGATCCTGCGCCGGATCCAGCCCGGCGATCCGTTGGGGATCGAGGGGCGCTGCCGACGCCGCCTGGAGCGGCGGGCGATCCTGCTCGACGCGGGCCCCCTGGTGAGCCGCAGCCTGGCCCGCCTCGCCCACCGGGCCCCCCGCTACGACGGCGAGCCGAGCCTCTCCGACTGGATCGACGCCTGCATCGATCAGGCGATCGAGGACCTCCTGGCGGCGGGTGCCGAGCGGGAGGCCCGCGGCGGTCCGGAGGTCGAGTCCACCGACCCGACCCACCAGATCCTGGCCCGGCTGCTGGGGATCGAGGCGCCGCTGGCCCGGCGGAGCGCGCTGGTCTTCAACCACCTGCCGGCGGAGACTCGCCGGATCTTCTGGTCGGTGGTGGTGCGGGGAAAGACGATCCCTCGCACCGCCGCCGAGGGGATCGGGGATCCCGAGGGAATCCGGAGCCAGCTCGCTCTCGCCCTCCGGCGGCTGGGGGCGCCGTCTCGAGAATGACCACCGCCTGCCGATCGGCCGCATTCGCCGGGGATTTCGGGAGGGCGAGGGATACCGGGCGGCCCGGCGCACGTCTTACAAGGTGAGCGAGCGGCCCCGGCACATCCCGAGCCAATCACGACAAGCGAATACACTCGGACGATACGTGCGGGGCCGCAGCTCGCGCTCCCCGGGGGAGACCGCTACTTCACCCCCAGGCGGTTGCGCAGCTCCTCGATCAGCTCCGCGTCCTCCCGGAAGACCCGCTCGTAGGGGATCCAGTCGCCGTAGCGATCGGTGATCTCGGCCTCGAGCTTGAACTTGTAGACCAGCGGCTCGCGGCTGGACATCGAGCACAGAAAGCGCGTGCGGACCTTGTAGGGCCCCTGGGTACCGCGGAAGCGGCGCACCTCGGTGACCGTGCGGACGTAGCCGGAGGCGCTGTCGAGCTGCTCGAGGTTGGAGAAGCGCAGGGTCACCGAGTCGATCAGCTTCTGCCAGACGTCCTTCTCCGCCAGCGTCCCGTCCACCTGCACCCGGAGCCAGTTGTTGGTCGCCTCCGAGGTGGTGGTCACCTTCCACGCCTCGTCCTCCATCAGGACCAGGTTGACGTGCCCCTCGTCGACCGCCGGGCTCTCATCGCCGAGCGTGACCTGCTCGGGGTGGTAGCCGGCCAGGATCGCGCCGACGATCACCCGCGGGGTGCGGTCGAAGTCGAAATCGTGATTCAGGGGCGTGGTTCCGACGTTCTGGCCGTCGACCTGGACCATCGCGCCGGGGGGCTCGGAGCTGATCGCCACCGAGCGGTGGGTCTGGCAGCCGGTGGAGAAGGCCAGGACGGCGAGCAGGGCGCCGGCCGCGGCGGGGTGGAAACGGCGGGGTGCGGCGGCGGTCTCGAGGGTGGTGTCCATGATCGAGGGTCGGTGTGGGGAACGGAGCGGGCGGCTCGGTCGGAGGAGGGTCCGGCGTCCTCCGCGCCTCCTCTCCTCAACTTCCCCATTGCCGGGAGGAGCGGGCGCGGCCAGAAAAACTCAAAATGGGGCAGCGCCCCCCCCGTCAGGCATGGATCGAACGTCTTCCGCCCCCTCCGTGAAAAAACTGCGAGTCTGGCCCTCATCGGGGAGTCGCTCTGTCGGCTAGCATTCCCCTCGGCCCGGGCCCCGGCCCGCATCCGCTGGACCGCAACCGAACCAACCGCACGCAAGTTGAAGAAGGACGACCCAGAGAATCAGCCAGGCCGCCTGGGGGTGAGCCAGTCCCCCTGGAACAGCCATTACGAGTCTCGGACGGAGACCTCCGACAAGCCGATCCTCGACAAGGCGCTCAACTACACCGCGACCGAGAAGAGCCGGGAGGCGGGATTCTATCCCTACTACCGGCCGCTGGAGTCGGTGCAGGGACCGGTCGTGCGTTTCCAGGGGCGCGACCTGGTGATGATGGGCTCCAACAACTATCTCGGTCTCGTCGACGACCCGCGGGTCATCGAGGCGGCGAGAGCAGCGGCCCAGAGGTTCGGGACCGGCTGCGCGGGATCGCGGCTGCTCAACGGATCGTTGACGATCCACGAGGAGCTCGAGGAGCGACTCGCCGACTTCGTCGGCAAGCCGGACGCGATGGTCTACGCCACCGGGTTCCAGGCGAACCTCGGCACGATCTCCGGTCTGTCGGGTCGCAACGATACCGTGGTCGTCGATAAGTACGATCACGCGAGCATCGTCGATGGCGTCCTGCTAAGCCGCGCCAAGTGCGTCCGCTTCCAACACAACGACACCGAGCACCTCGAAGCGTTGCTGAAGCGGATCGAGGGCGGCACGGGAATCCTGATCGTGGTCGACGGCGTCTTCAGCATGGAGGGCGACATCGCCCCGCTGCCCGAGATCGTCGAGCTGTGCAAGCGCCACGGCGCCGCGCTGATGGTCGACGACGCGCACGGGCTCGGCGTGCTCGGCGAGAAAGGTCGTGGCACGGCGTTCCACCACAGCTGCGTCGAGGACGTCGACGTGATCATGGGGACCTTCAGCAAGTCGCTCGCTTCGGTCGGCGGCTTCGTCGCCGCCGAGCGCCAGGTCATCGACTTCCTCAAGCACAACGCCCGGGCGATGATCTTCAGCGCCAGCATGCCGCCCCCTTCGGTCGGCTCGGTGCTGCGCGCGCTCGACATCCTCAGCGAGGAGCCGGACCGGATCGACCGGCTGTGGGAGAACACGCGCTACATGCAGCGCGGTCTCGTCGCCGCCGGCTTCGACATCGGTTCGAGCTGCACGCCGATCATGCCGGTCCTGGTCGGTGACGACATGACCAGCTATACGATGTGCCAGGCGTTGATCGAGGAGGGTGTCTTCGTCAACCCGGTGCCGGGTCTCTCGGCGGAACCGGGACACGCCTTGATCCGCGTCAGCGTGATGGCCACCCACGAGAAGCAACACCTCGACCTCGCGCTGGAGAAGTTCCAGAAGGTCGGCCGCAAGTTCGGACTGCTCGACGCCCTGGCCTGACCACCGCTGATCTTCCCGCGGCACGATGAGGATCGAAGAGGTCAGCGGCCGCGATGGAGTGCGGCGGTTCCTCGAGGTCGCCCGGGCGCTGTACCCGCCGAGTTCACCGTGGGTCGCTCCACTCGACCGCGAGCGGCAGTCCTTCTTCGATCGCCGAAAGAACGCTTTCTTCGAGCACGGAACGATCGACCTCCTGCTGGCGGTCGACACCCGCGGCCGTGACGTCGGACGGATCGCAGTGGTCGAGAATCCGCGCTACAACGAGTTTCAGGGCACTTCACTGGGCTTCTTCGGATTCTTCGAGGCGCCGGAGGACCCGGAAGTCTCGAGCGCGCTCCTGACCGAGGCGTGCCGGCGAGTCGCCGCGCTCGGGCACCCGCGGATCCTCGGACCGGTCAACCCCTCGACCAACCACGAGTGCGGGCTGCTCGTCGAGGGCTTCGACTCGCCGCCGGTGCTGCAGATGCCGTACAACCACGACTACTACGACGGGCTCCTGCGAGGCGCGGGCTTCGTGGGCGTCCAGGATCTGATCTCCTTCCGCTACCCGGTCCAGGGTCCTTTTCCGCCGCGCCTCCTGCGCGCCCGTGAGCTGCTCACGCGACGCAACAGCGTCCAGCTCCGGCCCTTGAACATGAAGGCGTTCGACTCCGAGCTGGACCTGGTCAAGGAGATCTACAACGCTGCCTGGTCGAAGAACTTCGGCTTCGTGCCGCTGACCGACGGCGAGATCGACGGCCTCGCGCGCGACCTCCGTCCGATCCTGGATCCCGAGCTGTGCTGGTTCGCGGAGGTGGGAGGCGAGGTCGCGGGCGTCTGCCTCCTCCTGCTCGACTACAACCAGCTCCTCCGGCCGCTGCGGGGTCGGCTCTTCCCCTTCGGCTGGCTGCGTCTCCTGACCGGCAAGCGCAAGATCGACCGCGCGCGCGGTATGGTGATGGGCGTGCATCCGAGGTATCGAAAGATGGGCATCGACTACGCGTTCTACCACGAAGCGGTACGGACCCTGCAGCGGCGGAGGATCGAGGAGCTCGACATCTCCTGGGTGCTCTCGCACAACACCGCGCTGCGCGAGGCGATCGAGCGGATGGGAGCGCACGCCTACAAGACGCACCGCCTCTACGAGAAGGACGTGGCATGACCATCGCACTGACCGGTGGAACCGGCTTCATCGGCAAGCTCCTGGTCGAGCGGCTGTGTGGCGAGGGCCGCCCTCCGCGCTGTCTCGTGCGCGCGAGCAGCGAGACGTCTGCGCTGGAGAAGCTCGGGGCCGAGATCGTGGTGGTCGACCTCTCGACCGGCGAGGGTCTCGAGGACGCACTGACGGGCGCGCGAGGATTGATCCACGTCGCCGGCGCGGTGCGGGCCTGGACCGCGGAGGAGTACGAGCTCGCCAACGTCACCTCGACGCGCCGGCTGGTCGAGGCGTGCGCGCGGGTCGGAGTGGAGCGCTTCGTCCTGACCAGCAGCCTCGCCGCCGCCGGACCGAGTGAGCCCGGGGGAGCGCTGACCGAGAGCCGAGAAGCGCGCCCGGTCGGACTCTACGGCGAGAGCAAGCGCGCCGCGGAGGTGGCTCTCGCCGAGTGCGCTCCGGCAGAGCTCTTCTGGTCGGTCGTTCGCCCGTGCATCGTCTACGGTCCGGGGGACCGCGACGTCTTCGCCCTGATCCAGTCGTGCGCCCGCGGCCTGGGGATCTGGTCCGCGCCGCGCGGGCAGCGCGTCTCGATGGTGCACGGCGAGGACGTCGTGGAGCTCCTGCTGCTGGCGCTGGAGGGCGCCCCTCGCGGCGCGACGTACTTCTGCGACGACGGCGAGGCGTATTCCTGGAGAGCGATCGTCGCCGCGGCCTCGACCGCGCTGTCGCGAAGGGTCCTGCCGCTGCGAATTCCCCCGATTCTGCTCTGGCCGGTGGGACTTCTCGCCGAGCTGACCCGACTCTGGGCGCGGCGCCCGCCGCTGGTCTCCCTCCAGAAGCTGCGCGAGGCCTCGCAGCCCTCGTGGGTCTGCTCCTCGGAGCGGGCGAGGAGTGAGCTGGGCTTCCAGCCGCGGTGGCACCTCGGCGAGGGGATGACCCAGACGGTGGCCTGGTACCGGGAGGCGGGCTGGCTGTAGCCGGATCCCCCGGGGTCGGCAGGGTACGGAGTACCGGCGGCCCTGGACGGCTACAGCTGCTTCCGCTTGACGAAGATGTGCGGCCAGCCGTCGGTGTTCTCCTCGAACGCCACGTACAGGTAGTCGACGGTGCTGTCGTGGAACGCCAGGCTCGGATCCATCGCCTGGTTGGCGGTGTCGACGTTGAGCTTGTCGCCGTCGAGCACCCACTGCGAACCTCCGGAGTCCCAGCGGGCCACGTAGATGAAGGGCCCGTCCCAGAGATCGCTCTCCTCCCAGGCCAGGTACAGCGTTCCGCCGGCCGCGATGAGGTCCGGGTTGGCGGAGTCGTAGTGGTTGCCGCCGAACGCTGATACGGGTCCGACGCCGACCAGGTCCCACGTCCCGCCGCCGGAGTTGTAACGCCGGACGTACACGTCCTTGGTGTAGTCGACGTTGTTGGCGAAGGTGTAGGCGATGTACACGTCGCTCCCCAGGAAGGCCATCGACGGCTTGGAGAGGTTGTTGACGTCGAAATCGAGGGTGACCACGCCGCCGAGGGGCGTGAAGGTGGTGCCGTTGTACGTGGTGACGTAGAGGTCCGTGCGGTCCTGATCGGTCTGGTGGGACTCCCACTGGGCCGCGTAGACCGTCCCGGAGCTGTCCACCGCGACGCCGACCGTGCGAACGCTCGTGTCGTAGAGGTCGACGACGTCGTTGCGGCTCAGGACCGTGGACCGGGCCGAGCTGCCGGAGGAGACCTGGGCGGCCCAGAGACCGCTGTCGGAGCCCGCGCCGAGCACGTCGAGCTCCTCCCAGGTCGCCCACGGGTCGGACCCGGCCAAGCAGGCGATGGCGGGCTCACCAGCGTCCGCCCCGCCGTTGATCGCGTCCCAGGGGACGCTGACCTCGGCGCCGCCGTTCATGATCGACCAGCTGCCGCTCCCCGTCCACTGGTGGACGAAGACGCGGTCGTAGAAGGCGGCGCCGCCGCTGCCGCTGTCGTCGGCGTGCGAATAGGCCAGGTAGGCGTTGCTGCCGTCGGAGCAGAAGGCGGGCGCGTGGTAGATCGAGGAGTTGGCGTCGCCCCCCGAGGGGTCCGCGGCCGCCGACGCCCAGGCGCTGCCGCTCCACTGGTACAGGTGGACCTCGTAGCTGGCGTGCCGGTAGCCGACGACCGGCGAGTCGTCGACGATGAGCATCGTGGGATCCTCGGACTCCGCCCCGGCGGGGCTGACCTGGTTCCCCAGGCTCGTCCAGCCGGGGGCCGTCGCCGCCGCGGTGGTGAATGACCAGGTGTGAGCGGCCGTCATGGCGTTGCCCGCGGCGTCCTGGCACGCCGTGCTGACCGTGGCGGTGTAGGTCGTCAGCGCGGCCAGCGCCGCAGAGGGCAGAAAGACCGCCGTGCGGCTGTTCGTGTTGTAGCTGACCGATCCCGCGACGGATGGGGTCAGGGAGAAGGACGAGGTGGTGATCGTCGTCGCGCTCATCGCCTCGTTGAACACCACGGCGACAGCCGTGCTCCGGGAGACGTCCGTCGCCCCATTCAGCGGCGAGGTCAAGCTGACCTGAGGCGGGGTCGTGTCCCCCCCCCACCTCCGCCGCCACCGCCACCGCCGCTGCAGCCGGCGAGGAGGACGCCGAGGGGCAGGAGAAGCGCCGAGAGTCGGACGATTCGGGAATCCAGTACCAATCGGGGGCTCATACGGTCTCCTTGGCCAGCCGTCGATCTCGTGCGGCGCGTTCGGCGACCCGGCCTCCCGCCGCCGCACTTTCCGGACGGGGTAGTGGAGCACGACGCGGAGGGGCGTACAAGCGACGTGGTACCGCAATACCGAACCATCTCTAAACGGGCCGGCCTGTCCAGGGACTCTCGGGGTTTCTCAGTTTGGTCAATTCATGGTTCAATCAGTTTTCCTCCCTCGCCGCCCTCGCCCAACCGTCAGGGGCGGCGAGGGAGGAAAACTGATTTGGTGGTTCGTCCTTTTTTGTGGTGGTTGGCACTCTCGATTGGGTGCCGCAGCAGTGGTTCAGCTCATGGCCAATCATCTCTTCGGGCTCGATGTCCCTTGGGGCTGGTGCGGATGACAGCTTCCCTATCAGGTTCCGATCTTCCTCAAGGGCTTGGAAGCCCAGGAGGTCGGCGTGGCCATCACTGGTTCGCCGGGCTTGCTGTCATCCACGTGCTGAGTACCTCTGGTCTGCGGTTGATCTATCGGTAGTGGGGTTTAGGCGGAGGCGCGAGGGCCAGGTTCACTTTCACGCCATCGCAGCATGTGTGTGAAAGTGAACCTGGTTCGGTATCCTACGGGAAGACTGGAATCCGGGGGTTCTCGCGGAACGGATGCCCGCGTAGGCTGTTTCAGGCACCACCTGACTCCGGTGGGATCTCGCTCTCACCGGTTCCCATCGTGTGACCAGCAAGGAGAACCACCGCCGTGACTCGCTTCAGCCCCGTTTCGATAGGCCTCGTCCTCGCCACCCCTCTGCTGCTCGGTACCTCGGTGCGAGCCCAGGTCAACCTGCTGCTGAACCCGGGCTTCGAGACCGGCGCGACGCAACCCGACGGCTGGAGCACCTTCCCGACGAGCCCGCCAGGGATCACCTTTGGCTGGGATCACTCCGTCGCTCACGGCGGTGCGGCCAGCGTCTCGATCGAAGGGACACAGCCCGGCTTCGCCCTGTGGCGGCAGCAGGTTCCGGTCGTCGCGGAGGAGGTCTACACCTACTCGGGTCACGTCAACGTCGAGAACGTGGTCGTTCCGGGGTACTGCAAGATGGAGCTGGTGTTCCGCGACGCGGTTGGTGGGGTCCTTGAGTTCTGCGAGATCCTCCGCCACACCGGCACGATCGAGTGGATCTACGACCTGCCGCACGAGAAGTGCTTCCGCGCGCCGGTGGGAGCGGTGAGCGCCGAGGTCAGCCTTCACCTGAACGGCGTCGGCAAGGTCTGGTTCGACGACGTGTGGTTCGGGCTGACGCCGACCGGCGGAATCGAGGGAGTGGTGACCGATGGCGCGAGCCCGGTCGCGGGCGCGACGGTGGCGCTGTGGGGAACCGAGCTGCAGAGCGTCACCGATACTCTGGGTCGGTACTCGATCTGGGGGGTTCCGGTCGCGTCGCCGCGCTACGTCCTGATCACCTCGAAGGGGGGCTACCGGAGCTTGCCCCAGGGGAATGTCGACGTGGAGGCGAACGCCGTAACGAACGTCGACTTCGCGCTGCAGCCGGGCGAGGAGCTTGCGGTCACCGAGTTCGACGTTCGCTGCGGTCGCTTGATCTGGAAAGGTCAGACCACACCCAACCCGGTGGATCCGACGGCGGTGATCGACGAATCGCTCTACCCTGACGAGGCGCTGGTCTTCCTCGAGCCGCACGAGCAGATCGACAGCGATCACCCGCTGGTCGTGCAGACCGCGGCGGAGATCCTCGCCGGGGTCGAACCCGCCGATCACGACAACACCCTGGCCGTCACGCGTGCCGCGTACTGCTGGATCGTGCGGAACGCGGAGTGGGACGGCGTTTATCACGAGGAAAACTACACCGATGTGACCAGCGGCGCCTGGCAGACGATCACCGGCGAGGGCTGGTCGTTCGCCAACAACTTCGCCGAGTGGCTGTACTTGCCCTCGGAGATGCTCGCCGAGCGGCGGGGAATCTGCATCGAGCACGGCAAGCTCGACACGGCGCTGCTCCGGGCTCTCGGTATCCCTGCGCGACACATGCAGCCGTACGGTGGCACTCAATTCTGGGTGCAGCTGCCTGGTGGGGGTGGCTGGTGGTCGGTGATGAACACCTCCGGCGGCCGGGGGGCCTACAAGCGTCGAGGTGATGAGTGGGCCGGGTACGCGGCGACTGCCGATTCGAGCATCTACGGCTTCTCCATCGATGCGGGGCCGTGGATCCACTCCGACTGGAACGCGGAGAATCGCGGCCTGTGGCGTGAGCGACACCCGTGGTCGGCGCGCTACGCGAACACGGCTTCCGGGTTGGCGCAGGCGCTGGCCGATTTGCAGGAGTTCGCCGACACCGGTGAGGCTCCGACCAGCCCGCCGCCGTCGCCAGGGCCAATGTACGAGATCGACTACTCGGACATCACCGTCGACCTGCGGAACATGGGGGACCAGCGCACACTCATCGTTCGCTTCCCGCTGCCGGTGGAGACGGCCTCGGTGATCGACGTCGACGAGGTCGCCTTCTGGACCGACCATCCCGAGTGCGTGGTCACCACCTGGTTCGAGGATCTCTCCAACCCGCCGGTGCCGGAGACCAGGCGCTGGTTCAACATCGAGCTCGACCTGAGTCCGCTGCTGCCCCCTGGCCAGCCGTACTGCTTCGGCGATCCGTGGAGCGGGACACCCTGCCCCTGCAGCAACGACAACGACGGGAGCGTCCCCGGTTCGGGTTGCGACAACGGAGTGTTCGCCTCGGGCGCCCAGCTGACCGGCAGCGGCCAGGCCAGCGTCACCGCGGACAGCGTGGTGCTCACCACCACACACCTCGAGCCGAACAACAGCGGCCTGTACTTCCAGGCGGACAGCGACCTGTCGCCGGGCACGGCGTGGGGTGACGGCCTGCGTTGCGCGGGTGGAAACCTGAAGCGCCTGCAGGTTCGTTTTGCGGACCTCGATGGAACCTCGTCCACGACGGTCGGTATCTCCACCAAGGCGGGCAACGTTCAGGCGGGGGACCGGAAGTACTACCAGTGCTGGTATCGGACGAACGTGAATCCGCCGTGTGGGGTGTGGGTGAACGACTTCAACACCTCGAATGGGTACGCCATCGTGTGGCACCCGTAGACCGAATCGGCGGGCCAGTGCGGCGCCTGCGCGAAGGGATGGAGGCCGGCTGACCGTAGCCGGATCCCCCAGAGGTCGGAGGTGTTACGGCGACGAAACGGTGAGGGCCCGGCCGGGTGAATCCGGGACCGCCGGCGGGGTGGCACGGCTCTTGCGCGGGGAGCGCCATCCCGTACCAGGAGAATCCGATGATCGGTCCCCGCTTCCGAAGAGTCCTCTACACCGCCTCCCTGGCTCTCCTCGCCGTCCCCACGGCGCTGGCCCAGCGCTCCCCCGCCCCCACCACCGCCGGTCACGTCCGGATGACCCGGGTGACCGCCGAGGTCCGGATCGTCGACGGGGTCGCCACCACGGTCCTCGACCAGCGACTGCACAACGGCTCGAGAGCGCAGACCGAGGCGATCTGGCTCCTGCCGCTGCCCGAGGGCGCGGTCGCCGACGGCTTCACCATGAAGGTCGGCGGCGTGGAGATGAAGGGCGAGGTCCTCGACGCGGGGCGCGCCCGGGGCGTCTACGAGAACATCGTCCGCCGCCGCCAGGACCCCGGTCTGCTCGAGTACGTCGGCCGCGGCTGCCTGCGTGCGCGGATCTTCCCGATCCCGCCGAATGGCGACGTCGACGTCGAGGTGGTCTTCCGCCAGGTCCTGCCGGCGACCGGCGGCCTCTACCGCTGGAGCCTGCCCTGGAACAACCTCGGCCTCGCCGGCTCGCCGCCGGAGCAGCTGATCCTCGACCTCTCGATCGACTCGAAACGGTCGATCCGCAACGTCTTCTCGCCGACCCCCGGGGTCCACGTGCTGAAGAAGGACGACCACCGCGCGCGGGCCTCCTTCGAGGGGTGCGCCGCGACGAAGATCGACGAGCTCGCCGTCTTCTACGGACTCTCCGAGAAGGAGCTCGGCCTCGATCTCCTCAGCCACAGGAAAGCCGGCGACGAGGAGGGCACCTTCCTGATGATGATCTCGCCCAAGGAGTACTGGGCGGGGCGGGGGGTGCTCGACAAGGAGATCACCTTCGTCCTCGACATCTCGGGCTCGATGACCGGGCGCAAGATCAAGCAGGCGAAGGAGGCGGTGCGGCTGTTTCTGCAGTCGCTGAATCCCGGTGATCGCTTCAACGTGATCCCCTTCTCCACCGGCGCGGAGCCGTTCTTCCCGGTGCCGGTGACGGCGGACGCGGAGAATCTGGAGAAGGCGCTCGCCAAGGTTGCACAGATCGAGGCGGGGGGAGGCACGAACCTCGCCGAGGCGCTGAAGTCGGGGATCAGCCAGGGGCCGCGGGTCGGCAATCGGCTGTCGATCGTCGTCCTCCTGACCGACGGCCTGCCGACCGTCGGCGAGACCGACGTCAAGCGGATCCTGCGCGATGCGGAGAAATGGAACGAGGCGAGCTCGCGCGTCTTCGTCTTCGGCGTTGGAGACGACGTCAACACGTTCCTGCTCGACAAGCTCGCCGCGCAGAGCGGCGGCACGCGCGACTACGTCCGCGAGCGGGAGCCGATCGAAGCGAAGACCAGCGCGCTCTTCACCAAGCTCAGCAGTCCGGTGCTATCCGACCTCGAGCTCTCCGTCGAGGGCGTCGAGCTGACCCGGATGGTGCCCTCGCGGCTGCCCGATCTCTTCAAGGGGGGGCGGATCCTGCTCTTCGGCCGCTACCGCGGCGAGGGGCAGCGGGCGATCCGGCTCTCGGGGCGGGTCGGGGACGAGCGCCGCGAGTACGTCTACGAGGGCAGCTTCGCCGCCGGGCCGCGGCGCGAGCACGACTTCGTGTCGGCGCTGTGGGCGGAGCGTCGCGTCGGCGTGCTGCTCGACGCGATCCGGCTGAACGGGAAGCACGCCGAACTGCTGGACGAGGTGACGCGGCTGGGGCTCGAGCACAACATCGTCACGCCGTACACCTCTCACCTGATCGTCGAGGAGGGGCTGGAGATCGCCTATCGCGGGCCGGCGGACTCGGCGCCCGCCGGTACGCGCCGCGGCGCCGCCAGGCAGGGGCGGCGCGGACCGGCTCCGATCCCCGTGCCAC
>CAZCAC010000146.1:0-19646 GCA_964496575.1 uncultured Planctomycetaceae bacterium | reverse complement strand
CATTGGGCGCGTTGCTCGACCATGACGAGGCGGAGTCTAGCGGAAGGGCGAGGGGGGAGGCAAACTCCACCGACCGCTCGAGGACTCGAACCATGCCTCGCACCCTGACCAAGTCGCGCTTCAAGCTCGCCAACGAGTGCCCGACCCGGCTCTTCTACACCGGCAAGTCGCTCTATCCCGACACCGCGCTGGAGGACTCCTTTCTGATCGCGCTCGCCGACGGGGGGCACCAGGTCGGAATGCTGGCCACCCGATACCATCCCGGGGGGATCCGCATCGAAACGCTCGACTATGAAGAGGCCCTCGACCGGACCGACGAGCAACTGCGGCGCGACCAGGTCATCCTCTACGAAGCGGCCATCCACTTCGAACAGCTGTTCGTCCGCGTCGACGTCCTCGTCAAGCGGGGAGACCACGTCGAGCTGATCGAGGTGAAGGCGAAGTCCTGCGACGGAGACGACCCGGGTCAGTTCCTGACCAACGCGGGGTCGATCTCGAGCAGTTGGAAGCCCTATCTCGAGGACGTCACCTTCCAGAAGTACGTTCTCGAGCACGCGTACCCCGAACTCTCGGTGACCGCGTACCTCATGCTCGTCGACAAGGGGACCACCTGTCCCACCGATGGTCTGCACCAGAAGTTCCTGCTCGCCACCGACGAGCGAGGGCGCACCATCGTCGACGTCGTGGGGGAGTTGACCGACGACGAGCTGCAGAATTCCATCCTGCGCAAGATCGACGTCGACGCGGTCGCCGGGGAGATCCTCGCGTCCGGTGATCACGGGCTGGACGCCGATCTGGGCTTCGAGGACTGGCTGCGCTTCCTCTCCGGACACTACGCCCGCGACGAGAAGATCCCGCCCCGGATCGGCACGCAGTGCGGCGAGTGCCCGTTCCACGCCACGACCGTCGAGAAGGATGCCGGCCGGCGCAGCGGATTCGAGGAGTGCTGGTCCACCCTGCCCGGCTGGAGCGCGGACGCGCCGACGGTGCTGGACATCTGGAACCTCCGCCGCAAGGACCGGCTCCTGGACCAGGGGAAGGTCAGCATCCATCAGGTGGAGATGGCAGACATCGGCCACGACGGCACGCCGGGCGAGGAGCTGAGCCGCAAAGCGCGCCAGTGGCTACAGGTCGAGAAGGCGCAGAACGGCGACCCCTCCATGGAGCTGCGCCGCGAACCGCTGCGCCGGGAGATGGAGACCTGGACCTTTCCGCTGCACTTCATCGACTTCGAGACCGCCACCCCGGCGATCCCGCTCCACCGGGGCCGGCATCCCTACGGGCAGCTCGCATTCCAGTTCTCCCACCACGTCGTGCACGAGGACGGTCGGGTGGAGCACGCCGGCCAGTTCCTCCACGACGGTCTGGGGATCTTCCCCAACTACGATTTCGTCCGCGCGCTGAAGGCCGAGCTCGAGCACGACGAGGGGACGATCTTCCGCTACGCCGCCCACGAGAACACCGTCCTCTGCGCGATCCACGCCCAGCTGGCCACCGATGGCGATTCGGTGCCCGACGGCGCGGAGCTCCGGGCGTTCATCGAGTCGATCTGCCACCCGACCGGTACGAGCCCGGCCCGCTGGGCGCCGCCAGTTCGCGACATGGTCGACCTGCTGCAGCTGGTGGCGCGCTTCTACTACGATCCCGCCATGGGCGGATCGTGCTCGATGAAGAAGGTGCTGCCCGCCGTGCTGGGCGGCTCCAATTACCTGCAGCGGAAGTACGCCGAACCGATCTACGGCGCCGATCCGGGCATCCCCAGCTTCAACCAGCGCGACCTGGCCTGGGTCGTTCGCGACGAGGACGGCCGGGTGAAGGACCCGTACGAGCTGCTCCCCCCGCTGTTCGGCGACCTCGACGAGCGGGGGCGAGAGCTCTTGATGGGCCGACTCGGCGAGCTGCGCGAGGGTGGAGCGGCCATGACCGCCTACGTCCGGATGCAGTTCGAGGAGATGGAGGACTTCGAGCGCGACGCGCTGCGCGTGGCCCTGCTGAAGTACTGCGAGCTCGATACGCTGGCGATGGTGATGCTCTACGAAGCGTGGCGGGAGTGGGTGGCGTAGGACCCGGAGGCCTCCTCACCCCCCGATCCGGTGGTGGAACGCCAGCAGCAACCGCTCCGCCCCGGAGAACTCCACGAACTCCGCCCGCCCGGGCTGCGGGACCTCATTCTTCTACACTACTGCTGCGAGCTCGGAGGCGATGCGATCGGTTCGAAGGTCCCTGGTTCGCGGAGTTGGCGGAGAGGAACGCGGTTTCGTATCACTTTTTTGGTTTCGATGCATCCACCCAGCGGACCGGGGTCATGGGTAGGCTGAGAGTCCGGATGAGCACCATCGAACCCGAAACCCTGCTCGACCACGCTCGTTTCCTGCGCAGTCTGACGCGCAGCTTGGTCGCCGACCCGCAAACCGCAAACGACCTGAGCCAGGAGACCTGGCTTCAGGCCCTCGGTCGACCGCCGGTGCACGCCGCGAATCTGCGCGGCTGGTTGGTGCGTGTGACGCGTCGCCTCGCGGATGGCGAGCGGCGGCGTACTGCAAACCGCGCCGGTCGGGAGCGAGACCGAGCGCGGGAGGAAGCCCTGCCGTCCGCCGCCGAAATCGTCGCTCGCCGCGAGGTCCTGCAACGCGTGACCGACGCGGTGCTGGCCCTGGAAGAGCCGTACCACACGACGGTGCTGATGCGCTTCTACGAGGGCCGCGAGGCGCGCGAGATCGCTGAACAAACGGGTGTGCCCCTGGCGACGGTCCGCAGCCGCCTGCAGCGTGGACTGCAGCGGTTGCGCGAGAGGCTCGACGCCGAATACGGCGGCGATCGTCAAGCGTGGTGCCTCGGACTCGTGTCACTCCTGGCCTCCAGGAGATTGATCGAAGCTTCCGCCGCCGGTGGAGGGAGTCTGGGTCTGATAGCGGGAGGGACGATCATGGGGACGATGGTGAAGATCGGCGCGGCAGTGGCGACGCTGTGCGTGGTGGGGTTCTTGCTATCGAAGGCGATTCCAATGGAAGGGCTCGAGGGGCCCGTCGAAGGCCTGGTCGAGGCCGAGTCCGGCCCTTCCGACGCTGTCGAGGTCGACACGGCAGGAGCGAGTCCCGCAGCGGAGCGGCACGCCATCGATCAACAGCAATCGACCGCTGTCGAGACCGGTCGCGGTTCCCTCGAGGTGCACGTGACCTGGAAACGCAACGGCCTCCCCGCCGCCGACCTCGAGCTCGCCTTCCTGCTCTGGGCCCATCCCACCGGCGAGCGCAAACGCCGTGGGCGAACGGACTCCGCCGGGGAGTTTCTGCTAGTGGGTCTGCTTCCGGGCAGTGTGGTGGCGGAGTCGAGTCTTGGCGCCGGTGTGTCGATCGAAGTGCTGGCCGGTGAGACGCAGCGGGTCGACCTCGAGATCCCCGAAGGCTTCACGGCTCGCGGCCGCGTGGTCGACCGGGAGGGCCACGGCGTCGCAGGCGCACGCCTCTGGCTATCAGCCCACTTCAACTACCACAACGGCTTCATCGTCGGTGAGACGCGAGCCGACGGTCACTTCGAGCTGTCGGAGATCCCCGAGGCCCGCTACCTGGGCGCCCTGGCCGACGGCTTCGCCCCTTCGCACCTGCACCTCTTGCCCGATAGCCAGGTCGAAGGAGCGGCCTCTCGGGACGTGGAGCTGGAGCTGGTCCTGAACGGCGCTGGAGGCGCATTGCAGGTCCTGATTGTCAACGAAGTCGGCGAACCCGTCCCGGACGTCTTCGTGCGCGCCGAGGGGCGGATCAGCCCGGTCGGACTCGGCAATGAACGCTTGCTGCGCAACCTGCCGACCGTCGATGCCTGGTCCGACGAGCTCGGACGGCTCGAGCTGCGCGGCCTGGCGCCAGGCAACGCCCGGCTGAAAGCCCTCGCCCCGGGCATGGCGCCCTGGAGCGGCACCGCGACCGTGATCGCGGGCGGGATCGAAACGCGACGCATCGAGCTGGTTCCCGAGTGCGTCGTCTCTGGCGTCGTACGCAAGGCAGACGACGAACCAGCCGAGGGCGCGCGGGTCGCGTTGGCCGGGGACTACGATCCGCTGCTGCCAATGACCATCGTCGACGAATCGGGTCACTATGAGCTGCGCGGTCTGCCGGCGGGCAAGGTGCAGCTCGAGGCCTGGAAACGCGAACTGGGCAGTGTGAGGACGAGCCTGGTATTGACACCCGGCGAGGCCGTGCGCTGGGACGCCAGGCTCGATGCTGGTCGGGTCATCGTTGGTCGGGTAACGGACGACCGGGGCGATCCCCTCGAGGGTTGGATCGTGAATGCCTCCCTGGGCATCCACGACCGGTGGAGAGGCCAGGCTCGCAGCGACGACGAGGGCCGCTTCCAGCTGCTCGACTGCAAACCCGGCACGTTGATCCTGAAGCTCTACCGCAAGATGCACGGCGAGCAGGTGCCGACCCTGGTCCGCGAGGTGCGTCAGAACGATGACGGTGAGGTGCTCTTCGTCGTCGGGCCCGGTGATCTGTGCGACTGCAGCTTGGAAGCGCGGTTTCTGTCGGCCGGCGGCGAGCCGGTTGCAGGGGCCGGGTTCACGGTCAGGAAGATCGGTGCGAGCTCTGGCCGCGGCTTCCAGAGTGACGTCGAGGGCCGTTGCAAGGTCGATGGCCTGAACTCGGGAACGTACCGGCTCAGGATCTCACCGCGGGAAGGGCCGCCATTCGCTGTCGGCGAATACGAGCTGACAGTCGCCGAGCAGCGCGACCTGGGAGAGATTCGCCTGCCGCCGCCCGGACGTTTGCGACTGTCGGTGGCGGGCGAGCACGCCCCCGGTGGCCGACCCTACAGGCAGTTCATCATCGATCTGCTCGGCCCTTCGGGTGATGTGGTCATACCTGGCCTGAGGTTTGTCGACCCCGATGAGATCGGCGCGGCGATCGAGCTCTACCCCGGCGAGTACCGCGTCAAGGCCTTTGCGGAAGACGGATTCGCCAACGAGAGAGTCGCGGTCAAGATCGAAGCGGGCGGCGCCGAGACCACGCTCGAATTCCAGCCTCGCGCCGGGCGCTCCTGTTACGTCGGCGTCTCCATCCCCGAAGGCGACGACCTGCCGACGCGCGTGACCCTGGTCTTGCGCGACGAACAGGGTGTCGAGCTCGTCCGTGTGCCGCTCAGGGCACACCGGAATCGTCAGTACCGCATCTTGGCGGATCTGGCCGAGGGAAGGTACAGCCTCGAAGCCGAGACCCCGGACGGACGCCGCCTGCGCCACCCGTTCGACGTCACCCTCCAGAGCGTGGACCTGGACGTTGAACTGCGCCGGGGCCTCGAGGTGATCGTCCCCTTGCGCTGAGGGGATCGAGAGAACGAGCGACTGAGTGCTCACCCCCCGACCCGGTGGTGGAACGCCAGCAGCAACCGCTCCGCCCCGGAGAGCTCCACGAACTCCGCCCGCGCCTCGACCATCTCCGTCGGGACGTCGGTGATCAGGTTGTCGACGCCCAGGGTCAATAGCCGCCACGCCTCACCCGGGTCGTTCACCGTCCACGCGTGCAGGCTCTTGTCGGCGTCGCGAATGCCGCTGACCAGCACGTAGTCGATCAGCGACGAGTTGACGCTGAAGAAGTCCACCTGGACCCGGGTGATGTCGCCCACCGACGCTCCGACGATCAAACCCGTCTCCAGCTCGGGGGCGAGGGCCTCGACCTCGCGCAATCCCTGGCGCGACAGCGAGGAGACGACGCAACGTGACTCGAAGCCCCTCTCCCGCACGATCTCGACGGTGCGGCGGACCAGGTTCGGCTCGTGGCCGTTGAACTTCAGCTCGATGTTGAGTCGTAGCGAGGTGCCCGCCAGATCGATCGCCTCCTCCAGCGTGGGGATTCGCTCGCCCGCGAACTCCGGAGCGAACCAGCTTCCCGCGTCCAGGGTCTGCAGCTCCTCGAGCCCGATCTCCCAGATCCTGCGGTCGACGCCGGCCACCCGCATCAGGTCGAGGTCGTGCAGCAGTACGATCTGGCCGTCGGCGGTCTCCTGCACGTCGATCTCGGCGAAGTCCGCGCCGTCCTCGATCGCCGCGGTGATCGCCGACAGCGAGTTCTCCGGCGCCCGCGAGGAGCTGCCGCGGTGGGCGGTGATCGCCGCGTCCTCGCGCACCTCGATCTCGGCGTAGATCAGGAGGGTCGGGACCGCGGCGAGGAGGAAGGCGCCGGCCGCCACGGCGGCGACACCGCGGTTGCCGAACCGGGGCGCGCGCGAGTCACTCCCGGGGATCGGCTCCTCGCGGCGCGCTTCCCGGTAGAAGCTCAGAACGAGCGCGAAGGTGATCGAGATCCCCAGGAAAGCGAAGACCTGAGCCAGCAGCAGCTCGGCGAGGAGCAGCAAGGCGAGGATCGGGATCAGTCGGGCCAGGGAGAGCCCCGCCCAGCCGAGGAGCAACGAGGTGAACCCGCCGAAGCCGAAGGCGACCACGACGGCGAGCAGCTTCAACGCCACTCCCCAGGCCAGCAGCGTTCCCACCAGCGGCCAGCGAGTCCGCCCGACCAGCTCCGCCGAGCGTCTCGAGGACGCCCGGCAACCGAGCCTCTCGAGGACGAGCACGGGAATCGACTGGAGCCAGCGCAGGAAGAGCACGAAGACCCCGATGGCACCGATCGTGGCCAGCCCCCCCGCGAGGCCGACCGCTTGCCAGAACGCCGGCGGCCGCTCTTGCAGATAGTAGTTGATGTCGTGCCCTTCGAGCAGCGGAGGGATCGTCACGAGCCCGATCAGCACGAGCGGCACCAGGATCGACGCGTAGCCGAACAGCTGCCTCAGGGCCAGCCCGATCAGGCGCGGCATGAGGGTGATCACCTGGCCGAGCGCTACCCCGCTGGGTTCTCCGGACGCGAGGATCCGCAACGCACCCGCCGCCCGGACGAAGAAGGAGAAGAAGGTGACCACCAGTACGAAGAGCGCCGTGAGCCATCCCGTGGGCGAGCCGAGGAACTCCGCGATCTCGGTGTTGCTCAGCGCGAGCTCCCCGCTGCGCCCGATCAGCC
Organism: uncultured Planctomycetaceae bacterium; assembly: GCA_964496575.1. GTDB lineage: Bacteria > Planctomycetota > UBA1135 > UBA1135 > CAZCAC01. The sequence continues at coordinate 12,645 of CAZCAC010000146.1, read as the reverse complement.
AGCTCAACCCCAGACTGGACAGGGGGACGATCAGGGCGAGCTGGAGCGTCGCGACCAGAATCTCGAGCAGGACCAGGCCGGCGAGATTCGCGCGCACCTCGCGCCAGGCCCGGGCTATCCGGTGGTGAATCGACATCGGGATAACAGAGCATATCCGAGGCCGGGCCACACGCGGATCCTCGCTCGAGCGAGGGGGGGATCGGTGCGCGTTCGCCGCGCAACCGCCGAGCGAGGGGCGGTGTACGAAAGCGCACGCGCCTCGCGGATGCCGCAATTCGGCCTCTCCGGCGACGCCGGCGGGGCCATTCTGTACAATCCCGCCCCATTTCGACCTGCCCGTCCGAATCCCGATTCCGTGACCCGAACCGACGATCCATGTCCACGATGAAGATCCTCCCCGCGCTGCTGATCTCGCTCCTCGCCCTCGCGGGCTGCCGCTCAGACGATTCCGGCCAGGCGCCCGAGGGCGACTTCCCCTGCATCTGCGGGACGCCCGACGCGGCCATCAAGCAGTGCCTGCATCCGCTCTGTTTCAGTGGAGAGGGCAACCACGAGAACCCCGAATGCGCCTGCGGCACCCTTTCCATCGACGAGTAGACCTGGAGGATATCGATGAGCATTTCCATCCGCACAGCCGCCCTGTCCCTTCTCGCCTCCGCCGTCCTTTGCGCTCCGAGCTTCGCCGGCGTCGACGTTCTCAAGGTCAAGGGCAAGGTCCTGAAGGGAGACGTCACCGCGTACGACGCCGCGACCGAGGTCATCACCTTCGTGACCACGGAAGGTGAGGAGCTGAAGATCCCGGCCAAGGACCTCGATCGGCTCTCCGGCTACAAGCTGGCGAAGACGAAGGTCGACATGAAGGACGCCGAGGATCTGATCAAGCTCGGCAACTTCGCCCGGACGCTGGAGCTGTTCGCGTACGCCGGCAGGCACTACGATTCCGCCCTGAAGGCGGATCCGACCCTCGCGGCGACGATCGACCAGGAGCGCGCCAAGAACCGTTCGCTCGCCGCGGAATACTGCATGCGTCACGCCCGCGAGGCGATCGGCAAGCGGGACACCAAGGGGGCGGAGAAGTGGCTGACCACCCTCGTCGAGAAGCTTCCCAACGAGCCGCTCGCCGCCGAGGCGTCCTCGATGCTCAGAGAGTACTACGCCAAGAACCACGCGGCGAAGGACGACCACCTCGAGGCCAAGCACGCAGAGGCCCTCGAGAAGGAGCTCGAGCAGGGCAAGAAGCACTACGACTCGATGCTCAAGAAGATCCAGCAGGGTCTTTCCAACACGCGCAGCACCGCCTCCTCCCGGCGCAGCTGGGAGGGTGCCTGGAGGGACGGCGAGAAGGCCCTGAAGGAGCTCGACAAGGCGGAGAAGATCGACGACGGCGCGAACCCCGAGCTCTTCAAGGGCTACCGCGAGCTCGTCATCGAGCACATGGTCGCCGCGCAGCTCCACATCGCCAGCTCCTACTCGACCTCCACCAGCTACAACCAGGCGCGAAAGGCGATCAACCTGGCGCTCTCGGTCGATCCGAACAACAAGGAGGCCCTCGCGGCGCGTGCGCGCGTCGAGGAAGCGGCCAGCCGGGGCGGGATCCTGCGCTGGTGGTAGACTCCCGATGACGAGGGTCGGGCTCTCCCCGACCCGCCGGAACACGAACGAGGAGGAGCGGCCCGCGCCGCCCCTCCTCTCTCGTTCCCGCTCGAAGGCGGTGACCGCGGGAGCGATTCGGATACCATGGGGCGGCGCTGCTCCGCCGCGCCGCGACGCCCGGTCCCCCTTCCATCACGAAGCTGCATGAATCCCACCGAACTCCACCAGCAACAGAGGCAGGCGATCCTCGACGGCCTGGCCGATCGTGCGGTCGAGCTCGCCCGGCAGGCGGTCGCCGAGGGCGTTCCGCTGGCCGATTGCGTCGACCTGGGCTACGCGGCGGGGATTCGCGAGGTGGGGCGCCTGTGGGAGGAGGGGGAGTACTTCCTCCCCGAGCTGGTGCAGGGCGCCGACGCGATGAAGGCCGCGATGGAGGTGATCCGACCGGCCCTCCTCGAGGGCACGGCTAGGCTGCACGAGGAGCACCGGATCGTGCTCGGCACCGCGGCGGGAGACATTCATGACATCGGCAAGACGCTGGTCGGGACGGTGCTCGAGGCGAACGGCTTCGTCGTGATCGATCTCGGCCGCGACGTCGCCGACGAGGCCTTCATCGAGACGGTCGCGAGCGAGCGGGCGAGCCTGCTCGGCATGTCCGCGCTCCTGACGACCACCATGCCGGCGCACGCGCGAGTGATCGAGCAGCTGGCGGAGCGGGGGCTGCGCGACTCCGTGAAGGTGATGGTAGGCGGCGCCCCCGTGACGGCCGGGTTCGCCGAGGAGATCGGCGCGGACGGATATGCCTCCAGCGCGATGGAGGCCTTGACGGTGGTTCGGAACCTCCTGGGAGTCTCGGCATGACAGACGAAATCATCACGCTCCTCGAACGCGGTACGGTCCTGCTCGACGGCGGCTTCGGCTCCGCGCTGTTCGCCCGTGGGCTGGAAGGGGGCGGAGCCACCAGCCTCTGGAACGTCGAGGCTCCCGACACCGTGCGGGAGATCCACGCCGGCTACCTCGCCGCGGGGAGCGACGTGGTCCAGGCCAACTCCTTCGACGCCAGCGGACCGTCGCTCGCTCGCCACGGGTTGGAGGAGCGGATGGTCGAGCTCAACCTCGCCGCCGCGCGCCTCGCCCGCGAGGCGGTGGAGCAAGCCGGCGGAGGGCTCGTGGCGGGGGACATCGGTCCGACCGGGCTCTTCCGTCCGCCGCTGGGTACCGCCTCGAAGGAGGACTTCGAGGCGGCTTTCGAGGCGCAAGCGCGCGCGCTGGTCGAAGGCGGCGTCGACTACTTCGCCCTGGAGACCTTCAGCGACATGGAGGAGGCGCGGCTCGCGGTGAAGGCGATCCGCAAGGTCTGCCTCCTGCCGATCACCGCCTGCCTGACCTTCGACCGCAAGAAGCGCGGCTTCTTCACCATGATGGGGGACACCCTGACCGACGCGGTGAACGTCTTCGCCGGGGAGGGGGTCGCGGCTGTCGGTGCGAACTGCTCGATCGGCAGCGACGTGATGGTCGAGGCGACCTCGACCATGCTCGAGGCGGCTCAGGTTCCGGTGATCGTCAAGCCCAACGCCGGCTTGCCGCGGCTCGAGGGAACGCGAGCGGTCTACGACCAGGCCCCCGCCGACTTCGCGCGCGACGTGCAGAAGATGGTCGAGCTCGGCGCCCGGGTGGTCGGAGGGTGCTGCGGCAGTGACGACCGCTTCATCGCCGCGATCCGGACCTTGCTCGGCCCGCGGGGGACGAGTTGACCACCGACCGCGAGATTCTCCGCCCGGAGATCGAGATCCCGGCGGTCGAGGCGCTGCGGTACCTGGGCATGGCTCGCAAGGCCCGCGAGCCGCGCGAGTCGATCCGTAAGATGTTCGAGGAGGAGCTGCACGCCGCGAAAGCGCTGGTCGAGCCCGTCGCCGTGCTCGCCCGCTGCCCTCGCGGTCTGCCCGGATCGGCCGTGATTCCAGCCGACTCGCCGATCTTCCTCGGCGTCTGCACCATCGGCGCCGCGCTCGACCGGCGCGTCTCCGAGCTGTTCGCCGAAGGCGACGGTGCGCGGGGGGTGATCCTCGACGCGATCGGTTCGGCGGCGGTCGAGGAGGTCACCGAGCGTGTCGACGCGCTGGTGTGCGAGCGCGCCTCGCGAGGGGGACTCTACCCGGCGGTGCGTCGCAGCCCCGGCTACGGCAAGTGGGACATCACCGAGCAGCGGCTGATCTTCGAGACGCTGCAACCGGTGGAGAGCGGCGTCGAGCTGAACGAGGCCTGCATGATGAGTCCGCAGAAGTCGGTCTCCTTCGCCGTCGCCCTGGAGACCAACCCGACGCGCCGCCGTCGGAAGTCGCGCTGTGAGCAGTGCGACCTCGAGACCTGTGCCTACCGCGATCCCGATCATGACCACCATGAATGAGCCGTTCGTCACGAGTGTGAGCTTCCTCGCCGAGAGTGACCTCGACAGCATCCTCGAGGAGGCGAAGCAGGTCCTCGCCGAGATCGGGGTCGTCATCGAGCTGCCCGACGCGCTGGAGCTCCTGGCCGCGGCGGGAGCGGCTCCCGGAGACGACGGCCGGGTGCGGATCGGTGCCGAGCTGATCGAGCGCGCGCTCTCGTCGGTGCCCTCGCGGATTCCCTTCTTCGACCGCGAGGGTGGCGAGGCGTTCGAGATCGGCGGGGGCGCTCCCCGGTACTGTCCCGGCTCGGCCGCGATCCGCGTCCTCGACTGGGGGGAGACGCGGATGCGCCCCTCGACCGCCGCGGACTGCGAGACCTTCGCCAGGCTGACCGAAGCCCTGCCCGCCTACGCCTTCCAGGCGACCTGCGTGGTGCCCACCGATGTTCCCGCCGAGCAGGGCGATCGCCGGCGCCTCGGCATCGCACTGTCTCAATGCACCAAGCCGATCGTCACCGGGACCTTCGACGTCGAGTCCTTCGCGATGATGCGGGAGATGCTCGAGTGCGTCCGGGGCGGGGCGCGGTCGCTCGCCGAAAAGCCGCTGGCGATCTTCGACTGCTGCCCGACGGCGCCGCTCTTCTGGAGCGAACTCACCTGTTCCGCACTGGTCGGCTGCGCGCGGAGTGGCATTCCCGCCGAGCTGATCTCGATGCCGATGACCGGCGCCACGGCCCCCGTGACGTTGTGGGGCTCGGTGGTCCAGCACACCGCCGAGAGCCTCTCCGGAATCGTGATCCACCAGCTCGCTCACTCCGGCGCGCCGATCGTCTGGGGCGCCTGCTGCTCGGGCTTCGACATGCGCCGGGGGACCTCGCCGATGGGCGCGATCGAGTCGGTGATGATCAACGCCGGAGCGGCGCGGGTCGGCCGTCACCTCGGGCTGCCGACGCACGGCTACTACGCGCTCTCCGACTCGAAGACGATCGACTACCAGGCGGGAATGGAGAGCGGGTGCGGGGCGATGCTCGCCGCGCTCACCGGCGTCGACGTCGTCTCCGGTCCGGGGATCCTCGAGTTCGTCGGCTGCCAGAGCCTGGAGAAGCTCGTGCTCGACCACGAGGCGTGTCGGATGGCCATGCGCGCACGAGAGGGAATCACCGCGCCCGAGGCCGGCACGACGGTGAAGGTGATCGAGGAAGGCGTCGCCGCCGAGCAGTACCTCAACCTCCGCCACACGCGCGAGCACTTCCGCCGCGAGCTCATCATCCCCGGTCCGACCGTCGACCGGCAAGTGGAGAATACCTGGCTCGCCGCCGGTGCGCGCACTGCTGCCGAGACCGCGCACGCCGAGGTGCAGCGCTTGCTCGAATCCGGAGGCGCGACACCGCTCGAGCCGGACGTGGCCGCGGAGCTCCAGCGGTTGATGTCTTGAGGACTTTTCACCGGAACAATCCGTCAGTCGAACGGTGCGAGGATGATCGAGCCAACTCCTGAAGATCAGAGCGGTACCGGGAGCGATGAACCGCTCCTCCACCCCGAGAACAACAGCTGTGATGGCTGTGGGATGTCGATCTCCTACCGGTTGCTCAGCCGGGCGGTCTCGGCGGAGTACGACGTTCAGCTGGTCATCCCCGCGTGCTGCGGGAACATCGCTTCGGGCGACCTCTCCCCGCCCCCCCTCGGCACTCCGGTGGTGGCGCGCCCCTTCACCCCGGTCACCTCGGTGGCCACCGACCTCGCGCAGGCGGCGGCGGCGAAGGACGGAGACACCCGGGTGATCGCCTGGGCCGGCGCCGGGAGGACCCACAGTGACGAAGGTCTGGCCGCCGTCTCTGCCGCGGCGGAGCGCAACGACGACGTCCTCTACGTGTGTTACGACAACGAGATCATCGGCGACCCGAACGGCGAGCATTCCCCGGCGATGCCGACGGCCGACGAAGTCCGGAGGGGGGATATCCTGACGATCATGGCCGCACGGGGCGCGCCCTACGCCGCGTCGATCAACCTGGCCGACCCGGCGGACACCATGCGGAAGATGAAGCACGCGCTGGACACGCGGGGCTTTCGCTTCCTGCAGGTGCTGTCACCGTGCCCGACCGGCTGGAAGTCGGAGCCGAGCGAGAGCATGGAGCTGATCCGGCTGGCGGTGGAGTCGGGCCTGTTCCCGATCATCGAGATCTTCGATGGTCACCGATACGTGATCAACGTCGAACCGGATCTGTGTGCGGAGTCCCTGGAGAAGTACCTGGACAGCCAGGGGCGCTTCGCGGACGGTGGAGTCAGCCTCGAGAAGATACAGGCAGGGATCCTGGAGGATTGGGAGGAGCTGCGCGCGCGGGCCGGAAGCTGAGCCAAGGGACTTGCCTCGACGACACGAACGGCGAGCCTCCATCAGTCTCTGCGCACGCCGTTCGAGCGATCTATGCAAGCCGCATGCCGTGAGGCCCGAGCGGGCCCCGACGAGGTCCGGGAGGAACCGCGTCAAATCGCGGTCCCCTTCCACCCGACTGAACCACCGGCCATCGACACCCACGGGAGTCTAAGTCCTTGTCAAAGAGGGGCTTAGATGGGCGCTTCTTCATTAACATACAATTCGCTCCCAATGTCTATTGTCTACCGTAACAATACTCTGTTCCGGGTCACGAGCTCTGTTGGTTCGAAGATCGACGGCCTCCCGGCGCGAGAACCTGAATCTGACTAGGGAGAAGACTCGATGAGATTCCCACGCCTCTTCAGGCTCCTGTTTGGATTGCTGGTCGTCCCCGTCTTGCCCGGCATGACCGGCTGTCAGGCTCAGCCGCTCAAACCACTTGACCCGGATTCGAACCAATCGATCGTGAAGTACCACGAGCCCGTGGTCACAGAGGACGACAGGAACTACGCCTTCTTCGAATTGTACCGGGCGCTGCTCTTCTTCGAATTGGGCAACTTCCAACACGCCGACGAGCGGCTGCGGGAGGCGCTGGTGGTGATGGATCGACTCGTCGGGGACTCGGGAGAGACTTCCGGGCTGATCCTCGATGAGAACCTGAAGACCTTCAAGGGCGAGCCCTACGAGCGTGCCACGGCGTTCTTCTACCGGGGCCTGTGCCGGTACAACATGGGTGACTACGCTGGAGCGCTTGCAGCCTTCCGCAGCTCGCTGGCGGCCGATCAGGAGACCCTGACCGAAGTCCTGGCCGAGACGGAGGACTACTGTATCTCCAGCTTCATGGCGGGGCTTTGCTATGCGCGCCTCGGTGAGCGCGACAACGCAGTTGCCGCGCTGAAGGCCGCGGGACAGCACCAGGCGAACCACACGTACCTCGACGAGGAGACGATCGACTGCAACTTCGTCGCGATCGTTCCCCTGGGTTCCGGCCCCTACCTGACCTCCGGCTTTGCCTATACCAAGGAGTACGCGTGCGCAGCCTGTCCAGAGGCGCGAGTCACCGTGAGCTGCGATGGTAATCCCATCGGGGACGTGGAGGTGCTGACGGACCTGCTGGTACAGGCGGAGAGCCACTCCTGGGGAGATGATGATACGGCCCGGGTCGCAAGGGGTGCCGTACGCTCGGTAATCAGCGCCTTTCTCGGCGTAAACGTCGAGGAGAAAACCGACGTCCGCTGTTGGCGCGGGTTGCCGCGGAGGTTCGCGGTCATCGCCGCAGACGTGCCCTCGGGGAATCACACCGTCGGCCTGAAGTTCTTCGATGCCGAGGGGCAACACCTCGAAGCGTACGACACGGTCTGGTACGACGTCCCGGTTTCGAACCAAGCCCAGCGAGTGCACTACCTCCGCTGCAAGCCGTATCACCAGAACGTGCACGGCCTGACCTTGAGGCCTCTGAGCGAAGCGATGCAAGCCAACGAATAGAGCGGAGGAAACGCTGATCATGCAGAACACTCACAAGCAGCACGTACCGCGCTCCCTTTGGAGCGGAGTCCTGAGCCTTCTCGCCCCCGTCACGCTGCTTTGCCTCGCGACTGGTTGTGGCACGACCAAGGTCAACTTCGCGGCGAAGTCTCCGACCCCGCCCCCTCCGAAACACTGCTTTGATGCAGTGGGGCACAATGCTGGGGCACAACCCTTTATCGACGGTGGAACGTGCTGTTGCACGCCCGCTGCCAGCAACATGACCCTGTCGGCGAAGTACCGTGATGCCGGAATCAAGACCGCGGCGGACCACCAGCACTGCAACAACCTGTGTGAGTGGGGACCGCACGTAGTCAAGGGCGGCCACTGCATGGTCAGCCCCACATCCGGAACGGTGAACTTCGAGGAAGTCAGATTCGACTCCCGCTACATCCCCTCGGAGAACGTGATCATCGAGGAGCCTCCCGCGGAGGAAGAGAAGGCTCCTCCGGCCAAGAACTGAGCCCTAACACCGAGCGCCAGGCCCCGGTCCTCGCGCCTGGATCGTCGGCCATGGCCAGCTCGCGATCCCCATCACGGACAGACGGTAGGCCAAACAGAGAAGCCGGCGCCTAGCGGTGCTGGCCGAGGAGGGCATAGTAATGATCTCACTGTCGTCTTTCGTGCTGGCAGCTACGCTGGCTGCGGCACCTCAGGGGGTGGATGAGTCCCCGTCGCTTCCCGCGGACCCCACACCGGTTCTGAATGTCGTTCTCGTCGAGCTTGCTGACGATCCGCCGCCGGACGCCGCCGGCCCGATCCACAATGACTGGGAGTACTGGCAGCGGCAAGCGGGGAATCTCCTGGTGTGCCTCGAGGACGAGCTAGGCTACTCCCGAGCCGTGGGGGAGTCCCCGAGTAGCGCCGCCTCCCTCTTCGCCATCCGGGTACCGGTCGCGGGGTTGGAGGATGCCAAGGGGTTGGCTCCCCTGCTCGCCGACCTCGACGAGATCTGCGGGAGCACCAGCCGCCCTTCCCTGCTGGTCGTCTGGGTACCTCGTGATGGGATCGTCTTCCTGAGCATGCAAGATCAGGAGGAGCTCAAGGCGGGTACCGCGATTGCCATGCTCGGTCACCTGAGCGTCGAGACGTCCGCGTTCGGAGTGCTGGCGTCCGCGGGGAATGCGTATGTCGCTCCTCCCTGCGTGCTGGCCCGCTCGCGTCACCTGGCGGCGCGATCCTCCGGCCTTGGAGGAGTCCTTCGGCCGCAAACGATCGAGATGCTGCAGCACTGTCTCGTGGCCTGCGAGTGGCAGCTCATCCTGGGCGCCAGGATCCAGGCTCTCGCGGAAGCGACTCCCGCGGGCACGGCCCGGATGGAGACGCGCTGGAATACTCTGACCAGCGGCCTGGATGCGGGCACCCTTTCCCAGCGGGACCTCAACAACTTCGTGAAGGATCTGGCCGTCTCCTCTCCGGCCACGCAGAATCACTACCTGGATCGGCTCGGGGCGTATCGGGCTGAGAATCCCGGGTCGAATCAGCTGCTCGATCTGAGGGTCGATCGAGCGATCCGGTGGAACAACACGATCGCTCCGCTGTTCCAGCTGATGCCCGACAGCGTGCGAGTGGACTCGGGCGTGACCATAGGCGCCGGGCCTTTCAGCCTCGGTGGCAAGCGAGGCCTGGAGTTCGGCGGTATCGGGATAGGACCGACCCTGGCCACCTACACAGGTCGCAATGTCGACATGTTCACCAGGATCCAGAACACGGGGTTCGATCCCGCGGGGATTCTGCTCACGCCCGATCTCGAGATCGTCGTCGACCCGAGTGGTCTGGCGGGTGGTCTGGCGGACGGTGCCGTGGGCGCCGTGGAGGGTGAGAAAGACGGTGGTGAGTTCACCATCGAAGGGACCAAGTACATCGCCGCCCGCACTCCCGGGACGGCGAGGATGTTCGAGGTCGATGCGGGGGTCTTCCGCTTCGAGCAAATCGACCTCAGCCTGTCCGGGGATGCCCTGGTCCTCGAGCGCACCTATGACTCCTCGGTCCGGGAACGGTCCCCTCTGGGGCCCGGCTGGACGTTCCTGCCCTACTCCCTGCGGCTCGGGCAAGTCGTGGAGATCACCGAGGGGCAACCGAAGGCGTCGCTGAAGCCGATCCTGATCGACCACCGAGCCGGCTCGGAGATGGCCTATCGACTGGAGGAGCTCGATCCCGCCAGTCAGGATCACCGTACCGCTACCGCCCTGGCGGGTTACCGTGCGGTGACGTCGTCCCTCCAGCCCGCGCTGGAAGTGCGCAAGGATGGGACCTACCTGGCCGACCTGGCCCATGGCCTTCGGGTCTCCTTCGATCGACTCGGGCGCTTGGAGTGGATCGGCCGAAAACCAGGGGATCGGATCCACTACGTGTTCTCGGATGGCCGGCTGGTCCAGATTCGCGGCCAGGCTGGCAGCATCGAGCTCGACTACGACGAGAGCGGACGACTCGAGGGAGCTCAAACCAGCGATGGTCAGGAGGTCGCCTACCTGCTTGATCCGAGAGGTCGATTGCTGGGAGCGGTCGGCGGGTGTGAGGGTGAGCTCCGGTTCGAGTACGGAGCGGACGGCCTGCTGGCCCGGATCTGGGACTCCGCCGCTGGAGAGGAGAGCCCCTCCCTGGTGGTGAATACGTACGATTCGATAGGGCGCATGCTGACCCACCACGAACCTCGGGGACTCTGGCGGTTCCGCTACGATGACAAGGTGGGGCAAATGGACGTCGAGGCCCCGGACGGGGTCAAGACGGCGTACTTCTACGATGGGAACCAGCGGCTCGTGGCGCACGGCAGCTCGCCGGAAGCGATGACCTTGCTGAACTACGATGTTACCGGCCGGATCCTGCAGGTGGCGACGGGGGAGCTGACGAACCAGCCACGAGGCACGCAGCGGCCCGAGTTCCACGTGTCCGACGTGATCACACCGGCGAGCTTGGGCGAGCCAGAACAGCCTGAGACCGAAGATTCCCTCGAGCGATCGCAGGGAGACGGCTAGTCGGCGGCGGAGCCGCGACAGCTCGATGAACGAACCACGACGACCTGAGCCAGACGGCAGGATTCGCGCGGGCCATCTTCTGGCTAGGTGCGGGATCAGCCCAAAGCCAGGACCTGACTGCACTCATGTAGGGCGCCTACTAGTGCGCCGGAACAGAGACAAGGACAAGTTTTGCAGATAATCATGAAGCCGAGGAACAACAGAACTCACCGTACCTGGTCGCTCGCCACCGCCATAATCGTCGGGATGATCCTCATGTCGGCGTGTATAGTGGGAAGCGCCGGCCGGGTCGATGTCGGGGACGAAGTCATCAAGGACGTGGAAGCCAGCGATGTCGATATACGCGCGATGGCCCGGGAGATGGCCGGTGCGATCCTGGAGGCCCCGGCGGTCATGAACCGGCCGGGAGCGGTGGTCATCGCTTTCCTCAACATCGAGAACCGGACTCTCACCACGGATTTCAACTCGGACAACCTGCTGAGCAAAATCCGCCAGGACCTCATCCAGTACTCTGGGGGGAAGCTCACCTTCCTCGACCAGAACCACGTGAACGCCGTCCTGGCCGAACGGGACAGGAAACGCTCTGGCGCAGTCACCTCATCGGAGAGGTTGGATCTACCCGGGACTGATTTCTTCCTGACCGGTCAGGCCTACTCGCAGCGCAAGTCCGCGGGAGCCGCCATGCAGGCCTACCACCGCTACTCCTTTCGCCTGACCAACGCCGAGACAGGCGTGATCGTCTGGGAGAAGGACTACGAGTTCAAAAAGGCTGGGGCGCGGGGTTCTGCCTACCAGTGAAGAGGGAAGAACCCGCACCCGGTCGCGCCACGAGGACCCTCCAATGCTAGCGCATAGATTCTCAGCGAACCTCGCGCGGCGACGTCGACCCAATTCACTAGCGCCCCTGGGGCTCGGACTTCCCCTGGTTGCGTGCAGAGAGCTACCCGCTGTTAGGGATACACCTGGACCCGGCCCACCCGATCTGCGTACGACCGCCAGAGAGGTGGCCACGGCGATCCTGGAGCCCCCGACGGTTGATGATCACCCGGGACCGGTGAACATTGTCTTTCGCCAGATGGAGAATCACACTCTCCGCGTCGGCCTGGACCACCGGTGCGAGGACCTTCAGGTCCGGATCCGCCAAGAGCTCATGGAGTTCTCGCGAGGGAAGCTCCGGTTCCCGAACGTGGCGGAAATGGATGCCCACGTGCGCGAAGGGGATCAGCAAGAGGTCGACGGACGCCCCGCTACGGAGCAGCAAGGTCTGCAGGGGATGGACTATCTCCTGACTGGTCGGGAGGACGAGTGGCGCGAGTCAGCCGGAGCTGTCACGCAGAGCCTCCAGCGCTACTCCTTCAAGTTGACGGATGTACAGACGAACGTGATTGTCTGGGAGGACTTCTACGAGCACACGACGACCCACCCCCGGGGATCTGCATACCAACAATGAGGAGTAGGCTGACAGGTGGCCGCACCCACTCGCCCCACGATAGACGGGGTGGCCGTTCACCTCTCGCCGATGTTCGGCACCGACCGACCCAGCCCAGCAACGAGCGTCAGAGCGAAGAACCAACGATTCGAGACGGGCCCTCAGCGAGGGACCGAGTACCCCTGACGGAAACCAGAAGACCATTGGAGACTCTCATGCAACGGAACCGGACCATCACCATCATCTGTCTCGTGCTCGGGATCGTCCTGGCCGCCTGCACGGCCCCCTACAAGGGGTCGCGCACGGACGCCGGAGAGACGTACTCGGATCAGAATCTCGTCTACGGGAGCCTGGCTCTGGTGTC
>CAZCAC010000145.1:0-19654 GCA_964496575.1 uncultured Planctomycetaceae bacterium | reverse complement strand
CGAAATCGACCCTAAATCATCACAATCCGGCGTAGGTCAGGAGCCCTGCAATGGCGATCAGAATGACAACGGTGCCGATGCGTCCGGCGCGGCATATGTTTTCGTTCGAAACGGTACGACCTGGAGCCAACAAGCCTATGTAAAGGCTTCGAACACTAGCACAGCGGACTGGTTCGGATACTCGGTAGCGGCGTCGGGCGACACGATCGTGATCGGAGCACCCCTCGAGGACAGCAGTGCGACGGGTATCAACGGCGTCCAGAACGACAATAGCGCCGGTGATTCGGGCGCGGTCTACGTCTTCGTGCGGAGTGGGACGAGCTGGGGCCAGCAAGCCTATGTCAAGGCATCCAACACAGATGCAGCTGATCGGTTCGGCAACTCAGTCGCGGTGTTTGGCGACATGGTAGTGATCGGTGCGCCCAAGGAAGATAGTGGCGCTATCGGTGTCAACGGCGACCAGGGCGACAACAGTGCCGTCAATGCCGGTGCAGCCTTCCTTCTCGTGCGAAACGGGACCAGCTGGAGCCAACAAGCCTATGTCAAGGCATCGAACACCGATGCAGGGGATTGGTTCGGGGGCTCGGTAGCGGCGTCCGAGGAGATGATCGTGATCGGGGCGCGCGACGAGGACAGCATCGCAGCCGGAGTCAATGGCAACCAGGATGACAACAGCAAACCCTCAGCGGGCGCCGTCTACGTCTTCGAACTGAGCGAGAGCACGGGAGTCGCCTTCTGCTTCGGAGATGGCCTGGGAACTCCGTGCCCCTGCAACAACGACAACGACGGCAGCGTCGCTGGCGGCCAGGCGGGCTGTGCCAACGGCTCCTTCACGAGCGGGGCCGTGCTCTTTGCCACCGGCACGCAGAGTCTCGGTGCCGCCGATCTCGTGCTGACCGCCGAAGGTACCGTCCCCTCGGAGCCCGGACTCTTCTTCCAGGGCGACAATGCGGTCAACGGCGGCACCGGAATCGTCTTCGGCGACGGTCTGCGCTGCGCCGGAGGAGCCGTCGTGCGCCTCGGTGTGCGATTCTCCGATGGCAGCGGCCACTGCGACTCGTCGGGCATCGACATCGGCCTGAAGGGTGGAATCGTCCCGGGCGACACGCTCCGGTACCAGTACTGGTATCGCGACCCCGTCGGCACACCGTGCGGGAACCAGTTCAACCTGACCAACGGCATCGGGGTGACCTGGGAGCCCTGATCTCGGGTGTGGGTCCGAGAGACCGGGACCAGCGTCAGCCTGGCCGGCCCGGGATCGGGCAGAGAGCTCCGGATCGGTACGCCGCTCTCGGCCAGGAGCCCACCTTCTCGAGGTGCCGGGCGGGGTTTGGCGGGCCCCGGAATCCTCGGCCTCGGGGGAGCGCACGAGGAGATCATCGTCGGTGACCGGCCCGTCGCGGTTATGATCTCCGCGCCGCCCGCCGACGGGTGGCGCACCCGCGACCGACCACGAGAGGAACCCCACGCATGGCCAAACGGATCGAAGCACCGACCAGGGTCGAGGCCCACGGCAACCTGCCCAAGCTGATCGACGAGTTCTTCGGGCGGGTGAACTCAGGCACCGACGCCTGCAGCATCGCCTGCATGGACAGCCCTGCAGGGTGGGAGGAGCCGGGGCAGACACCGGAGTTCGACGAGTACACCGTCGTCCTCGGCGGGATGCTCCGGGTGGAGACGCGCGAGGAGACCTTCGACGTCCCCGCCGGGCAGGGCGTCCTGGCGCCGCGCGGGGAGTGGGTCCGCTACAGCTCGCCGCTCGAGGGCGGGGCCCAGTACATCGCCGTCTGCGTGCCCGCCTTCGGGCCCGATATCGTCCATCGTGACGACGGTTGATCCGACCCGGATGCTCCCTCGATGAAGGATTCGAAGCATTTCCTCTACAAGCTCGAGCCGACTCGCCTGGCGATGCTGAGCGAGGGGCCGACCGAAGAAGAGGTGCTGGCCCTCCAGGCGCACGTCGAGTACCTCGAGCGACTCGCCGCGGAGGACGTGGTGTTGCTCGCCGGCCGCACCCAGGAAGAGACTGAAGGGACCTTCGGGCTGGTCATCGTGCAGGTCGCGAACGAGCGCGAGGCCCGCGAGGTGATGACCTCCGATCCCGGCGTGAAGCGCGGGGTCATGACCGCGACCCTGCACCCCTATCAGATCGCCGTGCTGGGGCGGAGCCTGGGAGGGCCGCTCTAGAGCGGGCCGTGAGCTACTACGCCCAGAAGCTCTCGGGTTCTCGCCTGCGCGAGTGCTACCGGATCGCGCCCTCGCGCGTGAAGCAGTACTTCCAGGCGGAGATCGACTTCCTGCTCGAGGCGATCGCTCCGACCGACGAGGTCCTCGAGCTCGGCTGCGGCTACGGCCGCGTCGTCTTCGAGCTGGCCGGCCGGGCGGCGAAGGTCGTCGGCATCGACACGGCGCCGGAGAACATCGCTCTCGCCCGCGAGCTCGCCGGGGACCGAGCCGATTGCGAGTTCCAGGAGATGGACGCGATCGCGCTCGATATCGATGACAATCGCTTCGACGTCGTCGCCTGCGTGCAGAACGGGATCTGCGCCTTCGGGGTCGATCCGGTGGCGCTCTGCCGGGAGGCGCTGCGCGTGACCCGGCCCGGCGGGACGGTGCTCTTCTCGAGCTACTCCGACCTCTTCTGGGAGCACCGCTTCGAGTGGTTCCAGTGGCAATCGGCGCGCGGCCTGGTGGGGGAGATCGACCTCGAGAACACCGGCGACGGCACCATCGCCTGCCTCGACGGTTTCCGTTCGGGGCGGATGACCCCCGCGGCCTTCCGCGAGCTCTGCGCCGAGCTGGCCCTCGCGCCCGAGATCACCGAGGTCGACGAGTCCAGCGTCTTCTGCCGGGTGGTCGCGCCGTGACCGAGGTCGACGCCACCGTCGAATCGCTGGAGGTGAGCGAGCCGGTACGCCACACCTCCCTGCACGCCGAGAACCCTCGGCGAATCGACATCCCGATCCTGATCGTGGTCGCCATGGTCTGCCTCGTCTTCGGACAGGTCCTGCCCGGCGTGGCGATCGAGGTGATCGGAGCCGAGACCGACCGCTACTCGGTGATGGGCGGCGCGACGGATCTGTGGAACGAAGGGAACCAGCACCTGGCGGTGATTCTCTTCTCCTTCTCGATCGTCTTCCCCACGGTGAAGCTGATCGCGCTCGCGTGGATGTGGTTCCGGCCGATCGAGCCGCGACGGCGGGCCGTGCTGGGCCACCGGCTGAAGGTCCTCGGCAAGTGGTCGTTCCTCGACACCTTCGCCGTCATCTGCACCATCGGTACGATCCAGCTCTCCAAGCTGAACATCGCCTTTGCCTTCGCCCACCCCGAGCCGGCGGTCTACTTCTTCGCGGTGGCGATCCTCATGTCGATCGGGCTCACCTTCGAGCTGACCCGGCTGGCGGACCGCGATGGGGCGGGGGAGCATGTCATTCCTCGCCTCGACCTCTCCCTGGTGATCGCGCCGTGGCTGGCCGCGGGGCTGCTGGCCGCCGCGATCTTCCAGCCGATCCTCCTGGTGCAGAAGGAGAAGCTCCTGACCACGCTGACCAAGGTCTACGCGTTCCCCGAGAGCATCGGCGAGCTCGTCACCGGCGGCGAGCTCTTCCTCGCCGCGATCATGGTGGTGTTCGTGCTGGCGCTGCCTCTGATCTACTTCGTGGGGCTCGGGATCATGGCCATCCGGCAGCTGCGCGGCGACGACGTCGACTGCGCCCTTTCCCGCCTGGTCGCGCTCGAGCGCTGGGCGATGGTCGACGTCTGCATGCTGGGGATCTGGCTGGTGTACTCGAAGGTGGCGGGGATCGCCGAAGCGGGCCGCCCCGCCGGATTCTGGCTGGTCGCCGGCGCCGCGGTGCTGTCGGTGTACTGCGCGATCCGCGTCCGGCGCGTGTACTGAACCACCGGTCTCGAGCCGGGCACGCTGACCCTGAAGAGCCCGGCGAAGCCCGGCGCATGGCGGGAATGGGCGTTCTCGGCCCCTATTCCGAACCTGTCGCTCTACACATCGCGCGAAGGCAAAGGAGTCGATACCATTCTGCCCCGCTCGCCAGCCGCCTCCCGGGCCTCCCTTCCCTCCCTGATTCGAAAATGGCCAAGACCGATCGATCGGTACGACCTCGCCCCGTGCGTCTTCTCCCGCTTCTCCTGCCCGCGGCCCTCCTCTCCGCCTGCGCCGTAGGGCCCAACTACGTCCCCCCCGAGCTGGAGACTCCCGACGCCTGGCAACAGGAGCTCGCCGACGGCTTCCAGGCCGGGGAGGAAGGTCTCGAGCAGTGGTGGACGAACTTCGAGGACCCGGTGCTCGAATCGCTGATGCGTCGTGCCGCTCAGGGGAGTCTCGACCTGGAGATCGCCGCCTCGCGCATCCGCGAGGCGCGTGCCCTGCGCGGGATCGTCGCCTCGGAGAAGGTGCCGACGGTGAACGCCGACGGAGCGATCTCGCGAAACCGCGTCAGCGAGGGCACCAATCCCGTCCTTCCCGGCGGCGTCGATCGCACCACCGACTACTACACCATCGGCGGGGACGCCCTCTGGGAGATCGACGTCTGGGGGCGCATCTCCCGGTCGGTCGAGTCGGCGGATGCGGGTATCCAGTCCTCGATCGAGAACTACCGCGACGTGCTGGTGCTGCTCCAGGCGGAGATCGCGCTCACCTATCTCGAGGTGCGCACGCTTCAGGCGCGCCTCGAGTACGCGAAGGGCAACGTCGCCGCCCAGGCGGGGTCGGTGCAGTTGACCGAGGATCGCTTCCAGGCGGGACTCACCGGCGAGCTCGACGTACACCAGGCGAAGCTCAACCTCGCCAGCACCGAGTCGACGATTCCCTCGCTGGAAACCGGGCTGACCCAGGCGCTCAACCGCCTCGACGTCCTGGTCGGGGAGTACCCGGGTGCGCTGCGCGAGGAGCTGCTCGAGGTGAAGAACATTCCCTCGCCGCCCGCCACCATCGCCCTCGGCATGCCCGCCGATCTCCTGCGCCGCCGCCCAGACATCCGTCGCGCCGAGCGGGACCTCGCTGCCCAGACCGCGCGGATCGGCGTCGCCACCGCCGAGCTCTATCCGCGCTTCACGCTGTTCGGCGATCTGCGCCTCGAAGCGTACAGCTCCGGCGATCTTCTGGACTGGGACAGCCGTGCGTGGAGCTTTGGCCCTGCGTTCACCTGGAACATCTTCTCCGGGGGCCGGATTCGCGCCAACATCGAAGTGGAAGACGCCCGCACCGAGCAGGCGCTCCTCCGCTACGAACAGACCGTGCTGCTCGCCGTCGAGGAGGTCGAGGACGCCGTCGTCGCCTACGTGCAGGAGCAGCTTCGCCGCGACGCACTGGCGCGCGCGGTCGAGGCGTCCATCCGCTCCGTCGAGCTGGTCGAGGTGCAGTACCGCACCGAGATCACCAACTTCCAGAACGTACTCGACATGCAGCGCTCGCTCTTCCAGCAGCAGGACCTCCTGGCCGAGAGCGAGGGGCGTGTCGCCCAGAACCTCGTTCGTGTCTACCGGGCGCTCGGCGGGGGCTGGGTCCCCACCGAAGAATGAACCACACGGACCGACCCTTTCCTTTTCCGTCTCGTTCCGGATCTCAGCCGATGCAGAACCGCAGCCTTCTCTCTCGCCGTCTCCTCCTGGGGCTCGCCCTCGTCTCCTCGGTCTTTGCCGCCTGCGGTGGAACCGAGCCGCCTCCGCCCCCCCCGGCGCCGCAGGTCACCGTGGCGATGCCGATCAGTCGGACCGTGATCCAGAACCTCTACTTCACCGGCCGGACCGAGGCCGTGGAATCGGCCGAGATCCGCGCCCGCGTCCCCGGCTACCTGGTGGGCATGCACTACACGGCCGCCGCGGAGGTCGAAGCCGACAAGGTCCTCTTCACCATCGAGGACGACGCTTACCTGGCGACCAGGCAACAGCGGGAGGCGGCCGTGGCGTCCGCCGTGGCGAACCTGAAGCGCGCCGAAGCGGATCTCGAGCGCGTTCAGGAGGCGGTGAAGACCAACGCGGTCAGTGAGCAGGAGGTCTCGCTGCGGCTGGCCGAGCGCGACATGGCCGTCGCCGCGAAGCTGGAAGCGGAGGCCAATCTAGCACAAGCGGAGCTGGACCTCGGCTACTGCGAGGTCAAGTCCCCGATCGAGGGCCAGGTCAGCCGAAACCTGGTCGACGTCGGCAACCTCGTCGGCTCCGGGCAGAACACGCTGCTGGCCACGGTGGCCAAGATGGACCCGATCCACGTCTACTTCGAGGCGAGCGAGGACAAGGTGCTGAAGAACCTGAAGCGGCGCCAGAACGAGACCACGAAGAAGCTCGACATGGAGCCCGTGCCGGCGTTCATCGGGCTCGGTGACGAAACGGATTACCCCCACGAAGGCGTCATCGACTACATCGACAACCGGGTCGATACCGACACGGGCACGATCACGGTTCGGGGGACGTTCGCCAACACGGACCGCACCCTCTTCCCGGGGCTCTTCGCTCGCATCCGCGTCCCCGGTGACGAGATCGAGGGCGCCGTGCTGGTCGAGGAGCGAGCGATCGGAACCGACCTGGGTGGCAAGTACGTCCTCCTCGTGGATGAGTCCAACATGGTGAAGGTGCAGCACATCGAGCTCGGCGACCTGGAAGGGGAGCTTCGCGTCGTCCTCTCCGGGCTCGCGCCGGACCAGCGCTACATCGTGAGTGGATTGATGCGGGCTCGGCCCGGCAAACCCTGTACGCCCACGATGCAGACCGAGAGCGGGCAGACGCCCACCGGGAACTGATTCCACCGCGAAGACGAGCACTCCCGGGAGCCGCCATGCTGAGCAAGTTCTTCATCTACCGACCGATCTTCGCCCTGGTCATCTCGATCGTGATCATGACCCTGGGGCTGATCTCGATCCCGGCTCTGCCGATCGAGCAGACTCCGAACATCACGCCGCCGACGGTCCAGGTCACCGCCACCTACCCCGGCGCCAGCGCGGACGTCGTCGCCGAGACCGTCGCGTTCCCGATCGAGCAGCAGGTCAACGGCGTGGAGGACATGCTCTACATGTCCTCGCAGTGCACGCAGGACGGCCAGATGTCGCTGACCGTGACCTTCGAGGTGGGGACCGACATCGACATGGCCACGGTCCTGGTGCAGAACCGGGTCGCCATCGCCGAGCCGGCGCTTCCCGAGGAGGTGAAGCGGATGGGCATCACCACCAAGAAGCAGTCGACTGCGATGGTGATGATGGTCAACACGATCTCGCCCGATGGTCAGTACGACGAGATCTACCAGAGCAACTACATCGGGACGCAGATCAAGGACGTCCTGGCCCGGATCCCCGGCGTCGGCGAGGTCCAGGTGATGGGGGCCAAGGACTTTTCGATGAGGGTCTGGCTCGACCCCGATCGTCTCAAGGCGAGGAACCTGACTACCACTGACGTGGTCCAGGCGATCCAGGAGCAGAACATCCAGGTCGCTGCGGGCCAGATCGGTGCTCCACCGAACGCACCCGATCAGCAGTTCCAGTACACCGTCAACACGATGGGGCGGCTCAGCGAGGTGGAGCAGTTCGAGGAGCTGGTCCTGAAAGTCGGTGAAGACAGCCGCCTGCTACGGTTGAAGGACGTCGCCCGGATCGAGCTCGGCGCGGCGGCCTACAACTGGGCGGTCAAGTACAACGACAGCCCCTCGATCGCGATGGCGATCTACCAGCTGCCCGGTGCCAACGCCCTCGAGGTCGCGGCGGAGGTCCGGTCGGAAATGGACCGGATGGCGGAGTCGTTCCCTCCCGGCCTCGAGTACCGGATCGGCTTCGACACGACGAAGTTCGTGGAAGCCTCGATCGCCGAGGTGCTCGAGACCTTGCTGATCGCGGTCCTCCTGGTGGTTCTCACCGTCTACGTCTTCCTCCAGGATTTCCGGACCACGCTGATCCCCGCGGCGACGATTCCAGTCTCGCTGATCGGGACGCTGGCGGTGATGCTGGCGCTCGGGATGTCGATCAACACCCTGTCCCTGTTCGGACTGGTGCTGGCGATCGGCATCGTGGTCGACGACGCCATCGTCGTCGTCGAGAATACGATGCGGATCATCGATGAGGAGGGATTGTCGGCCAAGGAGGCGACGGCCAAGGCGATGGCTGAGATCACCGGACCGGTGATCGCCACTACCCTGGTCCTGCTCGCCGTGTTCATTCCCACCGCCATGCTCGGCGGGATCACCGGGCGCCTCTACTCGCAGTTCGCGATGACCATCGCCACCGCGACCGTCTTCTCCTCGATCAACGCGCTCACCCTCAGCCCGGCCCTCTGCGGGCTCCTGTTGCGGCCCACGCCGTCGAAGCGCGGCTGGTTCTTCACGCTCTTCAACAAGGTCTTCGACGCCTCGACCAACGTATACATGAAGATCGTCGGGGGTCTGGTCCGGCGGGCGGCCGTGGCGATGGCGCTCTTCGCTGGTCTGCTGGTCGCGACCTACTACGGCTTCGTCACGCTTCCCGGCGGCTTCCTGCCGCTCGAGGATCAGGGCTACTTCTTCGTCAACGCGACGCTGCCCGAGGGAGCGACCATCGACCGCACAGGAAAGGTGATGGACGAGATCGGCTCGATCGTCGCCGAGCAACCGGGAGTCCGGGACATCATCCGTATCGACGGGTTCTCGATGCTGGACGGGGTGATGGCGTCCAGCGCCGGGAGTTTGGTGGTCATGACCGATGACTGGGCGGAGCGACCGTCGCCCGACCTCTTCGTGGACGGGATCCTGAGGAAGGTCAATGGCCGGCTCAGCGGGATCCTCGACGCGATCAGCTTCGGCTTCTCGCCACCACCGATCATGGGTCTGGGCAGCGCCGGTGGCTTCGAGTTCAAGCTCCAGGATCGGGGAAACGCGGGGCTCGTCGCGCTCGAGCAGGCCGCCTGGGACATCATCGGCGCAGGAACGGCAGATCCGGTGCTGACCCGGTTGAACTCCAACTTCAGCGCCCAGACGCCCCAGCTCTACGTCGACGTCGACCGGGTAAAGGCGAAAAAGCTCGGGATTCCGCTGGAGAACATCTTCGGCACTCTTCGAGCGTACCTCGGATCCGCGTACGTCAACGACTTCACCAAGTTCGGACGCACCTACAAGGTCTACGTCCAGGCCGACGCACCGTTTCGTCGTCGTGCCGAGGACATCGGTCAGCTCGAGGTGCGCGACCGGGACGGGAACATGATCCCGCTCGCGACGCTGGTGAAGGTGTCGAGCACGGTCGGGCCCAAGACGATCTTCCGCTACAACCTCTATCCCTCTGCCACCCTGACCGGAATGGCGATACCGGGCAAGAGCTCGGGTGAGGCGGTCATGGCGATGGAACGACTCGCTGAGCAGCACTTGCCCGCGTCGATGGGCTACGAGTGGTCGGGGACCACCTATCAGCAGCTCAAGTCCGCTGGCCAGCTCGGCTTCATCTTCGGGCTGGCGATCCTGATGGTATTCCTCTTCCTCGCCGCGCAGTACGAGAGCTGGAGCATCCCCTTCGCCGTGCTCCTCGCGGTCCCACTGGCGCTGCTCGGCGCCTCCGCGGCGACCTGGATCCGATTGTTCGACAACAACGTCTACACGCAGATCGGCATCGTGCTCCTGATCGGCCTGGCCAGCAAGAGCGCCATCTTGATCGTCGAGTTCGCCAAGGTGCGGCGCGAGGAGGGAATGTCGATCATCGAAGCCGCCCTGGACGCGGCGCGCCTACGCTTCCGCGCGATCCTGATGACGGCCTTCTCCTTCATCCTGGGCGTGATTCCGCTGGTGATCGCCTCCGGCGCCGGCGCCGCCTCGCGGCAGGCGCTGGGGACCGCGGTCTTCGGCGGCATGCTGGTCGCCACAGGGGCGGGCGTCCTCTTCATCCCGGTGCTCTATCGCGTGGTGCAGGGCACCGCCGAGAAGCTCAGCCGCAAGAAGCCGGCTCCGCTGCAAGTGGAGCAGATGGGCACCGGCAGTTGACGATCACCGAGAACATCGGAACGCCCATCATCGACGAGCTCTCCGCCGGCCAGGTTCGCTGGAGCCCGGCATACGGGCGCGAGGCCGCCCGGGATCGCCGGTCTGCCTATCGCTCGTCTCCTCTCTTCTCGAAGTGGAATGCGCCCAGCACCTCGGCGAGGCTCTCCTCCAGCACCGCGTCGGGGACGATGGTGCTCGGGACCACCTCCGCATCGCGATCGCGCGCGACCTCCTCGGCACTCCAGTGCGTGACGCGGGCGACCTTCTCCCAGCTGCGGGGATCGTTCACCTGTCCGAACGCCGCCCACGCGGTGTGTACGCCGATGTCGCGCGCCATGCCGACGTCGCGCACCAGGCTGTCGCCGATGTAGAGGGTCCGATCGCGCGGAATGCCGAGATCGGAGCAGATGCGGAGAAGGCCGCTCGGCGAGGGCTTGCGCTCGGCGGGGAGCAGCTTCGCCAGCTGCACAGGACTGTCCGAATACCCGCCGCGCCGCATCGGATCGGACCAATCCCTGTTACCTGGATCGGGCGCGTAGAGGTACGTGAAGAGCTCCTCGAGCTCGAGCAGGCGCAATCGGTGCAGTGCGTTCGGCCACATCGCGTCGGTGAGCCCGACCAGCGGCACGCCCCGCCGCCGAACCTCCCGCAGGGTCTCCCGCACCCCCGGATACAGGACGAGGCAGTCTCGACGGCTCCGGTTGAACTCCTCGAAAGCCGGCGCCAGTGCCTTCGCCCGCTCCGCGAGCGACACGCCCGGCCAGCGTTCCCGCGCGGTCGGAGTGTAGGCGAGAGCGAAAGGCTGTTCGGTATTCCCCGATTGCTGGTGCACCGCGCGCAGCTCGTCGAGCAGCCGCTCCTCGGGAACCTCGAGCATCACCGACGCCGCACCGACCATCCTCGAGAACGCCGCCGCGAAGTACGAGATCCAGTCGTAGAGCGTGTTGTCGAGGTCGGTGACGAGGAGCTCGATACGGAGGGAAGGGCTCAAGGCCCGGGGATTCTACTGAAAGGACAGACCCGCCGAACCCGGGTGCGGACCTTTCTGCGCAGCGCGGGATCCGGCGCTGGTGGATTGCGGCCGATAGCGCTGACGCGATCTGGAGGTCAGATGCTGTCGTGCTCCCAGGAGCGATAGCGCAATGGCCTCGGACACGCCAGCGCGCCGGAACCTGCTGCGGACCTCACGAGCGGCTCGCACTCGGGGACCGAGCTGGGTGATGCGCAGGGTCGTTGAATCGGGGGTGACGGTGGTGAAGCCCACCCGCTCCACCTCGATCCCCCAGCGGCGCAGTCGTGGCCCGAGCCGCTCCTCGAGCGTCGACGAGAGTCCCTCCGGCCCGGCCAGATCCTGCCTTCTCGTACCGCGGATCACCTCTTGCACCGAGAGTGCCAGCGCCACCGCGCAGCCCTTTTCGTAGTCATCGACCTCGACCAGTGCCTCCCGCGGGTCGACGATTCGATAGACCAGGTTTGCATCGAGCACATAGACGAGGCCTTCCCCCGTGGTCACCCGCTGCGCGGGGATGTCGATCGTGCGCGAGCGGGACTCGACCATGCGCACGGTCTGAATAGCGGGGAGTAGCCAGTGGAATCCCGGATCCAGAAGCCGCTGAACCTTGCCGAAGCGATAGAGCACGCCCCGCTTCCCGCTGGGGACCGTCGTGCCCAGAAGCCTGACGAAGACGAGGAGCAGGACGAGAAACTGGAACGTATCCTCCTTCACGACTGTCAGGAGCCCTTCCCAGAGCACACTCAGCACGGTCAGCAGGCTGTCGAGCACCTGGCTCATTCGTCGCCGTCGCCCGCTCCTCTCCCCTCACCGGACGCTCCGGGAGCGGGCGACTGCAGCTCGGCCGGTGGCGGCTCGGCCGCGGCAGACCCGTCGTCGCCGACGGCCACGACGGCGCCGGAAATGAGTGACACGGCGGCCTCCTGGCTGAGGTTCTCACGACGGAACTCACGGTAGAGCAGCAGCTTCTCCTCGGAGAGCAGCTGCAGCTGGGTGATCTCGAGGCTGGCGGGGGTAGGGGAGATGTCCGAGAACCCGAACTCGTGGATCTGAATCCCCCATTGCTCCTCGACCTGCTTCAGCTCCTCCCGAACTGCGGTGACCATGATGGGCGTGTCCTGGATCAACTCGCGATCCTGCTGGCGCACGACGCGCTGGATGGCCAGGGTCAACCTGTTCCGCAACCCTTCGACCAGGTCGTCGACCTCGATCAGCGCCTTCCGCAGGTCGACGATCTGGTACACGAGCTTGGCCTGAATCTCGTAGACGAGGTGGTCGGCGAGCTGGATCACCTGAGACTCCAGGTCGAGCGTCGTGTCCTTGGTGTCCTCGACCTTGAACCTCTGCACGATGGGCCACTTGAAGTGAATCCCCGGGCCGACGACCTCCTTGGCGCGACCCAGGGTGAACTTGAGCGCGTGCTGGCCGTCGTAGACGACCACGAACATGCCGGTGAAGAACTGCAGGGTTTCCAGGAACATGGCCCTTCGAGCCTATCGTGCGCGGAGCTGAATCTCGAGTCTCTCGATCGCCTCCGAGCTCCACCCGCGGAGGGTCTCCTCTCGGAGCCCCGCGGGCGAGAGGGCTCATCAGCTCAAGCTCATCTCCTTCATGTAGTCCAGGGCCCGGGGAGCCCGCTCCAGGATCGAAGCGAAGACGTTGAGATCGTGCTCGATGGCCTCTCGCTGCAGCCGGCAGGACTCGGCCATCTTGGCCTCGTCCAGCTTGTTGGTGAAGGCCGAGACGAAACAGGCGCCACACAGCCTCACGGCCCAGCAATCGCAGCAGGCCTTCGCGTTGAGGGCGCAGTAGTCCTGAATGAGCTCGTGAATCACGCCGTGGTCGAAGCCCGTCTCCACGTTGCCGATCTTCAATCCGTCGTTGATCCTCTCGCAGAGGTAGAAACCTCCGTCGACACCGACGAAGAGTCGACGCACACCGGGCACACAGATACCGTTTGGATAGTGAGCCGGGTCGAATCCCTCGAACAGCCTCCTCTTGTAGATCTTGAGCAGGTTCTTCTCGTACAACGACTTCAGGAACTCGTCCTCTCTCGGTGTACCGGCCGCGCACGCCTCGATGAAGGACTGACGTAGCTCGACGAGCTCGTCGCAAGCGAGGCTCGATGGATCCACCCCGTCGAAGAAGTGCGTATCCGTCGCATCGACGTCGCTGAGGTTCAATCGGTTGTCCCGGGTGGCTTCGTCCTCCGCGAAGAACCTCCGCCGTTCGCCTACTTCGAGGGGGGGGCCGAGTACGGCGCCGAAGGTGACGTGCGAACAGTAGTACTCTGGATGCCGACGCTTCAGTGATCTCAGGTTCGTCAGGACTGTATCGAAGGTCCCTTCACCATTCGCCGTCACCCGGTATCTGTCGTGGACGGCACGAGGCCCATCGAGACTGACGGTGGCGTACACGTCGTTCTCCACCAGGAAGTCACCTACAGCTCCCGTCAGCAGCGTGCCGTTGGTCGTGATGTTGAGGAGGATCTCCCGGTCAATGGTCTTCCGGATATGAAGAACACACTCCTCGATGACCGGGAAGTTGAGCAGGGGCTCCCCACCGTAGAACCCGATGGAGACGTCCTCGCAGTCTCGGCTGTGGCGAGCGTAGAACTCCACCGCAGCCTTCGCCACCTCGGGGCTCATGTGACGGACGCCATGACGGCGCTGGTAGGGGTAATCCCCGGAGTACACGCAGTAGCGGCACCTCAGGTTGCAGGCCTCGGTGATCCCGAGGATGAGGTGCCCGAGATTCCTGTCGAGCACCTCCTCGAGCTGTTCCCGGGACAGAGGGAACTCGAGCCGCGAGGGTCTC
This sequence comes from uncultured Planctomycetaceae bacterium, assembly GCA_964496575.1. GTDB lineage: Bacteria > Planctomycetota > UBA1135 > UBA1135 > CAZCAC01. The sequence continues at coordinate 5,888 of CAZCAC010000145.1, read as the reverse complement.
CCCGAAGACAGGAACGAGGAGCCCTTGCAGAACTCATCGATCTGTTCGAGCGCATCTCGAACCGCGGGTTCGCCGTGCTTTTTCGCGAACCTGGTAACGAGTTCCTCGCGGGGAACGCCTCCGATTGAGTCGACGAGGTCGTAGACCACGTCATCCACGCGGAGGATGTCATTCGTATTCGCGTCGTAGACGTACTTGTTCCGGTCCGTCTGCAGCTTCTTGATCAGCGGTTTCACCGCGCTGGTGCCCATCATGAATGGGCGTGTGTGCCGGTCCTCCACCACGGGGCGGACTCTCGATCAACCTTTCGGAAGGCTGGCGGCCCAATCGACCACCCTCGAATTGCTGACGTTGTTGATGCGACGAACGCCCGCCATGCGATCGGTCCACTTGCCGCCTCCGGCGCAATTGCAGGCGCCGCAAGCGCAGGCGAGACAGAAACACTTGGCCGCGGACATGCGGCGCGTTTCCTCGGGGTTCGTGCCGAGAGCGATGAAGGCTCTCGCAATGCGTACCTTCGCCCGCCGGGGACTCTTGCCGAGGGTGACGATGGTACTGGCGACACGTCGGGCGCGCTCATGGGCCCCCTGTCGCTGCAAGGCCAAGGCGTCCGTCCGCCTGGTCTTCATCTTCCGGATGCGTGCAACGGTCATTCGAGCCTCCATGACGTTCAGGAGAGCAGGGCCGAACGAAGCAGATGTGGATGATCGTATCGGCCGTGGTCGGATCTGTCACTGGTTGGCCGGCCTGAGCCACCCCTGTTCGCTCGAGCCGAGCGAGGATTCGCCCGGTATCGGGTGGTACCCCGATCCGAGAGACCGACGAGCTCGCGTCCTCAGCTCGGGTCTCCGGCGAGCACCTCCCGTGCCCTCGCCGCATTGCGAGCAGCGCTCACTCCACCGCGGCGATCACTCCGGTGAGCAAGCGGTTCATCGAGAACCCGCGTCCGTTCTTGGTGCAGCCTAGCCGCACGACGACCAGCTCGTGTGAAGGGAGCACGGCCACCGTCTGCCCCTCGAAGCCCTCGGCGCGGAAGATGTCGGCGGGGAGCTCGGGGGAGGGGCGGCGGTCCGGGTCGCCTGACGGACCCGCGTTGAGCCACCAGTGTCGGCCGTAGCGCCCGCGCCTCGACGTGGGGGTCGGCTCGACCGACCGCTCGACCCATCCTTCGGGCAGGACGCGCTTTCCCGCGAAGACACCGTCGCCGAGGTACAGCAGGCCGAAGCGCGCCCAGTCGCGCGCGGTCGCGAAGCAAAAGGACGATCCGACGAAGTTGCCGGCCGGATCGGTCTCCATCACCGCGCTGCGCATGCCGACCGCAGCGAACAGCGCCGTACGCGGGAAGGCGTGGTAGTCGGCGTCTTCCTCGAAGGAGGCGCGCAGCACGCCGGAGAGGATGTTGCTGGTTCCGCTCGAGTAGGACCATCTCGTATCCGGCTCGACGGCGAGCTCCGAGCGCGCCGCGAAGGCTGTGGTGCTCGGCGCGACGAAGAGCATCTGGGCCGGCCCCGCGGTCGGATCGGAGTAGGTCTCGTTCCAATCCAGCCCCGAGCTCATTCGCAGGAGATGATCGACGGTGATCGCCGAGCGGGGATCCTCCGCGTCACTCCACTCCGGCAGCAGGTGATCCTGCTCGAGGGAGAGCTTTCCCAGGCCGATCCGGATCCCGACCAGCGCGCTCAGGACCGACTTGGTCATCGACCAGCCCTCGAGGCGACTGGTGATGGAGAACCCGTCCGCGTAGCGCTCGGCGATGATCTCGCCCCGATGGACGACGACCACCGCCCGCGTCCGGCGCGCGGGGCCGCCCGTGGGCTCGTCGAAGGCGTACGCCAGCGCCGCCTGTAGCTTCTCCGCGTCGACGTCCTCGCCGGGCTCGCCGGCCACCCCGCCGTCGCCGAGCGGCCAGGGAATCTCCGGGGCGAGCTCCAGCGTCGAGCGCGGCACTCCGCGATCGTCGCCGCGCAGCTCCTCCTCGCTGCGCCCATTGACCAGCACGCATCCCAGCCCCGGCCGGTAGATGGCGACGCGCTCCATCCCGAGGCCGCGGACGGTGACTCGGCCCGCCTCGCGGTCGACCTCCGGCACGATCAGCGGGGCGAGGAGCTGGTCGAGCAGTGTCTCCGGGGCGAACTCCTCGGCGAGGAGCGACTCCACGGTGCGCCCGCCGAGGAAGACGCCCGAGGCGATTCGTTTCGCCCCGAAGCACAGGCCCACCTCGACGATCGCCTCGGGGACCAGCGGGGGGGCGGCGTCCTGGGGCGGTGGAAGGAGAGCGAGAGCGCTGAGCAGGAGGTGGGTGGACATGGTCGGGGGCGAGAGGCGTTTTACAGAAGAGGCGAAATCGACCGTCAGTCGGCGCGAATACCGGGCTTCGGCGGCGAGGCTAGCACACTCGCGCCGGTCTCGCCGCCGCGAGCTGCGAGGGAAGAGAACGAGAACCCCAGACCCCCAGAGCACCCCAGGGAGACGCTCGTGAACAGCGCGGTTTCCAGCCAACCCACCATCCAGCCGGTCGTGGAGAGCCAGCGGGTCGACAGCGTCGACATCCTGCGGGGCGTCGCCCTGCTGGGGATCCTGGTGATCAACATCGACTTCTTCGCGTTGCCCGGCACGATCTTCTTCGATCCCGCGTCGGCGGGCGGCTTCGAGGGGCTCGACCTGTTGACCTGGAAGTTCGGCTCGCTCCTCTTCCTGCAGAAGATGATGGCCATCTTCTCGATGCTCTTCGGCGCCGGGGTGATCCTGATGCACCAGCGAGCGGAGGAAGCGGGTCGCCGCGGCTTCGGGGGCGTGTGGTATCGCCGGACCCTCTGGCTGTTGCTCCTGGGGATGATCCACGCCTACTTCATGTGGTACGGCGACATCCTGGTCACCTACGCCCTGTGCGCCTTCCTGATCTACCTGTTCCGGCGCCGCTCCCCGCGCACGCTGATCATCCTCGGCGTGCTGGTGATCGGCTTCGGCATGCTGATCCACCTCGGCTCCGGTTTTGCGCTGGGGACGCTGCGCGACGTCGCGGTGGCCGCCGAGGAGTCGATCGCGAACGGGGAGAGCGTGACCCGAGAGGAGGAGCAGCTGCTGGAGGCCTGGCGAGAGACGGTCGCGGAGATGAGCGCCGACCCGGAGGCGCAGCAGGCCGAGATCGACGCCTACCGGGGTGGCTACCTGGACAACCTCGCGCAACGCGTTCCCGAGTCGATGATGATGCAGACGCAGGCGCTGCTGTTCTTCATGCTCTGGCGGGCGCTGGGTCTGATGTTGATCGGGATGGCGATGATGAAGGCGGGGGTCTTCTCCGCGGCGCGCTCTCGCGGCTTCTACGTCGGGATGCTGGTGCTCGGCTACGGCATCGGCCTGCCCTTGCAGCTCTACGGATCCGAGCAGCTCATCGCCCACGACTTCGAGGTCGTCTACCTGCTCAGTGAGGGAGTCCACTACGGTTCCGTCGGCAGCATCCTGATCGCCCTGGGCCACGTCGCGCTGGTGATGCTGATCTGCAAGGCCGGCCTGCTCCGGTGGTTGACCGACCGGCTGGCCGCGGTGGGGCGGATGGCCTTCACCAACTACTTCACGCAGACGATCCTCTGCACGACCCTCTTCTACGGCTTCGGTTTCGGCCTCTTCGGCTCGGTCAACCGCTTCGGCCTGATCTGGATCGTCTTCGCCATCTGGGTGCTGCAGCTGCTCTACAGCCCGTGGTGGCTGAAGCGCTTCCGCTTCGGGCCGATGGAGTGGTTGTGGCGGTCACTGACGTACTGGAAGCGGCAGCCGATGCGGGTGGGACGCGGGGCGCCGGAGTGATCCGGCCGCCCGGTCCCTACTCCTTCTGTCCGCGCAACAGGGCCCGGATCGAGACGAACGCCCCGCCGAAGAGGATCAGTCCCGCCACCAGCATCACGAAGAGTCCGGTGGTGAGCGTGGATCCGAACCGAACCGAGACCATCTGTTCGTGCGCGACCGTCTCCCCGCCGCCCGCCGGGGTGATCCAGGCCTCGAGCCGGGCCAGCCCTGCGTGGGCGGGAGTCCACTCCGCGACGCCGTCCGGGGGAGAGACGAAGGACTTCGTGTCCTCGACGTCGCTGCCCGGGCGGTAGGTGATGTGCAGGCCCCAGAGCCTTCCTCCGGTGGCGCGGACCGGGTAGGTCTCGCCTTCGACCAGCTCCCGCTCCCCTGGGGCGTAGCCTTCGATCACGAGGCCCACCTCCTGCGCACCGGCGCTCCCGGCGAGACAGATCAGCAGGCAGAGCGTGCTCATCGCGACTCTCATGCCTCACCTCCCGGGTCCGGGCCCGCAGTCGGCTCCGGCGGCGGAGCACCCCGCGAGAGGAGGAACGCGCCGCCCACCGTTCCGGCGATCCAGACGGCGAGGGAGAGTATCGGCAGGAGGGGCAGGAGCCAGCCCAGGAAGCCCTCGGTGATGGTGTAGTTCTCGGTGAAATTGCTCCCGTACACCCCGAGGTCCCGACCCTCGGTGATCAGGTTGGTCACCAGGATGTACCCGAGCACCCCGGGGATCAGCCATCGGATCAGCACGTCGAACCAGATCCCGATCCGGAACCGGCTGTGCTCGTTGACGTAGGCGCGGATCTTCTCCGAGCCGATGCCCCACCCGATGACCAGGCACTCGACGATGGCGACGATCATCAGCCCGGTGTCGAACGACCAGTGCGCGAAGATGTCGAGCAGTGTAAAACCCAGCGTGCCGTCGTCCGACAGGGACGCGTTGACCACCGTCGGGACGGCGAAAGCGCACGACCCGGCCGCCCCGGCGAAGAGGGCGATGACCAGGACCTTCTTGCGCGCGGCGCGGAACTTGTCCAGCACCGCCGCGACCAGCGCTTCCAGGAGCGACATGCTCGAGGTCAGGCCGGCGATCAGGAGCAGGCCGAAGAACGCGACGCCGAAGATCTGATGGTCGACCGGCAGCGCCTTGATCCCCCACGGAACGACGAAGTACATCATCGAGATCGTCGAGGCCGTCGGCTGGATCGTGTACACGAACAGGACCGAGAAGATGGCGACTCCGGCGAGCCACTCGAAACCGCAGTTCAAGAGGCTGGTCGTGACCGCGTTGTGGGTCATGTCCGACTTCTTGGGGAGGTAGCTCGCGTACGCGGTCATGACCCCGAAGCCGAGTGAGAGCGTGAAGAGGATCTGGCTCACGGAGCCCCGCCAGATCTTCGGGTTTTCCAGCGCCTCCATCGTGGGCGTGAACAGGACCTTGACCCCGTCGAAGCCTCCGTCGAGCAGGAAGACGCCCTGCACCACGAGCACCAGCATGGCCAGCCACATCAGCGGCACGAACACCTTCACCGCGGCTTCGATCGTCCTCGTCCCGCGGCTGGTGAGCAGCACGTTGAGCACCCAGACCACCAGCACGAAGACGAACGGCTGCCAGCTGGAGATCAGGTTGAAGAAGAAGCCCTTCGGCCCCTGGAGGTCGATACCGCTCTCGCCGACCCAGGGGACGTTCACCTGGTCGAGGAAGACCTGCTCGTTCAGCGCCCCGACGCCCATGCCGACGACCCAGGCGAGCAGGGTCACGTACCACATGGTGATGAACCCCGCGTTCAGGATGGCGAACCACCCGGCGAACTCCCCGACGCGCCCGCCCGCCTGGCGCATCGCCAGCGGAAAGCTCTTGCGCGTCAGTCCGCCGAGACCGAACTCGAGGATCATGATCGGGATGCCGACCAGGAAGAGCGCGATGAAGTAGGGCAGGTAAAACGCGCCACCGCCGTACTTGTAGGCGTTTCCCGAGAAGACGACGATGTTCCCCAGCCCGATCGCGGACCCCGAGGCGGCCAGGATGAAGCCCAGCTTGGACTTCCATTGGGCGCGTTGCTCGACCATGACGAGGCGGAGTCTAGCGGAAGGGCGAGGGG
>CAZCAC010000144.1:0-19710 GCA_964496575.1 uncultured Planctomycetaceae bacterium | reverse complement strand
GTCGGAAGGCAAACGTGTAAACATGTTGCGCGAATTTTCGCTTCAGACCACTAGAACCCCGCGCCGGTATCGTCCCCGAAGCTCGCCCGCAGCCCCTTCAACTCCCGCTTCAGCTCCCCCACCACCTCCGCGTACGCCGGGTCGCCGTAGCGATTCTCGATCTCGAACGGGTCCCGCTCCAGATCGTACAGCTCCCACGCCTCGTGGTCGTAGACGTGAATCAGCTTGTGCCGAGCAGTCCGGATGCCGTAGTGGCGCGCGACCGTGTGCGCCGTGCGGCCCGAATCCTGTTGGTGGTAGTGGTAGTAGATCGAGTCGCGCCACTCGGGCGGCTGCTCGCCGCGCAGCAGCGGCTCCAGGCTCAGCCCCTGCATCGACGCAGGGATCTCCAGGCCCGCGAGTTGCAGGAACGTCGGCGCCATGTCGAGGTTCTGAACCAGCGAGGCACACGTGCTCCCCGGTGCCGTCACCCCGGGCCAGCGCACGATCAGCGGAGTGCGCAGGGACTCCTCGTACATCCAGCGCTTGTCGTACCAGCCGTGGTCGCCGAGGAAGAAGCCCTGATCGGAGGAGTAGATCACCACCGTGTTCTCCGCCAGACCGTGCACCTCTAGGAAGGCGAGTACCTGCCCCACGCTCTCGTCGAGCGCGTCGACGCAACGCAGGTAGTCCTTGATGTAGCGCTGGTAGTTCCAGCGCACCAGCGCGTCGCCTTCGAGTCCGGCGGCGGCAAAGGCCTCGTTGCGCGGCCCGTAGGCCGCGTCCCACGCCTCGCGCTGGGCGGGGGTCAGGCGGTTCAGCTTGCCGGTGCGGCTCCCGTCGAGAATCCCCTCGCCGGTCACCGGCAGCTTCAGGTCGTACGCCGGAAAGAGGTCGCGCGAGACGCGCATCTGCGCCGCGGCCGCGCCCGGGCTCTTCCCCTCATAGTCGTCGAAGAGGGTCGGAGGCTCGGGGATCTCCTGCCCCTCGTAGTTGCGGAGGTGGCGGGTGGCCGGCTCCCAGGTGCGGTGCGTCGCGGTGTGGCTGATCCACACCAGGAACGGGCGTTCGGGGTCGCGCTCGCCGATCCAGCGCAGCGCCTCCTCGGTGATGATGTCGGTCGTGTAGCCCTCGTGCTTCGTCGGCCCCTCGGCGGTGACCAGCGAGAGGTTGTAGTATCCGCCTCGCGCGATCGCCCAGTGATCGAAGCCGTTGGGGTCGGGGCTGATGTGCCACTTGCCCACCATCGCGGTCTGGTAGCCCGCCGCCTGCATCAGCTTGGCGAAGGTCGGCAGGTCGTCCTTGAACCCCGCGCGGTTGGTCATCTTGCCGTTGCGATGCGAGTGCAATCCGCTGAGGATCGTCGCCCGCGCCGGACCGCAGATCGAGTTGGCGACGAAGGTCTCGGTGAAGCGCATCCCCTCTTCGGCCAGCCGGTCGATGTTCGGGGTGCGGTTGATCCGCGAGCCGTAGGCACCGACCGCGTGCTGCGCGTGGTCGTCGGCGTAGACGAAGACGATGTTGGGGCGATCGTCGGCCGGAGCGGTCGAGGCGAGGCCGGAGGACGCGAGGAGGGCGACGAGGCACGAAACGATCCTGTTCTTCATGTTCTTCATATTCGATCACGCACCATCACGACCGCGTTGTCACACGGGTGGTGAGACCACACCCACGAACGGCTGAGACTCTCGGGAAAGGACGGTCCGACCGCCTCGCGCGGTATCTCCTCGAAGCCGAACTGCTCGAAGAACTCCGCCGCGTTCTCGGTGAGCAGCACCACCGCGAAGATGCGCAGCCTCCGGGCCAGGCTCAGCAGGTTCTTCACCACCCGGACGCCGATCCCCTTCCCGCGGAACGACTCCGCCACCGCCACCGAGCGCATGATGGCGAACATGTCGTCGTACACCTCGAGTCCGCCGCAGGCGATGATCTTGCCCTTGCCTCCCTCCCGCACCACGCGGAAGTTCTCGAGCGCCTCGTCGACGCCCTCGATCGGCAGCCCGACCTCGATCAGGAGCCCCTTGATCCCCAGGACGTCGCGGCCCTTCGCCTGGCTGACGGTTACCTTCAGTCGTTCACCCGGCGTGGAATCCACAGGTCGATGAGCATCAGGAAGATCATGATCACGCCGGTGCCGGCCCAGACCGCTCCGGAGGCGGCCAGGATGGGGACGAACGCCGCGCTCTGGCGGGCGAGCGCCCAGCCGGCGAGATCGAGGAAGAGGCCGAGGCCGTTGAAGAAGACGAGCCCGCTGGCCAACCACTTCGGCCAGCGAGTGGCCAGGAGGAACAGCGCCAGGATCAGGGACAGCGTCCCCATCGCCAGCGCGTGCGTGTGTGCCGAGGCCAGCAGGATCTCGACCGAGGTCGGCGTGACCTCGCGCGAGAAGGCGAGGTTCTTCACCTGGTCGAAGTACTCCAGCGGCATCGTGTCGCCGATCCCGTCCCCCTCGGTGGCCCCCGCCGAGTGACACTGCAGGCACGCGCGGTCGATGATCTCCGCCGGCGCGTCGTCGCCGAGGTCGAGAGAGTCGTAGTCCTCGGCGATCCGGCTCCCGCGCAGCCAGCCGAGCAGGAGATCGCGGTCCTTCGCCGGCAGCTCCTCGGGGTGATCGGCCTCCAGCGCGACGATCAGCGGCGCCGTGTTGCGGATCCCCGAGTACGCGCCGACGAGGTCGTCCAGCGACATCCCCGGCCGCTCGTCGCGGTTCTCGTGGTGCGCGACCAGGTGCTTGGCAGCGGCGTAGTAGCCGCCGAGCAGGACCAGGAGGAGGAAGGTGATCCCGGCGCGGGCGCCGAGGGGCAGGGCGGAGAGACGGAAGGGCATGGCGGCGTATTCCTGACGCTAGCGGACCTCGAACAGTTTCGAGTCGATCGCGGTTTCTTCGCCGCTCTTCAGCGCCTGGCTGGCCAGAACGCCGACCACGGTGGCGCGGTGCCCCTCCTCGGCGCCGCACTTGGGCGCGCCGCCCTCGGTGCAGCACTTGACGAAGTCGGCGAGCCCGTAGTGCACCGGCGGGTTCGGCAGGCCGACGCCTTCCTTGAGCTTGCCTTGCTCGGCCAGCTTGGTCGCGTCGGCGATCAGGATGATGCCCTCGTCGTTGTGGAAGGTCTGACGCGTCGCGTAGACCTCCCAGCCTTGCTGCGGCGAGTCCGCCTCCTTGAACATCCAGCCGTTGGTCCAGGCCATCTTCAAGGTCGCCATCGAGCCGGTGTAGAGTTCGTAGCGCCCCGAGTAGGAGTTGCCGAGAGTCGCCTGCCAGGCGAGCCGCACGCCGTCGTCGAAAGCGAGCTCGCAGAGCGCGGTGTCGGGGACCTCCCGGCCGTCCTTGTGCACCATCACGCCGCCGCTGCCGCGCACGGCGACCGGGTACTTGCCGAGGAACCAGTGGTAGGCGTCGAACTGGTGCGTACCGAGCTCACCGGGCAGCCCCAGTGAGAGCGCCGGGTCGAGGCGCCAGTTGAGCAGCTTCTTGCGCGCCTCGTCGGGCGCCTCGACGACCCACGAAGTCTTCTTGAAGTCCTGGGCGCGCAGGCAGATCAGGTCGCGCAGCGTGCCGGAGCGGTAGAAGGAGCGGGCCAGCTTGTAGATCGGGTTGCTGCGCGCGAGGAGCCCGACGGCGAAGACCTTCTCGCTCTTGCGCGCGGCGGCGGCGATCGCGGCGGAGTCCTCGACCGTGGTGGCGAGCGGCGCCTCGCAGTAGACGTGCTTGTCCGCCGCCAGGGCGTCGAGCGCGATCTGCTTGTGGACGTGCGTCGGCGTGGCGACGATCACCGCCTGGACGCCGGCCTCCTTCTCGAGCAGCTCGCCGTGTGTCTCGTACGTGCGCATCCCCCGCACGCGCCGCCCCGCCTTCTTGCGGCGACCGACGTCGGTGTCACAGACGGCGGCCAGCTCGATCCCCTCCATCTTGGTGAGCTCGGCCATGATCGCGCGCCCCTGTCGCCCCGCGCCGATCAGCGCGACGGAGAGCGAGGCGGTGTTGCCGCGCATCGGGGAGAGCTCGGCGAGGGTCGGGGTGAAGGCCATCGCGGCGAAGGCGCCGGCGGCCTGCTGGAGGAAGACTCTGCGATCGGGAGTGGTCATGCGGGGGCTCCGCTGGGAGTAGGGAGACTGCTGGAAGGTGACAGTGAGAAACAGGAATCCGGCGGGCTCGTCGCGCCGGAAGTGGTCCAGGTGGAATCGAAGCGCCGCAAGGCGGTGACTTCCGCGGGAAGGTCGAGGTCGCGCTCTCCCGCGGCGAGCAGGGCGGTGGACCAGGCGTCGGCGTCCACCGCGCGGGGCGCGATGACGGCCACGACCATCGCGCCACACGCCGAGGCGCCCGCGGCTGGATCGAGGACGTGGCCGAGCTTCCGGCCTTCGCGCTCGACCGTGCGACCGTGCGGCGCGGAGGTCGCCAGCGCGGCGTCGCGCAGCTGGGCGCGCGGGGCGTCCGGCTCCTCGGCGAGGGCGACCTGCCAGCCGGGCTGGCCGAGGGGCGCGCCGATCGCCACCACGCTGGAGGTGCCGCCGTGCAGCAGCGCACGGGCGACACCGTGCTCGCGCAGCACCTCGGCGGCGAGGTCGAGGGCGTACCCCTTGGCGATCCCGCCGAGGTCGAGCTCGATTCCCTCGAGGTCGAAGCGGACGGTGCGGGTGGCGGGATCGAGGTGGACGTGCTCGGCCCCCCACCGCGGCTCGCCGGCGACCGGGCCGCGCTCGTGAAAGCCGAGCGAGCGCATCAGGGGGGCGACCGTCGGGTCGAAGGCGCCCCCTGATTCCCGGGAGACCCCGAGCGCGATCGAGAGCAGCTCGAAGGTCGGTTCGTCGAGGCGCACGGGGCGGCGCGCCGCCTCGCGGTTCACGCCGGCGAGGAGGCTGCCGGGGCAGAAGAGGCTCCAGCTCTCCTCGCCGAGGCGGATCTCGTCGAGAGCCTCTGCGGCGATCGCCCCCAGCGACGACTCGTGCTCCCCTTCGAGCACCAGCTCGAAGCGGGTGGCCATCGCTCGGGTGGCGAAGCGTCGGATCACCGGCAGGCCCGGGCCCCTAGATCGCCGAGGCGGTGAGGGTCTTCGGGTCGAAGGCGTAGGCGCGACCGTCCCACATCGAGCGGGTGGCGAGGTCGACCATCACCATCACCCGGCAGGCCATGTCCACGGGGGAGACGTTCGGCTCGCGAGAGCGGATGCACTTCAGCCAGTCGAGGCGCAGCGCGTCCTGCTCGGGCAGGGTGCCGCACTGGATCGTCTCACCGTCGATGTCGTCGGAGAAGATCCGCTCGGGGCGCAGGACGACGTCCTTGCCGCCGATGTAGAGGTTCGCCTCGTGGCCGCGGATCATCTCCTCCAGCCCCTGCTCGTTGCAGGTCGAGCCGACGATCGACATCGTGTGGCCGCCCTCCAGCTCCAGGTTGATGTTGACCTGGTCGTGGTTCTCCATCTCGAGGTCGACGTAGTGCCCACCGGCCGCGGTCACCCGCACCGGCCACGGCGCACCGAGGGTGTACATCAGCGGCGTGGTCATGTGCACCAGGAGGTCGCCGATGATGCCGGTGGACCACTTGCGGTAGCGGCGCCAGCGGGCGTAGATCGCCGGGTCCCATTCCTCGGGTCCGAGGGGGCCGCACCAGCGTTCCCAGTCGAGCGCCTCGCCCGGGACCCAGGCTTCGTCCATGGGGTAGAGCCACTCCCCTTCCTTGTGGTTGCGGCAGTAGCTGGTCTGCGAGAAGGTCGGCTTGCCGATCCGCCCCTGCTCGATCAGCTCCCGGGCGGCCTTGTACTTCGGCCGCATCATGTACTGCGTCCCGACCTGACAGATCATGTCGTCGTTCAGGATCATCAGCTCGCGCAGCCGCAGGGCTTCGTCGAGGCGCAGCGTCATCGGCTTCTCGATGTAGACGTCCTTGCCGGCCATGATCGAGTCGATCACGTGCTCGGCGTGCCAGTGCTCGGGGCTGGCGATCAGGACGCCGTGGATGTCCTCGCGGGCGAGGAGGTCCTCGTGATAGCGGTAGGCGTCGACCTGGATCCCCTGCTGCTCGGCCATCGCCGCCCGGTTCGATTCGACGCGCGGCTGGCAGACGTCGCAGAGAGCGACCACCTGGACGTTCTCGGTCTCGGCCTCGCGGTGGCGGAGGAAGCCGTGCAGGTGACCGGCGCCCATGCCTCCGGTGCCGATGAGGCCGATCTTCAGCGGCTCGCCGTCGCGCAGGGGGGCGCGTGGAGTGGTGTGCCTGGCGATCGGCTGGCCGCCCCCTCCCTTGGTGAGGCTCGAGCAGGAGCCCAGCAGCGCACCGGCCCCGGCGAGGGCTGCGCTCGTGGCGAGAAACTCGCGGCGGCCCGGAAGGGGGGCCGTGGCGGCGTGGTCAGTTTGGGTGGATTCCGACATGGGGATCGAGTGGTGAGAGTGGTGGCGGGCGGGGTTCTCACCCGCGGTGCGCGGAATGAACGAGGGGATTCTATGCGCGTCGGCCGGCGAGAGGAACTCCCGGCCCCCGGGAGGTGCCGTGCGGGCGCCCCGGGGCACCGTCCCTTACTCATCCCTATCGCGGCGCCGGGTGCGCCGGCCCGCTCGCGACCGCCGGCTACAGCCCCTTCTTCAGCGCATCCCGGGCGATGACCAGCCGCTGGATCTCGTTGGTGCCCTCGTAGATGCGCGTCACGCGGGCGTCGCGGTACATCCGCTCGATCTTGTAATCGGCAGAATACCCCATGCCGCCGTGAATCTGCACGGCCCGGTCGACGATGCGGTCGAGCGCCTCGCTGCAGAAGAGCTTGGTCATCGCCGACTGGCGGCTGAAGCGCTGGCCGGTGTCGCACATCCAGGCGGTGCGGTAGATCATGCTCTCCATCGCGTAGATGTCGGTGACCGAGTCGGCGAGCATCCACTGGATCGCCTGGTTGGCGGCGATCGGCTTGCCGAACTGCACCCGCTCCTGCGAGTACTCGAGCGACATCGCCGTCGCTTCCCTGGCCAGCCCGAGGCAGTTGGAGGAGAGGGCGATACGCCCGCGGTCGAGGACCTGCATCGCCGTGCGGAAGCCGTAGCCGACCTCGCCGAGGCGGTTCACGTCGGGCACGCGGACGTCGGTGAGGGCGAGGGAAACGGTGCCGGAGCCGCGCTGCCCCATCTTGTCCTCGCGCGCTCCGATCTCGTAGCCGGGGGTCTCGGCCGGAACGAGGAAGGAGGTGACGCCGCCGCTGGCACCCTTCTCCTTGTCGGTGATGGTGTAGATCACGGCGAGGTTGGCGATGTCCCCCATGGTGACCCAGGTCTTCTCGCCGTTGATGATCCAGTCGTTCCCGTCGCGGACGGCGGTGGTCCTCATCGAGGCCGGGTCGGAGCCCGCTTCGGCCTCGGTCAGCGCGAAGGCCGAGAGGCGCTCGCCGGTGGCGAGGTCGGGGAGGAAGCGGTCCTTCTGCTCGTCGGTCCCGCCGACCAGGACGCTCATCGCCCCGATGCTCGCGTGCCCGCCGTAGTCGATGGCGACGGCCATGTCCCCGCGGGTGAGCTCCTCCATCAGGATGCAGAGCCCGGTCTCGCCCATCCCGGCGCCACCCCACTGCTCGGGGATGGCGATCCCGAAGAAGCCGAGCTCCTTGAGCTGGTCGATCAGCTCGGCGGGGATCCTGTGCTCCCGGTCGATCTGGTCGGCCAGGGGTCGGACGGCGCCGTCCGCGAACTCGCGCACGGCCTCGCGGAGCATCTCCTGCTCCTCGGTGAAGGTGAATTCCATGGGGCTTGGTCGGGGGAGGGTGGGCGGGGATCGGGTCGGTCGATCCGGCCGGTTGCCCGGAAAGGGAACACCGCCACGCCGTCCCGGTCCAGGGGCTGATGCCGAGAAACGGTCGGGAGGGGGGATCGGCCGGCGCGGAGGGGTGGTCAGAGGGAGGCGAGCGCGACCGGCGGAATGCCGCCCTCGCCCGCCGCCTGGCCGATCGGAGCGGGGTACTCTTCCAAGGGAATCCCCACCATCGTGCCATGAAGCCCCCCCTCTTCATCTTCGCCGCCGTCCTCGGTTTCGCCGGGGGCTTTCTCGGTGCCCAGCTGGCCCTGTCGGGCGCTCCCTCGGCGCCGGCCCGGGTCGTTGCGCCGGAACTGTGGCCCGGAGGGGGGAATGGCGGTGGCTCGGCGGAGCTGGCGGGGATCGAAGCCGGGCTGGACGGCCAGCAATTCCCATTGCGCCAGGTGGAGGGGCCAGATCCGCGGGCGGCGGAGGCTCTCGAGGAGGAGCCTCCCGCGCCGGTCACTCCCGGGGAGCCGGCCGGGATCCCACCCGGGCGGGACCGGGAGCGGGAGCGCCTGAAGCACGAAGCGGCGGCGGCACGCGAGAAGCGGGTGCAGGACGAGGTGCACCGCCGCGCGACCCTGGTGGCGGACGAGCTGGGTCTGCCCACGGGGAGTGAGCAGAAGATCGCGAGGGTTTTTCTGGCCGAGAGGGACAAGCTGGCCGCCGTGCGCGAGGAGTATCGCCAGGGTGTGCGGACGGGAAACTCACGCAAGCTGTTCCGGGAGGGACTGACCGAGGTACGGGACTGGCGCAACGCCGAGTTGCAGACGCTGTTCGGAGAAGATGTGGCCAGGAAGGTGGCCAAGGCGGCGGATCGGTCCTGGGGGAAGACGCGGGAGGAGTAGGCGTTCGTTGCAAGCGAACGGAACGGTCCCGATGCCGCCGTGGCGTTCGCCGCAGGCGGACGGGAAGGTCCCGCTGCCTGCGTGGCGTTCGCCGCAGGCGGACGGGAAGGTCCCGCTGCCTGCGTGGCGTTCGCCGCACGCGGACGGGAAGGACCCTGTGCCGCGTGGCGTTCGCCTGCGGTGAACGCCCCACCCCTCTCACTCGATAATCACCGGCGGCGGTTTCTCCCCATCGAATCTCGCCATCCCCTCCTTCACCACCAGGTCGGCGAGCTCCCTCCCCAACCGCTCCGCACCCGAAGAATCCTCCGCAAAGGGCCCCCCGTCCCCGGCCGCCTCCCCCCCATCCTTCGCCAGATGAATCGTCTGGGTCGGGAACGCGAGCTCCACCTCCAGCCCTTCCGCCACCCGCAGGATATCCAGGTACAAGCGGTGCTTCTCCCGCAGCTCGGTCGACCAGTCCGGGGTCTGTACGAAGCAGTACAGCAGGACATCCAGCGACGACGCCGCGAGCTGGTTCAGGTACACGTGGTAGTAGTCCTTTCGCGTGTACGGGTGCTTCCGGATCAGCTCTCGGACCGCCTCGCAGAACGCCTCGACCTTCAGCGGCGGCGTCTCGTAGGACAGCGACACCATCGTCTTGATCCGCCGATAGCGACGCGCGCCCCAGTTGTCGACGTGCGCGCTGATGAAGCGGCTGTTCGGCACGGTGATCACGCTGTTGTAGAACGTCCGCACCTTCGTCGAACGGAAGCCGACCTCCTCGACCGTCCCGTCAATATCCCCCACCGTGATCCAGTCCCCCAGCTGGTACGGCTTGTCCATCAACACCGTCACCGTCCCGAAGAGGTTCTCGATCGAGTCCTTGGCCGCGAAACCGATCGCCAGCGAACCGATCGACAGTCCCGCCACGATCCCGTACAGATCATCCGAGAGGAACGAGGCGACGTACACCACGCCGATCACCGTCAGGAACAGCTTCGCCGTCCGCCGCAACAGCGGGACCAGCATGTCGTCGAAACGGTTCGCCGTCCGTGACGCCCGCACCGCGAGCACCGCCGCCCCGACGTCGACCAGTCGATATGCGGACCACACCCCGGCCACGGACACGAAGAGCGCCCCGGCCAGCCGCAATATGTCGTAGAAGCGCGGCTCCAGCCCCAGGAGCGGCAGCGTCCACAGCAGCGTCCCCGCGGTCACGAAGAAGCTGAAGGGGCGCTCGAAGTTGACCAGGATCTGCCTGTCGACCTCGATCCGCTCGCTCTCGCCGAGCCTCCGCGACAGGCGCCGCAACGCGAAGGAGGCGAGCTTCCCGAGCACGACTCCGGCGAGCGCGATCAGGGCCAGCGCCACCCACTGCCAGTTCTCCAGCAGGAACGCCTGCGAGCGCAGACCCTCCGGCATCGATCGCTTGATTCGATACCGGATCCACTCGGCCCCCGACAGATCGTCCGCCTCGCGATCGAGGCGCTCGAGCACCTCGGAGACCAGCGGCTTGTCCTTCCACGCCTCGTACCAGCGCGGGACCTTCCGGAGCGTCTCGCCGTCGATCCGCCAGCCGTCGGCGAACTTCGCGAAGCCGAGCCGCGGTCCCCCCAGCGGTTCCCCGTCTTCCCCCTCCGGGATCCAGGTCCACGTGAGCTGCCCGCCGAGCTCGACCGGGAACTCCTCGTCGAGGTGGATGTACTTCAGGCGCTTGATCACCTCGTAGAGCTGGACCGCCAGCAGCTCCTGCGCCTCCCGATCGCCCCCCGCCTTCCCCGGGGCGAGGCTCGACAGCGCCTGATCGAGGTCGGCCTCCTCGTACGACTGGAACTCGTGATACTCGCGCATCCCGTCCAGGAAGGCCTTCATCACCGACCGCGGGCTGTCGTGGACCCGCGACGGGACCTCGACCTCCGCCGCCGGCGTCTCCTCCTCCTCCTGAGCTCCGGCTACCCCACCGAGCGAGCACCAGAGGGGCAGGCAGAGGGCGAACAACCACATCCACCGGCCGCGGCCACGGCCGCGACCGATCGAACGATCAGTACTCTTCGGGGTCGGAGTCATCGGGCGCTGGGTCGGAGCAGGGGGCGATCTCGCCGCGCTGGCGGAAGACCTCCCGGTACTCGAGGACGCGTCTGGCGTAGGCCAGCACCGGCGAACCGGCTCGAAGGCGTTCCTCTCGCCAGCGAGTGTAGCTCCCCGCGTCCCGAATCCACCCCGCCAGCCGGCCGCGACCGGCGTTGTAGGCGACGAGCGCACGCTCGACCTCGTCTCCCTCGTGCTCCAGGGTCCAGGCGAGGTGGGACGAACCCAGCCGCAGGTTCAGGAGCGGATCGGTCAGGAGCTGCTCCCGATCCGGCTCCTCGATCCCCAGCCGCCGGCAGGAGTCCCCCACCGCCGGCGGAGTGAGCTGCATCAGGCCCAGGGCGTCGGCCGACGAGATCGCGCCGACCCGTCCGCTCGACTCGGCGTAGACCACCGCGGCGACCAGGCACGGATCGAGCCCCGACTCACACGCCGCCGCCTCGATCTCGCCGGCGAGCCCCTCGACGCGAGTGAGGATGATCGGATCGACCACCGCGCGCAGCACGGAGCGCGCCTTCCCCGGGCGCAAGCCGTAGTAGCCGGCGAGCCCCGAGCACCCGAGCAGCAGCGCCACGCCGAGGGCGACCAGGCGCTTGTGCCGGCGGAGCCACCGTCCGACCTCGGAGCCGGGCGGATTCGAGCGACACGCCTCACTCATCGTCTAGTCGAACTGTCGCAGGACGCTGTCGCGCAGCGTGGAGAGCCAGGCGGCGCGCTCTTGGCTCAGCGAGGGAGCCTCGCCCAGGTCGCGCCCGAGCATCCGGGCCAGCTCCCGGCGGCCCCGCGCGGCGAGGTAGTCCTCCTCCGCGCTCATCGCCTCGAGCAGGAAGAGGGCGGCGTCGCGAGTACCCGGCGGCACGAACTCCCGCGAAAGCGGGGCGCTGCGACCGCGGCGCTCCATCGCCGCGAAGAGCCAGAGCTGGGCATCGGTGTGGGTCACCTCGTCGTACCACTCCCGCCAGGCGCCCGCCGGGTCGTCGGCTCCGCGCAGGTCGACGCAGGAGAGCGTGGCCAGCTCGAAACCCAGGGTGGCATCGGTCGGCTCGCTCTCGAGCAGGTCGAGCATCGAGGGGACCACCTCGGCGACACCGAGCTGGCTCAGGAGGATCGCCGCGTCGAGCCGCGCGTGGTGTGCCGGCGACTGGACGACGCGCAGGAGATCCGGCCTGGCCACCATGCCGAGCTTCTTCAGCCCGGCCAGGGCCGCCTCGTAGACCTCGTCCTCCCGGTCGCGGCGCAGGAGCGAGATCAGGAGCGGTGCGGACTGCGGGTCGGCCAGCTCGGCGAGCCCTTGCGCCGCTCCTCGCCTGATCTCCAGGTCGGAGTCCGCCACGCCGAGCACCAGCGCTTCCAGAACGTACTCGCCGCCGAGCTTGCCCACCGACTGCAGCGCGGCGGCGCGCACCATCGGAGAGGCCATGCGCGCGCGCAGGAGGAGCTCGGTGCGGGCGTCCTGGACCCCGCCCTCGCCGAGCGAGAGCACCGCCGCGGTCTCGACCACCGGCTCGCTGTCCTCCAGAAGCGCCATCAGGGTCTCCGCGTCGATCTCGTCGGGAGCTCGCGAGAGCTCCGCCGCCGCGACGGCGCGAAGGAGCGGGTGCGGGTCGGCGGCCAGCTCGCGGACGTACGGGCGGCCGCAGGCGGACGCGACCTGCCCCATCGCGGACATCGCGTCCTGCTGGAAGCGAGCCAGCAGCAGCTGGATGAGCCGCGTCCCCTTCTCGGCGTCGACCACCAGTCCTTCCGCCTCCGGACCCCCGCCCGCGGCCTGCAGGGCGAGGGCGACGAGGAGCTGGACGCGCTCGGCGAAGAAGCCCTCGTCGCGCAGGAGCGCGAGCAGGGTCTCGAAGTCCTCGGAGCTGACGGCGCCCTCGACGCCGAACACCCCTTCCAGCTCGCGGTAGGCGTAGCTGCGCTGCGACGGAGGCCGCTTGCCGACCCAGGACAGGATCAATCCCTTCAGGCGTACGGCGCGCTCGAGCTCGGTGCGCTCGGTCGCCCACCAGCCCGCCTCGACCTCCCAGAACTCGCGCGGGGTCTCGAAGCGCGCGAGGTCGGCGAAGCGCTGCCAGCGGTTGCGGTCGCGCAGATCGCGCAGCGCGGCGCCGAGACGATCGAACCAGGCTTCGGTCTCGCCGGGGCCGAAGATGAACGCCTTGCCGCGACCGCCGACCAGGATCTCGATGGTGCGTTGACCGCTCCCTTCCCGCCCGCGCACTCCGGGAACGCGCTCCGGACCGAGCACGCCCTCCCGCTCCATCAGCGAGAGCAGGTCGCGGCACTCGTGGTCGGTGAGCAGGAAGCTCTCGGCGGCGCCGATCCGCACGCTCGCTTCCGAGAGGTCGGCCCTGGCGCCCATGAGGCTGAACGCAGCGGCGTCCCGGCCGGTGGCGCGGTAGTGGATCTCGAGCATCCCCTCGCCCTCGGGCGGAACCCCGAGGTACGCTCGGTGCGCGTAGAAGCCGTCGCGGTTCTCGATCCACCAGGTCGTCCAGGCGGGACCGTCGGTGCCGAACTCCTGGCCGCTGAGCCGCCGGAGGCGAGTCAGGGCCCGCGGCTGAACCGAGGAGAAGTCGTTGTGGTACTCCTTGCCGGAGATCAGCGCGACCAGTCGCCCGGTCACATCGCGGTCGAGCCAGAGCGTCCGGGTCGGCTGCGCGCTGCGGAAGCCGATGCCGGCGAGAGCCGCGGCGCAGGACCCCGAGACGAACAGGTCGTTCGACTCCATCCCGCGCAGGAGTGACTCGACGTGTCGTTCATCGAGGATCGCGGTCAGGCGGCGCTCCTCGATGTCGATCAGGCCGAGCAAGGCGTACGCGTTCTCGCGCAGGATCCAGCGGCTGTTGAAGGCGCGGCCCACCAGCTCGAGGGGCACGCGGTCATCCTCCAGCCCCGCGAGGGCGCTCGCCGCGAAGGAGGCGGCGCGAGCCGATCGATCGCTCAGGTGCACGAGAAGGATCTCGATCACCGCCGGGTCGTCGACGTCGGCGACCAGCTCGAGCGCCAGGAGGCGGGTGGTCGCCCGCTTGGAAGCCAGCGGGGCGCGCAGCAGCGGCAGCGTCTTGGAGTCGATCCGCTCCCCGAACAATCGCGCGGTGAGCGCGCGCATCGGCTGCTGCGGGTGGTCGAGCAGCTCCGCGAGGAGCTCCGGGGAACCGTGCACCGGATCCTGCTGGTAGAGATCGGTGAGGAGCAGGGTGCCGCTCTTCCCCGGCATCGGCGTGCGCAGCCGCCTGACCAGGCGCTCGGCGTCCTCCCCCTGGCCGCCGCGCAGGAGCACCCGCCCGGCGACCAGCACGACGCTCGGCGCGGGATCGTAGAGCGCGCTGCGCGCGGCGGTGAGTCCCTCCTCCCCGAGCCCGGACAGGGAACCGACCGCCTGGTGAACGACCGAGGCGTGCAGGTCCCGGGTCTCTGCGACCTGCGCCAGGATGAACGCGGCCGCGCCGTCGCCGTACTGCTGCGGAACGGGCGAGACCACCGGGCTCGCGCCCTGGCTCTGCGGACCGGGGGGCAGGCTCGGCGGAGTCTGTCCATCCGGCAGGTCGAGCTTCTCGTCGCGCGCGACGTCCTTCGCCCGCGAGTGCTTCATGTCCCGCCCGCACGGCGAGCAGTGGGCCATGTACAGGCCGTCCTCGGTCGGGCGCTGGAAGTTGGAGACGTAGTTGTGCGTCCCGCACGTCGCGCAGACCAGGTGCGGCACGAGGCCGCGCCCGGGGGTCTTCGGCGTGACCGCCGGCGGATCTTGCTTCGGCGGCGTCTCCTCCGCACCCGGATCCGCCTTCTTCTTCTTGGTCTTGGGCAGATCGAGCTGCCCCCGCGCCGCGGGGGCGCAGAGGAACAGCAGGAACAGGAGGACGAGTCCGGCGGGGAGGATGGCGGGGAAACGCGGCATGCGACCGTTCGGCGGAGGGGGCGGGAGGGGTGGGCAGTCTCTGGCCTACCCGGACAAGCCCACCAGGATACGGAATGCGAGGGGAGTCGGGAGAGGGAGGTCGGGACCTTCCCGACCGCGGCGTGAACCGATCCGGGAGACGTGGCTTCGGGCAGGCTGTTGAAAAAACAGCTGTTTTTTCAATATCGACCCCTGAGCGCCGCACGCCTCGAGGTGAAGAAGCTCAGGATCACCGATCCGGCGCGAAGCCGGGTGCTCGCCTCCCCGCTGCGAATCGAGCTCCTGGAGCTCCTGATCCGTCAGGGGCCCTCCACCGTCGCGGAGCTCGCGGCGGCGCTCGGGCGCGCGCCCGATTCTCTGTACTACCACCTCCGCAAGCTCGAGAGGCTGGGCTTCCTGACGGTGGTCCGGCGCCGCGTCGCGGGTCGCCGCCCCGAAGCGGTCTTCGAGGCGGTCGCCGACCAGATCGAGGTGGAGTGCGATCCGACATCGGAGGCAGCGATCCGGATCGAGGAGCAGAGCCTGGGGGCGCTGCTCCGGCTGACCGAGCGCAACTACTCCCGGGCGCTGCGCAGCGGCGAGGCTCATCCGCGAGGCAGGGCGCGCGACCTCCTCGCCACTCGAATCCGCGTCAACCTCGACGCTGCGGGTCGGGCGGAGCTCAACCGGCGGATCGACGAGCTCCTCGACTTCCTGCGCGAGGCGAGCGAACCGGAGCACGGTCCCGCGCTGGGTCTGACCCTGGTCCTCAGCCCCATCACCCGCTGAGACCACCACCGAAAACACGAGACGAAAGATGACGAGCACCGATCGAAGCCGCTTCACCCGGACCTTCGCCCTGACGATCCTCACCGGAGTCCTGCTGCTGACCGGCGCGGGAGCCCCGGCCGCGGCGCAGGAGGCCCGGCCGCTGGAGGAGCTGCTCGCCGACGTGAGGGAGGCGATCGGGGTGGAGGCGCGGGGGGCGCTGGAGCCGGCCCTCGCCGCCACCGGGCACTCCGACGCGCTGGGGCTCGACGGCGAGGTCCACCTCCTCTGCCTGCCGGGAGGACGCTTCGTCCAGCGCACCACCTCGCGCCTTCCCCGGTCCGAGGGTTTCGACGGCACGGAGACCTTCACACGCGACTGGTCGGGGACCACGCGCCGCCTCGAGCACGTCGACCGGGAGGAGACCCTCCTCCTGAACTGGTTCACCAGCGGATACTGGCTGGAGGTGGGAGCCCCGGTGCTGGTGGAGCTCGCCGCGGAGGAAGGGAACGAGGCGCCGCAGCTCTCGCTGCGACTGAAGGACGGGCGCGTCTCCGGCACGGTGGAGATCGACCCCGACTCCTGGCTGCCTCGCTCGCTGGTGATCACCTCGTCCGGCCACGGCACGGAGCTCTGCCTCGGCGACTGGACCGAGGTGCGCGGCGTCCAGCTGCCCTTCGAGTGGCGGCACACCGAGGGCGAGGGGCAGACGATCACCACGCACCTCGCGAAGGCCGAGGTCCTGGCCTCCGTCCCGGAGAGTCCCTTCGAGCCCTTCCACCGCCCGCCCGATCACACGCGCTTCCTCGAGGGCACCTCCACCGAGATCGAGCTCCGGCGCGCGGTCACCGGCCACCTCCTGATCCCGGCTCTCGTCGATGGGGAGGATCGCGGCTGGTTCATCCTCGACACCGGCGCGGGCACCGTGTGCCTCTCCCCGGAGATCGCCGACGCCTGCGAGATGGAGGCGATCGGCGAGGTGGAGGCGCGCGGCGTCTCGGGAAGCCTCCAGGCGGGCTTCCGCGTCGGTCGGACGCTCACCGTCGGGCCGCTGGAGATCGCCGAGCCGGTCTTCCTGGAGATCGATCTCGCCTTCCTCGAGCCGATCTTCGGCGTCAAGGTCGCCGGCGTCGCCGGCGCGGAGCTCTTCTGCCGCGCGGTGGTCGAGATCGACCTCCTGGAGGAGCGAGTGCGGGTCGCGCGCCCCGCGTCCTACGAGCTTCCCGCCGGGGCCTCCTGGTCGAAGCTCTCCTTCGAGTCGCGGCTGCCCTGCTTCCCGGTCACCTACGAGGGGGACCGCAGCGGTCTCTTCCGCTTCGACTCCGGCAGCGAGGGGTCGGTCGAGCTCGACTGGGACACCGTCGAGCGGGAGTCGCTGCTCGAGGGTCGGGAGACGAGCTCCAGCGGGGTCCGCGGCGTGGTCGGCTTCCGCGCGGTCGACGTCGGAGCCTTGGAGTGGCTGGAGGTCGCGGGCCTGCGTTTCGAGGAAATCGACGGCGCCCTCTTCAGTCGCCCCGGCGAGACCGCGAGCCGCAGCGCCTGGACCGAGGGGGTGATGGGCCTGCGCCTGTTCGCCGATCACACCCTCGTCTTCGACTACTCGGGCGAGCGCTTCACGATCATCGCGCCTCGCTGAGCGGCCCCTCGAGCTCTGCCCCCAGCCCCGAGTCCTCTCCCTCGATCGCCGCGGCGAGCGGTTCGTAGACGAAGGCCATGAGGACGTAGCCGTAGAGCGGCGCGAGCAGCGTGGCCCCCGCGCCGCTGACCAGCATGGAGGGACTCACCTGCCCCCCGGCGGAGGCGATCGCGGTGAAGACCGTCACGGTGGTGGCGAAGAAGGCGAAGACTCCCGCCGACAGGCTGAGCCCCCCCAGCCGGCGCAGGATGATGGCCGAGGCGGCTCGCCGATCGGCGGGCAGGTCGGCGGCGCCCTTGCGGAGAGGGTCGCGCACCGCGTCGAGGAGCTCCCGGGGACTCACTCCGGCGAGGCTGATCAACCAGGGCAGCGCGAGCACGAAGAGCAGGGTGCGCGGCTCCACCACCGTGGCGAGACCGGGGACGAGGAACCGGACGGCGAGGGCCAGAAAGCTCCAGACGACGACCAGGGCGAGGATTCGGCTGAGATTCATCGGAGGGTACCTCTCGGGTTCTAGCCGGCGGAGGGCCCCGGCATGGTGATCAGGAGGAAGATCAGCGGCACGACGAACAGGACCACGAGCTGCGGGGCGGCGGGAAAGGGGTGCGGGGTCATGCCGGCCCGTATCGCCGCCGACTCGGCGCACGCCCCGAGGAGGAAGCGTCCCAGGAAGAGGCCGAGGAGCGGCGCCAGCAACGCCCACATGATGAGCTCCGCGAGCTCCGCGGGGTTCACCGCGCCCTCCCAGACCACATGCAGGAGGTCGAACATCCCCAGCAGCGCGATGAAGGAGACGCACAGGCCCAGGTGCAGGATGCAGCTGCCGGCGGCCCACAACCCTCTCGCAGCCAGCGGCAACTCGGCGCTCCGCGCCCGTCCGACGAGGAAGCGCAACGAAGCGCCCGGTGCCCGCGGGCCGGCGACCGCGACCGCGGCGCAGATGCCGACCCCGACCGCGCCGATGGCCGGCAGCAGGACCCACGTGCCGAGGAACACCGGCAGCATGCTGAACTGCCGGGTTTCCCCGGGTTGATAGGGACTGGTGAGGAAGGCGATGAAGGTCGCCACCGCCACCGCGGTGGCGACCAGCCAGAGGGGAACCCAGCGGAGGGAGCGTGACTCTGCTCTATTCATTATTCAGATCTCCAGAGGTGTAGCGATCGGAGAGCCGCTCGGCCACCAGCAGCGCCGTACGGGCCAGGGCGGATCCGCGCTCCTCGCTGACCCGCGTGGGAGCGATCCAGAGCAGCGCCGAGGTCGCTACGAGAAGGGCGGCCCCGGAGAAGGCTGCGGCGACCGGAGCGAACCGGGTGGTCGCCTCCTCGACCTCCGCCGGGAAGGCGCGATCGAGGAGCTCGGCGCAGTCGGGCACCCGCGCGGGGCGCGAGTCGGCCAGGCGCCGGAGGATCGGGTCGGAGCTCATCTCCCCCCCTCCTCGTCATCGCCGAGGATCGCGCGCAGCTTCTCCAGCCCTCGCGCGCTCCAGGCCTTGGCGGTGCGCAGGCTGACGCCGAGAATCCTCGCCACTTCACCGTGCTCCAGTCCCGCCTGGAAGCGCAGGTCGAGAGCGGCGCGCTCGCCGGCGGGAAGCCGGGCGAGGGCGAGCTCGAGCTCGGGGTCCCCTTCATCCGGGGACGAGGCGGGCCGTTTCCGCTCCGCGACGACCTCTTCCCGCCGGTCCCGCCGCCGCCTGGCCCGGCGCTCGGTCTTCAGCCGCCCGGCGGCGATCGAGAGGAGCCAGGGCAGCGCGGAGCCCTTCCGGAAGCGGCGGGCGTTGCGGCTCGCGGCCAGGAAGGTCTCTTGCAGGATGTCCTCGGCGTCGTTCATGTCGGTGACCAGGCGGGAGATGAAGGCGAGGACCGCGGGAGCGTGGCGCTGGTAGAGCCGCTCCAACGCCTCCCGGGCGCGCGGGCCGGACCCGCTCGCCATCCGGGCCAGGAGGTGCGGATCGCTGTCTTGCTCTCTCATCGGGGCGCTGTCACCGGGGTAATGCCGCCGGCACGGCGGGAGTGCAGCGGATTCGCGAGACTTTCGTCGGTCAAGGGGTGACCCGCCGCGACTCTCCCACTCCGGCGTACCACTCGGCGAACTCGCGGTCACCGAGCAGGAGATCGCGCGCCGCGACGATCAGATCGACGCCCGCCCCGATGACGGTGTTCGATGCCCTCCGGGCCTGCCTTCTGTGCGCGACGCGCAGAGGGCAACAACGAGTAGATCAGGGGAGGAAGCGGATGAGGACCGAGTCGCTGGCGTTGCGACCTCCGGCCGCGGAATCGGTGTAGAGGAGCTGGAAGGCGACCGTGTCGCCCGCGTGAATCGCGCCGGGGCCGGAGGAGAAAGGGGCGGAGTGGAGATCGATCGGGATCACCGCGGCGCCGCCAGCGTCGGTCGCCAGCGAGGCGGCGTGATGGGGCTCGCCCGACACGCAGAGCGTGCCGCCGCCGAAGGGAACGGGGGGACCCGGGGTGCCGTAGACGAGCTGGGCGGGGGCGGCCGGAGGGGTGCCTTCGACGACCAGCTCGGTGAGGTTGTTGCGCAGGCTGATCGGCCCGGAGACGAAGAGGTGCGCGCCGGAGCCGGCGGAGTTGGGGGAGGCGGGGCAGCCGCTCGTGCAGTCCCCGACGGCGCCCCGGTAGATGGCGATGCGACCCGTCCTGTAGGTCTGGCCAGGAGGGATGAAATACGGATCGGAGACGACCCACTCCGCCAGGCCGTCGTCGTCGTGATCGTCGATCAGGTAGAGGTACTGGCCGAGCTTGTAGTCGTT
>CAZCAC010000143.1:0-19785 GCA_964496575.1 uncultured Planctomycetaceae bacterium | reverse complement strand
AATGACCTGGATTAGCGTGACGAGCTCGTCCTGGCAGAATCCGGCTGCCTACACGAGGCGAATGACATGCTCGGGAAGTTGGTGAAGCGTCTACTCGGGAAGAGCGGAGGCAACATCGATCAGTTGGCGATCGCAGCAAGGGACGGAGTCAAGCATCAAGTATCGGCAATGCTAGCGACTGGGATCGACGTGAATCAGTGGGATTCCCAAGGGGTCCCGCCGCTGGTCTATGCGGCACACAACGGTCGAGACGAGATCGTGATCATGCTACTGAACGCAGGTGCCGCGATTGATCGCAAAGACTGCTTCGGCGACACGCCGCTGATGTCCGCCGCCGGAAAGGGGTACCAGACAACGGTGATCCTCCTCCTGGAAAGAGGGGCGAGTATCAACGAAACCAACAAGGACGAAGTTTCCGCACTTGGAAACGCAGCATTGGGCGGTCATTCGGACGTGTGCGACCTCCTCAGGGAGCGTGGTGCCGAGAAATCCAGCGCTGTCGCTGGTCTCGAACTAGCGGATGTCGACCGAATCGTCGGGGCATTCCGCGATTGGGAGAAGAAGCGATTCCCACCATCCCGCTAAGGACCCTTGTCCGCGTCCAGCGAACTTCGGCCTGCATCCCGACTCCCACGAGCTCTGTAGCAGTTCGTGGTGTCTGAGTCTTCCCCACCTGTCTGAAGAGGTTCCGTCACCCCGGAGTGTCCAAATACTCGGGAGGACAGGGCATCCGAGCGGTCTGGCCCACCGAACTACTCCAGCATGTTCTTCCAGGCGCTCAACGATCTCGACGGGCTGGGAGTCTTCCTGGGAGATGAGATCCGCTGCACCGGAGGATTCCTCAAGCGGCTCGAGGTCGTGATGAACGACGCCAGCGGAAACGCGGATACCAGCGGGACGGTGATTTCCGCGCGGTCCGCTCAGCTCGGGGACGTTCTCCGGCCCGGCGACGTGCGTCGCTACCAGTGGTGGTACCGCGATACGAACAACCCGCCGTGTGGGACGGGGGTGAACGATTCCAACACCTCGAGCGGGCGTGGAGATCCCAGAGGTTCCGGGCCTCGAGCTGCGGTTCGGCCAGCGGGCCGTCCTGGCCGACCCTCGCCCGGGCCAGGAGGTGTGCGAGGAGCTCCTCCTGGAGATCGACCGCCGCCGGCCCGGCGGAATGTCCGTTTCTCGCCCCGATCTCCAGATCTTCCTGGCGGGGTACTCCACCCGTTGTCGCCCTCGACGGATGAGCGGCCACATCACGGCCAGCGGAGGACCCACCGGTCCCGCGAACTGGAAGGAAAGGAGATACGAGAATGAGAGTTCAGATCCTCGGTACCGCATTCCTCTGCGCCCTGGCGGCAGCGGGAACCGCACAGACGACAGTGAAACCCGGGATTCCTCCGCAGCGAGATGCGATCCCGGCCCTGCCCCCGGCGACCGGCCACGGATCGTGGCGAGCGCAGCGGCGTAGCTACGGCTTCCTCGAGGCGAGCGAGGTGGTCCAGCCCACGAGAATCCCCGCCAAGGGGCTCGGGCTGCCGCCCGAGTCGCTGAGTGGCCCCAATCATCCGGCCTCCCCGCGCCGGCCTCTGAGCTTCGGTCCCGACCCCCTCTTCCAGCCGAGCGGCACCAACGGCCCGCCCCTCGTCGACGACCTGTCCAGCCCCGCGCCGTCACAGCCGGTGATGCAGGACTTCCAGGGCATCGGCGAGAATGGAGAGAGCAGGGCCTGCCCCGACCTCGCGGCCGGCTTCGACTACGTCGTCACCGCCACCAGCGACGACTTCGCCACCTACGACCGCGCGGGCAACGAGCTCTTCCGGGCCGATATCCACGACTTTCTGGGGTTCAGCACCGACTACGAGATGTTCCAGCCTCGGGTCCTCTTCGATCCCTGGTACGGCCGCTGGGTGATGATGTACCACAAGGAGCGATGGTCGACCGAGGAGTCGTCCATCTGCGTTGTCATCTCGGAGAACTCCACACCCTTCGGTCTCGGGAATGCGTGGTACTACGACATCAGTGCCGTCCAGACCGGTGCTTCGGGCAAGGCCTTCGCCGACGCCTTCACTCTCGGCTACAGCAACGACTACCTCACCCTCGGCGGCAACATGCACTATTTCGCCGGCGGGTACCTCTGGTCGAGGATCTGGATCCTGGACAAGGCCGCGGCCTACAGCGCCTCGGTCATGTCCTCGGTCCGCCTCTCCGACCTGACCAATCCCGACGGGACCAAGACCCTCTCTCCCTGCGCGTCGAAGATGCAGACGGCCTGGGGTGAAGGGCCCAACATCGATGGAACCTGGATCAACTCTCGCGGGGAGGGAAACATGGTCACCCACTGGAAGATGCAGGATGCTTTCGGCGCCAACACGCTCACCTCGGTCGACATCGGCGTCTCAGACTACACCTACCCTCCTCCGTTTGCGACACAGCCGGATGGATCGCAACTGCATGTGCTCGATTGCCGGATCATGCAGGCGGTCACCACGCTCGATACGCTCGGCTCGAACGGGGTCGAGACGTTCACCAGTTTCAACGTCGACCGCCTGGGATCGGTCGGTTGTTTCTTCCTCAAGATCGATCCGGTCCTGAACGTCAAGGAGTGGGACGCGAACTTCGGGAGTTCGGGCTATGACTACTTCTACAGCTCTCCCACCGCGGACTTCTCGGGCAGCGCGGTCTTCGTCTTCTCGCGAACGGCCTCCATCGCCGGCAACGAACCGGAGATCCGCCTCGTCGACTACGACCGGGGGGTGTTCTCCAGCAGCTCCGCACAACTTCGCGACGGCGATGGCTGTTACGACGGCATCATGTGGGGCCCCTACTCCGGCGGCCAGGTCGACTGGGGGGACTTCTCCGCCAACAGCGCGGTTCCCGGAAACCCGACGAAGCTGTGGATCTACAGCATGTACGGGAAGACGGACAGCTGGGGTACCTACATCGGAGCCACCAGCGTGTGGGATCAGGGCAACTTCTACGCGGTGAGCCCGACCACGACCTGGACTATGAGCGGCCCGGTGGGTGGACCGTTCACGAACGGCACGCGGCAGTACACGCTGATGAACAGCGGTGACGTGGGAACCGTCTACGAGGTCACGAGCATGCCGTCCTGGCTGGACGCCGACAAGGTTCTCGGGCAGCTGTTCCCCTCCAATGCCCTGGTGACCTTCTCGCTCAACTCGACGGCGGACTGGCTCAGCGCCGGCTACTACACCGGTGACATCGTGTTCCAGGACGTCTTCAACGGCGGCAACACGATCAGCCGCCCCGTGGAGCTGACGGTCCAGGGCGCGGGGATCGCCTACTGCACCGGCGACGTGGGCGAGGGGACGCCCTGTCCCTGCAACAACGACAACAACGGCGAACTGCCTGACGCGGGGTGCGCGAACGGGGC
This sequence comes from uncultured Planctomycetaceae bacterium, assembly GCA_964496575.1. Classification (GTDB taxonomy): domain Bacteria; phylum Planctomycetota; class UBA1135; order UBA1135; genus CAZCAC01. Next base: position 16,397 of record CAZCAC010000143.1, on the reverse strand, counting down.
CTTCGCCTCGGGCGCCAAGATGATCGCCACCGGCGCCGCGAGTGTCAGCAACGACACCTTGACGTTGATCACCACCAACGTGCACCCGAGCAATTCGGGTCTGTACTTCCAGGCCAACAACGCCATCAACAGCGGCGCCGGCAGCACCTTCGGCGACGGCTTGCGCTGCGCCGGGGGCGGGTTGATCCGCCTTCAGGTGCGCTTCTCCAACTCGCAAGGCGTCTCCCAGACGACGATCTCGATCGCGGCCAAGGGCGCCGTGTCCGCCGGTGACGTCAAGCGCTACCAGTGCTGGTACCGCGACACCTCCGGCGACCAGCCCTGTGGCGTCGGGGTGAACGACTTCAACCTGTCGAACGGGCTCCGGGTGAGCTGGAAACCCTGAGGACGAGCTCCCGATTCGAGTGGCGACCGGCCCGCGGTCGGTATCGGGAAGGCCCCTCCGCGGGGTCTTCCTCTGCTGTCATGGCTCCCCCACTCGCCCGGGGATCTTCGGGAATCCATGGCGGACTCGAGCCATCTCTGTCGCCTTCTACGATGGAACCGGTCCGAGATCGGGCAGAGCGGGACCAACCGGTTCCATCGACTGGAAGGAACAGGAAGTCGGGAAGCTGCTACCCTGTACCCCGAGCCGACCCGAGGTAGGCCACTGATCGAACGGCAATGATGAACGACTCCCGCGTGCGGCGCGCCAGAGAGCTCTTCGATCAGCTCCTCGAGCTGCCGCGGGAAGATCGTGAGTCCTTCCTGCGGGACGCCTGCGACCTGGACCAGCTGCTCGAAGAGGAGATCCGCTCGTTGCTCGAGGCGCATCAGGAGGCGGAGGGGTTTCTGGAGAGCGAACAGGTCGCGCGCGCTCTCGCCGGCTTGTCGTCCGGGGAGGACGACCCACTGGTCGGCACCGTCATCGGGGACTACTGGATCCTCGGTCTCCTGGGGCGCGGCGGGATGGGTGCCGTCTATCGGGCCGAACAGGTACACCCGCACCGCGAGGTCGCGCTCAAGCTGATCGATCGGGGATTCGCCTCGCCCGAGCTGCTCCGGCGCTTCGAGGTCGAAGCGGAGGTGCTCGCCCGGCTCCAGCACCCGGGGATCGCCCAGATCCACGTCGCCGGCACGGCCGAGACCGAGCACGGGAAACGGCCCTACTTCGCCATGGAGCTGGTCGAGGGGCTGCCTCTCACCGCCTTCGCCGATGAGGCGGACCTCGACCGGCGCGAGCGACTCGAGCTGTTGATCAGGGTCTGCGAGGCGGTGCAGCACGCCCACCAGGTCGGGGTGATTCACCGCGACCTCAAGCCGGCCAACATCCTCGTGACCGCGGAGGGCCAGCCGAAGGTCCTCGACTTCGGCATCGCCCGCAGCACCGATGCCGACCTGCAGGTCACGACCGTGGCGGATGGTCAGGCGGCGCTCGTCGGAACCCTCCCCTACATGAGCCCCGAGCAGGTTCGTGGCGACCCCGACCAGCTCGACACCCGCTCGGACGTCCACGCGCTGGGCGTTCTGTGCTACGAGCTCCTGACCGGCCAGCTGCCTCGGATGCTCGAAGGGAAACCACTGACCGACGCCATCCGCACCATCGTCGACGAGGAACCACGCACCCTCCGGGCCGCGACGAAGACGCGCTTCCCAGCCGACCTCGAGACGATCGTGGCCAAGGCACTCGAGAGTGACCGGCACCGGCGCTACGACTCCGCCTCCGGGCTGGCCGCGGACCTGCGCCGGTACCTCGACGGCCAGCCGATCAGCGCGAGGCCGGCAAGCGCGATCTATCAGCTGAACAAGCTGGTCGCGCGCAACCGCCTCCCGGTGGTGCTGGTCGCCGGATTGGTGCTCCTGGCCGTCGTCTCGGCGGTGGTCATGGGCTTCCAGACTCGCCGGACCGCGCAGGAGCGCGACCGCGCCGGAGTCGAGGCGGTCACCGCCACGGCGGTGTCCGGCTTCCTCGAGAGCCTGTTCCTGCAAGCCGATCCGGAGCAGGCTCTGGGTGAGACCTTGACCGCCCGCGAGATCCTCGACCGCGGAGCGGAGCGAGTCGAAACGGAGCTCCAGGATCAACCGGCGGTGCGGGGGCGGCTCCTGGCGCTGCTCGGCAAGGTCTACGAGAGTCTCGGCGAGAGGGATCGCGCGGCACCACTGCTCGAAGAGGCGGTCGACATCGGCAGGACCTTGCAGCGAGTGCAGGAAGGGCCCGCCGATCGGTCGAACCTGCGCCTCGCGCTGTGCCTTCTGGCCCGCTGTCGCGGCGTGCAGGGCAGACACGATGAGGCGATCGCGCTCTGCCGCGAGGCGGTGGAGCTGTCCGAGGCCGTCTACGGTGACGAGAGCGCCCTGTACGCCATTTGCCTCAATCACCTGGTCCACCACCTGACTCTGGTGTCGGCCTACGACGAGGCGCTGGCCCTCAACGAACGAGCGCTCGACTTGCGGGAGAGACTCCTGGGTCCGATACACCTCGATGTCGGCTGGAGCGTGTTCCAGTACGCACACCTGCTCCGCGCCCGCGGTGACGAAGCGGGTGCCTGCGAGCAGTTCGAGCGGGCGCACGCGATCTGGACGGAGGCGCTCCCGGAGGATCATCCGCTGATCGCCAGGTGCTTGCTCGACTTCTCGCAGTCGCTGGGGGACGTCGAGGAGTACGACCTCGCGCTGGAGCACGCCCACGAGGCCCTGTCGATGCGACGGCGGACCCTGGGCCAGGATCATCCCGCGATCGCCGACACCCAGAACGACATCGGCTACCTGTACTGGCGAATCGGCGATTTCTCCGAGGCTCATCGCCATTTCTCCGCGGCCGTCGAGACCCACAAGAATGCGCTGGGTCCGGGAGACCGTGGGGTGCTCTCGAGGCTGTACACCCTCGCCTACGTGAACGACCGGAGGAAACGGCTGGACGAGAAGGAGGCCGTTCTCCGCGAGGCGCTGGACCTGGCCCGGACTTACCACGCCGACTCGCCGGGTGTCGTCGGAGAGGCCGCGGCGAAGCTGGGGCTCTACTACGGCAACCAGCGGCGAGACGCTGACGCGAGGCCGCTGATCGAGGAGGCGACCGAGCTCCTCGAGCAGGCGGACGACTCCTACCTGGGAATCCTGCTATCGGTCCGCTCCACTCTCGCTCATGTTCTCGGCCTGGAAGACGAGGCCAGCGAGGCCCTCGAGCTCAGTGAACAGATCCTGGCCATGTTGCTCGAGCATCCGGAGCTGAAAGGGAGCAGCTCGCACCTCACGAAATGGAACACGGGCGTGACCATGGTCCGCCTGAAGATGTTCGAGGACGCCGAAGCACACTTCCAGGAGTTGCTGGTCGAGTTGGAGCGGACCTCCGAGCCGAGCTCCTTCTTTCCCTGGAGCATTCGCTGGCAGCTGGGGCACTGCCGCTACGGTCTCGGGGACGAGGATGGAGCGCGAGCACTCTACGACGCCGTCCTGAAGGTCGATCAGGAGATCCTGAGCGATCACCTGTTCTGGCTTCGACTCAGGAGAGCCGAGGATCACGCCGCGGAGGGCCGGCTGGATGACGCCCGGCGAGAATTGCGCGCCTCCTTCGAAGCGGGTCTCGACACCTGGTCCGGCAGGATGGCACTCCTGGCCAATCCCCGCCTGCAGCCGGACGTGCGTCAAGAGCTCCTCCGGGAGATCGACGAGCGGTAGACCGGCCGGCGTCTCCAGCAACACTGTTCATTCGTGGTTTTCTATTCCCTCACCGGAGAGCCCGATCATCCCCGAGCGGCTTCGGCCTCCGGTTTCGATCGCGGGGACCCTTCGCGCCGGGAGCGAGAAGGCACCACGGTGATCGGGACCGGGCAGGACTGGACCAGAGCCCGCGATACGCTACCGAAGAGCAGGGTGGCCACGCGAGACCGCCCACGGCGACCGGTGAAGACCTGGTCGACGCGGTAATCGTGAGCCACCTTGTTCAGCTGCTCCGCCGCACGGCCCCGACTCGCCAGGAGCTCGATCTCCAGGTCATCGGCGGCGAGCTCTTTCTCCAGCGGCTTCAGCACGTGCTCGATGATGTCGTCGATCTCGTGCCGAGGTTCCACCGGCATGATGGGGAGCTCCTCCGGCATCGTCGGGGCGTACGGTGTCGGCTCCACGATGGCCACCAGGAGCAACCGGGCCTTCTCCGCGCGCGCCCGCTCCGCCGCGTAGTGCGCCGCTCTTCGGGCCCCCTCACTTCCGTCGACTCCAACCAGAAAAGTAGTCGTCATGACGCCCTCCTTGGATTCGTCACGGCACCGCGTCCGACGCCCGGGAATCCCGCGCAGGGACGCGGATCTCATAGCCCCCTAGGACCCCTTCCAGGGGGACTCAACCGCCGTCCCACGGGCGGTTGCGAGAATCCTCCGCTGCCCCTATTCTCGAGGCCATGAGGCTCCACGACTCGCTCGCATGCGTGTTCATTCTCGCCTCGCCTTCACTCGCCCAGTCGACCTGGAACGTCGATGCCGCGGCGGGCACCACCTCCGCCCCGCTCTGGGCTACCGCCCTCCGGAGGGGTCAGGCGCCACCGGTTCGAGCGATCACCCGCGGACCGGAGTTTCACTGGTTCGGCTACTACGACAAGCTCGAGTTCGATCCCTCCGGTCGCTACGTGTTGAGCATGGAGGTCGACTTCGAGCACCGCAGCCCGAAACCGGACGACGTGATCAAGGTCGGCATGGTCGACCTGCAAGAAGACGATCGCTGGATCGAGCTGGGCGAGACGCGAGCGTGGTGCTGGCAACAGGGCTGCATGCTGCAGTGGCGCCCCGGCTCGGCGACGGAGGTTCTCTGGAACGACCGCGAGGGCGACCACTTCGTCTGCCACGTCCTCGACGTGAAGACCCGGAAGAAGCGGACCCTGCCGCACCCCGTCTACACGGTCAGTCCCGACGGCCGGTGGGGAGTCGCCCCCGACTTCCGGCGGGTCGACGACATGCGCCCGGGCTACGGATACGCAGGCCTGCCGGACCCTCATCGCGACGTGCTCGCGCCGGAGGACTCGGGTGTCTTCCGCGTGGACCTCGACTCGGGCGAAGCGGAGCTGATCGTCTCCCTGGCCGACGTGGCCGCGATTCCATTCCCCGGCGAGGATCTCGCCACGGCGAAGCACTACTTCAATCACCTGCTGGTCAGCCCGGACGGCGAGCGTTTCGAGTTCCTGCACCGCTGGGGTTTCCCCGACTGGCGTGGGGCCACGCGAATGCTGACCGCCGCCCGGGACGGCTCCGACGTGCGCATCGTCGATCCCTCGGGGCGCACGTCACACTTCATCTGGCGTGATCCCCGGCACCTCCTCGCCTGGTCATGGCACGAATCGCACGGTTCGGCCTTCTACCTGTTCGAGGACCGGACGGGTGGGGCGGTCGAGGTCGTCGGCGAGGGAGTGATGACCGTCAACGGCCACTGCTCGTACCTGCCCGGGAACGAGTGGATCCTCAACGATACCTACCCGCAGGGCGATAAGCGCCTGCAGCGGCCGTACCTCTACCACGTCGCCACCGCGCGCCGGGTATCACTGGGCGAGTTCCACTTGCCGTCGGCGTATCGTGGCGAGTGGCGTTGCGACCTGCACCCACGATTCAGCCCGGACGGGACCAGCGTGGTGATCGACTCGGCGCACGAGGGCCATGGACGGCAACTCTACCTGATCGATGTGAGCGAGATCGTCGGCTGAGCTCCGGCTCGGCCGTTCGCTCCCCTACCGGAGCCTCCTGAAGACGAATCGCCTGTCGGTGGCGAAGATCAGCTGCCAGTTCTTTCGCCGCTCGAGCACCTTGATCAGCGGAATCGCCTGGCGCGAGAGCAGCGCCAGGTTCACCGAGTGCTTGTCCAGATAGGCAATGAAGCTGGCCTCCGACCTCTTGCACTCCCGCCACTCGAGATAGAGCTTCTCTCCGTACACGTCGACCCGGGCGTCCATCACCGGACGGATGGCGGGCCCCAGGTCGTGGATCACCAGGTCGCCATCGTTCATCTGGTCGTTGAAGAGGACCCCCGAGAGGCCCTTCTTCTTGATCCAGGCGGTCTCCTGGTGCGGGAGCACCGTCCCGTAGCCCCAGCCCAGGGCCCGCTTCTGCTTGCCCAGCGTGAAGCCGTGGGCGACCGCGGTGAAGATCAACAGAAGGGTCGCGACGATCTCGAGCACCGGCCGGCGCCGCAGGCGCGACTTCAGCAGCACCTCCCACGAACCGACCAGGATCGGGAAGGCGACGATCGCGGTGTAGGGGAGAAAGCGGTTGGCGCGGAAGGAGAGGACGGTGACCAGGAGCGCGAGTCCGATCTCGGTCAGCGAGCGGCGTCGCAGGGTGCCCACGATGCCTCCCCAGAGCAGGACCAGCATGCCCAGCCAGCAGTAGAAGGAGATGGCCCGGCCAACGCGAAGTGTCCGGCTGAACGGACTCTTCCACTCGGTGATGAACTCCTTGAAGAACTGATTCTCCTCCGTCAAGGTGAACGGATACCTCGCCAGCTCGAGCCCGTAGGGATTGAGCAGCGTCGCCAGCGTGCAGGCGACGAGGATCGCCCCGAGTGCCCAGATCTGGCGCCACTCTGGAACGGTCCCCGGCTCGGTCCTCTTCAAGAGCCGCGACAGCGCGAGGGTCCCGGCGATCGCGCCGATGATCGCCAGCCCCAGCATGAAAGCCCCGTGCAGGTTGACCCACAGTGCGAAGAGCGGAGGCAGCCACAGGAGCTCTCGTAGCCTCGGCTTGCGCTGCCAGCGAGCCAGCGCGAACAAGAGCGCGCTGAAGAAGAGCAGCGAGAAGAGGTGCGGCCTGACGACGAAGCGGAACGCGATGACGTAGGTGCAGAGCAGCAGGAAAGGGATCGTGAGAACGAAACCACGCCGTGACTTCGGCAGGGCGAAGTACATCAGCGCGATCGTCGACACGGTCAGAAGCGGCCGGAGCAGGGTCGGGGCGAACGATCCGATACTGTGCAGCCACGCGAAGATGACGCCGGAGCCCCACTCGAAGGCGATGTAGGGTCGCCCGCTGGCCGTTGCCGAGTAAGAATCGACGTAGGGCCACTCTCCCGTCGCGAGCACGTCCTCGCCCAGACGCATGTGCACCCAGAAGTCGCTGTTGATCACCGGCCGGAAGCTGATCACGGCGACCCAGACGAACAACAGGATGACGCTGGCCAAGCCCAGCCAGGTTGAGAACGGTCGGCGGCTACTCACGGTAGGGAGAGGTTTACCCCGGGAGCGCCTCCTGCTCAATGCGGGAGTCACAACATCGGCGTGAATCGCGCGGAGGAAGGCTCGATCCGGAGAATCAGCGCCCGCCGTCCATCCTCCGACCCAGCTCGACGACGCGATCGACGGTACCGGTTTCCATCTCCGGGGCAGCGACCACGAGCGTACCCTCGAAGCCTTCCAGAGCTCTCTTCACGATGACGACCCCGTCATCGTCCAGCGCGGCGAACGGCTCGTCGAGGAGAAGCAGCTCGGGCTCGGCGGCGAGAGCGCGGGCAACCGCGACGCGCCGGCTCTCACCTCCCGACAGCACCTTCGCTGGTCGGTCCGACAGGTGACTCACCTCGAGACGCGCCAGCAGCTCGCCCGCGCCGGCGCTCGGCCGCTTCCGGATTCGCAGCGCGAAGGCGACGTTGTCGCGAACCGTGCCGCGGAAGAAGAAGGGCCGCTGGTGGACCAGTACCGTGCGACCGGGCGGGGGCGCATCGACGCAGCCCTCGGTCGGCGGGAGGAGGCCGGCGAGGACCCGCAGTAGGGTCGACTTGCCCGAGCCGTTCGGCCCGCGCAGACCGAAGCGCTCTCCGGCGGCGATCTCGAGACGCTCGATGCGCACCGCCTCCACGGAGTCGAAACGCACCGAGATGTCGCGGGCCCGGATCACGCCTTCTCCTCCCGCGACAGGAGGTGGGTGACGACGGCCGCCACGCCAGCGAGCAGGAGCAGGAGCAACCCCGGCGCCAGCGCGGAGGCGAACTTGCCGACGCTGAGCTCGAGCTGGATCGTCGATGGCAGCGTGCGGGTCCGCATGGCCAGGTTCCCCCCCACCGTGATCGCGATGCCGAGCTCGGTGATGCAGCGCCCGAAGGCGGCCAGGTACGCCGCGGCCAGCCCGGCCCGAACTTCGCCCAGGACGGCGATCAGCGCGCGCCAGCGACTCGCTCCCAGCGTCAGCGCGGTCTCCACCACCCGCGGTCGCAAGGAAGCGGTGACGCCGTGTACCAGCGAGCCGAAGAGCGGAAACGCGAGGAGGAACTCCCCGGCGACGATCGCCGTCCGCGTGTACAGGAGGTCGAGGTCGCCGAGAACGCCGCGCCGGGAGAGCAGGCCGTACACGAGCAGACCGATGACCACGGTGGGCAGCGCCAGGCCGATGCGCAGGAGCAGGTACTGGACCCGGTGTCCACGCGGCCGGTAGAGACCGAGCCAGGCGCCGTAGGGGATGGCGAGCAGTCCGGCGAGCGTGATCGCGATCAGAGTGCAGGAGAGCGACACCCACAGGGCGTGAAAGGTCGCCGTGTCGGCACCGACGATGAGGCGGAAGGCCTCCCGCACGCCTTCCCACAGAAAGTCCACGATTCAGTCCGCCTGCAGCGCCGGGTGGAAGAGCGGCTCCCCGCCGACGCGGAACTCGCCGATCCGCTTCTGGGTCGCCGGTGCGGTCAGGAACTCGATGAGCTTCCTCGCACCGTCGGCGTTCCCGTCGGGGTGGCGCTCCGGGTTGACGGCGATGACACCGTACGGATTCCGGAGCGCTTCGTATCCCTCGACGAGGACCGAGAGCTCCAGCCGATCCTGGAAGGCCAGGAGCGTGCCGTGGTCGGTGAGGATGTAGGCGCGTCGCTCGTCCGCCATGATCAGGCAGGCCCCCATCCCCTGCCCCGCTTCGAGGTAGTACTCCTCGCCGGCCGGTGCCTTGCCGCCCTTCGTCCCCCCCCACAGCAGTTGTTCGCGGGTGTGCGTTCCGGAGTCGTCGCCGCGCGAGACAAACGGCGCCCGCGCGGCTCTGATCTTCTCGAGAGCCCCGATGGCGTCCCTCGTCCCGGCCAGACCGACCGGATCGGTCGCGGGCCCCGCGATGACGAAGTCGTTCCACATCACGTCGCGGCGCTCGGTGCCGTGCCCCTCGGCGACGAACTCGTCCTCCCGCCCACGGGCGTGCACCAGCACCAGATCGGCGTCCCCGCGCCGGCCGAGCGCCAGCGCCTGGCCAGTCCCCACCGCGATCACCTGGACCTCGATCCCCTCCGTCTCCTCGAACTCCGGCAGGAGGTGGGCGAGGAGTCCGGAGTTCTCCGTGCTGGTCGTCGTCGCCAGCCGCACCCGCGCCCCCGCGGACTCCGAGCAGGCGGAGAGGAAGAGGAGCGCAACAAGCAGCAGCGCGGGTTTGACGAGGGCGCAGCGGTTCATGGCCGAATCCTAGTCTTCCGACCCGGCGACGGCTACTTCAACCGGAGCGTCTCGATGGCGTGGTGGCCGAGCTCCAGCTCCACCGTCCCCTGCCGAAGCGACAGCGAGCTCTGGTCATCCTCGATCAGATTGGTCGAGAGCGCCTCGGTCCAGCCGCCGGGGAGCGCCACCGTCGCCTTCGAGTCGATACCTTCGGCGTCGAAGATGCGCACGATCACGCCGTCCCCGTCCTCGGCCCGCTTGAGGGTGCTCAGGAGGACGTTGGCCGGCTGCAGGGTGAGGAAGGAGTGCCGCTCGGGGAGATCGGCATTCGCCTTGCGCGTCGTTCGCACGGCGTGGAGCGGTGTGTTCGCCTCCTTGCCGAAGCGATCGCCGTTCCGCCAGCCGGGGGCGTGCGAGGTCATCGAGAAGTGGAAGTGATGGTCGCCCGGCTGGGCGTAGAGCGGGCCCTCGCCGTGGCAGCTCTGGCGCGAGGCGAGCAGGATTGGCTGCAGGACCGGCTTCTTCGAAGTGGGGTCCTTCACGTCGATCCAGTCGGCGACGGCGACGCTGGAGCTCAGGGTGACGCCGAACTCGTCGTTCGACGCGCTGATCCAGTTGCCGATGCCGCGCGGGTGGACCTCGGCGCAGGGCGTCGTGTAGCGCTCGCCCGCGGCGCCGGGGATCTCGTCCCTGCCGACCTCGACGACGCCGAAGGGCACCTCGTAGGCGATCTGCGCGTTCTCCATCGCCAGCGGCAGGGCGAGGCGGAACTCGCGGTACTCGGTGCCGTCGAAGCCGAGGACCTGCACGTCGAAGTCGATGCGCTTCTCGTGCCAGAAGAAGGTCGTATCGAGGATCACCTTGGCGTGGGCAAACGTCGCCTGCTCTCGCACCGTGATCCCTGACGGGCCGATGCCGATCGGGCTCGAATCGGGGATCGACCCCGGTCAGTGTTGATGGGCAGCAAGGCGGTCGAGACCCTCTAGCGTCGGCTGCTGGACGTCGGCGAACTCGCCTGCACCGTGGCCCTCCGAGTGAAGCGTGAGGATCTCGCCTCCGAACCACTCACTCGTGTCGAGCACATCGACTCCAAGCTCCTTGTCGAACAGCTCGGCGATGCCTCCGGCGCCGAGACGAATGCGGTAGTGATCGGTCTCCCATTCGCGGTCGAGGTGGAGGATCTCGACGTCCTCGGAATCGTCGAAGTGGGACTCGATGTTCGCAGTCCCCCCGAGATAGAAGGTCGCGTAGCCCAGCCGGGGCACATCCGGGGCGAAGAACTTCAGCCGGAACCCCCGTCGCCCCTCTGCATCCGGCACGCCGACCGCTACGAGGTGGAAGTCGATCTCTCTCCCCTCAGCGGTCTGGAGCGAGTACGGTTGCTTCCCTTCGGGCACCTCTTCGAGCTCGACATCGACCAGTCCCGACCGCTCCCACGACAGCGGATTGAACACCACCACCGGGATCCCCTTCTCCGGATCCGTCTTCACTCGCGCCGCGATCGCTCTCATCGCGCCGTCGCGGAGCTCACGCCCCAGATCCCGCGCGAGTTCGAGCTTCTCCAGGAAGAGCGCGTCGGTGATGTGGCCGTTCTTCCCTCCCCAGCCGTGGTCAGGGTAGATCGCCGCTTCCCACCCTTCGGTGAGCCGCGCCTGCGGGTAGCTCTCGAAACTCCCCTCCAGCAGCGAGCGCACCGTGCTGAACGTCTCCGCCTCGCACAGGAGCCGACTCCCCTCGCGCGCCGCGGCCAGCGCCTTCTGGTGCGAAGGCCCGTGGATGTAGAGCCAGACCGCCGGCCGCTCGCCGGCGATCGTCGGCGCCTCGGCGTACGCGGCAGCCATCGCCGACATCGTCTCGACGCTGCTCGCATGCCGCAGCTCGGGCAAGCGGAGCTCGCGCCAGGTGCCGTCCTCGGAGAGCAACGCATCGAACCCCGTCCAGCGCTCGACCAGCTCCTCGTAGACGACCGGCCTGCCCATGTCCCAGTCGGAGAGGATCGGCACCACCGCCGGCTCTCCTTCGACGCGCAGCAGGTTCGACCACTGCGCCCCTTCCGCGGCGACGTGCCCTGCCGCGTCGAAGAACTCCTTGGCGAGGTGCGGGAACGAATTCCCATAGTGCCCCGACGACCAGAACCACGCCGTCGAGCCGTCCGGAGCGAGCCAGCGGAAGAAACCCTCCTCGTGACGGCTGATCAGGCCGTACGGCACGCCCGCCTTCGCCATCAGCTGCGGCATCTGCGGCGTGCGTCCGGGCACGTCGACGTTCCAGTAGGTGATCGCGTCGCACCCCGGCAGCGTCTCGCGCAGCCAGCGGCGGCCGAGGTAGAACTGCCGCACCAGTGCCTCGCCGGAGTACATCTCCTCGTACGGTGCGTTGTACGTCCCGCCCCAGGTGATCCGGCCCTGTCGGGTGAACCCGGCGATCTCCTCGCGCAACTCGGGGTGCCGCTCGAGGTACTCGCGCAGGCAGAGCACGTTCTCCATGCAGAAGTGGTAGTCGGGGTTCACCCGCAGCTCCTCCAGCGCCGGGGTGATGATGTGCACGTCACGGTCCTCGATGCACTGCTGCGGGCTGTCCATCCAGGCGATGTCCTGGTGGCTGGACGAGACGATGTGGATCTCGCCGTTCGCGAGCGGTGAGTCGGAGAGGGCGATCAGGTCCGCGGCCAGCTCCGGCTGGTGCTCCATGCGCACGCGCACGGTCCACGGCCCCTCCTCGGTCGCGTCGGCACCGATCCGCACGATGCTCTTCGCGGCGATGTAGGCGGTGTCGATCGCGGCGAAGACCGTCGCGTTCTCGATCAGCGGCTGGTCGTCGAGGTGGACGCGCAGCGGCTTGCCGATGTACCTCTTGAGCGACACGGCGGGAAGAGGACAGATGGCTCGGGCACTCCTCTCCCCCACGACGAGCTCCGTTCCCATCGAGTAATCTCTCCCAATGGACAGATCGAACACCTTCCCCGCCCACCGCTGCGGGGCGTTCACCATGATCACCATTCCACTCGCCGTTTCACTCACCGTCAGGTCGAGCCACCCCTGATGTTCACTCTCCGCGCGGAAGTGTGCCAAGGCATCGGGGCACTCGTAGGTCATGAACCAGGTCGCCACGCCAGCCGCCTCGCCGACGACGCGCAGGACGAGCGGTTCCCCCGGCGTGACCCAGGCACGCGGCGCGTGGAGGCGGACGTAGCCGAAGCCGTCGCGGTGCTGGTCTCGCGTGAAGGCGGAGAACTCGAGCCGCCCGCCGCCCACGCCATCGACGCCCCACTCCCCTTCCACGCCACTCTCGAACTGGAGGCGCGGCTCGCCATTCACGAAGAGATCGAAGCGCTGGCCATGCCCCTGCAGCGCCATCCCCGCCATCCAGAAGAAGACGACGCCTTCTTCGGGCACGACCTCAGGCACCGCCTCGGTCCGCCACTCGATCGCCATCAGGCCCGTCGTCGCGCGGGTCAGCAGGGCGACGGGACGTTCGGGGCGCAGCCGCGGGTAGGCGAGCGTCTCGCCGCCAACCGACTCGGCGTAGCCCTCGAGCCACCCCTCGGACGCGGCGAACAGATCGTCTCGCTGCACCAGAACGTCATCCGCCGGCCCACCGAGCAGCGCGGCGCTCAGGAACAGATTCGTCGCGAGAACCATCAGCTGTTGCTCCGTCGTTTCCACGACCGCTCGATCTCCTCGAGGGTCTTGCCCTTGGTCTCGGGGATGACGAACCAGGTGAAGAGCACCGCGGGGATCATCATCGCGCCGTAGATGAAGAAGGTATTGCCCACGCCGATCGACTCGCGCAGGAGCGGAAAGGTCTGCGTGACCAGCCACGAGCCGGTGAAGAGAGTGAGCGTCGAGATCGACATGCCTCGCCCGCGGATGTGCGTCGGGTAGATCTCCGACGGCACGACCCAGACCCCGGGCCCCAGCGTCGAGGCGAAGAACACGATGTAGAAGATGAACAACCCGAGCATCAGCGAGCTCGCCTCGCCGTCGCTCAGCCGGTTGTACTCCCAGCCGATGAAGCCGAGCGCGAGGATCAGTGCGCCGAAGCCGACCATCAGCAGCGGCCGCCTTCCGAACGAGTCGATCTTCCAGATCGCCACGCCGGTGAAGATCATGTTGACGAAGCCGATGATCGCCGCGCTGCCGAAGGCCGAGCTGGACTGGAAACCGGCCTTCTCGAAGATCGTCGGTGCGTAGTACATCACCGAGGTGATCCCGGTGAGCTGGTTGAACACCGGCAGCAGGATCCCGATCAAGAGGGCGATGCGCAGCCCGGGGGCGAGGAGCTCGCCCACCGAGCCGGCTTCGTGGGAGATCGTGCTGCGGATCTCCTCCATCTCGCGCCGCGCTTCCTCCTCGCCGAGGACGCGCTCGAGAATCGCCTCGGACTCGGCCTCCCTCCGGACCCGGTAGAGCCAGCGCGCGCTCTCGGGGACGAAGCAGAGCACGACGAGGAAGAGGGTCGCCGGGAGAAGCTCCGAGACGAACATTCCACGTCAGACTTCGTGGACGAAGATCTTCTGGAAGAAGCCCTCCCCCGCCGTCTCCGCACCGCGCTCGGCAATCCCGAGCAACAGCGTATTGGAGAGGTAGGAGCAGAGGATCCCCAGCGTGATCGCGAGCTGGTAGAGCGAGACGAAGCGGCCGCGGAGGCGCGGTGGCGAGAGCTCGGAGATGTAGATCGGCGCGACCATCGCGGCGGTCCCGACGCCGAAGCCTCCGACGAGCCGGGCGATCACCAGCTGTGTCGGTGTCTCGGGGATCGCCGAACCGATCGCCGAGAGGAGGAACAGAAAGGCCGAGACGATCAGCATCCGCCTCCGCCCGAAGCGATCGCTGAGCACCCCGGCGAGCGCCGCCCCGGGGATGCACCCGGCGAGCGCCGAGCTCATGATCCACCCTTCCATCCCCGGCGAGAGCTTGAACTGGCTCTTCAGGAAGCCGATCGTGCCCGAGGCGACCGCGGTGTCGAAGCCGAAGAGAAAGCCCCCCAGCGCGGCGGAGAGGCAGATGCCGGTCATGTACCAGAGGGTGGTGCGGGGAGGGGTCCTCTGTTCTTCGGTCGTGATCACTCCGTCTCCTGGTCTCGCCATTCCGGGAGCCACCAAGGATACGGTATCGGTGAGTGCCCAAAGGAAAGGCGGCCGCGAAAGTCGCGGCCGCCTCCCTGATTGCACTGTTGGCCTGTCTACCTACCAGGTCACCACATCCTCCGCCGAAACCGCCATCGGCGTGAACGGCGGGAGGTTCGCCACGTTGTTGAACGCCGTGTCGTAGTGCCAGTTCCGGCGCGGAGCCTTGTAGCGATCGCTGCCGTAGACCCACTTCCCCGTCGCGTACCGGCTGTACCAGGTGTTCACGAAGGACCCGACGATGTTGCAGTTCTTACTGCCCCAGTTCTCGTGGAATCGCGGCAGGTTCTCCAGGCCGCCGTTGTAGTCCCCTACGAAGGTCTCGTGATTGCCGGTCACGATCGCCACGTTGTAGGTGGTGTGGTCGGCGACTGGAAGCACTCCCGGTCCCTTCGATCCGTCCCAGGCGGTGGAGAGCAGGCTCACCGCATCGCCGATCACGGCGGCACCCTTCTTGTCCACGGTGTTGTAGTCCCCCTCGATGTAGACCGCCCCTTCGCTGACCACGTTGAGCGGCGCCGACAGCTCGGAGCCATTGGTCAGGATCACGCCCTTCGCGTCGGTTCCCTCACCCATCCCGTAGTGTGAAGCGTAGAGCAAACCGTTCGGCGGAAAGACCCCGGAAGCCCCCAGCGCGGCGAGATCGATCTCGGTGACCGGAGTACGGCCACCACTGCCATCCGCCTGTCGAGCGTCATAGATGTCGGTCTGGGTGATGGCGCCGGCCAGTGAGCCCTTCACCGAGAAGCCATTCCCGTCGAAAGCGTCCCAGCTGCCGTCGTCATTCGTGATCACCACCAGGTCCGCGTTCTCGTGGAAGAAACCGCGATCGTGCGTTCCCGTGCCCGCGGGCACCGAGATGTACTGCTGCGCGTCCTCGTCGTAGACGTAGGAGCCGCCGTCGTCCTCCTCGAACATCGCGATCGAACCGATCTTCGGCACGACGGCCTCACCCACGCGGTGATCCTGGTTCATCACCGTGTTGCCCTCACCGCCCGCGTAGCCGTCCGGCGGCTGCCAGAAGTCGAGCGCCCCCGGGGCCCACGGCAACCACTCGCCCGGGTCGTCGAAGTCCTCGTCCCCGTTGAGGTCCAGGCCGCCGGTGAAGTTGCAGTCGTAGCCCGAGATGGTCGGCACCCCTTCGCCGTCCATCTGGGACTTGCTGTACATCTTCACGTACTCTTCCGGCTCGGTGGGGTCGTAGGGATTCTCCACCCACTTGCGCACGTTGACTGTTCCGCTCGATACGCCGGGATTGTCCTTGCGCTCGCGGTACATGCCGCCGACGGCGCGAAGGTAGTTCGTATTGACCGTCAGCGTGTTGTTGCAGCCGAGGTACATGTCCGCGTTGGAGTGCACCCGTCCCCCGAGGGTCATGCTCGGTCCGGGGTTGATCTCCAGATCGTCGGTGTAGAAGACGGCGAACTGGAAGATCGGCGTCGCTCGCGCGTTGATGATCCGGTGTACCTGAGCGGTGCTGCGCTGACTGCGGCCGGTGGCCAGGATCTCGTAGCCGGTGACCAGGGTCTGGATCCCGGCGCTGTCGGCGACCACCTGGTCCAGGCCGGTCGGAGTCACGCTGTAGCCGGTTTGTTGCCCGTTCATGGTCGCGAAGCCGCTGGTGGGTACGTCCTCCCAGTTGGCGATCGCGGTCTGTACTTCCTTCTTGGCCGCCTCGACGGCACCTTCCGCCAGGTAGCGCGCCTGCGAGCGATGGCGCTCGACGTCCGCTTTGGTGTTGGACGCTCGAGCGAGAGTCAACAACACGGATACCATGCCCACGGCCACGAAGGCCGAGATCAGAGCGGCAACCAGCGCCATTCCCTGCCGAGCCTTGTGGCCTGTGTTCCGCCACTGCTTCATAGTCAGGTACCGCCCGCATAGCGGGCGGCTTGAGGAAGGCCCCTCGAAGGGGCC
>CAZCAC010000142.1:0-20813 GCA_964496575.1 uncultured Planctomycetaceae bacterium | reverse complement strand
CCGTGGGTGTCCCACCCCGCCTTGCGGTCGACGCGCTTGCCGAGCATCGTCTGATAGCGGCAGATCGTGTCCTTGATGGTCCTGGCGAAGAGGTGGTGGATCCCGGGCCGACCGTTGGCGGTCGGCGGCCCCTCCCAGAAGACGAACGGAATCCCGTCCTTCCGCGCAGCCTCGACCTCGGCGAAGACGCCGCGCTGGCGCCACTCCTCGAGCACGAGCTTCTCGGCGTCGTCGGGCCGGCGGGAGATCTCCTCGGGGAGGGGGGCGAAGCGTTTGGAGGGGGTTTGGGTGCACATCGTGGGCAGGTTCTACCAGACGGGCCCGGACCCGTCCTACCAGTCCTGCCCCCGAATCGCCTCCGAGATCCGCTCCGCCAGCGCCAGCGCCGCCCGGCCGTCGGCGCCGGTCACCTCCGGAGCCGCCCCGGTACGGATGCAGGTCAGGAACGCGTCCAGCTCCGCCTGGAGCGGGCGTTGCTCCCCCTCCAGGGGCAGCTCGGTGACCGAGAGCACCTTCTCGGTGATCCAGTCCTTGCGCAGGGCCAGCACGACGGGGTCGAGGGTGCGCAGGGCCTCGCGGCCGCTCTCCCACTCCGGGCCCTTGGTGATGTGGATCCCGTAGTTCTTCTGGAAGTCGAGGCTGACGTAGCCGCTGGAGGAGAACATCCGGAAGCGCCGCATCGGTTCCATCGACGCCCGGCTGGCGGTGACGTTGGCCCGCGCGCCGTTGGCGAAGACCAGGCGCACCGAGGCGAGGTCCTCGCGATCGGTGAGAATCGCACCGCCGGCGCAATCGACGCTCTCGATCGGCGAGTCGCAGAGGTGCAGGATCAGGTCGAGGTCGTGGATCATCAGGTCGTGCACCACGCCGACGTCCATCGCCCGGAAGGAGAAGGGCGCGAGGCGGTGGCACTCGATGAAGCGCGGCTCGGTGAACAGATCCCGGACCTTGCGCACGCCGGGCTGGAAGCGCTCGACGTGGCCCACGCTCAGCAGCGCGCCGCTCTGCTCCGCGGCGGCCAGGATCGCGTCGGCGTCGGTCAGGTTCGCGGCGAGCGGCTTCTCGACCAGGCACGCGAGCCCGCGCTCGAGCAGCGGGACGGCGACTCTTGCGTGGAACTCCGTCGGCACCACCACGCTCACCCCGTCGAGGTCGTCGGGCAGCTCGGCGAGGTCGGAGAGCCCCGGGCAGCCGTGCTCCCCGGCGACCTCCGCGGCGCGGGCCGCGTCGCTGTCGACGACGGCGACCAGCTCGGAGGCGGGGTTCTCGGCGTAGATCTTCGCGTGGATCTTCCCCAGGTGCCCGACGCCGATCACGGCGACGCGCAGCGGTTTCGTCTCGCTCATCAGGAACTCACTTCCGCGGCGATGCGGGCCGCGCCGATGCGGGCCAGCTCGTCTCGCTTGCCTTCCAGGTAACGTCCCTTGCGACCCCCTTCGGTGCGCTCGAGGCTCTCGATCAGGCGGTGGACGATCCCGGGGGTCGTCCCGTCGCGCTTGAGCTCCTCGATCACCTGGGCCTGCGGGCGGCTCGCCCGGTAGAGCTTGCGGAAGGCGACTCGCAGGCTCTCGATATCCTCGTCGACGAAACCCGCGCGCTGGAGACCGACGACGTTGACCTTGCGGGCCCGGCCGCGCTGTCCCTCGACGATCATGAACGGGGGCACGTCGTGCTCGATGCGGCTCATCCCGCCGATGTACGCGTAGGCGCCGATGGTCACGAAGTGGTGGGTGCCGCAGCCACCGGAGATGATCGCGCCCTTCTCGACCCGCACGTGGCCGGCGAGCATCACGTTGTTGGAGAGGATGATGTCGTCGTCGAGGTCGCAGTCGTGGGCGACGTGGCTGTAGGCCATCAGGAGGCACCCGCTGCCGATCCGGGTGAGCGCGCCACCCTTGATCGTGCCGGTGTTGATGGTGACGAACTCGCGGACCTGGTTGCGGTCTCCGATCTCCAGCAGCGTCGGCTCACCACCGTAGGAGATGTCCTGCGGCGGGGTCCCCAGGCTGGACTGGCCGACGATTTCGTTCTCCTCACCGAGGCGGGTCACTCCGTCGATCACCACGTGGGGACCGAGGCGCGTGCGATCACCGATCCGGACGCGGGGACCGATCGAGCAATAGGGTCCGACCACGACGTCGACGCCCAGCTGCGAGGCGGGATCGACGACGGCGGAGGGGTGGATCAGGGTGCTCATCGGCTCAGCGCTCAGGAGTCGACCATGGTGAACATCAGGGTGGCCTCGCAGACCAGCTTACCGGCCACCGAGCCGGTCCCGCGCACCTGCGCGGTCTTCCCTTTCATCTTCAGCGTTTCCACCTCGATGCGCAGCTGATCTCCGGGAGTCACCGCCCCGCGCAGCTTGACCTTGTCGATCGCCCACAGCACGGCCAGCTTGCCGGTGTTCTCGAGCTTGCGCAACAGGAGGACGCCCGCCAGCTGCGCCATCGACTCCAGCTGGAGGACCCCCGGCATCAACGGCTGGCTGGGGAAGTGTCCGGGGAAGAACGGCTCGTTGACGGTGACGTTCTTGATCGCCACCGCCTTGCGGTAGCCGTCGATCTCGATCACGCGGTCGATCAGGAGGAAGGGGTAGCGGTGCGGCAGCATCCGCAGGATCTCGCGGATGTCGAGCCCCGACTCGCGGGTGATGATCCCGCCGGTCTCCTCCTCCTGCATCAGGTCGAGGAGCTTGCGGACCAGCTCCGCGTTGGTGCGGTGGCCGGAGCGCGTGGCGATGACGTGTGCCTGGAGGGAAGCACCGAGCAGCGAGAGATCACCCAGGACGTCGAGCAGCTTGTGCCGGATCGCCTCGTCGGGCAGGCGCGGCTCCGACTCGGGATCGCCGAGGACCAGGGTGTTCTCGCGGGTGGCGCCCTTGCCGAGCCCCGCCTCCTGCAGGCTCTCGACCTCCGAGGCGAGGCAGAAGGTGCGCGCCGGCGCGATCTCCTTCTCGAACACCTCCGGGGAGAGCTCGTACTGCAGGCTGCCGCCGTTCACGCCCGGCTCCTCGAACGAGGCGATGTACTGCAGCGTCAGGCCGGGATGGTCGGACGGAAGGGCGACCAGGGTCGCGTCCCCCTGGCGGACGTAGACGGGGCGGTCGAGCTGGAAGATCCGCGCGTCCGGGCGCTGCTCGACCAGCCCCGACTGCTTGAACAGCTCGACGAAGGTCGCGGCGCTGCCGTCCATCCCGGGGATCTCCTCGCCGGAGACCTCGACGGTCAGGTTGTCGACCCCCAGCCCCGCGCACGCGGCGAGGAGGTGCTCGACGGTGTCGATGCTCGTCGGGCCGCGCTGCAGGCGCGAGCGCCGCTCCTTCTCGGAGTGGTACGAAATCAGCGCGGGGATCGGATCCGCCTCGGGCAGGTCGGCGCGCACGAAGACGATGCCGTGATCGGGGGGGGCGGGGAGCACCCGTACCTTGACCGTCTCTCCGTTGTGGAGACCGGCACCCTCGAACTCGACGGTCGTGCGCAGGGTTCGTTGCTGGCGTGTCAACGCGGGTCAACCTCCTCGATCGCTTCCAGGCGCCGCTCCAGCTCCTCGAGCCGCGCTTCGAGACGGGGGATGCGCTTGGGATAGGCCAGCTCGCGCAGGGCCTGCATCCGCGGGCGGGCGGGATAACCGGAGTAGTCGAGACCGGGGGGGATGTCGGAAGTCACGCCCGATTGACCGCCGACTCGCGCCCCGTCCCCGATCCGCACGTGGCCGTTGACGCCGGCCTGCCCGGCGAGGATGACGCGGCTCCCGATCCGCGCCGAGCCGGAGATCCCGACCTGTGCGATCAGGAGCGAATCGGCGCCGACTCGGACGTTGTGCGCGATGTGAACCAGGTTGTCGATCTTGACCCCGTCGCCGATGGTGGTCGCCCCGAAGCGGGCGCGGTCGACGGTGCAGTTCGCTCCGATCTCGACCCGGTCCCCGACGATCACCGTCCCGCACTGGGGGATCTTGTTCCACCCGCTCGCGCTCGGTTCGAAGCCGAAGCCGTCGGAGCCCAGCACGGTCCCGGCGTGGACGAGGCACTCGGCGCCGACCTCCACGCGGGGGTTGAGGACCACCCCGGGGTGCAGCACCGTGCGCGCTCCCACCCGGCACCCCTCGCCGACGTGCACGCCGGCCCGGAGCACCGCCCCGGTCTCGATCCTCGCCCCGGGGCCGACGGTGCAGCAGGGCCCGATCGAGGCCCCCTCGCCGATCTGCGCCGAGGGATGGACCGCGGCGTTGGGGTCGATCCCCGGCGCAGCGGGCTGCTCCTCCTCGGCGAAGAGCGAGACGATCGTGGTGAACGCCCGGTTGGGATCCTCGACGCGGAGCAGGGTCAGGCTCTCCCGGGGGCGGGTCACGCCGTGGCCGACGACCACGCCCGCGGCCGCGGTGCTCTCGAGGAGCGGCGCGTAGCGCGGATTGGCCAGGAAGGAGATCTCGTCCCCGGTGGCGTCCTCGAGGTCCGCCGGACCGGTGACACGACGGTCCCCGTCCCCCTCGAGGAGGGCCCCGCAGTGTTCGGCGAGTTCGGCTAGGGTTCTGACCGGCATGAGGATCGGACGGGCTCCCGGGGGAGCCGGGCGGGGCAAAGGGTAGCGCAAGCCTCCGTCACTGTCATTGCCCTCCCCGGCGCGGGCCCCGGCCTTTCCGGCGGAACACCGGCCTTCTCGGACGGGGGTCAGCGGGCGGCGATATTGAACGAGAAGACCTGGGTGCGGTCGAGAGGCCCTTCCCGGAGGGGCCAGGCGAAGTCGAAGACCAGCGGGAAGGGGTAGGTCAGGCCGAAGCCGAAGCCCCAGGAAGCCCGGGTCTCGTTGAGATCGAGCCGGCCGTACTCCGGCCCCAGGACCCCCGAATCGACGAAGAACTGCAGGCGGAGCATCTCCACCTTGCGGTAGGTGCCCGGCTGGGTGATCGAGTAGATCGGATAGCGGTACTCGAGGCTGCCCCGGAGCATGTTCTCGCCGCCGATCGGGGTCCCCGAGGCGGCGTACGGGCCCACGCCGCGGTAGCGGAAGCCGCGCACGGTGTTGTAGCCGCCGAGGAAGAAGCGCTCGGAGTAGGGAATCAGGCTGGAGCGGCCGTAGGGCGAGGCGATCCCCGCGCCGGCGGCGATCCGGAATCCGGAGCGCACCACGTCGGGGTCGCTGCCGATCGGAAGGTACTCGTCCCAGGTGAGGGTC
This sequence comes from uncultured Planctomycetaceae bacterium, assembly GCA_964496575.1. Classification (GTDB taxonomy): domain Bacteria; phylum Planctomycetota; class UBA1135; order UBA1135; genus CAZCAC01. The sequence continues at coordinate 15,639 of CAZCAC010000142.1, read as the reverse complement.
CCCTTGACGAACTCCCAGTCGCTGCCGAGCTCGTGCAGCTTCCACTCGCCATGGAGCCGCACGTCCCGTCCATCCTTGGGGTTGAACGCCGCGTCGGTGTCGCGGTGGCGCAGGGACATGGTGAGCCCGTTCAGGCTGTTCGAGCCGACCTCCTGGGCCAGCGGGGCGAGCGCGGGGTCGGTGAGGTCGACCTGGGGGTCGACGTCGTAGATGGTGACGTCCTCGTTGGAGTAGCCGAGCCACAGGAAGGAGTTGAAGCCGAGCTGACGACCGAACTGCACGCTCCGGATGTATCGCTTCTGGTCGTAGTCCTCGAAGATCTGGTCGTACTTGGCCAGCTCGCCGTCGAAGGCGATCCGGTCCTTGTGCAACCGGAAGATGTCCGGCTCGACGAAGCGCAGCCGCGCCTGGTCGCGCTGGGTACCGGGCGACACCATCACCTGCAGCGTCTGGCCGGCGCCGTGGAAGGCTTCCTTGCGGTAGATCTCCCCGAACATGCCGAAGAAGGAGTCCGGCACGTCGAAGAGGTCGAAGTTGTTCATGGTCAAGGAAATCAACCCGAACAGCCCCGTGTTGGAGTCGATGCCGCCGGAGATCCCGAAGTCGACGACCTGCCCCTCCTCGACGATGAACTCGATGTCCACCTCGCCCGCCTCCTCGGTGGGGATGAAGCGGAAGGTCGGGTCACGGTGCTCGAGGCGGTTGCGATCGTCGGAGAAGTACCCCGAGGAGGTCAGTCGGCGGATCGAGGCGAGGATCTCCTTCATGTCCGCCAGCTGACCCGGCTCCACCGAGATCTCCCGGCGGATCACGCGATCCTGGGTGTGCGTGGCTCCCGCGATCTTGATCTCGCGGATCTTCACCGGACGCCCCTGGGCGATGCGGTAGATCACCTCGACCTCGGCCTTCTCGAGGTCGAACACGAGCTCCGGCTCCAACCACCTCCAGGTGTACCGGTCGCCGAGCGTGATGTGCTCGATGTGGCCGAACTGCCCGTAGTAGTCGCGGAGGGCGATATGGTCGGCGTTGACCCAGATTCTCTCGTAGCGCTTCCCCGGGGTCAGCACCACCTCCCCCAGGAGGTCCTCCTCGGGGTAGAGCAGGTCGCTCGCCACCTCCTGCGGCAGGTACGCCTCCCCCCGCGGGTGAGGGACCAGGTCGAAGCCCTGGATCGAGACCTTGCCCACGATGAACGGCTCCCCCTCGTCGACGATGATGTGCACGATGACGCCGGAGCGGTCCTCGCTGAACTCGAGATCGTGCAGGTCGACCACCGCGTTCAGGAATCCGGCGTCGCGGTACACGTTGCGCATCGCCACGATGTCGGCGCGCAGGGTCTCCTCGACGAACTCCTTGCCGTCCCAGTCGAACAGGCTGGGGCCGCCGAGCTCGAGCCCGGCCAGCTCGGAGAGGCCGTCCTTCCAGAAGCCGAACCCCCGGTCGGGCAGGCTCTGGTTGCCGTGGATGACCACCTCCTTCACGTTGACCTCCGGTCCCTCGACGATCTCGAAGATCACGTCCCCCACCACCGTGGGATCGTCGCCCTCGGAGATCTCGCGAACGACCGGGCGCACCTCGGCGAAGTAGAAGCCGGCGCGCCGGTAGCCTTCGAGCAGGCGCGCGGTGACGCGCTGGACCTGGTGCAGGTACAGCTCTCGGCGGTCCTCGAGCTGCGCCCACTCGAGGAGCTCCTCCAGCTCGATCTCGGCGTTGCCGATGAAGCGCGGCTCGAGGTCCACCGGCAGCTCGGTGACCAGGATCCGGAGGGCGACGCCGCCCTCGACGTGCTTGCCCTCGACCCCCGCACGGACCTGGAAGATCTTCCAGAGATGCTGGATCCCCTGCTCCGCGCGGTCGCCGCTGTACGGCTGCCCCGAGCGCAGTCCGAGCGCGCTCAGCAGCTTGGCCTCGGTGTACCGGCGCTCGCCGACCACCTCGATCGAGGCGATGTTCTGGCCCTCGAAGGCGTCCTCCAGCGGCCCGATCGCCCCCTCCTGAGGGAGGGGGTGCGCCGCGGCGGGAGCGGCCGGACCGGCGGCCAGGAAGAGGGCGGCCAGGAGGACGAGCAGGGCGCTCGTACGTTTCGTGCTGGGGAGGGGGATGGAGGGCACGGGGGGCTCTTCAGGGGCGGATCGCCTCGGCCATCGACGGGCTGCGGTTGTCGAAGCGCATCTGGCTGCCGAGGAACTGCAGCTTGACCGTCCCCGTGGGACCGTTCCGCTGCTTGCCGACGATCACCTCGGCCAGGCCGCGGTTCTCTTCGGTCTGGGTGTAGTACTCGGGGCGGTACAGCATCATCACGATGTCCGCGTCCTGCTCGATCGATCCCGACTCGCGGAGATCGGAGAGCTGGGGCCGTTTGTCCTCGCGCGACTCGACCGCGCGGGAGAGCTGCGACAGGGCGATCACCGGGACGTCGAGCTCCCGCGAGAGCTCCTTCAACGAGCGGGAGATCTGGCTGATCTCCAGCTGCCGGCTCTCCGCCTTGGGGTGCGTCATCAGCTGCAGGTAGTCGACGACGACCAGGTGCAGCCCCTTCTCGCGGTGCTTCAGCCTCCGGGCGCGACTGCGCATCGACATCACCGAGATCCCCGGAGCGTCGTCGATGAAGATACGCAGGTTGGACAGCGCGTCGGCGGCGCGCGCCAGCTCGGCGTAGTCGTCGGAGGGGATGTGACCGGTCTTCAGCTTGTGCGCGTCGACCTTGGCCCGCGTGCAGAGCATGCGACTGACCACCGACTCCTTGCCCATCTCCAGGCTGAAGAAGAGCACGACCGGCGGGCCGTCCTCCATCCACTCCGGCTGGCTGGACGCGGCGTGGTCGATCATGTTCAGGACCAGCGCGGTCTTTCCCATCGACGGACGCGCGGCGATGATGATCAGCTGGCCTCCGGCGAAGCCGCAGGTCATCTCGTCGAGGTCGTAGTACCCGCAGGGCAGGCCGATCAGGCTGCCGCGGCCCGAGGCGGAGTCGATCCGCTTCATCGCGTCCTGCAGGACCGACTCGATCGGGTCGGCGTCGCTCGAGCTGCGCGCGTCGGCGATCTGGAAGATCGCGTTCTCGCTCTCGTCGACCAGCTCGATGACGTTCTCCCCCTCCGGGCGCGTCTGGTAGGCCCTCTCGACGATCCCGGTCGCCTCCTCGATCAGGCGGCGGAGGATGGCGGTCTTGGCGACGAGGGAGGCGTGGTGCTTGAGGTGAGCGGAGGAGGTGACGACGCTGGTCAGCTCCAGGAGGTACGCGCGGCCACCGCAGCGCTCGAGGTTCTCGGTGGCCAGGAGGCGCTCGCTGACGCTGATGAAGTCGATCGGCTCACCCCGGTCCGACAGGTGCATGAGCGCCTCGAAGATCGAGCCGTGCCGCCGGTCGAAGAAGTCCTCCACGCGGAGCGCGTCGGCGATGTCGATGATCCGCCCGGGAGAGATCAAGAGCGATCCGAGGACCGCTTTCTCCGCCTCGTCGTTGTGCGGGGGAACCCTGCCTATGCCGCTCTCGTATTCCATTCCCGATGGGCCCGTCGTGGGCCGTCAGAGGATAGCGATCGCGAGTCCCTCGGGGAATGCCGGGTGGGTGAGAGTGTGTCGCCTCGCTCCCAGATCGAAGAACCCGGCACACTTAGGGGCAGCGCAAATAAAAAGCGACCCGATCTCGACCGCTGGAGGGAGAGACTCCGGGCCCCCGAGAGGCAAATGAGGATCCCGCCCCCACGGTCGCGAAGGCGGGATCGCCGGTCTGGCCCGAGAGAGTGGCGCGGCGCGCTCAGCTCTCCGCGGGAGCCTCGGGAGCCTCGGCGGGCTCCTCTGCTTGCTCCTCTGGTTTTTCCTCGGCCTTCTCCTCGGCCCCTTCCGCCTTCACCTCGCCTTCCGATTTTACCTCAACCGTGACCTCGGTGGAGCGGTCGGCGTGCAGGTGGATCGGAACCTGATAGGTGCCGACCTCCTTGATGTGCTTCTCCAGGCGCACGTCCTTCTCGTCGACCTCATGGCCGGCGGAGGCGAGGAGGGAGACGATGGTGTTGGCCGTCACGGACCCGTAGAGGTGGCCGTTCGTGTCGGCCCGCTCGATCGTCTCGAGGGAGAGAGCGGCGATCGCGTTCAGGCGCTTGTCGATCTCGGCGAACAGGATCGCCTCTTCCGCGTCGAGCTTCTCCCGGCGGCGGGACATCGCCTTCTTGTTGTCGTCGGTCGCGCCGATGGCGATGCCACGCGGGATCAGGAAGTTGCGGGCGTAGCCGGGCGCGACGCGGACGATGTCCCCGCACTTGCCCAGGTTCTTGACGTGCTCCTTGAGCAGGACTTCGGTGTCTTTCATCGTTCGTCCTCCTCGTTCAGCCCACGAAGGGCAGGAGACCCAGGTGACGAGCCCGCTTCACCGCCGTCTTGAGGCGGCGCTGGCTCTTGGCACAGTAGCCGCTCCGGCGGCGACCGAGGATCTGGCCGTGGGGGGTCAGGAACTTCTCCAGGTGCTCCACGTCCTTGTAGTCGAAGGGGTGATCGTCGTCGGTCTTCTTGCCGAGCTTGACCAGACCGCGTCCGCCGCGGCGTCCTTTTCTGCCAACACCCATATCAGCTCTCCTCGGAGGCCTTCAAGGCTTCCTCTTGGTCCTCGGCCTTGCCCTCGTCGGAGGCCTTGGTCTCACCGCCCTCCTCGGGGGCCTTGGTTTCACCACCCTCCTTGGTGGTCTCGGCCTCCTTGGTGGTCCCGGCCTCCCTGGTGTCCGTCCGCGGGCCCCGGTCGGAGCGGGACCCATACGAATCTTCCCTCTCCGGCTCTTCCGGCTCGTCGATGTGGGAGTCGTCCGGGGGCGGGGGAACGCTGAAGTCCGCCGCGTGCTCGGCCGTGTTCAGCTCGTCCTCTCCCTCGGGAACGGCGTCGACGCGCAGCTCGAGGGAGCGCAGGACCGCTTCGTTCAGCTCGAAGTCACGCCGCACGGCGGGGAAGCTCTCCGCGGGCAGCTCGAAGTAGGTCAGGAGGAAGGTGGCGCGGTTCCGACGATTGATCGGATACGCCAGCCGGCGCTCGCCCCAGCGACGAGCGGTCAAGACCTTCGCCCCGTGCTTCTCCAGGGTTCCGGTCACGATCGACTTCGCCGTGTTCCAGTCCTCGCGGACCACGGCGTTGTCGAGCAGGTACATGCCTTCGTAAATGCGTGCCAAGTGTCTTGTTCTCCAGAAGAAGTAGCGGGGCGTTCGCTCGGACGGGAGAACTCCGTCGTCACGCTACGCACCCTGGTTCCAGCGGCTGTGGTACCGCGTCATGCAGCGCTCGATGTCGCCGGTGACCAGCCAGTCGAGAGCGGCCTCCTTCGCCTCGGCGATGGAGATCTCGATCTCGACCCGCTCGGACTCGGCGAAGGGCTCGAGCACGTGACGCGCCGCGTCGGTTCTCGGCCTGCCGATCCCCACGCGAAGGCGCGGGAACTGATCGGAGCCGAGTGAATCGATGATGGACCGCATCCCGTTGTGGCCTCCCGCCCCGCCGTGCGGGCGCAGGCGGAGCCGACCCACGTCGAGGTCGAGGTCGTCGTAGACGACCAGGATCGAAGCGGGTGGCACCCCGGCCCAGTCGGCCAGGGGGGCGACCACTTCGCCGGAGCGGTTCATGAAGGTCTCGGGTTTGACCAGGAGGGCGTCGGGGTCGAAGGACCGGGCCAGGCGGAACCTCCTCACCCCCCCGAAGCGCTTCTCCCCTTCGAGCGACGGATCGCCCGCGGAGGAGGACTCCAGCGAAGATGCAGTTCGAAAGAGCAGGCCCTCGTGCAGCGCCACGGCGTCCAGCACCTCGAAGCCGACGTTGTGTCGGGTTCGCTCGTATTGGGGACCGGGATTGCCCAGTCCGACGAGGATGCGGGTCACCTCGAACGCCTCACGAAAGCTCCTCGAGGAAAGGCCCCCGGCGTGGAGCCGGGGGCGAAGATTCTAGGGTTCGGTGGCCAGGGCGCAAGGGGCGGGCCCGGAGGACCGCCCCGGCAGGGGTGAGATCAGCTGTTCTCGCCGCCTTCGCCCTCGGGGGTCTCGGGGGTCTCGGCGCCGGCTTCGCCTTCGCCTTCCTCGCCTTCCTCGGCTTCTGCCTCGTCGGCGGTGGTGTCGACGTGGTACTTGGCGGCGACGATGGTGGCGAGCTCGGTCTCCGCGGGGGCGGCGAGCTCGACGTCCTCGGGCATCTCCAGCTCGCTGGCGAGGATGTGGTCCCCCTCGGCGTGCTTGTCGACCCGGACCCGGATCGAGTCGGGGATCTTCGAGGGGATGCAGTTCACGGTGATCTGCGCCATCAGCTGGTTGAGGATGCCGCTCTCGGGGTGCCCGTAGAACTCGAGGGCCACTTCCGACTCGATCTTCACGCCGCGGATCACCTTCCGGAACTCGATGTGGGTGATCTTGTCGCCGAAGGTGTCCCACTGCAGCTCGCGCACCACCGCGGTCTCCATCTCGCCGTCGATGTCGAGATCGTACAGGTGGATGTGCTTCCGCCGGGAGGTGAGGAACTCGGTCTCCTCGAGGGAGAAGTCGAGGTGCACGCCGTCGCCCTGGATGTTGGCGGGGATGCGTCCTTCCGCGCGCAGTGCGCGAGAGGCCTTGGTGCCGAGCTTGGTTCGCTTCTGGGCCTTGAGGGTCTGGCTCTGTGCCATGGGATCTTCCTCTGGGTTCTGTCGTGGAGAAGGGCTTGGACCGGGGCGGCTAACCTTTGAAGAGCACGCTCACGGAGGTGGAGTTGTGGATGTTGTGGATCGCCTGGGCGAGAAGCGAAGCGACCGAGACGACCTCGACCTTTTCCGGCCAGTCCTCGCGGCGGGGGATCGTATCGGTGACCAGGATCTTGTCGATCGCGGGGTTCTGCAGCCGCTCGATGGCGGGTCCGCAGAACACGGGGTGGGTGACGACGATGACGACCGAGCGGGCGCCGTGCTTCTGCACGATGCCGGCGGCCTCGGTGATCGAGCCGCCGGTCGAGATCATGTCGTCGACGATGATCACGTTGCGGTCCTCGACGTCGCCGATGATGTGCTCGACCTCGACGTGGGAGCCGGAGAGGCGTCGCTTGTCGACGATCGCGAGATCCGCCCGGATCGGCTTGGCGTAGCCGCGGGCCATCTTCATCCCGCCGACGTCGGGGGAGACGATGATCGGCTCCTCGATCCCCAGCATGCGCAGCCGCCGGAGCAGCACCGGGCGCGCGTAGAGGTGGTCGACGGGGATGTCGTAGAAGCCCTGGATCTGGGCGGCGTGCATGTCGATCGTCACCAGGCGGTCGCAGCCACTCACGCTGAGGGTGTTGGCCACCACCTTGGCGCTGATCGGCACGCGCCCCTCGTCCTTGCGATCCTTGCGCGCGTAGCCGTAGTAGGGCATCACCGCGGTGATGCGGCCGGCGCTGGAGCGGCGCAGGGTGTCGATCAGGAGCAGGAGCTCGACCCAGTTGTCGTTCACCGGCGGGCAGATCGGCTGGATGATGAAGCAGTCGCTTCCCCGCAGATCGTCCTCGACCTTGATGTCGATCTCGCCGTCGGGGAACCAGTCGATCTCCGCTCGGGCGAGCGGCACGTCGATGACCCGCGAGATCGCCTCGGCCAGCGGCCGGTTGGCCCGGCCCGAGATCAGCTTGATCTTCTCGCTGTACGCCTGCATCGGGAATCGCCCTCCAACTTCAGGCCTTCTTCGAGGCCCTCTTCTTGCGCTCCTCTTGCGGACCCCTGGAACCCTCGAGCTTCCTGGCCGGAATCCCGGCCCAGACCTCGCCCGGTCCCACCTCTGCCTTGCGGGTGACCACGGTCCCCGCCCCGGTGGTGGCGTCCTCGCCGATCTCGTTCGGGGCGACGATGGTGGTGCCGCTGCCGATGAAGGCGCCGTCCCCCACCACCGTGGTGTGCTTCGCGAGGCCGTCGTAGTTCGCGAAGATGGTGCCCGCGCCGATGTTGGCCCCGGCGCCGATCTCCGCGTTGCCGAGGTAGGAGAGGTGCTTCGCCTTGGTCCCCTCCCCCAGCGTGGACTTCTTGCACTCGGTGAAGTTCCCCACCTCGGCGCCGTCCTTCAGCACCGTGCCCGGGCGCAGGTGCGTGAACGGCCCGACCTCGCACCCCTCGCCGATCACGACGCCCCCGCGGATCACGGTGCAGGGGAGGATCTTGGTGCCGGTGCCGATCTCGACGTTCGCGTCGATGAAGACGCTCGCCGGGTCCTCGATCTGGACGCCGGCGAGCATGTGCTCCTCGAGGATACGCACCTGGAGCGCCCAGCGGGCCTCGGCGAGGTGGGGAATGGTATTGACCCCGATCATCTCGTCGAGGTCCTCGACCTCCACGGTGGCCACCGCGCCACCGTCGATGGCGTGGAGCACGGGGACGTCGGTCAGGTAGTACTCCCTCTGGGCGTTGTCGTTGGTCAACCGCGGCAGGAGCTCCAGCAGCCGCTTCCCGGGGAAGGCGTAGACGCCGACGTTGACCTCGGGGATGACGCGCTCCTCGGGGCTGGCGTCCTTCTCCTCGACGATCCCCTCGAAGCGTCCCTCCGGTGAGCGGAGGATCCGCCCGAAGCCGCGCGAGGTCTCGGGGAAGGCGGTCAGGAGGGCGAGGCCGTCGTCGCCGGCGGCGTCCCTCGCCTCGCAGAGGGCCTCGAGGGTGCGTGGATCCATCACCGGCATGTCGCCGTAGAGCACGACGACGGTGCCGGGATCCGCGCCGAGCGCCTCGGTACACACCTGCAGGGCGTGCCCGGTGCCGTTCTGCGGCTCCTGGGTGACGCAGGTGATCCGGTCGGCGCCGGGGCCCTTGGCGACCTCGGCCTCGACCGCGCCTCCTTCGTGGCCGACCACGACGAGGATCCGCTCGGGGTCGAGGGTGAGCGCCTGGTCGACGACCCAGGCGATCATCGTTTTCCCGCACAGGGGATGCAGCACCTTGGGCAGCGCGCTCTTCATGCGCGTGCCCTGGCCTGCGGCGAGGATGACGACGGTTCCGGCCCGGGTCATGGAAGGAATGGAGGCGAAGAAGGAGTGGACGTCGGGGGTCCGGCACCGGCCTGGAAGGGCCGGAAAACGAGAGTACGACCCCTCCTCGACACTGCGAAGAGCGGCCCGACCGTACCCCCCCACGGGAATTTGGGGTGAGGAGAGTACTCGCGCCCTCCGGTCTCGTCAACGGGGAACGGGGCTCGCCGGAGGATCGGTACCGATCTTCGGGCACATGGATAGGGTATCGGGGTGGGAGCGAGATGAGACGAGGACTCTGGATCGGGATCGGCGCCGCGGGCCTGGCCTTGCTGCTGGCCCTCTGGCTCACCGGGGAAGAGCGCGGCCGGGTGCCGGCTGGCCTCGAGCGGGGCGAGGACCCGGTCGAGCGCTCCGGGGAGCCGGACCCGCTCCCGGCGCCGGAGGCGCGGCCGATTCGGGAGAACCCCGGCGAGGGGGTCGCGCCGCCGACCGCCCTCGAGGAGCCCGCCCGCGAGCCCGCCCTCCCGGTGCCGTGGGCCGAGCGACCGATCGTGGTCCACGGAACGGTGGTCGAGCTGCTCGAGATCGGCGAGCGCAGGCCCAGCCGTCCCGCCGCCGGTCATCGGATCACCGTGAAGCAGGGGCGCCGGAGCGACCCGGCGATCGAGTCGGTGACCGCGGCCGACGGCAGCTTCCGCTTCGAGCTGGCCCCGCAGGCCGAACGCCCCTTCGTGTACACCCTGCGGGTGGCCGGCGACGAGCGGTTTCGGCCGATCCGGCACCAGCGGAACCTGCGCCACGGACACTCGGAGACGGAGCCGCAGCTCCTGCGTCGAGTGGTGCGGGGCGCGCCGCACGGCGAGGTGGTCGATCGGGACGGGTCGCCCCTGGTCGGCGTGGCGGTCCGGTGCGGGAAGGACCGCGAGGAGGAAGTCCGCCTCTTCTCCGGCCTGGACGGGACCTTCGTGCTGACCGGCCGCGCGGAGTACGACGCCTTCGACGCCGAGGCGGAGGGGTACCGGCTCCTGGCCACCAGGCCCTCGGTACCGCGCAGGCTCGGCGGCTGGTCGACCGGGCGCTTCGTCCTGGAAGCGACGACCGATCTCGTGGTCCGGGTGGTCGACGACGCCGGCGAGCCGATCGAGAAGGCGAGCGTGAGGGTCCTGCCCCGTGACGGATCGTCGGGGGTGGAGCGCGCTTCGACGGCCCGGGAGGGGCGCGCGCGGCTCGCCGGCATCTGCTGCGACCGCCCGCTCTCCTTCTCGATCCTCACCGACGATTTCCTGGGGTCCTCGGACGTGCAGCGGGGCGGCGGGCTCCTCTTCGGGGAGTCGGCGCGCGGCGAGCCGATCGTCCTGACCCCCGGGGTGACCACCGAGCTGACCGCCCGGCTGGTCGATCGTCTCCAGCTCGTCTGCCGGATCGCCAACCGGGGGGCGCGTGAGGTGACGGTGGGCGTGCGGCCGGGGGGTGACAGCGGCCCCGAGATCGACCTGAGGCAGAGCGGGCCCGACACGTTCACCCTTCCCCTGCCCGCTCACCTGCGCGATGGGCCACTGATCGTCACCGCGCGCGAGCACGAGCCGAGTCCCCACCACGTCCTCGACGGGAGCGCCGAGGAAACTCAGCAATTCGAGCTCGGCGGGGGGATCGCGGAACCCGACCGTGAGGAAGAGTCCAGGATCGCCCGGGAAATCGTCGATCCGGCGCGGTCGGTCGATGGTCGTCTCGAGGTGCTCCTGAGCCTCGAGCCGGCGCTGTCGATCCGCGGGACGGTCGTCGGAGACCGGCGGTCGCGCCCGGACATCTGGGCGATCCACCCCGGAGCGGCCGACCCTTTCGCGGCGCCACGGGAAAGCCTGGACGACCTCTCGTGGGGCGATGAACGGGCCTTCGTGCTCCCCGGCCTGGCGCCGGGACGCTACGACCTCGTCGTCATCACGGCCAACGGAGGCTGGGAGGACGCCGTCGAGATCGTGCCCGGCATTCTCGCCGGCAGCTCGGGGCTCGTGATCGCCCTGCCGGCGACCGACGAGGTCGCCGTGCAGCTGGTCCCCGAGGACGAGGCGGTGATGATGACGGAGATCCGCGTCCTCCTCATGCGCCACGTCTCCGCTTCACCAGGGCAACACGGGGTGAGTCCGTGCCTGCTGGATCAGCTCGTCGCCTGGCCCAAGGGGCTGAGCTCATGGGTGGAGAACCCCGGGTGGACCGAGGTGGAGGCCTCGGTGATCAGCGATACGAAGCGCTACCAGGATCGGGCGGTGGTACACCTTCCTCCGACTCAGATTGGCGACTACCGGATCACCGTCATGGCGGAATCTTCCGCAGGAACGGAGTATGCCGCGGTCGCCAGCCCCCTGATGCGCCTGACGGCGGGAGAGCACATCCTGCGCTACGCCCTGATTCCGACCGGCGAGGTGAAGGTGGACTGCTCGAGAATCAGTGGCAGGGGGTGCCATATTCGTCTGCGCAGCGCCGAGCGCGGCGACGTGCCGATCGATTCCTACGGCCGGCGGGAGCTCGCGGTGACGAAGCGGAGGACCCGGTACCTGCGACGCATCCCCGTCGGCGCCTACGAGCTCCGCGCGGGGACCGCGGAGGAGCTGGCGAAGGGGCGCGCGACCTGGACCGTGCCCGTCGAGGTCCGCGCGGACGAGCGGACCCGAGTGAAGGTCGGAGGAATCTAGCGGCGACGCGGAGGGAGCAGAGGGCGCGGTGGTTTCACGCAGAGCTCGCCGAGAACCAGAGCGGCGCCGAGAGAGCAGAGAACGCAGTGAGCTCCGCGTGAAACCACCGCGTCCTCTGCCTCCTCTGCGCCCCTACCCGACGCGAATCACCAGCTCCGCGCGCCCGTGCCGCTCGAGCGGTCCGTCGCCGTGCCGGTGCTCGGGGCCGAGGCCTTCCCAGGAGTGCAGCACGGTCAGCGGGCGCCTCGCCGCCGCCTCGAAGAGCCGCAGCAGCTCGCCCTGGTCGAGGAATGTCCGCAGCCGACCCGAGGCCAACTGGAAGCTGTTCCCCTCACTCGTCACCGCCTCCCCCCGCCAGGTCTCGAAGCCCGGGTCCTCGGTGGTGAAGGCGGTCACCCAGATCACGCCCGCGGGGCGGAGGAGCGAGAGGCTCTTCGCGATCGTCGCCTCGATCGCCGCCGGAGTGATCTCGGGGAAGAGGCCCATCAGCAGCACGCCGCCGTACGGAGCCTCCTCGGGCGCGGGAATCTCCTCGAGCGTGCCGTGGATCCCCCGCACCGGCCACCCGCGCTCGCGCACCACCGCCTCGACCTGGGCGATCGCCTCGGCCGAGGGGTCGAGGGCATCGACGGCGATCCCGCGCTCGGCCAGCGGAAAGGTGTGGCGCCCCTGGCCGCAGCCGACGTCGAGCACGTGGCTCCCCGGCGGTAGCTCGCCGACGTGCGGCAGCAGGATCTCGTCCGGTTCGGCACCGAAGTAGGTCGGGGAGTCGCGGTACGCCTCGTCGAAGTTCATCGCCGATCGGCGAGTGGAGGCCCGCCGAGGAGACTATCGTATCGGGCAGAGGCGACCGCCCAGCAGGGACGCCCCGAAAAGAAAGGAGCGAGAGATGATCGATCGAAAGGTCCGAGTGGCGATCGTCGGCCTCGGCTTCGGCGCCGAGTTCATCCCCATCTACCAGCGCCACCCCGACGCGGAGCTCGCGGCGATCTGCCGGCGCTCGCGGGCCGAGCTCGACGAGCTCGGCGACGCGCTCGGCGTCGAGCGGCGGTACACGAGCTACGAGGAGCTACTCGAGGACCCCGACATCGACGCGGTCCACATCAACACGCCGATCCCCGACCACGCGGCGCAGTCGATCGCCGCGCTCGAGGCGGGCAAGCACGTCGCCTGCACGGTGCCGATGGCCACGTCGGTCGAGGAGTGCCAGCGAATCGTCGAGCTCGCCGAGGAGCGCGGCCTCGCCTACATGATGATGGAGACGGTCGTGTACAGCCGCGAGTACCTCTTCGTGAAGGAGCTCCTCGAGCGCGGCGAGCTCGGCGAGGTGCAGTTCCTGCAGGCCTCCCACCAGCAGGACATGGACGGCTGGCCCGACTACTGGCCGGGGCTGCCGCCGATGTACTACGCGACGCACTGCGTCGGGCCGTGCCTGGCGCTTCTCGGACGCGACGCGGAGACCGTCTCCTGCTTCGGCTCGGGGCGGATCCGCGAGGAGCTGATCGGGTGCTACGGCTCCCCCTTCGCGGTGGAGTCGACCCACGTCGCGATGAAGGGCTCGCCGGTCGCGGCGCGAATCTACCGCTCGCTCTTCGACACGGCGCGACAGTACCGGGAGAGCTTCGACGTCTACGGGACGAAGAAGACCTTCGAGTGGCCGCTGATCGAGGGGGAGCGACCCGTGCTCCACACGGCGAAGCGGCCGGAGCCGGAGATCCCCGAGCGGGTGGAGGTCCCGGACTACGCCGAGCGGCTGCCCGAGGAAATCCGCCTCTTCACGACCAAGGGGGTCTACGACCTGGACGAGCAGCAGCACCTCTCCTTCACGCAGGGCGCCGGCCACGGTGGATCGCACCCGCACCTGGTGCACGAGTTCGTACGCGCGCTGCGCGAAGGTCGAGATCCCTACCCGAATGCCCGACAATCGGCGAACTGGACCTGCGTGGGGATCCTCGCGCATCGCTCGGCGCTGGAAGGTGGAGCGCCCGTCGAGCTACCCGAGTTCACGATATCTTCTTGAATGAGCTACTCCGCCGAGCTGGCGGTCCCGCCCGCGGCTCGTACAATCCCGCGATGGACTGGCGAGAAGAGTTTGCAGACAAGCGCACCATCGCCGACGAGGCGATCCTGCGCATCCCCCAGGGGCAACACATCTACATCGGCTCGGGGTGCGCGGTGCCCGTCGAGCTGGTGGCGGCGATGGAGCGGCAGGCGGATCACTTCGCCGACAACACCGTCGTCCACCTCCTGACCCTGGGCGACGCGCCGTACGTCGACCCGCGCTACGCCTCGAGCTTCCGGCACAACGCCTTCTTCATCGGCCACAACGTGCGCGAGGCGGTGCACGAGGGACGGGCGGACTACACGCCGGTCTTCCTCTCGCGGATCCCGCACCTGATCCGGGCCCGGCGCATGCCGGTGGAGGTGGTGCTCATTCAATGCACCCCCCCCGACCGCTATGGCTACGTCAACCTCGGGGTGGCGGTCGACCTCGCGCCCGCGGCGATCGAGGCGGCCCACCTGGTGATCGCCGAGATCAACCCGAACGTGCCGACCATCCACGGCGACGGCTACATCCACATGAACCGGATCGACGCCTGGATCGAGAGCGACCAGCCCTTGATCGAGCTGCCGCCTCCGGTGCAGGACGAGGTCTCGACGGAGATCGGGCGCCTGGTCGCCTCGCTGGTCGACGACGGCAACACGCTGCAGATGGGTATCGGCGCGATCCCCGACGCAACTCTGAAGGCGCTGAGTGGCAAGAGGGACCTCGGCATCTGGACCGAGATGTTCTCCGACGGCGTGATCGACCTGGTCGAGGCGGGGGTGATCAACGGCAGGCGGAAGACGATCCACCCCGGCAAGGTCACCTCGTCCTTCACCCTGGGCACGCGTCGCCTCTTCGACTTCATCGACCAGAACCCCGAGTTCACCTTCCACCCCTCCGACTTCGTCAACGACCCGGTCCGGATCGCGCGCCAGCACCGGATGGTGGCGATCAACAGCGCGATCGAGGTCGACCTCACCGGCCAGGTGTGCGCCGACTCGATCGGCAATCGCTTCTACTCGGGGATCGGCGGTCAGGTGGACTTCATCCGCGGCGCATCGATGTGCCACGGCGGCAAGCCGATCATCGCGCTGCCCTCGACGGCCAAGGGCGGGACGATCTCGAGGATCAGCCCGGCGCTGCCCGAGGGCGCGGGCGTCGTCACCTCCCGCGGCGACGTGCGCTACATCGTCACCGAGTACGGCATCGCGGACCTCCTGGGCAAGTCGATCCGGGAGCGCACCGTGGCCCTGATCGCCATCGCGCACCCCGACTTCCGGTCGGAGCTGATGGCGGAGGCTCGCGAGCGCCGCTACGTCTTCGTCGATCAGAACGCTCCGCAGGCGACCTATCCGCGCCACTTCGAGAAGATGATCGAGACCCGCGACGGCGCTCCGGTCCTGATGCGCCCGGTGCACGCGACCGACGAGCCGAAGCTCATGAGTCTCTTCTACAACGTCTCGGAGAATACTATCTACAAGCGCTTCATGCGCACCGTGAAGGGCATCGTACACGACGAGCTGCAGTACTACCTCAACGTCAACTACGAGACCAACATGGTGCTGGTGCTGGAGACGCCGGAGACGGACGACAAGGACGTGGAGCTCATCGGCGTCGCCCAGTACTTCCTCGACCAGGCTTCGGGCTACGCCGACATCGCGTTCATCGTTCGCGACGAGTGGCAGCGCCGGGGCCTGGGCACCCAGATGTTCCAGCACCTCGCCGCGGTCGCCCGGGAGAACGGCGTCGAGGGCTTCCAGGCGGAGCTGCTGGCGTCCAATCGCGGGATGGTGCGGGTCTTCCACAAGTCGGGGCTGGAGCTGCAGAGCTTCCTGGAGGGGGACGTCTACAAGCTGCGGATGCCGTTCGAGGGGTTCGATCCGAAGCCCATCGGGCGGTGAGCTCTCTGCAGTCTTGGCAAGCTAGTGGCCTGAAGCGAAAATTCGCGCAATAAGTATTCGTGGTTTGCGTGCGGT
>CAZCAC010000141.1:0-21489 GCA_964496575.1 uncultured Planctomycetaceae bacterium | reverse complement strand
TGGGTCGGTGTAGTTGTCGTCGCCGGGCAGGTGTAATTGTCGTTCGGCATGCGGGAGATCTCCGCTTCGCCGCCGGAGCGAGCCTGAAGCTCGTAGATAGCGGCCCACGCGCGTTCGACGGCTGGCACCGGAGGATGGCAGATGAAGCAGTCGTTCGCCCACTCCAGCGCACAGACCCAGCCGCCCGGCTTGACGACGCGGGACATCTCGCGAACCGTCGCCAGCGGGTCGTTCAGATGCTCGAGGACGAAGCGGCAATAGCATCCGTCGAGCTCACCGTCCGCGAAGGGCAGGGACCCCGCGTCGCCGTGTCGCAGCTCCAGGTTGGCGATCCCGTCGCGGTCGGCGAGTTGCCGGGCGGTTCGGAGCTGCGCCTCCTGGGCGTCCACGCCGAACACCCGGCCCTCCGGCACCCGGCGAGCCACGTCGCGGCTGAGCGCTCCCGTGCCGCAACCCACCTCGAGGATCCGGTGATGAGGCTCCAGGGGCGGCAGGAACTCCGAGCGCCCGATCAGCACGGCGAAGCTCTCGAGCCGCTCCTGTTCGGCCTCGTCCGCTCCGTGGAGATACTGCTCTCTATCCGGCGTCGTCATCTGCAGGTTTCTTTCCTGGAGCAGTGCTGTAGGTTGATCTGTGTGGCAATCACAGCTACTCATAATAGAGCCACCCGGCCATGTCGCGGAGAAAGAAGGCAATCATCGGCGCCCTGGCCAGCCTGGGCAGGATACTGGGGCTGGTCAGCCCTCATCGCCTCGTCGCGGATCCATCAAGTGAACGGGTTCACCTGCCGTGAGCCGGATTCACTCGAAGTGGCGCCGTCTTCCCTCGCCGGTTTATGCTCAAGGAGCTTCTGATCCAGTGCTGTCCAGTCCCTGAGCACTGGATTCCTCGTCGGTTCATGATCCACCAATGGGATGAGCAACGTCATCAGTGCCAATCACGGTCGGCCTCGCAGGGCCCGGAAGACGCTCCTGGTCCTGCTCTATCTCGCGTTCCTGGGAGTCTGCGCCGAAGCGGGCGCCTTCGTGGTCATCGCTTGGCGCGTCGGGAGGATCCTTCCCGGCGAAGACCTCGAGCGTCGGATGTACGAAGTCGCTCAGGATCCTTCGGAGACGCCTGACCAGACTGCCGAGGGAGACCGCCATTCGAGGATTCACCCCTATCTCGGCTTCATGTATCGCCAGGCCGCCGGTGAAGCCGTCGAGAATGGTGTTCTCGTCTATCAGCCCGAATTCTATCAGGACACCTCCCCGGTCTTTTCCCGATCACCCGACAAGATCGTGATTGCCATCCTGGGCGGGTCCGTGGCGAATCACTTCGCACGTTTCGGTGGAACGCAAGCCCTGAGAGAACTGGTAGAGGGCATTCCGCTCTTCTCGGGAAAGGCCGTCGAGTTCGCGGTACTCGCGTACGGCGGTGTCAAACAGCCTCAACAGCTCATCGGTCTCGCCTACCTGCTGGCTCTGGGTGGCAGCGTCGATGTCGTGATCAATCTCGATGGTTTCAATGAAGTCGCACTGCACGAGCTGGAGAATCAGAGACAAGGTGTCTCTACTGTGTACCCGAGGGCATGGTTCTTTCGCGTTCAACGGGCCGAGGTCCTGCCGCTGCTTGGAAGGCTGAGGTACGAGCGCGAGGCCCGAAAGGCGCTCGCGCGGTCAGCTAGAGATTCGCCCTTCCACCCCTCGTGGATCTATCGCCTGGTCTGGCTGTTGCGGGATGATCACATGGAGCGCACGGCCGATCGAACCAAGCGAGAGCTGATGAGCTTCATTCCGGACCAGCGACGTGACCTCGTTCTGAGTGGGCCCCCATCTCCCGGGACGAACGCCGAGGAACGGTTGGATGAGCTGATAGCGCTCTGGAAGAACGGCTCCATTCAGCTCGATCGGCTCTGTAGCGCGAATGGCATTCGGTACTTCCATTTCCTGCAACCCAATCAATACGTCCCCGGATCCAAGCGATTGAGCGAACAGGAGAAGCTCACCGCCCACCACCCTCAGGCCGCGTATGCGCAATGGGCACCACGTGGTTACGTCAAGCTGATCGAGACCGGTCGCGGATTGGTGGAACAGGGGGTTCTCTTCCACGATCTGACAAGCGTCTTCGCCGACGTCGAGGAGACGATCTACGTCGAAACGTGTTGCCACGTGAACGAGGCCGGGAATGTACTCATGGCCGCGGCGATCGCAGATTTCATCAGGGACAGCACCGAGTGACGCGGTATGCCCTCATAAAGTCCAGGGAAGCTCCAGGCCGTTCGAGGTGTTGACCCCCGACGCGCAGGGGCCGGTGGGGTCGCGGTACCATACCTGGTAGTAGCCGATCGAGCCCGCGGGCACGAAGACCGTGGTGTTGATTCCGGGCCCCACGTCGGCGCTGCCGGTCGCGTCGGTCTGGAAGATGGGGAAGCGCCGGATGTTGCCGCCGACGCAGCGCAGGCCGTCGCCGAAGGGCACGGAGATCGGGCGTATGCCGACGAAGATGATGGCGCTGGTGAGGGGCTGGATTCCACTGACCGTGAGCACGTAGTCATCGCTCGCCACGCTGGTGCTTCCCGATCCGGAGAGCACGGCGCCAGCGCCCGTCGAGTTCGCGCAGCCTCCGGCCGCCGAGGTGTTCCCGCACGGACAGGCCGTCTCCGATCCGTCGCCGAAGCAGTAGGTGCTGGGAGCGGGAGTCGTCGGTGAGAGGATCCGGGCGCTGCCCGACTCGGTCCCCGCGCTCACGTCCCGGGACGAGCCCACGACGAGATCGGGAATCCCGTCGCCGTTCGTGTCCTCGACGCCACTCAGGGCGCTGCCGAACCACTCGCCCGCGGAGTCTCCGTGCGCCATGAAGAGCAGCGACCCGTCGAGGCCCGAGTGGATGCGGATGTGCCCCGCGTTCAAGAGGAAGTCATCCGCGAACGCCGCGCCGAGGACCACGTCGTCGAAGCCGTCCCCGTTCACGTCGCCGGCGGCGCCGACCGCCGTGCCGAGGATCTGCTCGAGCTCGTAGCCGATGAACTTGTGGAGCACCGAGCCGTCCAGGCCCGAGTAGACGGTCGCCGTTCCGCTGGCGGGCCCGTTGTCGTCGTCGGAAGGGGCGCCGGCGATGACGTCGTCGAAGCCGTCCGCGTTCACGTCTCCCGCGCCACTCACCGCCCGGCCGAGGCCGTCGCCCGCGTCGTCGCCGTAGAAGGTGTACAGGGTCGAGCCGTCGATCCCGGAGAGGACCCGGGCCATCCCGCAAAGGCTGCCATTCACATCGCTCCCGCTGGCGCCGACGATCAGGTCGGCGAAACCGTCGCCGTTGACGTCACCCGCGCCGCTCAAACGGCCACCGAACATGTCCTCGCTGGCGTCACCGTGGATGGTGTAGAGCTCGGACCCGTCGAGGCCGGAGAGCACCCGCACGCTTCCCCGACCGTGGTCGATCGTATCGTCGTTCTGCGCCCCGACGGCGAAGTCCGGGACCCCGTCCCCGTTGACGTCCCCGGGGCCCGCGACGGCGTAGCCGAAGATGTGGCCCGCGTCGGTCCCGTAGAAGCTGTAGAGCGTGGTCCCGTCCGCACCGGAGAAGACCACCGCTTTCCCCGTCGCGTGGCCGTGAACGTCATCCACCCATCCGCCGACGATCAGGTCGTCGTGGCCGTCACCGTCCACGTCTCCCGTGCCGTCGACCGAGACCCCGAAGCCGTCGCCCCAGTCCCCGGGGAAGTAGTGGAGCAGGGAACCGTCGACGCCGGAGTAGACCCGAGCGCACCCACTCTCCAGGCTGTTCACCTCGTGGCCGGGGCAGCCGATGATCACGTCGGCGAAGCCGTCGTCATTGACGTCGCCCGCGCCGCTCACCGCGCTCCCCAGGAAGTCGAAGGGCGCTCCGTGAACGACGAAGAGATCCTCGGCAGCGGTGGTTCCGCCGAGAATTGTGATTGAGCAGAGCGCGAGCGCCTGGGGGGCCAGTCTCATGGTTCTTCCTCCTGGGTTCTGTGATCTCCGGTGAGCCGATCATCCACTGATACGCGTAGCGAGGTGATTCGTGTCGGATGGCTCACCTCCCATTTCGAGCCACCAAGCACATACCGGGACCCGTTTATCTGCTGGTTCGATCGATACCCGGGCGCACCCCTTCCCGTATCCTCCCGGCATGATCGACGTCGTGCGCCGCAATCCGGAGTTCCGCAAGCTGTGGCTGGCTCAGGTGGTCAGCCAGGCGGGGGACTGGCTCAGCCGCGTGGCGGTGCTGGCCCTGATCGGGAAGCTCTCCGGTCCTGCGGCGGCGACCGGGATGGGCGCGCTCTTCGGGGTGGAGATCGCCATCCGGTTCCTGCCCACCGCAGTGTTCGCGCCCTTCGCGGGCCCCGTGGCGGACCGGTTGCCGCGGCTCTTCCTGATGGTCACGGCGGACCTCTTGCGCTCCGCGGTGGTGCTCGGCCTGCTCCTGGTGCGCGAGCCGGAGCACCTGCCCCTGCTCTACGGCCTGCTCCTGGCGCAGATGAGCCTGGCGATCTTCTTCGACTCGGCGCGCTCGGCCTCGTTGCCGAACACCGTGCCGAAGGAGGATCTGCACGCCGCCTACGCTCTCTCGGCCGCGACCTGGAGCACGATGCTCGCCTTCGGCGCCTTCCTCGGCGGAGTGCTGGTCGCCACCGTCGGCGTCAGCGGCGTCTTCATCATCGACGCACTCACCTACGTGCTCAGCGCGCTCTTGCTCATCGGCGTGCGCCTGCCCGAGCTGCCGAAGCACCCCGAAGCCTTCAGCGTGAAGGACGTCCTGCTGATGGTCGAGCTGCGGCGAGCACTGAACCACGCCCGCGAGCGGGGCGTCGCACCGATTCTCTTCACCAAGACGATCTGGGGCGCGGCGGGTGGGTTCCTCGTGCTGCTCTCGATCGTGGGTACGGCGCGCTTCGGCGAGGGGGGAGATCCCACCGCCGCGGGCCTGGCCGTCGGCTGGCTCTTCTGCGCGCGCGGCGTCGGTACGGGGCTCGGGCCGATCCTGGCGCGGCGCTTCATCGGCAGTAGCGATCTCCTGCTGCGCCGGCAGATCCTCTTCGGCTTCGCTCTCGCCGCGTTCGGTTACGCCTGCTTTGCCGTCGCGCCGACGCTGCCGCTGGCTTTCCTCTGCGTGACGATCGCGCACATGGGGGGCAGCACCATCTGGGTCGGTTCGACGACCTTCTGGCAGCGCCGCATCGACGATGCATTCCGGGGCCGGACCTTCGCGCTCGAGTTCCTCGGCATGACCGTCGCCTTCACGACCTTCGGCGTGCTGACCGGACTGCTCTACGACTGGACCGGGTCGATCGAGATCTCGGTCTGGTCTGGATGCGTCGCGGTCGCCTTGGCCGGACTGGCCTTCCGCGTGCTCTCACGATCGGCGCTGTTGCCGACCGCCGAGGCATAGGCGCTGGAGTCGGTGGGCGATGGGGGGTACGATGTGAGCCCTGAGCCCGGGCTCCACCGGGTTCCCACCCAGCCTCGCTGGGAAGGAGATTCAAATGGCCGAGAGCGTCTACAAGGTCATCGAGCTGATCGGCACGAGCAGTGACTCGTGGGAAAAAGCCGCGGCGGCGGCGGTCGAGAAGGCCGCGGCGAGCCTTCGCGATCTGCGCATCGCCGAGATCGTCGAGCTCGACATGCAGCTGGAGGATGGCAAGATCTCCCTCTACCGGGCCAAGGTGAAGGTCTCGTTCAAGTTCGAAGGCAGCTGACCGCCTCTCAGCGAGACGACTCGACCGGCCTGTCGACCTCGGAGGCACCGGCACGAGCGGTTTCGGACACGACAGCATCGGAAGCGGCCGGCACCGGATACAGGAGCCCGCGCAGCTCTTCACGCTCGCGCAGCTGCCGTTGGAGTGGAAGCACTGGACGGCTCTGCACGTCGAGCAGGAGAGCCTGCAGGATGAACTGCACGCCGATCAGGAGAGGCAGCGCCGCCAGCATGATGGTGCCGAGGGGGGCGGGTTCGCCGATGCGCCAGCTCTGGTACCAGTGGTAGGCGCCGAACAACGCGCCGAAACCGGCCAGGCCCAGGCCGGAAACCAGAAACAGCGAGAAGAGCCCGAAGTCGCGCAGAAAGTACTGCACCCAGATGCGTCGCAGGAATCCTCGCAGCTGGCGGAGAGGGAAGCTGAACAGCGCCTCCATCTCGGAGAGGTTGCTGACTTCCGAGCCGTAGCGCGCCGGCATGTCCACGTCGCGCACGACCGCTCGCATCAGGCTCAGCTCCAGCAGGACGCTGGTCTCGAAGAAGAAACCCCGCTTCAGGCTCCCCGGTTCGAAGAGGGGCACGATCGAGGCGTGAATGGCCGTGTAGCCGTTCGTGGGGTCGAAGACGTTCCAGTAGCCCGACGCGAGCTTGGTCGAGAAGGACAACCCCAGGTTTCCGATGCGCCGCAGGAGGGGCATGTCCTTGAGCTCACGCGCGTGCAGGAAGCGATTGCCCTTGGTGTGGTCCGCCTCGCCGGCCAGGATCGGGGCGACCAGCGCGGGGATCTTCGCCGGGTCCATCTGATTGTCGGAGTCCATCTTGACGATGATCTCCGCGCCGAGCTCCGCGGCTCGGGCGTACCCCGACATGGTCGCTCCGCCGACGCCCTGGTTCTCCTCGTGCCGGATGAGGTGAACGCGCGGATCCGCGAGCTCCTCGACGCGCTCCGCCGAAGCGTCGGGGCTCCGGTCGTCGACCACCACGATCGTCGGCACGAACTGGGGGATGCCCTCGATGACCGTGGCGATGGTCGCCTCGGCCTTGTAGCAGGGGATCACCACGGCGAGGTGCGGCGTGCTCTGGGGGGTGGGTGAGGGCATGTGGCTCGGGCTCCCGGAATCGGAGGGAGACGAGTATAGGCCAAGGGTCCCGGGCGGGTGAGGCGGACCGACGGAATAAGCGCTGGATCGGGGACTGCCCGCGGCCGCCGCGATTTTCGCACCTGTCCCCTGGAATCCTCCCCGGGTTCCGGTTGGAGTCTCCCGCGTGAGCACCGTATCCGCTTCGGCTCCGCCCGCCGACGACTCGCGGCTCCAGCGTGAGGTCGACTACTGGCACGAGAACCTCTTCGGCCAGCCCTCTCCGCCCGAGGTCCGCGAGCAGTACGTCGAGGCTCACCGCCACGTTTCGCTCGACTCCCGGACCCCGTCCTCGACGATCCTGACGCGCATCGTCGAGGAGCGGCTCGACGCCGAGGCGATCGAGCTCCACCTGCGCCGGACGGATCCCGAGAACGCGCTGACCGCGAAGTTCAAGATCCTCTTCTACCTCCTCGAGATCCGCGGCGAGTACTACGCGCGCTTCGTGCGCGAAGAGGGCTCCTTCCTCACCAGCTTGCCCGGCCTGACCCTGGCCGCGGTGCGTTCGGTGTTCAAGGCCGCGCGCGGCAAACGCCAGGCCCGACGCATCGATGCAGGCTGATGCGATCGTCGTGGGCTCCGGCCCGGCGGGGGTCGCGGCCGCGCTGGGCCTGGCGGGGCGGCGGGTCCTGGTGCTGGACGTGGGGCGCGAGCCCTCGTCCCGACGATCTCCGCTCACGGAGAACGTCTACGACCTGAAGCGCACGGGGACCGCGCCCTTCGACGCCCTGATCGGGTCTCGCTACGAGAGCCTGCACAATGTCCATCGCCCGTACCTGACGCCCAAGCTCAAGGCGCCGGGAGTGCGCTACGTCTCCGAGGGCTGGAGCGAGCTCTCGCCGGTGACGCTCGAGGGCTTCGATGCCGTGATGAGCTTCGCCAAGGGCGGACTCGGCAATGCCTGGGGTGCGGGTGTCTACCGCTTCAACGCGGTCGACCTGCGCGGCTTCCCGATCACGGTGGCCGACCTCGATCCCTTCTACGACGAGCTGACGCGACACCTCGGCGTCAGCGGAACGGACGACGATCTCGCCGAGGATTTCGGCACCTCCGAGGGTTGCCTACCGCCGCTGGAGCGCAACGACCTCGGTCGTGACCTGCTGACGCGCTATCGCCAGCACCGGGCTCACTTCGGGAAGCTCGGCATTCGCATCGGAACGCCGCGCATGGCGGTCCTGTCGCGCGAGTTTCGCGGGCGGGGCGCGTACGACTACAACGGGCTCGAGTTCTTCCAGCCGCACACTCCCGCGATCTACAACCCCGCGTTCACGCTGGACGAGCTGGTCGCCGAGGGTGCGGTCGAGTACGCGAGCCGCCGCCTGGTTCTCGGCTACTCCGACGGCGGTGACGGAGTCCGGGTGCGCACGCGGCACGTGGAGACGGGAGCGGAGGAGAGCTTCGAGGCCCGCAAGCTGGTCCTCGCCGCCGGCGCGCTCAACACCGCGCGCCTGGTGCTGGCGTCGAGCGAGGACCACGAGACGCGTCTGCCGTTGCTCGACAACCGGATCTCCTACGTTCCCTTCCTGAACGTGTGGCGGATCGGCGCCGGGGTGGAGACGAAGTCGCTGCCCATCCAGCTCAACCTCGTCTACGAGGCTCCCGGGCAGGCCGGCCCGATCCAGGGGTCGATCTACGGGGTCGGCGCGACGCTGTGGTGCGACTTCCTCTTTGACTTCCCGTTCGCCGCGCGAGACAACATGCGCGCGCTCAAGTACCTGATGCCGGCGATGGTGGTGGTTCAGCTCTTCTATCCGGATGAAGCGCGCCCGGAGAACTACCTGCGTCTCGGGGCGGACGGCCGGATGGTGCTGCACTACGAGAAGCGCGCGCTGGGCGAGGTCGAAGCGGGCCTGATCCGGGGCTTCCGCCGGATCGGCTACTTCGGCTCTCCGCGCCTCTGCAAGTTCCCGATGGCGGGCAGCAGCTACCACTACGCCGGTGGTTTGCCGATGCGCACCGACCCGGGGCGCTACGAGACCGATCCGGAGGGCCGACTCTCCGGCCGCGGCAACGTCTTCATCGCCGACCCCGCGAACTTCTCGACGCTGCCTTCGAAGAACCTGACGTTCACCAACATGGCCAACGCCATGCGCATCGGGCGCCTGGTCGCCGGGGAGCTCGCGGCCTCGTGAAGGTCTTCATCACTGGAGCGAGTGGTTTCCTCGGCGGGCGGCTGGCCGCGCAATGGCACGCTCGGGGGCACGAGATCTCCGGGTCGGGCGCCACGGCGGAGGAGATCGCCGGGTTGCCCGCCTTCGTCACCGGGCGCGAGTGCCTGCCGCTGGGCGATCCGTGTGGTCCCGACCGCCTCGCGGGCCGGGACCTGATCGTCCACTGCGCCTTCGCCGAGGGTGCCCACAACCGGGAGCTCAACGTCCGCGGCACGATTCTCGTGGCGGAAGCCGCACGCGATGCCGGTGTGCCGGATCAGCTCTTCCTGAGCTCCTACTCGGCTCGGCCGGACGCGATCAGTGGCTACGGGCAGATGAAGTACGAGCTCGAGCTCTGGTTCCTCGAGTCGGGGCAGCGGATCGTTCGCCCGGGTCTGGTCGTGGGCGCGGGCGGCCTCTTCGCCAGGATGGTCGGCACGGTGCGGCGACTGCCCGTCGTGCCCCTGCCCGGCGGCGGCCGCAGCCCCGTGCCGCTGATCGGCATCGACGATTTCGCCGAGGCGATGACGCGGGTGATCGAGAGCAGCGACGCACCCGCCAGCAACCTCTGCTACGAGCGCCAGCCGACCCTCGCCGAGCTGCTGCGGCTCGTGGCGGCGGTGGCCGGCCGTCACCGCCTGTTTCTTCCCCTCCCGATCGCCCTCCTCCTCGCCCCGGTGACCCTCGCGGCGCGCTTCGGGATTGACCTCGGCATCGATGGCGATAGCCTGCGCGGCTACCGCACGAACACTCCGGGGGTGCACCGTCCGGACCTCGGTGAGCTCGGCCTGCCCGACTCGGCGCTGCTCGATGTCGTCCGCGCGGCTCTGGAGGAGCTGGATAGGAGCTCTGTCAACGATCGATGAGCCTGTCGAAGAGAATCCGCAACCACTTGAAAGAGCCCCGGCTCGAAGGCGTGGACCTCGAGACCGAGGACCGCCTCGAGGTCCACGCCCGGATTCTCGGCGAGAAGCGGATGCTCCTCGGGGTCTTCGACGAGATATACGGCGAGCTCCTGCGCCTCGACGAGGAGTACTTCTCCGGTGAGGGGCTGCGGATCGAGCTCGGCGCCGGGGTCAGTCAGTTCAAGCGCCTGTGCCCCGGGCTGATCACCACCGACGTCGTGGCCGCCCCGCACCTCGACCGCGTGATCGACGCCCACGACATGGACCTGGAAGACGGCTCCGTCCGGGCCATCTTCGGCATGCACTGCTTCCATCACTTTCACGATCCGACGGCGTTCTTCCGCGAGCTCGAGCGCGTGCTGATCCCCGGAGGCGGGTGCATCCTGGTCGAGCCGTACCACGGGGCGCTGGCGGCGAAGTTCTACGAGAACGTCTTCGACTCGGAAGGCTTCGACAAGACCCAGGTCGCATGGGAGAGCGAGAGCGGCGTGATGGAGGGTGCGAACCAGGCGCTCTCCTACGTCGTCTTCGAGCGGGATCGCGAGCGTTTCGACCGGGAGTTCCCCGGGCTCGAGATCGTGTGCCAGCGCCAGATCCGGAACTACCCCCGCTACCTCCTGTCGGGTGGGCTGAACTTCCGGCAGCTCCTGCCGGACCTGTCGATCCCACTTCTCAAGGCGATGGAGCTCTGCCTGGTCCCCCTGGGTCGATTGCTGGCCTTGCACCACCTGGTCGTGATCCGCAAGAAGGCGCCGCCTGTCGAGGCCGGGTCGCGCTCATGAAGTTCCGGCTGCTCGGCTATCTCGTGCTGGCGCTCTGCGTGGCGACGCTCGTCCACGGCTTCATCCAGGTTCCGGCGGTCACCACCAATCACAAGCCGTTCACGGCGGTGTTGCAGTGGATCGTGGGGATCTGGCTCGTCACCGGTGTCCTGGTCTGGCGTCTCGCTCCCCGGTACGCCGTTCCGCTGGCCGTCGTGGTCGGGCTCGTCTTCGCCACCGGAGCGAGTGGCCCTGCCGCGGTGCTTACGGTGCTCCTGATCGGTGTCGCTTCCTACCTGGTCGGCGACTGGCTCTTCCGTCGCGCGCTGCCGCCCGAGGACCGTGACCTGCTGGAACACCTGCTGGTCGGGGTGGCGGGGTTCGGCCTCTTCATCACCGTGCTCGTGCTCCTGAGCCACTTCCCGGTGCACTACCGCTGGACGCACCTGGCCCTGCTCGTCGCGCCGCTGGTCCTGCGCCGGCGGCGGCTGATCGAGCTCGTGCGAGCCTCGGACCCCTTCGGCGACCCCCGCGCGTGGACCGGAGTGCGCGAGCTCGCCACCCTCTGGATGCTGCTCGTGGTGCTGGGTGTCCAGCTCTTCACCTCGAGCCGGCCGGAGACCGGGATGGATGCGCTGGCCTACCACCTGGTGATCCCGCACATCGTCTCGGTCGAGCACTACTTCCCGTACGACTTCCGGAGTCACATCTGGGCGGTCATGCCCATCGGCGGGGACTGGGCCTACACGCTGGCCTACCTGCAGTCCGGTGGGGCCGGTGTTCATCTCCTGAACTTCGGCGTGCTGCTCGCCGGCGCAATGCTGGTCGCGGCCACCTGCCGCCGCTACGTGTCGCGCTCCCTGGCTTACCTGATCGCGGCGCTCTTCGTCTCGACGCCGATCGTCTACTGCGTCACGTCATCCGCGTTCATCGACAACACGGTCATGCTGTTCCAGCTCTCGGCGGTGATCGGGACCATCCGGTACGCCGAGACGCGCAAGGGGGGCTACCTCTACCTGACCGCGATCGCGATCGGGGTCGCGCTGCTCTCGAAGATGACCTCGGGGGTGATGCTCGCGGCCTGCTTCGGTGTCCTGCTGGTGGTGGACTGGCGCGCGGGGACGTTGCGCGCCGGGCTGGGGAGGTATGCGAAGCTGGCCGGACTCGTCCTCGTGATCGGGGCGTTCCCGTACCTGAACGCGTACGTCCTGACCGGCAACCCGGCGTTCCCCTTCTTCAACGGGATCTTCCACTCGCCCTACTGGGCCGACGAGTCGTTCGACTTCCCCGCCTTCAACGAATCCCTCTCCTGGCGGACGCTCTACTCCCTGACCTTCGAGTCGGAGCTGTTTCTCGAAGCGACGCCGGGCGCCTTTGGATTCCAGGGTCTGTTGCTCCTCCCGCTGACGGTGCTGGTCATCGCGTGGAGGCCCGCCTCGGCGGGGTGGATCGCGCTGGCCACGGCGGTGATCGCCTTCTGCGGGGTTTTCTCGCAGATGTCGTACCTGCGCTACCTGTACCCGGCGTTGCCGATCTTCTCGATCGCGCTGGCGGTCGCCGTCGGAGCGCTTCGCGAGAGGGATCGGTGGCTGTTCCGGTTGGTCGTTCTGGGTGTGCTCCTGGCCAGCGCCTACAACTTGAAGATGTCTCCCGCGGCGAGTCACGGAGGAGCCCAGCTCCCGGTCGTGGGGCTGTTTCTGGGAGACACGCCGGAGCTGGAGTGGGGGCACCCCGAGAAGCCCCTCGTAGAGCACCTGAACGATCAATACGGCAGAGACGCACGCGTGGCCTTCCTGACGCGGCCCGTCATCGCGGGCCTCGATGCGCCGAGCTTGACCTGGAGCTGGCACAGCCACGAGTACGCCCTGGCGATGGGGCGAGCGAAGACTGCAGAAGAGGTCGAGCGGACGCAGACCGAATTCGGCGTCACCCACTTCATCCTGCTCGGCGAGGCCAAGACGGAGGCGACCGCGGAGTACCTGGCGGGTTCGACGGAGCTCGAGCTCGAGGTCGGTACGGCGCGGCTGTATCGGGTGAAGGGCGTGCCGGGCCCCGGGGAGTGATTCTCGCCGGGCACATCGACCGGACCGAACTTGCATTCCGGCACCTCCGCGGCAAGCTAGGCCGCCGTGTCGAACGCCACCCTGATCGAACCGAGCGCCGGCCGGAGTGAAGCGCTCCAGGCCAGCTTCGCCGAGTACCGCCAGCGCTGGTCAGACGCCGCCCGCGAGTACGAAAAGCAGGCGCCGGAGGGATCCCTGGTCGAGTCCGCCGTGCCCGCGTACGCGCACAAGAATCGCGCGATCGCCTGGCTCTTCTGGCGCCGGATCTACCTCTGTGCTTCCTATCTGTCGCGGCAGAAGCAACTCGGCCGGGTCATGGACTTCGGGTGCGGAGTGGGCGTGTCGTTGCCCCTGATCCTCGACCACACCGCGCACGACGAGGTGCACGGCGTGGACCTGCGGATCGCGGCGGCCCGCGACCTGGCCGAACCGATGGGGTTCGCCGGGGCCCAGCTCCACGGGAGCTTCGACGCGTGCCTCGAAGCGGTGGACGGGCCCTTCGATACGATCGTCGCCCTCGACGTCCTCGAGCACTTCGAGGACCTCCGGAGCCAGCTCGACACGCTGAAGAAGGTGATGGCTCCCGGCGGGCTCCTGCTCGTCTGTGGCCCGACCGAGAACTGGATCTACAAGATGGGCCGCCTCTTCGCCGGCTTCCGCTCCCTCTACAAGGCCCAGGAAGAGGTCGAGAGCGAGGACGACGAGCTCAACCCGTATCACTACTTCACCATCTACCAGATCGAGCGCCTGATGCGGGACTCGGGATTCGCGGTGGAGTCGGTCGGGACCCTGTTCTCCGCGATCCCGCTCTTCAAGATCATCGCCGGGCGCCGGCACTGGCCCCCTTGATTGGCCTCGCATTTCGTCAAAGTCCGTGACCAGCGCCTCAGCCGACCGTCATTGACCTGTCGCGGGATCGACCCCCGCCCAGCCCAGGTCCATGAGGAGGTGCGGACATGGCCTTCGAGCCCGAGTACTGTCCCTACGACGACTGCGTTCATCACCGGCGCGCACCATTCCCCTGGCGACGACGCGGCTTCTTTCAGCGGAAGGTCGATGGCCGGCGAGTCCAGCGCTTCGAATGCCTGGGCTGCGGGCGTCGTTTCTCCACCCAGACCTTCCGGCTCGACTACCGTCTCAAGAAGCTGCATCTCACCGGCCGCGTCTTCGAGCACCTGGTCGCCAAGACCACCCTGCGGCAGATCGGGCGCTCCCTCGAAACCACCCGCAAGACGGTCGAGCGGCGCCTGGCCCTGCTCGGGGATCACTGCGCCCGGTTCCACGCGGAGAGATTGCGGCGGGCCCGCGGTCGAGGTGGCCTCCAGGGAGACTGGTCACTGGACGAGCTCGAGACCTACGAGGCAGACCGCAAGCTCAAGCCGGTCACCGTCCCGGTGCTCATCGACCGGCGCACGGGCTTCGTGGTACATACCGAGTGTGCTCCGCTGGCCCCGAGAGGCTCCAGGACACCAGCGGAGGAGGAGCGTCTGAAGTGGATCCAGGCATCGGAGGGACGACGACGATCCGGGTCGACACGAGCGATAAAGCAGACCTTCGGAGTCCTGAAGAAGAACGTGGTCTCGACGGGGGCAGTGCGGGTCACGACCGACGAGAAGAAGAGCTACGGCTCGTGCCTCAGACGGCTGTTCGGCGAGCGACTCGAGCACATCACGGTGAGCTCCAGGCGCAAGCGGGACACCCGCAACCCGCTGTTCCGGATCAACCATACGCTGGCGATGCTGCGCGACGGAATCTCGAGACTGGTTCGACAGACCTGGGCCGCCTCCAAGGACCTTGCGAAGCTGCAGGTGCACCTGTGGGTCTGGAACTGCTACCGGAACTACGTGCGACCAATGACCAACGCCGAGGCGAGAAGGGGAGGGAAGACACCTGCGATGGCGATGGGCCTCGCGACCAGACGCTGGCGACCGGTCGACCTCCTCCGGTGGAAGGTGGGCCCACCGCTGGAGCGCCAAGACCAATGAACGATGCCAGTGCCGCTATCCGGCGGGCAGGATCTTGCCGGTGACCTCTCCGAAGCCCACGCGGAAATCGTCGCCCTGGCACCAGCCGGTCATCGTCACCCGATCGCCGTCCTGGATGAACTTGCGCTCGGCGCCGCCCTTGGTGGTCAGCGGCTTCGTGCCGCGCCAGGTGAGCTCGAGCAGGCTGCCGTAGCTGTCCTCGGTCGGGCCGCTGATCGTGCCCGAGGCCATCAGGTCGCCGGTGCGCACGTCGCAGCCGGTGATCGTGTGGTGCGCTAGCTGCTGCGCCATGCTCCAGTAGAGGTGCTTGAAGTTGCTCGTGCAGATCTTCGTGGCCTCCGCCTCGCCCTCGGGCTGCATCGAGACCTCGAGCTGGATGTCGAACGCGCCCGGTTCTGGCGAGCGCAGGTAATCGAGCGGCTCGGGGTCCTGCGCCGGGCCTGTCCGGCGGAACGGCTCCAGGGCGTCGAGCGTGATCACCCAGGGGGAGACGGAAGTACCGAAGTTCTTGGCCAGGAAGGGACCGAGCGGCACGTACTCCCACTTCTGGATGTCGCGTGCGCTCCAGTCGTTGACCAGCACCATGCCGAAGATGTGCTCCTCGGCCCGTTCGACCGGAATCGTCGCGCCCAGCTCCGTCCCCGGGCCGACGAGGAAACCCATCTCCAGCTCGAAGTCGACCAGGCGCGAAGGCCCGAAACTCGGCGCGTCCGTGTCGTCCGCCTTGGTCTGACCGCGCGGGCGGCGAAGGTCGGTGCCGCTGAGGACGATCGAGCTGGCGCGGCCGTGGTAGCCCACCGGCAGGTGCAGCCAGTTCGGCATCAGCGCGTTGTCGGCGCCGCGGAACATCGTGCCGACGTTGGTCGCGTGCTCGCGCGAGGAGTAGAAGTCGGTGTAGTCGCCGATCTCGGCCGGCAACATCATCTCGAACTCGGCGGCCGGAACCAGCGCCTGCTTCACCAGCGGCTCGTCACCGCGAAGCGCCGGCTCGTCCTCGGACAGGAGCTGCGTGATCCTCGAACGCACGGCGCTCCACACAGGTCGTCCGAGCGCCATGAAGGGGTTCAGGCTGGACTGGGCGAAGGTCCCCTCGGGCAGCCCCGCGCAATCGCGCAGGAGACCCGCCTCCTGCACCGCCGCCAGGTCGAGCACGTGATCGCCGATCGCGGTCAAGACGCGCGCGTCCCCACCGGAGCGCGGGCGGCCGACGCCGTAGGGGAGGTTCTGGATCGGGAAGTGGGACTCGGGGGCGACGGGGACGAAGGACTTCATCGTTCAGTTGGTCGGGCGGGAACTGAGTTGGGCCGGCAGCAGGTCGAGCTCGCGCAAATCGTCGCGCGGCTCGTCGAATGAACAGCTGCCGTAGGAGGTGGCCAGGGATCGGCGCGCGCGGCGCACCGCGGTGGCCGGGGCGGAGAGATCGCGCCAGCGGAGCTCGCCCGACTCGAAGCGCCAGCTCGCGGGATCCTCGTCCTCGAGGACCTCCACCAGCGCGCTCTCGTCGAGCTCGTGCTCCAGGGCGAGCGTCGCCCCGCCGAAGACATTCAGGAAACCGTGCATCTTCGCGCCGATTCTCTCGTCGAGATGACGGACGGGGTGATGGAGGCCAGCGGTCGCCTTGAATGCGACGCGCGCGTCGCGACAGGCGATCACCGTCCGGGCGACCTGCTCGCAGCTCGGGAACGCCTCCGGCTCGAGGCCGCCGGTACGGATCTTGAAACCCACCGAGCCCGAACCCGCGGCGGCGATCCCGCGTACGACGGTGTGCATCGACTCGGGAAGCGGAGTCTCGAGGTAGAGTGACGCCTCACCACGCCCCGCCTCCCGCACCTCCGCGCGAGCGTTGTCGATCCACGAGGCGATCGTCGAGGCCTTCGCCCCGCCGAGCAACTCCTCGCCGAGCCGGATCTCGAAGGAGCTGGCGGGCAGCGCTGCCGCATCGTCGCGCAAGAGGTCGGCCCGCGCGAGGACCGAGAGGTCGATCGGCGTTCCGGGGGTGGGCAGTGCCTGTTCGAGCTCTGCCCGGCGACCCGCCGGCACCACGAAGCGCCCGAGCATCCAGCGCTCGTCGCTCTCGATGTACTCGAGGTAGTTGCGCACCGCCGGTTCCATCTCCAGCCCCGCCGGCGGAAAGAGCCCGGCGTAGTCGATCAGCCCCTCGATTAGCGCGCGCAGCGCCTCGTCGATCTCGGCTACTCCAGCCACGACTTTCCGTACTCCTCGTCCTCGACCTCGAGCGCGGTGTGCCGTACTCGCAGCGGTTTGAAGGTGTCGATCATCACCGCCAGCTCGTTCGTCTCCTTCGCGCCGATCGACTCCTCGATCTTGCCCGGCTGCGGTCCGTGCGGCAATCCGTCGGGGTGAAGGGTGATCGAGCCGAAGGAGATCCCCTTGCGGCTCATGAACTCGTCGTTGGCGTAGTAGAGCACCTCGTCCGTCATCACGTTGCTGTGGTTGTACGGAGCGGGGATCGCCTGCGGGTGGAAGTCGTACAGCCGCGGCACGAAGGAGCAGATGACGAAGCCGTCTCCCTCGAAGGTCTGGTGCACCGGCGGCGGTTGGTGAACGCGTCCGACGATCGGCTCGAAGTCGTGGATGCTGATCGCCCACGGGTAGTAGTAGCCATCCCAGCCGACGACGTCGAGCGGGTGGCGGTCGAGCACCACGTCGTGCAGCGCGTTGTTCTTCTTGATGACGACGGTGAACTCGCCTTCCTCGTCGTACACCGGCAGCGCGCTCGGCCGGCGGATGTCGCGCTCGCAGTAGGGGCTGTGCTCCAGGAGCTGCCCGTGCTCGTTGCGGTAGCGCTTCGGCGTGCGCACGTGCCCGCGGCTCTCGACCACCAGGTGGATCTGCGGCCCGTCGAGGCGGTAGCGGTGGAAGATGCCGCGCGGGATGACCAGGTAGTCACCGGCGCGGAAGGGCAGCTCGCCCATCTGTGACTCGAGCACGCCCCCGCCCTCGGTGACGAAGACGATCTCGTCGCCCATCGCGTTGCGGTAGAAGAAGTCGTCGTCGGCCGACGGCTGCACGATCGAGATCGCCAGGTCCTCGTTGTAGAGTACCGGCGTGCGATCGAGCACGGGACTCGGCCCCGGAGGCGAGAGCTTATGCGTCCGGAAATGCCGCATCCGCAGCGTTGGGTCGGGGTCGCTCTCCCAGGGCATCTTCTCGCGCATGCTGGTCCGCAGCACGCGCGTCGGCCGGTGGTGCGAGTAGAGCAGCGAAGAACACCCCTGGAAGCCGAGGTTTCCGATCAGGTGCTCGTAGTAGAGCCCTCCGCCGGGCTTCTCGACGACGCAATGGCGCTTCGGCGGAACCTCGCCGAGCGAATGGTAGATGGGCATGTGCCGCTTCTCCGCTACAGGTTTCCGCGCTCGCCCTGAGCGCGTTCGATCGACTCGAAGAGGGCCTTGAAGTTGCCCTTGCCGAAGCTCTGTGCCCCGCGACGCTGGATGATCTCGAAGAACAGGGTCGGGCGGTCCTCGACCGGCTGGGTGAAGAGCTGCAGGAGGTACCCGTCCTCGTCGCGGTCCACCAGGATGTTGGCCTGCTTGATCGCCTCGCGGTCTTCCTTGATCTCCCCGACGCGGTCCCAGACGTCCTCGTAGTAGGTGTCGGGCACGTGCAGGAACTCGACGCCGCGCTCGCGCAGCTGGGCGATCGTCTGCACGATGTCGGCGGTGTAGAGGGCGAGGTGCTGGACGCCGGCGCCGTGGTAGAACTCGACGTACTCCTGGATCTGGCTCTTCTTCCGGCCGTCGGCGGGTTCGTTGATCGGGAACTTGATCTTGCGGTTCTCGCTGGCGACGACGGTGCTGCGCAGCGAGGTGAACTCGGTCGAGATGTCCTTGTCGTCGAAGGAGACGAAAGGCTCGAAGCCGAGGGTCTTGTCGTACCAGTCGACCCACTCGTTCATCTTCCGATCCTCGACGTTGCCGACGATGTGATCGATGATCTCGAGGCCGACACCGCTCTCCGTCTTGCGGTCGGGGCGGAAGCCGGGGAGAAACGGTCCGTCGTAGCTCGCCGTGGAGTAGAAGGAGTGCAGCGTATCGCCGTAGGTGTGAACCGCGGCGTGGCGGACCTCGCCGCCGGCGTCCTTCAGGGTGCGGGGCTCGATCGCGGGTTTCGCTCCCCGCTTCACCACCTCGGCGAAGGTCGCATCGACGTCCTCGACCTGGAACGCGATGTCGCGCACTCCGTCGCCGTGCTGCTTGATGTGGTCGCTGTAGGGGTGATCGGGCTGGAGCGGGGTGGTCATCACCAGCCGGATCCGCCCTTGCTCGAGAGCGTAGGAGGCCCGATCGGTGAAGCCGGTCTCCGGGCCGAGGTAGGCGATCTGGCTGAAGCCGAAGGCCTTGCGGTAGTAGTAGGCGGCTTGCTTGGCGTTCCCGACCACGAACTCGACGTGGTGGATCTTCTGGAGAGGGATGGACTGAGACATCGGCAGCGGTTCAGCGGGGCAATGAGGGGCGCGAAGGAAAGGCGAGCCCCGAGTCGGGAGACCCGGAGCGGTGAATCGCGGGCGAGGAGGATATGGATTTCGCTCCCCCCCGGCCAGGGTACGCATCGATCGGGGTGAATCGGACGTCGGTGTAGGCGATTGGTTCGTGAGCGGCAGAGGATACCGGCCTCTCCAGATGAGGCTGGCTTTCCGACTCTCGATCCCTCGCCTGGGCATCAGCGGATTGGGGGCCCGGTACCGAGCCACAACGGGGTGAATACCGTTCCGGGTGACCCGCTCAGAGTGTCCCAGGCCCAGGCGGTTGCCATCCCCTGAGCGTGCTGAGCCTCTCCGGCGGTCATTGCACGCGAGTGGTGGAGACTGTCCGGTCACTGGCCCGGAAGGCGGCAAAAGATATCCAGCTCGCCATATTGTGCTACTCTCGTTCCACGTCGTATCGCCTTGGAGAGAGGGTCCAGGGACGGCGCAACGCCGAGGGGTCGTCCGTGCTCGAGAGGCGCTCGCGACCGATCTGAGAACGAGGAGGAACGAGAGCGATGAAAACCATCCAAGGGATCTTCGCACGTTACGCCCTGCTGCTGTTCGCGGCGGCAGCCCCTGTTGCATTCGGGAGCACGCCGACCCCAGGGCAGGTCAAGCTCCTCGCGCAGGATGGGACGGCCGATGACAAGTTCGGTTTTGCCGTCTCGGTACACTCCGGGCGCGCGCTCGTGGGGGCCTACGAGGATGATGACAATGGCGCCTACTCCGGTTCCGCCTACATCTTCGACGCGACCACGGGAGTGCAGCAGTTCAAGCTCATGCCCCTGGATGGAAACTACGGTTTGCGGTTCGGCCGCAGCGTCTCCCTCTCCAGTACTCTGGCGGTGGGGGGGGCTCACTGGGCCGCCGACAACGGTGCCCATTCCGGTGCTGTCTACATCTTCTCCGCCTCCACGGGAGTGAAAATCCGCAAGCTCCTGCCTGCGGACGGGGCGGCCGGAGACCAGTTCGGCAACAGCGTCTCCATCTCCGATGACGTGGTGCTGGTGGGGGCCAACTGGGACGACGACAACGGCCACCAGTCTGGTTCCGCCTACCTCTTCGGTGCATCCACGGGGCTGGAGCATCTGAAACTTCTCCCACTCGATGGGGCGATCGGGGACGATTTCGGCTGCAGCGTCTCCATCTCCGGAGATCTAGCGCTGGTGGGGTCAAAACAGGACGACGACGACAACGCCAAATCCGGGTCCGCCTACATCTTCAACGCCGTTACCGGGCAACAGCTCCACAAGCTCACCGCGCCCGACGGGGCGACGGGGGACCACTTCGGCTTTGCCGTCTCCATCTCCGGCGGTCTGGCGCTGGTGGGTTCTCCCCAGGATGACGACGGCAACGGCAATGCCGGTTCGGCGTACCTCTTCGATGCCTACACGGGGCAGCTGCTTCACAAGCTCGTCGCGGCGGATCCGAGCTACATGGACTTCTTCGGGAAAGCCGTCTCCATCTCCGGTGACCGGGTGCTGGTCGGCGCCTACCAGGATGACGACGAGGGAGGCAACTCCGGCTCTGCGTACGTCTTCGATGCCACGACCGGGCAACAGCTCCACAAGCTCACCGCCCAGGACGGGGCGGACTATGACAACTTCGGCCGCAGCGTCTCCCTCTCCGGTGATCTGGCGCTGGTGGGGGCGTACAGGGACGACGACAACGGCGACGACTCCGGTTCCGCCTACGTCACCGATATCACCGACCTGCCTCCCGGCACCGCCTACTGTTTTGGCGACCCTGGCATTGGAACGCCCTGCCCGTGCAACAACGACAACGACGGGAGTGTCCCTGGCTCGGGCTGTGACAACGGCGTCTTCGCCTCGGGTGCGCAGCTCACGGGCAGCGGGGTCGCGAGCGTCACCGCGGATACGCTCGTCCTGGCCACCACCAACCTGGAGCCGGACAACAGCGGCCTGTACTTCCAGGCGGACAACGACCTGTCCCCCGGCGTCGCCTGGGGAGCCGGCCTGCGCTGCGCCGGTGGAGTCCTGAAGCGCCTCGGCGTACGCACCTCCAACGCCAGTGGCTACTCCGACACTTCCGGGTATGCCCACACCATCTCCTACTTGGCCGGCAACGTCACGGCGGGGGACACGAAGTACTACCAGTGCTGGTATCGGACCATTCTCAACCCGCCGTGTGGTCCAGGAGTGGACGAGTTCAACGCCTCGAACGGGTATGCCGTGACCTGGACTCCCTGATTGCCGAGGAACACGGGAGCTCGGTGTCGGAGGATGCTAGTGGCCTGAAGCGAAAATTCGCGCAATAAGTATTCGTGGTTTGCGTGCGGT
>CAZCAC010000140.1:0-21832 GCA_964496575.1 uncultured Planctomycetaceae bacterium | reverse complement strand
CGAGGCCGGTGTACCAGGCGCCGGAGCAGGTGTTGTCGTAGATCACGTCGTAGGTGCCCGTGGCCAGGGACTGAGGGCCCCGGGTCCAGGTTCCGGTCGCGACGTGGTAGGTACCCGCATCCTTGACGCCCGGCACGGGCAGGATCTTGGCCGTGTTCTGAGCGAAGGTGCTGGCGCCGAGGATCGCGACGGCGGTCGCAGTGAGAGAGGTCCGAAGCATTGCTGTCTCCTGAATTGGCAGGTTCTCGGTGGAATTCGCAGATAGGAGGAAGTTAGTGCCCAGCTAGCGCCCCAGGCCTAACCCTGAATTGAGATGACACCGCGCCTACCGGTGCACCCCCCGGGGGTTTCGCCCTGATTGGAGATAGTCGTTCCGGGGGGATGGAGGGTGAGACGCTGCGATATGCAGAATCCTACCCCGAGGGGAGCGAAAGGCCGGTCCCGGCTCCCGAAATCCGGAGATCGGGCTCCTCGGGCGCTGGAGAGGGTGCGGCTCAGGAGGACGGAGAGACCAGCCGGAGGGTCCAGGGGTACCGGTAGCGGCGCCCCTCGGTGGCGGCGATGGCCGCTATTATCGACAGCACGACGTTCAGGACGATCACCGCGGCCAGGGTCAGGAAGCCGACCACGACGAACATCAGGGGGATCGAGATCAGCGCCGCCAGGGTCATGGTGATCTGGAAGTTCATCGCCTCCAGGGCCTGGTCCCCGACGAACTCGTCCTCGTCTCGCTTGACCATCCAGATCACCATCGGAGCCAGGATGCCCCCCAAGGGGACCACGTAGCCGGCCACCAGTCCAGCCAGGTGCGCGCCCATCGCCCAGTTGCGAGAGGGGGAAGAGGGGGTGTCGGGGTCGGTCTCGAACTCGGTGCTCATCGTCCAGGTCTCCTTCGGGAGCAGGGGGGCGGAATGGGGATCGGCTGGCGAGCCTACGCCGGGCCGCGGAGGATCTTCTCCAGGAATCGGGTCGGGGCCCCGATCGAGATCACCTCGACAACCCCGGTCAACTGGCGCGCCGAGGGGGTGTCGAAGCCGATCTTGGGCGCCGCGAAGGTCAGCGTGCGGAGGGCCGGAAGGGTGCGGGGGTCCGCCTCGCCGGTGTCGACGTCGAGGCCGGAGGGCACGTCGAGGGCGACGACGGGGGTATTCCGGGGCCCGACGAGGATGGCCGCGCTGGTGAGGAGGGCGGCCGCAGGGTCGCGCAGGGCACCTCGGAAACCGGTGCCCAGGAGCCCGTCGACGAGGAGGGAGGCGTCCGCGAGCTC
This sequence comes from uncultured Planctomycetaceae bacterium, assembly GCA_964496575.1. Lineage (GTDB taxonomy): Bacteria > Planctomycetota > UBA1135 > UBA1135 > CAZCAC01. The sequence goes on along the minus strand of CAZCAC010000140.1, from coordinate 20,565 downwards.
CTCGATCGACTCGAAGGCGTGGTCCGGCCGGACCGGGTGGTGCGGCAGCCCCATCGCCGCGGTCACCGCCCGGAAGGTGGCCGCGTCGGGGGTGAGGCTTCCCGGATCGGCGGCTTCACAGAGGACGACGTGCAGCCCGGCTTCGTGCAGGTGCCGCGCGACCACGTAGCCGTCGCCGCCGTTGTTCCCGCCGCCGCACAGGATGGCCACGGTCTGGCCCTGATCGGCGGTGAAGGAGCCGAGACGGCCCTCGCGGCCGCCTCGCAGGATCGACTCGGCGGCGCCGCGCCCCGCGTTCTCCATCAGGACGACGCCGGGGATGCCGAGAAACTCGATGGCGAGGCGGTCGAACTCGCGGACCTCTGCGCGGGTGAGGGGGCGGATCGAGGACATGCGATCAGGCCAGCTCCACGAACAGTCGTAGCCGGAGATAATCGACGTCGACCGGCCGGACCGAGACCGCGTACCCCTCGGTGACCGAGCGTGCTCCCCGTCCGACGCGAACGGTCAGGGCCGGGCCCTCGACTTCGCCGCGCTCCTCCTTCCTTCCTTCCATCGTCGGAGAGGATAGCCCCTCTACTCACCTCCGTCCGCCGACCCGCGAGGAAACCCCCTCGATTCGCAGGACGAGGGCGCCGCTGCCGAAGCGGTGCTTGATCACCGCCAGCGCCGTCTCCTCGTCGTACCACCACCCCTCCCGCACTCCCTCGAGGTTGTTCACCCGCTTCAGCTCCCGGCGGCCGACGAAGATCGCCGACGGGGCGGCCATCGGGCCGAAGAGACTGTGACAGGTGCGCCCGGAGGGGTAGGTGAGCCGCGCGGTCACCGTGCCCGTCCCCGGCGCGGTCTCTTCGAGGGTCAGCGCCTCGATCCGGGCCGCGGTGGTCAGCCCGCGCCCGGTCCCCCCGCCGACCCGAGCGTGGTCCGTGGCGCGACGACCGGCGAGGGTGTTCATCTCGCGCAGGATCGTCCAGGGAGCGAGCCAGACGCCCTTGAGGAGGCCGTCGTGGAGGCGGTAGTAGTCGGCGTAGCAGCCCGCGTAGGGTTTCTCGAGCAAGGGGTCATCGGCCAGCTTCTGCTGATGCAGGCACGAGGCGTAGAGCCCCCGGGCGATCGTCTCCCAGGGGAATCCGGGATCGTGCGGGGCCAGCCGGAGCAGAGCGCCTCCGTAGACGAGACCGATCCACTGCACCGGCATCCCCCACCAGGTGATGGTGTACCAGCTCGCGCCGAAGACCGCCGTCGAGGCGTACAGCTGCGCGGGGCGCTCGGGGTCCTCCCAGGTCGAGATGAACGCGAGCCCGCACTTCGCCCAGCGCTTCGCCTCCTCGAGGTGGCGCTCGTCGCCGGTCATCCGGAAGGCGGCGAGTTGCAGATCGATCCCTTGCTGGGCGGCGAGCAGATCGGGGGCGAGGATCGGCACCTCCCACGTCTGCGAGCCGGCGGGCACGGCCAGCGACTCGGTGAACTCCAGCCCTCTCAGCGCGGCCCGCCAGGCGGTCGGATTCCCCGTGACGGTGGCGTACTCGAGCACCTTCCGGAGGCTGTCATCGCAGATTCCCAGCGCCACCTGCCCCGCCTCGCCGAGGGTCGGGTCGTGCTGGATGTGCTCGTCGGGGCGGTAGCCGAAGGACCCGTCGCGATTCTGCCGGCGAACCTCGGCGAGCGCGGCGCCGAGCTTCTCGAGGTTCTCCGGCACGTGCCCGAGGTGCAGGGCGAGCGCGAGGTCCAGCCGGTTCACCGCGTCCCGCTCTTCCAGGCGCTTCACCGCCTTCTCCAGCTGCGCGAGCGCCCGCTTGCCAATCGAGCCCCCCTCGTGCAGGGCGAAGAGGAAGAGGCTCAGCGCGACTTCGTGGTAGAACTCCGGTTCGCCCTCCCCCCGGTAGGGCCAGCCCGCCGCCCCCTCGTCCCAGCGGCTGAGCATCGCGCCGGCGGCCACGCGCGCGGCCCCTTCCCAGCGAGTGTACCGCTGCGCCGGCTCCGGAGCTCCGTGGCGCAGGTACCAGGCGGCGAGGGTGTCGATCGCGCCCCCGGGGGCGGGCAAGAGGAAGAGCTCCGCCTCCAGCGAGATCTTCTGACCGCGGTGGAGAGAACAGGGCCGGCTGGCGCGATCGCGACCCGGGTCGACGTACTCGGGGATCGAGGGGAGGAACAGCGCCAGCAGGTGGTCGTCCTGATCGGTCCAGCGATTGGGCGAGGCGAACAGGGCCGAGGGTTTCGTGCGCCGTCCGTCCCAGCGCTGCAGCGGGTCCCAGGAGAGGCCGATGGCCAGTCCCCCCTCCTCGACGCTCATCACCGGGATGGTCACCTCCAGCGGGTGCGGCACGAAGCGGGGCGCCACCTCCTCGTTCGCCGCGTCGAGTCCCGAGGAGTCCTGCGTCCCGTCGAGCAGCTCGAGGCCGCCGAAGACGGCGGAGTCCTTGAGCGACCCGTTCGCGCCCCACCCGGCGTGCACCTCGGGAAAGTACAGCGCGGCGAGGTCGACGCTGCGCCGCGCCTGCGCTTCGACCTCGAGCGCGAACCAGCCCTCGCCGGCGCTCTTCCAGGTGAAGTCGAAGACGAGGCCGTGGTGCTCGGCGCGACCCCGAATCTCTCCCCGCTCCTCGCGCACCTCACCGATCAACACGCCGTCGATGGTGTCGGTGGAGAGGCGCACCCGGCCGAGCCCGGGCATCACGCCGACGGTCCGCCAGGAGTCCTCCTCTCGGACCGAGAGCTCGACGACGCCGTAGTCCTCGTTCACTCGACGAAAAGCGAGGCGCGCGTCGCCACTCTCGAGGAACAGTTCCCCCGGAGCCTCTGGATCGTGGACCAGCACGTTGGTCGAGGCGAGGACCGGCGCGCCGAGCCGCCCCTGGAATCGCGCCCGCGCGGGGAAGACCCCGGCGGCGAGCGGCGGCAGGTCGACGACCACCGTGTGCACCTCGCCCGGGTCGAGGTCGCCGACCTCGATCTTCTCCAGCGCCCCTTCGAGGCCGGCCTCCCCCGCGACCGAGGGGATGGTCGTCGAGCCCGCGTTGACCAGGATGCAGACCAGCTGACCCTCTTCTCCGGTGGAGAGCACCGCCGAGGAGGGCGAGTAGCTCGTGATCTCCAGGTGGTCGATCAGCTCGGCCACGGAGACGTCGTCGAGGAGCCCCGCGCGACCGGTCGGGATGGTGAAGGTCAGCTGTCCTCGCTCGACCCCGTCCGGCACGGTGACGTCGTAGCCGTAGCGTGCCCAGTCGCCGGTGCGGACCACGATGTTGCCGAGGGCGGAGCTGCCGGTCGGCTCCCGCCCGGCGAGCCACTCGAGGGTCGCGGCGAAGCGCACCACCTCGTCGCCGAGGACGCGGGCACGGAAGGAGACCCGGTAGCGGCGCCCCGCGTGGAAGCGGAATGGGGTGCAGCTCGCGCGCACCTGGTGGGTCAGGCCGCGGGCGTCGAGGCGCAGGCAGGGGCTGCGATCGGGTCCGCCTCGCGTCTCGACGCGGACCGAACCCGTGCCGGGGCGCGTGGGCACCGCCCGGCCACCGGCGACGAACCACCCCCGCGCTCCGTTGGCGAAGTCGCCGTTGCGCAGGAGGTTCGCGGCGGTCTCCCGACGGGTGGAGCGCTGGCCGAGAGCGGCCGACAGATCGCCGGAGACCTGGAGCGCGAGCAGGAGCAGGAGCAGCACGGCGGGCGGGCGAGCGTTTCGTCTCATCGTCACGGGGGCGGGAGGGCTCCGTCCGGAACCCCCGGGCCCCCAGAGGTTACGCCCCCGCGCCGCTTTCTCCCAGGCCGGGGGCCTCGCCGCGCCTCCCGGTCAGGTCCCCGTATCGAGCAGGTAAGGCCAGCCGACGATCCCTCCCTCGATGAAGGAGACCTTCTCGTAGCCGAGTCCCTCGAGGATCCGCTGCGCCTCGTAGCCGCGGAGGCTGACCTTGCAGAAGGCGAAGAGCTCGCGATCAGTCGGCAGGGAGCTCCCCTTCTCGCGCAGCGCTCCGAGCGGGATGTGCACGACCTCGAAGGGGAGCCGGACCTCCTCGTACTCCTCCGGGCTGCGGACGTCGACGGCGAGCGCCTCGCCGCTCTGCAGCTTGCGCAGCGCCTCGACCGGCGAGACCCCGCGGGCCACGCCGTCGAGCTTGTTCTGCAGCACGTGGGCGGCGGTCAGGAGGGGATCGACCGGGGGCGAGTACGGAGGCGCGTAGGCGAGGTCGAGATGCGCGAGCTGGTCGAGGGTCGCGTCGAGGGTGATCGCCGTGGCGAGCACGTCGATCCGCCGGGCGGCGTCGCCGGGGCCGACGATCTGGCCGCCCAGCAGGCGGCGCGTGGCTCGCTCGACGACGAGCTTGATGGTGATCGGCGCGGCGGTGCCCATGAAGTGGGGCCGGTCGGGAGAGGCGCAGATCACCGTCTCCACCTGGAAGCCGCGCTCGCGCGCCTCCTCCTCGCCGAAGCCGGTGCGCGCCAGGGTGAAATCGAAGGCGCGACAGATCGTCGTCCGCAGCACGCCGGGGAAGGGCGTCGTCAGCCCGGCGATGTGGTCGGCGATCACCCGTCCCTGCTTGTTGGCGGTGCTACCCTGCGGCGCGTAGCACGGCTCCTCCATCGCCGGGTGGGCGCTCGGGGAGATGACGCAGTCGCCGCCGGCGTAGATCTCGGGGTCGGACGTGCGACCGAAGCGATCGACCGCGATCCCGCCGCGGGGGTCGACGGCCAGCCCCGCCTCCTCGGCGAGGCGGGTCGTTCGCGCGCACGCCGATGCCGAGCACGGCGAGCTCGGCGGGGTAGCTCTCGCCGCCGGCCTCGACCGCCGTCAGCCGGCCGCTCTCGTCGGCGGCGAAGCGCTCGACCGCGGCGCCGCAGACCAGCTTCACGCCCTTGGCGACGAGGTGCTTGCCGGCGAGGTGGCCGAGCGCCTCGTCGAGCTGCGTGGGCAGCACCCAGTCCTCCTTCTCGACCACCGTGACCTCGACTCCCCGCCGGGTCAGCGCCTCGGTCATCTCGATCCCGATCAGTCCCGCGCCGACGACCACCGCCCGCTCGATCGGGTCCTTCGCGAGGAGCTCGTCCAGCTTCGCCGCGTCGCGCAGGTCGTGGAAGCACTGCACGCCCTCGGCGTCGATCCCGGGGAGTGGCGGGCGCACGGGGAGCCCGCCGGTGGCCAGGACGAGCTTGTCGTAGGGAACCCGGTCGGTCGTCCCGCCGGCGTGGTCGCTCACCTCCACCTGGCGCCGCTCGCGATCGATGGCGAGGACCTCGCCCCGGTCCGGATCTCGACGCCCTTGACCTTCTGGAAGAAGGCGGGCGTGCGCTTCACGCCGATCGGTGTCTCGGAGAGGGCGTCGATGCGCTCGGGAGCGCCGGCGATGAAGTAGGGCATCCCGCAGGCGCCGTAGGAGATGTCCTGTCCCTTCTCCAGCACGGTGATCTCCGCCGAGGGCAGGACCCGCTTCAACCGACACGCCGTCTTCGGACCGCAGGCCGTGGCTCCGACGACGACGACTCTCTGACCGCTACTCATCACTTCCATTCCTTTGCTCTACAACCGGGGACCGCACGAGGCATCGTAGGGAGTTCGAGACTCGTTTCACCGGGGCGTTCCCCCCATTCGCTCACTACTTTTCTTCTTCGTCTCGTTCCCCCCTCGCCTCGCTTCCACGTTCGACGAAGCCGCCGTTCCACGACCACCGGTGATCGAACCACCCCGCCGCGAGCACGCCGCCGTCGCCCTCCGCGAGGACGCTCGAGTCGCAGAGCAGGAGGTCGGGAATGCCCACCCCGGAGACGAACTTGCCGGAGGTGTAGCCGAGGCGCGCGCCGCGCACGCCGCTGTCGGCGAAGGCTCCCACCAGGCACTCGCTGGACCCCTTTCGCGGGTAGACGAAGAGGCAGGAGAGGTCGTCGCCTTCCCAGCGCCGCTCGCCGATCTCGATCCACCCCAGCCCCGCGCGCACCGGGGCGTCCTCGGGCAGGACCTGCTTCCAGGCGCGGTTGGTGTCCCGGTTGCCGTAGAGGATCACGTTGCGCCCGGCCACCTTCTCGGGCGAGGCGCCGAGGAAGTCCTCGTCGCTGATCACCGGCGGTGAGCCGTTGGCGCGATAGAGCCACTCGGCGCCGTCGTGGCGAGCGCGCTCGAGGAGCTCGCGGTCTGTTCGTTCGTCGCCGGCGGTGCCGTAGACGAGGAGGAAGCGGCGGTCGAAGGCGCGCTTGAAGGGACCGCTGCGGTGAGGGCCCTTCCACTCGAGCGGGGGGTGCAGCCAGGTCGGTTGCCACTCCCCGTCGATCTTCGCGAGGTGGAGCCGCTCATCCAGATGCTCCCAGGCGTGCACCGTCTCGTCGAGGGAGACCTTCTCCGCGGCGACCTCCCCCGGCTGGCCGAGGCTCAGCGCGCGCACGTTCTCGGTCTCGAGGGTGAGCGTCCTCGTCTCGACGTCGAAGCTCGCGGTGACGGAGATGGGCGTGCCGTACTCGAGCGGCTGGTAGACCTGGACGAAGTGGTGCTCGGAATCCACGACGGGGTCGATCGAGGTGAAGCGCACCTCGTGCGGCGCCGATTCCCGCCGGCTCTCCGTGAACAGCTCGAAGATCCCCGGCCAGGTGAGGCAGTCCGCTCCCGGGCCCTGGCCCGCGTCCCACCAGTGCCCCTTGCCCGGCTCGAAGTGCGACGCGGGCTTCGCTCCGGCCTTCTCCAGCGCCGCGATCATCGCGCGCGCCTCCGTCGGCGGCACGTTGTCGTCCTTCTCGCCGTGCAGCACGAACGTCGGCAGCTGTGCGAGATTGTCGATCAGCGTGAAGGTGAGCGAGGTACCGTCCGCGGCGTGCCAGTAACTGGCGAGCTCGCCCTCGGGACGCCCGCCGTAGGTGTCGAAGCTCGCCCACCCCGCGCTCGGCGCGACCGCCGCCCAGCGGTCGGGGTCGTTGGCCGCGATCGACCACGCGCCGTGCCCCCCCATCGAGTGGCCGGTGAGGTAGACGCGGTCCTCGCCGGCGCCGGAGATCGCCATCGCGCGCTCGAGCACCTCGTACGCGTCGAGGCGCCCCCAGTCCTGCCAGTCGAAGCCGTAGGGGCGACGGTTGGTCGGCACGGCGATCCAGAGGTCCTCGTAGACGCCGTAGGCGTTCGACTGGCCGCGGCAGCCGACGCCGGCGCCGTGGCAGGAGATCACCACGCCGTGCGGTCTCTCGTCGGTCGGCAGCTCGGTCGCGGGGCGCAGGCCGTACTCCTGCAGGGAACCGTCGATCGCCGAGCGGAAGGTGCGCAGGTGCGGCTGGTCGGCGGAGACGCAGCCGAACGTCACCTCGGCCTTCGCCGCGGTGAGTCGGGGATCGTCCTCCGCCCGCAGATGGACCTCGAGATGGAGATCGTCGAGGTCCTCTTCGATCCAGTTGTGCGAAAGCGTTGCCTTGGCGATCGAGAGCGGCGGCAGCGTGAATTCGAATGGGAACCGTCGGAATCCGAAGAAGTCCGCGCTCGACGGATGTCCAACGGACGGGACCAGCCGGAGGGGTTCGGCAGACGCGTTGACGACCGGCAACGCGAACTCGAAGCTCCTCGGCGCGTCGGTGCCCCGAAGGAGGTCGGGCCTGGTCACGTCCCAGTCCCCCAGGAACAGCGACTGCCCGGGGCGGAAGAGGCGCAGCCGGAACGCGCCTCGGATCCCGGTCACGTAGACGTGGTTCTTCCCCTCGCGCAGCTCGATCGGAAAGCCCTTGAAGCCGTAGCGGTACGCGTCGCCGGCGAAACCCGCGCCGTTGACGAACAGCGTCCACGCGCCGCGCAGCTCGGCGATCAGGATCTCGTCACGCTCCCATTCGACCTCCGTGTAGCCCCAGCCCCGCCGGCCGCCTACGTTCCCCTTCTCGTCGGCCTCGAGGCGCTCCCACGTCTGCTCCCCCCGCTCCCCCGCCAGCACCTCGTCCGCGCGCGGCGGCGGCGCGTCGGGGTCGAGCAGGTGCTTCGCGAACACCGCGTCGGGTCGCACCGGCCGCCGCCCACGCGCATCGACCGGCTCGATCACCAGCCACTCGCGCGCGACGAAGACTTGCCGGAGGGGCGACGGGTCCTGACCGGCGGGGACCGGGGTGCCGCGAGTGGCGGACAGGAAGAGGCAGCTGAGCAGGATTTCGAGCATCGTCGGGGCCCTGGAGAGATCGAGTCGGAGCGGGTGCCGCGCGCACCCGGGACGCATCATCGCGCACCTCCCGCCCCGTGGCGAGGGGCCCGCCGCGCTCGTCGTGGATTTTTCCCCCGGGGAGACTAGCCTCTCCCCCATGGCCTCCCTCCATCGCCGGTTCCACGCCCTCTACGCACCCCTCCCCCTCCTCCTCGCCGGCGCCTGCATCGGTCCCGGCGACAGCGCCGACGCCGTGGTGCACAACCAGCGCCCGTTCATCTCCAGCGACTCGCGGACCACGCCCGCGCAGCACATGGAGATCGAGACGGGAGCACAGATCGATCCGGGGGATCGCGTCGACACACCGACCTTCCTGAAGTACGGCCTCGGCCCGCGGAGCGAGGTGTTCGCCGGGCTGTCTCCCTACAGCATGGTCGATCACGACGAGGTGCTGCCCGACGGCAGCGGCCTCGGCGACAGCTGGGTCGGCCTGCGCCACCGGCTGCGCGACCGCGACATGTACTACCCCGGGGTCGGCTTCGAGCTGAAGACCAAGCTGCCCACCGCCAAGCCGAGCAAGGGGATCGGCACCGGGGAGATGGACTTCTTCGGGTCGATCAACGGGACGCAGACCTACCGCGGCGCGGACGTCACCGGGTACTACCAGCTCGGCCTGCTCGGCGAGATCGAGGCCGCCGGTACCGACCTCGAGCACACCGGCGCCATCCAGGCGCGCTCTCCATTCGACCAGCGCCTCACCGGCCTCGGCGAGGTGGCCTTCGTCTGGGCGCCCGAACGGGACCGGGAAGAGCTAACATTGCTCCTCGGCACGTCGTACCTCCTGGACTCGTACACGCTCTTCGACATCGGCCTGCGGCTGGGGCTGACCAGTGACGCCCCCGAGCTCCAGCTGGTCTTCGGCCTGTCCCGGACCCTCGGCATCCTCGACTTCCCCGCCCCCGCCCGGCCGGAGTGACGGAGCCGGCCCGATTCGATTCCACTCCATGCGCCTCCTCCCGCCCCTCTGCCTCTCCCTCCTCCTCCTCGCGTCGTGTGGCTCGGGGGGAGAGGATCCCGAGGGCCCGCGACCGAACGTGGTCGTGATCACCATCGATACGCTGCGCCCCGACCACCTCGGTTTCGGAGGCGCGACTCGAGAGACCGCGCCCTTCCTCGCCGAGCTCGCCTCGCGGGGCACGGTGTTCGACCGCGCCTTCTCCACCTCGAGCTGGACCGCGCCGGCCACCGCCTCGCTCTTCACCGGCCTGTACCCGACACGGCACGGCGTGGTGCTCGGCTTCTTCGCGCACTTCCAGCAGGAGGGAGGAGCCGCGGACAGCCTCGAGCTGCGGCCCATGCCGAGAGACCGCGCCACGATGCCCGAGGTGTTCCGCGACGCGGGCTACACGACCTTCGGCCTGGCCACCAACCTCAACATCGCCCCGCCCCTCGGCTTCGACCGCGGCTTCGATCACTTCGAGCACCTCGACGACCTGCCCGCGGGGGATCTGCTCGCTCGCCTCGGGGAGTGGAAGCCGGCGCTCGACGCCGCGGTTCCCTTCTTCCTCTACCTGCACCTGAACGACGTGCACTGGCCGTACGAGGAGCACGCGCCGTGGTTCACGCCCAGCGAGGACAAGCGCGCGAACTTCGTCTCCGCGTACCAGAGCGAGATCTCCCTCCTCGACACCGTACTGCGGCGGCTGTACGAGGACTACGACCTCGGCCGCGATACCCTGATCGCGGTCGTCTCCGACCACGGCGAGGAGTTCCTCGAGCACGGCGCCTGGGATCACCGGTTCACGCTCTACCGGGAGCTGACCCAGGTGCTCTTCCTGGTCCACGGACCCGACCTCGGTGTGCCCGCGCAGCGGGTCGAGACCAACGTCGGGCTGGTCGACGTGCTGCCGACCGTCGCGGAGCTGGCGAGGATCGAGGAACCGCCGCTGGGCAACGGCCGCTCGCTCGCCCCCCTCCTGCGCGAGGGGGAGCGCGACGAGTCGTTCCTGGCCACCCTCGAGGAGCGGCCGCTCTTCGCGCACCGCCTCAGCCGCCACGGCGGCGAGGAGAAGGAGCTGTGGTCGGTGATGAAGGGCGGCTGGAAGATGATCGAGCACGTCGACCCGCAAGGCGCCTCGCAGCGGGTCCTGTTCAACCTGAACCGCGACCGGCTCGACCAGCGACCGGTGCCCCCGACCCGCCGACCGGAGGTGGCCGCGGACCTCGGTGCGCTCCTCGACGAGTTCAAGGCGCGCGGCACCGACGTGCACGGCGAGGCGGAGTCGATCGACCTCGACCCCGTGCTGCTCCAGAAGCTGAAGAAGCTGGGATACATCGATGACGGCAAGTAGCTACCCGATCCTCCTCTTGCTGGCGGCTGGGTCCGCTCCGCAGGACGCCCTTCCCGAGCTGCGACTCACCGAGGACGACACCGTCGTCACCTCGTCGGTCCGCGTGGTCGTGCCCGAAGGCACGGTGATCGCCGACCTGGCCGGCGACGGCGTATTGAAGATCGAGGGCGAGGGGATCCGCGTTGTCTTCGCCAAGGGCTCCGTCCTCGCCGGCGCGCCCGCGGACACGCCCTGGGACCGGCTCACGGGCACGGGCATCCGCATCGACGGCGCGAAGAACGTCCGCATCGAGGGCGCCGTGGTGCGCGGCTTCAACGCGGGGATCCACGCCACGGCTTCGAGCGGCTTGAAGATCCTGGACACGGACGTCTCCGACAACTTCCGCCAGCGGCTGCACTCGACCCCCGAGGTCTGCGACGACGGCCAGGACTGGCTCTCCCCGCACTACAACGACGAGAACGAGTGGCTCGACCGCTACGGCGCGGGGATCTACGTGGAGGACTCGGACGGCATCGAGGTGGCCCGCTGCCGCGCGCGGCGGGTGCAGAACGGACTCCTGCTCGACAGGGTCAGCGACGGACAGATCTACGACAACGACTTCTCCTTCCTGTCGGGGTGGGGCCTCGGGCTCTGGCGCTCCAGCGAGAACCTCGTCTCGCGCAACGCGTTCGACTTCTGCATCCGCGGCTACAGCCACGGGGTCTACAACCGCGGCCAGGACTCGGCGGGGATCCTGATCTTCGAACAGTGCTCGCGAAACGTCTTCATCGAGAACTCCGCCACCCACGGCGGCGACGGGATCTTCGGTTTCGCCGGCCGCGAGGCACTCGGCGAGACCGATGGCCTGCCCGAGGACTTCGACTGCACGCGCCGTGGCAACAACGACAACCTGTTCACGCGTAACGACCTCTCCTACGCCGCCGCGCACGGCCTGGAGATGACCTTCAGCTTCGGAAACCTGATCACCGGCAACCACTTCGTCGGCAACGCGATCTGCGGGATCTGGGGGGGCTATTCGCAGGAGACGGTGATCCTCGACAACCTCTTCGAGAAGAACGGGGACGCGGGCTACGGTCTGGAACGAGGCGGCATCAACATCGAGCACTCGAAGAAGAACCGCATCGAGTCGAACCAGTTCGTCCAGAACCGCTGCGGAGTGCACCTCTGGTGGGATCCCGACGAGCACTTCGCGCAGAAGCCGTGGGCGATCGCCAACGGGGTCGAGTGCTCGGAGAACCAGATCCTCGGCAACCTCTTCCTGCAGGACGAGGTGGCGCTGCACCTGCGCGCCTGCGAGCCCGTCCGGGTCGGCGGCAACGTGATGAAGGAGGTGGTCCGGGAGGTCGACGAGGAGCCGCCGGGACAGCTGGAGGAGGTCTCGCCGCGCCGCTTCGCCCACTCCACCGAGGACGTGCCCCCCGCCGGCGAGACCCGGCCGACCGGCGCGCGAAAGCAGCTGAAGGGGCGTGACCAGATCATCATCGACGAGTGGGGTCCCTGGGACCACGTCTCGCCGCTGCTCCGGAAGGTCTCCCGCGACCCGGCCCGGCACCGCTACGAGCTGCACAACTTCCCCGCGGACGTCGCGGTGGCGCTCGAGGGCGAGGGCGTCAGCCTCGGTCGCGCCGGCGGTGCCGCGAAGGGGGTCCGGACGCTCGTCGTCTCCACGGAGCGGGAGGGCCTCGTCCCGTACCGCCTGCGGGTGGGCGAGCGCAGCGTCGAGGGCACCCTCGAGCGGATACCCTGGGAGGTCACCTCCTTCGCCTCGAAGATCGACCCGCGCGAGGACCTCCCGGGGTGGCGCGCGCAGGCGGAGGGAGGGGTGACGAGTCGCACGAACGCCTTGCGACTTCCTTTCGCGATGGGCGCTCCCGCGTACTCCCCCGAGGTCACCGCGGCCGGGCTACCCGCCGACCACTTCGGCACGATCGCGAGGACCCGGGTCGAGCTCGCCCCCGGCCGCTGGAGCGTGCGCACCCGCAGCGACGACGGCGTGCGCGTCGTGGTGAACGGCGAGACGGTGATCGAGAACTGGACGTGGCACCCGCCCACCGAGGACCGAGGGGAATTCCGCGTTCCTTCCTCCGCATCGGAGCCCGTGGAGATCCTCGTCGAGCACTTCGAGCTCGACGGCTACGCCGTGCTGGAGCTGGAGCTCGCGCCGCTCGATTGAGGCGGACGAGCCCTTCGTAAAGCCCGTCCTTCTGCGGGAATCGGCTGGCTTCCGGCCCTCGCGAGAATTACCTTCGAGCCTGGACGACGAGGGCACTCGAGAGACGCCCCGCGCGCGTTCTCCACCGGCAGGTCTGAAGGGCGCCAGGCGGGACGGGTCGTGTGTCTGGCGGGGTCTTCGTCGCTCCAGATCACTCCCAAGGCCTTGTCAATGAATGTCGCCGATGAGAACCCTGCTGAGCCAGTTCTGTGAGGAGTTCGATTCCTCGGTCCGCCCCCTGCTCGAGCCGCTGCGCCGCTCCGCCGAGACCCTCGCCGAACACCCCGATCGGAGGCACTCGAGGGACCTCCTGCCCGGCCTGCTGGAGGTCTCCGACCAGTTCGCCGTGCTCGCCGACAAGGTCGCCGGGCAGCAGGCCTACGTCCTGATCTTCGGCCCGCTGAAGAGCGGCAAGTCGACCCTGATGAACGCGATGAGCGCCGCGTACGTCAGCGAGGTCACCAGCCTGCCCGCCTACCCCTGCATGGTCTACGTCTCCGACTCCCAGAAGCGGGAGTTCACCATCACCCGCTACAATTCCGAACAGGAGACGTTGCACGACCCAGCCGCGCTGCGGATGCAGGTCGCCCGGGCGCACACCGAGCTCGCCGACCGGATCCGCAAGGCGGAGGCGGACGGCGAGGAGTTCGATCCCGCCTACCACTTCGACGAGGCGATCCGGCGCATCGACGTCCGCGTGCCCGCCGGCGAGCTCGCCCAGTCCGCCTCGGTGCTGGTCGACACCCCCGGCCTCTACAGCCGGATGAAGTTCGGCTACGACCGGATGACCAAGGAGTTCCGCAACGCCGCCGCGTGCGCGATCTTCGTGGTCAAGACCGACAACCTCTTCCTCGAGCAGGTCTTCGAGGAGTTCACCGAGCTGCTCGACCTGTTCAGCCGGATCTTCCTGGTGGTCAACCTCGACGGCACCAAGAAGGACGTGATGCCCGACGGGACCCTCGCGCCGAGCCTGGAGAGCGACGATCCGATCCGCGTGGTCGAGGCGTTCGAGAACCTGGTGATGAGCGCACCGCTGAAGAACGCCGCCGACGAGGGCCGCCTGCGCATCTACCCGGTCGACCTGATGAACGCCGCGGCGCGCCGCCTCTCGGGCAAGGTCGCCGCGGAAGAGGAGCACACGAGCCAGGAGGTGGCCGACGGCCGCTTCGTGAACTCCGGCCAGGCGGACTTCGACCTGTTCATGAACGACCTGTCGGACTACCTCAACAGCACCGACTACCTGGTCGCCTTCCTCGGCGACAGCCTGCGGCGGGCGCTCGGGCTCCTGAACGACGCCGAGAGCACCATCGGGCACCCCGCGGTGGCGAGGCTGACCGACGACGTCTCCGGCCTCGAGGACGAGCAGGCGGAGTGTCGGGCGCGCCTCGACGCGATCGATCGGCTGGCCTCCTTCGACTGGACCGAGTCCCTCGGCGGGCTCAAGAGCGAGCTGCTCGCCGTGGGCGAGCGCGAGTCGGTGGGAATCACCGAGAGTAGCGCCGCCGAGATCTCCGACGCCCTCGACAGCTGGTTCCAGAGCGACGCGAGCCTCCGTGCCCTGGTCAAGAACGAGCTGGAGCCGATCCTCGACTCCTCGCAGCGCCAGCTGGCCACGGCCGTGCACCAGACCCTGACCGAGCACGTGCAGGCCGGGGCGCCGAGCGTGCGGCTGCCGCAGGACATCGCCCGCGACCTCTCCACGGTGAGCCTGCGCTTCGACGAGTTCGGGCGCGGCGGCCTCGACGGCGTCGACCCCGTGGCGGGGATCGCGGTCGAGGGCAACCCGCTCCCGGCCGAGCGCATCCCGGTGCGCAAGACCATCTGGGACTGGATCCTCTTCCGCTCCGTGTCGCGGATCCAGCGCAACCTCTTCGGCGCGCCGAACTCGCCCTCGTCGAAGATCCCGAGGCTGCAGAAGAGCAAGCGCCTCGGCGGTCCCGCGCGCGAGGTGATGCAGAAGCTGCTCGCCCGGTACCAGCAGAAGCAGGTCCCCGAGCTGCTCAACCGGCTCGCGCTGCGCATCTTCCGCGACTACGCCAAGGCGGTCGTCTCCGCTCTCGCCGAGCGTCTCGCCGAGCGACGGGACGTGCTGCGCCGCGAGGGGGCGGCGATCGATGCCAAGCTGAAGGAGTACCGCAAGGTCCTGAACCACATCGAGGAGCTCTCCCTGGTCACCTCGAGCACCCGCGGCTCGGTCGAGGCGCTCGCCGAGCGCTACCGTGAGGCCGATCCGGACCTCCTGGTCCAGCCGCTCGAAGAAGCGACCGAGGAGACGTTCGACTCCGAGCTCGAGCTGGTCCCCCACGCCTCCACCGACGAGCCGGCCGAGGAGGAGACGCTCGACGAGGAGGGCCTGGAGACGGAGTCGTCCGACCGGATCGACTGATCCTGGTCCGTTTCCGACCGAGGGGCGTCAGCCGTCGTTCGCGGCGGCCCGACGCCCCTTCTCCACGTCGACCCGCGTCAGGATCACCGCGCCGATCACGAAGAAGAGCATGATCGGCAGGACCGCGCTGCGCACGTTTCCCGTGCTGGCGATGGCGGCGTAGAAGAGCAGCGGCCCGAGGATTCCGGCGAAGCGGTCGAAGACGGCGAAGAGACCGAAGAACTCGCCCGACTTCTTCCGGGGGATCAGGCTGGCGAAGAGGGAACGACTGAGCCCTTGCGTGCCGCCCTGGACCAGACCGACGAGGATCGCCATCGCGAAGAACTCGGGAGTGGTGGTCAGGCCCCGGGCGAGCAGCGCGATGACGCCGTACACCGCGAGGCCGATCAGCACCGCGCGCTTGGCGCCGATCCGCGCGCCGAGGAAGCCGAAGAGCACCGTGCAGGGGATGCCGACGAACTGCACCAGGAGGAGGGCGAGCATCATCTGTCCCGGCTCGAGACCCAGCTCCTCGCCGTAGATGGTCGACATGCGGATCACCGTCATGATCCCGTCGTTGTAGATCAGGAACGCGACGAGCATCAGCGTCGCCTGCGGGAAGCGGCGGAGGTCGCGGAACGTCTCGCCCAGCCCGCCGAACGCGGCGCGGACCAGCTCGCGCGTTCCGCGGATCGTGGGCGCGTCGCTCCCCGGCGGCTCGGGCACGCGACGCAGGAGGGGGATCGAGAAGAGCAGCCACCAGATCGCGACGGAGAGGAAGGCGATCCTCGCCGGCAGGGAGGCCTCCGAGGGCGTGAGATTCTCCCCCGACGGCAGGCCGAACCACTCGGGCCTGGAGATGATCAGGAGGTCGAGGGCCAGCAGGATTCCCCCACCGAGGTAGCCGAGCGCGTACCCCGACGTCGAGAGGCGGTCGAC
This sequence comes from uncultured Planctomycetaceae bacterium, assembly GCA_964496575.1. Lineage (GTDB taxonomy): Bacteria > Planctomycetota > UBA1135 > UBA1135 > CAZCAC01. The sequence continues at coordinate 4,614 of CAZCAC010000140.1, read as the reverse complement.
CTCCCCCTCGCGGGCGACGTGCGGAAGCAGCGCGTCGTAGAAGACGAAGCTGCCCATCGCCCCCACGTTGGCGGCCATGAAGAGCGCCATCGAGAGCCACCGGTCCCCGGGTCCGACGAAGAAGAGCCCCGCACACGAGATCACGCCGACGAGCAGGAAGGCGAGGAGCAGCGCCTTCTTCTTGGCCGTGCGATCGGAGATCACCCCTAGGAGCGGGGCGAGCACCGCGACCAGGAGCAAGGAGGCGGTCGTCGCCTGGGCGTGGAGCTTGACCGCCTCCCCGGGCTCGGCTCCGGCCATCGCCACCTTGGAGAAGAAGATCGGGTAGACGGCGGTGATCACGACGGTCACCATCGCCGAGTTCGCCCAGTCGTACATCGCCCAGGCGCGCAGCTCGGGGCGATGCAGGGCCAGGCGCTGGAGTAGGCGGGGGCGGTCGGGCACGTCCACGGCGCGGCGGGGGTCTCGGGAGCGGGAGGAGAAGATCGTCGCCGCCCCGGCGAGGGGATTCAACGCCACGTAAGCGCTGGCCCGAAGCGGATTTCCGACGTTTAGCGCGGCTAACGATTTGCAATCTCCTGGATCAATTGCAAACTCCTAGATGACGGCCCCCGTGGAGCCGCGAGGACCATTCGGTCCAGACAGCGTTTCTCCGGGGCGCCGGTAGCCCTCTGAGCACGCTGACCCGATGAACACGCTGATCCAGACCACGACCACGATCGCCGCGACGATCGCCTTCCTCTCCGCCGCCACACCGGCGGCCCGAGGACAGATCGTGGACTGCAACCAGAACGGCATCGCCGACGCTCGGGAGCTACCGGGAAACGACTGCAACCAGAACGGGGTGCTCGACGAGTGCGACGTCGATCTGGACCAGAACGGCGTGCCCGACGACTGCGAGGGTCCGGGGGTCGACCTCGACTGCTCCGAGTTCGACCGCTACGAGACGCTGACCCCGAACGATACGCTCACCCTGATCACCAACTTCCACAACCCCGAGCTGGAGCAGGGGTACCTGGTGATCACCGCCACCGATCCGTCGGGCGAGCCGATCGCCTTCAACTTCCTCGCCGGCAGCTCCATGTCGGTGGACGGCCTCGAGGCCTTCGACTACTCGATCAACCCGGTCGACTACCGGGCCCTGGTCGGCAAGGGGGTCTCGACCGACGTCGACCTCGACGGAATCCGTGACCTGAACGGAGTCGAGTACGAGCGGACCGCCGGCCAGATCCTCATCCCGCGCTTCTTCGGTCAGGTCCCCGACCTGTCCCGCGGAGAGCTGCTCCTGATCGGCCTCTCCGGCGGCCGCCAGTTCACCACCGTCGTCGACCTCCTGGTCTACAACGACAACGAGGAGGAGTTCTCCACCGAGTACGAGTTCCGCTGCTGGGCCCGCGTGCCGCTGACGTCGATCTCGCAGTTGTTCGCCAACAGCTGGCTGCGCGACTGGACCAACAACGACCGGACGGAGTCGGTCAGCGGGCTGGAGTCGGGTTGGATCCGGATCGACGGCGGCGTCGCCAGCTCCCGCGTCCTCAGCATCGTCGACCCGGCGGTGTACGCCGTCTACATCGAGCGCTACTTCGGCAACGCGGTCGCCGACCTGCCCTTCGAGACCAGCTTGCAGCGGGGGCACCTCCTGCCCGACTCGTTGTGGGGAGATGACGAGGAATCCGGTGGAGGCGATCAGATCGACGGTGTCTCGATCGGCCGGCGCCAGCCCGGCAGTCTGCTCCTGTACCCCGAGTTCGACAACCGCTTCGGCATCGTCTCGCTCATCACCGTCACCAATTCCAATCCCGACGACGAGGTGAAGATCCACTTCTCCTACATCGGTCGCTTCGGGCTCTGAACGGGCGTTCGCAACCGCCTCCTCGCGCGGTCCACTTCCGTCCAACGGGGGTGGGCCGCGCACCTCGTTCCGGTGAGGCAATGCCGGGTCGGTGGGTTACCCTGGGTCGATGGTGCCGATCCCCCTGCCGATCGACGAGGTGTTGCCACAGCTGATCGAGGCGCTGCGACGGGAGGGAATCGCCCTTCTGCGCGCCCCCACCGGCGCCGGGAAGACCACCCGCGTGCCACCCGCACTCCTCGACGCGGGCCTGGCCGCGGGTCCCCCGGGTGAAGGCGAGGTGGTCGTCCTGCAGCCGCGCCGCGTCGCCGCTCGCGCCTGCGCGCGCCGCATCGCCCACGAGCGGGGCCAGTCGATCGGCGAGGAGGTCGGCTACCAGGTACGCTTCGACAAGCGATGCGGCCCGCGGACCAGGATCCGCGTGGTCACCGAGGGGGTCTTCCTCCGGCGGCTGGTGAGCGATCCCTTCCTGGAGGGAATCGGCGCGGTGATCTTCGACGAGTTCCACGAGCGCCGCCTCGACTCCGACCTCGCCCTGGCGATGACGAGGAGCGCGCGGCGGGAGGTGCGTGAGGATCTCCGGGTGGTGGTGATGTCGGCGACGCTGGAGCTCGACCGGTTGCGCGGATTCCTCGGGAACCCGCCCGTGATCGAGAGCCTCGGTCGCGAGTTCCCCGTCGAGCGCCGCTACCTCGCGCCCGAACAGCGCGCGCCCCGCGGCATCCCCGACGAGCACTGCGTCGCCGGCGCCGTGCGGCGCGCCCTCGAGGCGACCCGCCGCGACCTGCTCGTCTTCCTGCCGGGGATCGGGGAGATCCGGCGCGCGAGGCGCGCGCTGGAGGCGACCGCCCGCGCGGGCGGGATCGAGCTCCGCGAGCTGTACGGCGACCTCCCCGCCGCCGAGCAGGACCGGCTCTTCGAGGAGACCGGACCGCGGCGGATCATCCTCGCCACCAACGTGGCCGAGACCTCGATCACCCTGCCGCGGATCGGCGCGGTGATCGACAGCGGGCTCCACCGCCGGCCGCTCTTCGATCCGACCCTCTCGCTCGACCGCCTCACCCTCGCCCCGATCTCGCGGGCCTCGGCGGAGCAGCGCGCCGGGCGGGCCGGGCGGACCGCCCCGGGGATCTGCTACCGGTTGTGGACCGAGGGGGAGGATCGCGCCCGTCCGGCGTGGATCGAGCCGGAGATCGAGCGCATCGACCTCTCGCGACCGTTCCTCGAGCTCCTGGCCTGGGGGGAGGCTGACCCCGAGTCGTTCGAGTGGTTCGAGGCGCCCCCCACGGCGTCGCTCGCGCGCTCGAAGGAGGTGCTCCAGCTCCTGGGGGCGATCGAGGCGCGCGCCTCCGGTGGCTGGGCGCTCACCGAGGTCGGCCGGCGGATCGCCCGTCTGCCGTTGCCGCCGCGGCTGGCCCGGCTTCTGCTCGAGGGGGATCGCCTCGGCGTGGCCGAGGACGCCGCGACCTGCGCCGCGCTCCTGGCGGAGCGCTCCCCCTTCCAGCGCGAGCCTCGCGGCGCGCCGCAGCGAACCAGCGCGGTCGACTCCGACCTGCTCGACGCCGTGCACGCGCTCGACGACTTCGAGTGCCGCGGCCTCACGTCGGGCCCGGCCGGGGAGCTGCGTCGGGGGGCGGCGCGCGCCGTGTTGCGCGTCCGCGATCAGCTGCTCGCGCTGCTCCCGGGAGGACCGCGCGCGGCGCGGTCGAAGGAGCGCTTCGCCGACCTTTCCCGGGCCCTCCTGGCCGCGTTCCCCGATCGCCTCGCGCGCCGGCGGCGGCGCGGCGGTGACACCGGCGTGATGCTCGGCGGCCGAGGGGTCGCGCTCGCGCCGGAGTGTGGCGTGCGCGGCGCCGAGCTGTTCCTCTGCCTGGAGGTCGACGCCGGCGGGCGCGACAGCCTGGTCCGGCGCGCGTCGGGAGTCGAGCGCGAGTGGCTCCCCGAGGCGTCGACCGAGACCTCGACGGAGGTCGAGTTCGACGAGAAACGCGAACGACTGACCGCGGTCGCGCGAACGCGCTACGCCGACCTGGTGCTGGACGAGGCCCCGACGGCGCTCTCGCGAGACGAGGTGAGCGCGCGGGCGCTTGCCGGAGCGGCCGCCGGGCGGCTCGAACGCGCCCTGGACCTGGAGCATAGTTCCTTCGCCTCCTTCCGGGCTCGCGCCGCCTGCCTGCGCGAGTGGTGCCCGGAGCTCGAGCTGCCGGCGGTCGACGACGAGGCGCTGGGGAGGTTGCTCCCCGAGCTCTGCCGCGGCCGCCTCTCCTTCGACGAGCTGCGCAAGGCGCCGCTGCTCGACACGCTACGCGCTCGCTTCGACTGGCAGCAGCTCCAGGTACTCGACCGCGAGGCTCCGGAGCGGATCGAGGTGCCCAGCGGCTCGCGGATCGCCCTGCACTACGAGCTCGGCCGCCCGCCGGTGCTCGCCGTGCGTATCCAGGAGGTCTTCGGCTGGACCGAGACGCCGCGGATCGCCGCCGGACGGGTCGGGGTGCTGCTGCACCTCCTGGCGCCGAATGGTCGGCCGCAGCAGGTGACCGAGGATCTTCAGAGCTTCTGGGCCACGACCTATGCGCAGGTGCGGAAGGAGCTGCGGCGTCGTTATCCGAAGCACGCGTGGCCGGAGGATCCGCTCACGGCGGAGCCGATTCGGGGGGTGCGGCGGCGGGGTTCTTGAAGATGAACACAAGAGGCACGGAGCCTCAAGCCGGCGGGCGGGGGGGGGGGGGGGGGGGGGGGGGGGGGGGGGGGGGGGGGGGGGG
>CAZCAC010000139.1:0-22028 GCA_964496575.1 uncultured Planctomycetaceae bacterium | reverse complement strand
CGCCAGGCGGTTGTCGGTGTCGACGTTGATCTTGCGGACACCGTGGCGAATGCCCTCCTGGATGTCCTCGACGGGCACCCCGTAGGTCTCCTTCATCTTGCCGCCGTACTCGTTGATGATGTCGATCAGCTCCTTGGGCACCGAGGAGCTGCCGTGCATCACCATGTGGCAGTCGGGCAGCTTGCTGTGGATCTCGCGGATGACGTCCATCCGCAGCACCTTGCCGGTCGGCTTCTTGGTGAACTTGTAGGCGCCGTGGCTGGTTCCGATCGCCACGGCCAGCGCATCACAGCGGGTCTCGGCAACGAACTTCGCGGCCTCCTCGGGATCGGTCAGGTGAGCCAGTGCCTCGTCGGCGGAGAGGCCGGCGCCGTGGCCGTCCTCGATCCCGCCCAGGCAGCCGAGCTCCGCCTCGACGGTCACGCCCGCGCCGTGCGCGGCCTTGACCACCTCGCGGGTGGTGGAGACGTTGTAGTCCCAGGTGGAGGGGGTCTTCCCGTCCTCCATGAGCGAGCCGTCCATCATCACCGACGTGAAGCCGTACTCGATGGCGCTGAAGCACGTCGCCGGCGAGTTGCCGTGGTCGAGGTGCATCGCGATCGGGAGCTTGGGGTTCAGCTCCGCCGCGGCCAGCATCAGGTGGCGGAGGTAATTGTCGTTGGAGTAGGAGCGCGCACCCCGCGAGGCCTGCACGATCACCGGCGACTCGGTCTCGTCGGCCGCCATCATGATGGCCTGGATCTGCTCCATGTTGTTGACGTTGAAGGCGGCCACGCCGTAGTCGTTCTCGGCGGCGTGGTCCAGCAAGATGCGCATCGGGACGAGGGGCATGATCTGGTACGGCTCCCTTGATTAGAGGCTCAAATGTTCCGGGACTGGGTACGACCTCGCCACCACGGCGGGTCCGGAGAAGGCCGCATTTATACTCCGGGGAGAAGCCCTCCGGTAGAGAGCTCTGCCCGCTCGGGCACAAATCCTCCCCGGCGCGACCCTCTCCGGCTATAGTTCTCGTAGTCGACCGCCCGTCGGACCCGATCCCCACCCCTTCCCCCACACGCGCTCCCATGGGTAGATTCTTTCGCGAGTACTGGCTCTGGATGGTGATGCCACTGCTCCTGATCCTGATCGCCGTGGTGGCCGTGATCCTGCTCGGCGAGTCGGATCCGAACTCCGAGTTCGACTACGACCTCAACTGACCCGGGCCGCACTCGCCGGGAACCAGGACCGGGAACCTAGCGGGAGAGATCGAGCCCCAGGCGGCGCAGGAGCGCGAATCCGCCGCACGCCTCGGCCGCCACGAGCGGCAGGGAGGTGTCCTCCCCGATCATCAGGCGCTCCAGGCGGAGCGGGTCGGAGCTCGCCACGTTGGTGCCCGCCCCGGTGGTCGTCGCGGTGGTGAAGCCCGCCCGGCGCACCGCCTCCACCGACGCCTCGTTCCAGTCCCAGGGGCGGCCGAAGGGGTACGCGAAGCTCGGGGGGTCGGCGCCGAGCCCCTCCCGCAGCGAGGCGCGCCCCGCCGCGACCTCCTCCTCCTGCGTCCGCCCGTCGAGGGCGGAGAGCACCCAGTGGCGCTTCGTGTGGCCGCCGAGCTCGACCCCGCCGTCGCGCAGGGCCCGGGCCTCGTCCCAGGAGAGGTAGAGGGTCTCGCACAGCCCGGCCTCGTCCCCGCCGAGCTCGGCGAAGACCGCGCCCAGCGCCCGCGCCACGTCCCCCTGATCCGCCTCGTACTTCAGCACCTTCTTCAGCGTGTAGGGCAGGTCCCCGCCGGCCGCGAGCACCTCGGCGAGGCGCGCGCGCGTGCTCTCGTCCTCGCCGTGGCGGCGCAGCCGCTCCACCAGCTCGGCGGGGCCGATTCGCTCCAGGCACCAGAAGAAGTGGTGGATCCAGTTGAGCCGCCGCTGGTCGAGCGGTCGGCTCTCGAGGTACACGGTGGCCGAGATCCCGCGCTCGGCGAGCATCGGCAGCAGCACCTCGAGGTTGTCGCGGTAGCCGTCGTCCATGGTCAGCGCGACCATCGAGCGGCCGCGCCCTTCGCACTGCAGCCGCTGCCACCCCTCACCCACCGAGACGAGGTCGTGGTGCCGGCGCAACCAGTCGAGGATCCCCGCCAGCTTCTCCGCCGAGATCTTCATGTCCGGGGGCAAGGAGGCGTTGCTCGAATGCTCCACGCAGTGCCCGGCGAGAATGGTCAGCCGCCTGGGAGAGAGACGCGAGACGAGCCGGTGCAGCCCGGTGTGGAAGAGCAGGCGCCCCCAGGCGACGCGCAGGAACATCTTCAGGCGGTGCTTCATCATGTGCCTCCACGCCCTCCGCGCCCTCTTCCTCCCTCCCTCGCTCTCGCGACACCCCGGTCGTACTCCTCGAGGCTGAGGTCGACGTTGCGCTCGATGGTGAAGAGCTCGAGCAGCCGCTGGTACCCCGCTTCCCCCCGGGTCCGCCGCAGCTCCTCGTCGCGCAGGAGCTCGGCGATCTTCTCGGCGAAGGCGGGGATGTCGAAGGGATTGGCGATCGCCCCGGTCACGCCGTCAGCGACCACCTCGGGACAGCCGCCGAACTCGGTGGCGACGACCGGTTTGCGGTGCTCCATCGCCTCGAGGCTGACCATGCCGAAGGTGTCGAAGCAGATCGAGGGGTAGACCGACACGTCGGTGGCGCCGTACGCGCACTGCAGCTCCTCGCCGTCGAGCCAGCCGGTGGGCACGACCCGATCCGCCACGCCGAGCTCGATCGCGTGCCCCTCGAAGTACGTGCGGTAGAAGTCCTCCCGCCCCATCACCAGGAGGCGGAGCTCGGGGAACTCGTCGCCGAGCAGTGCGATCATCTTCAGGAGCTGGACGACCCCTTTCTGCTCGTGCAGCCGCCCACCGATGGCGATCAGCAGCTTGCCATCCAGCCCGCGCCTTCGCCGGAACTCGGCGATCGCCTCCGCGGTCGGCAGGCGCTCCTGCAGGCGGAGCGCGTTGGGCAGGGTGCCGTCGACCCGGATCCCGTTGGCCGAGATCGCGCGGCCCAGCTCGTCGGAGACGACGGTGAGGCGGTGGACGTCGCGTTCGAGGTAGCGACGGATCGCCGCATTGCGGCCGGGCCGGAAGCGGAAGCGCTGGCAGGGCAGGCACTTGGAGAAGCGCGCGGGGTAGTCCCGCTCCTTCCCTCCGGCCGCCTCGCCGCCGTGGTAGCAGGTCAGCTTCTGGTAGCAGAAGGTCATCACGTCGTGCGCCGTGAAGACCACCGCGGCGCCCGCTTCCCGCGCCTGCCGCAGCGAGCCGTAGGAGAGGTGGGTGTGCACGATGTGCGCGTGCACCACGTCGGGCTTCCACTCCGCGAGCAGCTTTCGCATCGGCTCGCGGACGCGCGGGTTGTCGATCCCCACCCAACCCCGCCAGCGGGGCGAGTAGTCGGAGAGGATGCGGAAGACGCGGCACCCCTCGATCTCGGTCCAGCCGATCTCCCCCGGCTTCTGCGTCGCGCAGGCCACGGCGGTCTCGTGACCCAGCTCGCGGAGCCGCGCGGCCTGGCTGTACATCAGCCGCATCGACGAGCCGAGTCCCGGGTCCCCGAGGTCGTTGAAGAAGAGGACGCGCATCTCAGCCCCTCCGCTCCTCGATCACCTCGGTGTACAGCCGCCGGACCTCCCGGGCGTTGGTCGCCCAGGTGGTCTCGCGCGCGTGCGCCCGGGCCGCGGCGCCGAGAGCCTCGCGCAACCCGGACTCGCCCAGGAGGCGCCGCAGCGGCTCGGCCACCGCCCCGACCTCCTGCCGCACCAGGAAGCCGGTCTTCCCGTCGACGATCGCGTCCTCCGCTCCGCAGTCCAGCGAGCCGATCGCCGGCGTCCCGCACGCCGCCGCTTCGAGGTAGACGATGCCGAAGCCCTCGAAGCCCCCGTCGGCGGAGGTGACCGGCGTGTGCAGGAACACCTCGGCTCGCTGCAGGAGGTCGACCTTCTCGTCCTCGGTCACGTTGCCGAGGAAGTGCAGCCGGTCGGCGAGCCCCGCGGCGCGCGCCTTCTCCAGCAGGGAGTCGTGGTATTCGCCGGGCGTGATCCGGCCGACGACGAAGTGGTGGAGCTCCTCGACCCGCGTCGCGACCTCGCACCAGGCGCCGAGGGAGAGGTGGTGCCCCTTGCGCTCCTTGACCTCGCCGATCCCCAGCGTGAAACGCTTGCCGTGCCAGGGGCGCTCCCCCACCGCGCGATCCTCGACGTAGTGCTCGGCGTCGACCGCGTTGGGGATCACCGCGACGCGCTCCGGCGCCGGCGGCCGACCCTCGAGCAGCTCGAGCAGGCGACGCCTCGTATACCCCGAGACGGCGATCATCCGCGCGAGCCCCGCGTACGTCCGCAGCGCGCGCGCCCGGTGCCGGCGGTCGAGCAGCGGCTGGATGGTGTAGGTGCCGTGCGCGGTCGCCACGCAGGGCTTGCCCGCCAGCCGCGCCGCCCAGAGCGCCAGCCAGCTGTGCGGGAAGTCCTTGATCGCGTGCACCAGGTCGGCGCGCCGCGCGGCCCGGACCACCTTCGGCAGCGCGATCAGGAAGCTGGCCCAGAAGCGCGCCGGACTCATGTAGAAGAAGTAGTCGGGGGGCAGCGCCACGCTCGTCCTCCAGTGCGAGGGAACCGACGCCGAAGTGGGGCGGTGCTTGCGCGAGAGGAGGATCTCCGGCTCGAACGCGCCGTCCTCGTCCTCCAGGGCTCCGACCAGGCGCATCGCGTACCGCCCGACGCCGTCGAGGTCGGAGAGGGAGTCGGTGAGGTAGAGGACGCGCATCGAACGAGGTGCGGGGCGCTCAGCCGATCTCGTCGATCCAGTCGAGGATCCTGCGGGCGCGAGCGCTCCAGGTGTGCTGTTCCGCCTCCGCCGAGAGCGCCTTCGACATCGACTCGCGCCGCGCCTCGTCCCCGAGCAGCTCGGCGATGCCGCGCGCCAGCGCCCCGGCGTCATCGGGTGCGACGAAGAGCGCCTGGTCCTCCGAGAGCACGTCGCGCATCGAGAAGAGGTCGCTGACCACCAGCGGCAGGCCGACCGCCATCGCCTCAAAGATCTTCAGCGGCGAGGTGTAGCGGGCGCTGATCGCCGGCTTCGAGCGGTTGGGCACGACGCCGAGGTCGGCGGCGGCGAGGTAGGTCGCGATCTTGCCCGGCGGCTGGAAGCCGTCGATCCGGACATTGGCGACGCCATCCGCGTGCTTGCGCAGCGCCTCGACGTCGCGGTCCATGCCCCCGGCGATGACGAACTGGGTGCCCTCGAGCTCTCGCGCCGCGTCGACGAGCAGGTCGACGCCCTTCCACTCGAGCAGGCCGCCGGTGTAGATGACCAGCGGCCGCTCGGCATCGAGACCGAGCTCGGCTCTCGCGTCGGCGCGCGAGGGCAGGTTCTCGAAGCGCTCGGGCTGGTAGCCGTCGTGCGCGACGGTCATCCGCTCGTCGCTGATCCCCAGCGCCATCAGGTCCTCCTTGACCCCGCCGGAGATCGCGACGATCCCGGTACACCCCTTCGCCGCCTCGATCAGCCACTTCTTCCTCGTGGCGCTCCCGGGCACCCGGTGGATCTCCATGTAGACACCGAAGCGCCCCGCCCGCACCAGGTGCAACGCGGTCTCCAGCTCGCGCGAGAGCACCATCATCTTCTGGAACTCCCGCTGAATGCAGTGCGACGCGTTCTTGGCGAAGGTCAGCTCCTGGATCCGGGCGGGCACGTACTGCAGGAAGCGCGGCACCGAGTCGATGAAGTCGGTGCAGGGGATCGCCCAGACCGACGGCCGCCGCCCCCTGGGAACCGAGTAGTAGTCCCAGAACGCGCCGGGGTCCTCCATCGCCGTCGAGCCCTTCCGGCGCGCGAACAGGATGGTCGTCTGCGTCCCCTCCTTGGCGAAGGCCGCGGCCGCCTGCGCGACCTGCAGGGCCTGGGCGCGCTGCGAGGGCATCTTGGTGTTCGCGCACAAGAGCAGGGGGTGTCCACTCATTCTTCGTTCTCTTCGGCTCGGCCGGACGCCTCGGGCGCCTGGCTCCCGGCCTCACCGGGGCGGGGGTTCCTGGTTGTCGTGGGTACGGGGAGCTCGGCGTTGTAGATCGCCAGTTCGGACCAGAAGGTCCGCAGGAGCGCGAGCTCGGCGCGTGACGGCTCCCCCGCTCCCTCCTGTTCCTCCTCGAGGTCGATCCAACGCAGCGAGGTGCCCCTCTCGAGGAGAGCGCCGAGCTCGTCGTCCGCCGGAAGAGTATCCCGATCGAGCAGCTCGCGGGAAACGATCAGCTGGGACTTCCCGTCCAGGACCGAGGCGTGGCCCTCGTGCACGGCAAAAGCGCGGTCCTTCGGGTGGAAGTCGCCGACCTCGCCGCGCTGCGTGCCGAGGACCCCCGTGAGGAAGCTGCGCCCCTCGAATCGGGGCGCCTCTCTGGAGAGCTCGAGGTCGAGAAGGTCGATCACCGTCGGCAGGATGTCGGCTCCCTCGACGATCCCGGCGTACCGCGCGCCGTGCGGGAGGAGGCGGGTGTTGGCCAGGATCAGCGGCACGTGCAGCGTGGACGCGTGCAGAGGGTGCTCGACGTCCGGCGCTCTCCCTCGCGCGGCGGTGAAGACCACCAGCGTCTCGCCGGTCGCGCCGATCTCCTCGAGCTCTCCGAGCAGCTCGCCGACCGCCGCGTCGACCGCCTCCACCCCCGCCTCGCCCCGGAGGATCACCTCGGCGATCCAGCGCCGCCCTTCCATCCGGGAGAGCCAGGGGCGCGCGTGGCGGACCGCGGGATCGGCGCTGGAGCCGAACAATACCCGGTCCTCCAGGATCTGCCAGCGGAGCTCGGCGCGGAAGGCCTCCCAGGTGAGCTCGCCCAGGATCAGGCCGTGGAGGATCGCCTCGTGAGCATCGCACTCGATCCCCCGGATCCCCTCGGTGACCGGCGGAATCGTCGCCCACAGGAACGCGCCCGTGGCGTAGTCGTGCCGCTCGAGCTCCACGCCGTCTCCTCGACGAGCGCCACGCACCAGCGCGGGCAGTGACCGCTCCCACCACGTCACGCTCGGAAGACCACCGGTCGCGATCTCGGCGAGGCTCGCCTCGGGGGCCGGTGACGGCACGTAGCAGGACTCGACCGCCACGCCCCGCGCGGCGAGGCCGTCGATGTGCGGCGTGGCCTCCGCGCCTCCGTAGCAGGAGAGCTCCTCCGCGGGCAGCGAGTCGGCGACGAGGAAGAGGACGTTGCCGAGCTCCCGGTTGCGGTCGCCGATCGAGCCGCGATCACCTCGACCGGGCTCCTCGCCCTGGACGAAGAAGACGCCCCCGGCGACGGCGATCACCGCGAGCGTGCGCAGCACGGCGTGGATCCCGGCGGGGAGCCGGACCAGGAGTCGCGCCAGCAGGATTCCGGCGACGAGCGCCACCAGCCCTTCGATCCCCAGCCGGCCGAGGCTTCCCAGGTCCGCCGAGGCACTCCCGGTCAGGATGACGCTGCTCGGCCGGAGCGACAGCTCGATCCAGATCGCCAGCCAGCCGCCGAGGATCAGCAGCCTCCGCAGGCGCTTCTTCTCGCAGTACCGGCGCAGGAGCGGGTGAAGCACCGCCGCGACGAGGACCAAGACGATCGTCGCCGCCACCGAGTAGGTCATCACCGTGGCGGCGAGGCAGCCGAGCGCGAAGGTCGCCTCGCCGTCGGAGACGAGGAGCGGGACGCCGGCGAGGAGCGCGTCGAGGACCCCGAACAGGAGCCCCACCGTCAGCCCGGCCGCCACGGCCGCGGTGACGGTCGCGAGCAGCCCGGGTGGGGAAGCAGGGGGTTCGGGATCGCGAGGGTCGGCCATGCGCAGGGGCCGATTATCGCGGTCGCGCCACCGCGGAGCAAGGAGCGCGGTGCGGCGCCTCCCCCCCGAGCGTTCCGTCCTCGCCGGATCGGCGCGAGTGCGTGATAATCTTCCCCCCCAGGTCGTCCCACCCCCGTCTCCCCACCGATGATCCACCTCTCCCTGTTGCTGGCCCTGTTCACCCCTTCGCTCCCCTCGACCCAGGACGGCTGGCACGAGGTGGCGGTCGACGACGGCGGCACCGACGCGACGCCGCACCTGGTCCGCGGGGACGCCTACACCTTCCCCGAATCGGCGGTCGCCGGAACCGACTCCGAGCGGACCTGTTCCTTCGGCGACCCGGTCGCCTTCGGCTACGCCGGGCTGGTGCCCGAGGCGAGGTACGCGGTCTCGCTGATCCTCGCCTCCGACGGCGAGCGCCTCCAGCAACTCGAGGTGAACGGGACCGCGGTCGGCGAGCCGCTGAGGCTCGCGGCGGGTGAGATCACCGCGCAGCGTTTCCCGCTACCGCCCGAGCTCTACTCCGGCGGTGAGGTGTGGGTCGCGCTGCGTCGCCTCCAGGGACCGAACGCGGTCGTCTCGAGGATCAGCATCCTCTCCACCGACCCGACGCCGCTGCGACCTCGCGACGCGAAGAGCTACGGCCCGGGAGGCTACGCCGTCGTCCCGCCCAGCCTGGAGAAGGTGAACGGCCTCCTGCCGACCTACCGGCCGATCCCGTCCAGCACCGAGCAGTCGGGGCGCCCCGAGGAGAGCCTGAACGGTACATGGCGGGCCCATCCCGTGCCTCTCGAGGGGTACTACGACCACCCCGACACGCCGGTGGCCTGGTTCGACTTCGAGGTGCCCGGGCAGTTCGCGCAGCACGGGATCGAGTTCGACCCGACCGAGACCGTGACCTGCCACCGCACCTTCGAGGTGGAGCCGTCGTGGCGCGGGGGGCGCGTGATCCTGCGCTTCGAGGCGGTCTTCAGCTCGGCCCGGGTCTACGTCAACGGCACGCGGTGCGGCGAGCACCTCGGCGGGATGACGCCGTTCGAGCTCGACGTCACCGAGCACGTGACCGAGGGGGAGAACCACCTCCTCCTCGAGGTCACGAGCTGGAGCGACGCGGACCAGCTCGGCTCCCTCTCGCAGTACACCGCGCACCCGCTCGGCGGGATCCTGCGCGACGTCACGCTGTTCACCGTCCCGGCGGTGCACCTCTCCGACCTGCGCATCGTCACCGATCTCGACGAGGCGTACGAGGACGCGACCCTGGAGCTGGAGCTGGAGCTCCGGAACGACAGCGACGAGCTCGCGAGCGGGCTCAGCCTGGGGGTCCTGATCCACGAGACGCCGATCGACGAGGAGCCCGACCTGCCCGCCGTGCCGGCTCACTCGAGCACGCGCGTCCGCCTCACGCTCGAGGTCCCCTCGCCGGTGCTGTGGGATCCCGAGCACCCGAAGATGTACTACCTGCAGCTCTTCCTGGCCAGCGAGGGGATCGAGCTCGAGTCCTTCGCCGTCCCGGTCGGCTTCCGCGAGGTCGAGGTGCTCGGCGAGGAGCTCCTGATCAACGGGCGACCGGTCAAGCTGCGCGGGGTCAACCGCCACGTGGTAGACCCGCTGCGCGGCCGCGTCTCGACGCGCGATACGGCGATCCAGGACGCGCTGCTCTTCCGCGAGGCGAACTGCAACTTCATCCGCACCTCGCACTACCCGCCGTCCGCCGACTTCCTGATGGCCTGCGACTTCGTCGGGCTCCTGGTCGAGGTCGAGGCGCCGCTCTGCTGGATCGGTCACGGCGCGAACAAGTACTGGGGCACGGAGCCGCACGCCGACCCGAAGTGGCTGGACTACCAGCTGCAGGCGAATCTCGAGACGGTCCACTTCCACCGCAACCACCCCAGCGTGATCGCCTGGTCGCTGGCCAACGAGTCGGCGTGGAGTCGCAACTTCGCCGAGGTGCTGGCCGCGGTGAAGGTCGCCGACCCCTCGCGGCCGCAGGCCTTCCACGACCAGGCGTGGGGCGGCTTCAACAACGGCGGCAGCAACGCTCCGATCGCCAACCTGCACTACCCCGGCCCCGGCGGACCGGCGCACGTCGGAGCGGGCTCCTTCGGCCGTCCGATGCTCTTCGGCGAGTACTGCCACCTCTCCGTCTACAACCGCCGCGAGACGATCACCGATCCGTCGGTGCGCGATCGCTGGGGGCTCGGGTTGCGACCGATGTGGGAGGAGATGTACACGACCTGGGGCGTACTCGGCGGCGCGCTCTGGTCGGGGATCGACGACGTCTTCCACCTGCCCGACGGGACCACGGTCGGGTACGGTCCGTGGGGGCTCATCGATGGCTGGCGGCGCAAGAAGCCCGAGTTCCTGCAGGTGCGCAACGCCTACTCCCCGATTCGCGTCGTCTCCTCGCGACCCGCCGAGGGGGGCGGCCGGCTCGTCGAGCTGGAGAATCGCTTCCACTTCACGAACCTCGACGAGGTGAAGATCCTCTGGCAGAGCGAGGACGACGAGCAGCAGCTCTACGGTCCCGACATCGGGCCCGGGGAGTTCGGTTCCGTCCTGCTGGAAGCGCCCGGCGAGGGGCCGCTCCTGCTCACCTTCTTCGATCCGCGCGAGGTGACGGTGGCCGAGGTGTTCGTCGATCTGCCCGAGCCGGCCGCGGCGCCGCCCCTGACCGAGGCCGCTCTCCTCCTGTCGTACGAGGCCCCCGAGCCCGGAGAGGATCTGGTCGTCCGGGCCGGCGACCTGGAGCTCGTCCTCGACGCCGCGACGCACCGGATCGCCCGGCTCTCTCGTGCCGGACGAACGCTCCTGGTCGGAGGGCCACACCTGCTGGCGATCCAGCTCACCAGCGACCGCTGCGCGCCCGAGCACCAGCCGGCGCTCCCTCCGCTGACCGAGGTCTGCACGGGGTGGCGTCCCGGCGGCGTGCACGTGCAGCCAGGCCAGCAGGAGGTCTCGATTCGAGTGGACGGCGAGTACGAGCAGGCGAAGGGTTCCTTCACGCTGCGTCTCGACTGGACCGGCGCGTTCCACGTCGAGTACGACTTCGAGCTCGGGGTCGACGAGCTGACGCCCCGCCAGCTCGGCGTCGTCTTCGACCTGCCGCGCGAGCTCGATCGGCTCCAGTGGTTGCGGCGCGCCGAGTGGAGCAACTACCCCGAGGACCACATCGGCCGTCCGCGCGGCTTCTCGCCGGCGTTCTACGACGACTGCCCCGAGCCGGTCCCCTCGTCGACGCGGCCGGAGTGGCCGTGGAGTCACGACGCGACGCCGCTGGGCTGCAACGACTTCCGGGCGACGCGCGCGAACGTCTTCCGCTTCGAGCTCTACGACGGCGTCGGACGCGCCGTGGAGCTGCTCGGGAACGGCGAGGGGCACGCCCGCGCGTGGATCCACGACGCGCGGACGATCCGCCTCCTCGCCGCCACGCTCGCCGTGCCCACCGGCGAGATGTTCGCGCGCAGCCACTTCGTCGGAGTGACCCGGAAGCTCGAGCGCGGGGCGAGGATCGCGGGCTCGGTGGAGTTGCGCTTTCTCTGATAGGGAGTATCGCTAGCGCAGCGAGTACGAGATCTCGTCGCTCCGCCGGTCGACGCTCGAGGCGAGCGGCGGCAGCGTGTAGTCGAGGTCGCGGATGTCATTCGCGGCGAGCAGGCGCTCGTGCACGCGCAGCCTCTCGCCGCCCAGCTGGAAGGTGCGCACCAGCTCCGTGCCGGGCACCGGCTCGCCTCCGCGCCAGGCGAGGCACGAGCGCAGGCGAACGCCGTCGGGCAGGAGATCGAGCTCCGGATCCAGCGCAAAGGCGCTGGACGCGCGCGGGCTCGCGAAGGCGAACACGCCGCGGCGCAACGCCGTCAGCGGCTCGCCGATGGCGTCGAGGTAGCGGCGTGCCCGCCACTGGGTCCGCGCGAGCCAGGTGGAGAAGCGCAGCTCGGCCCGGCCCGCGCGCCATCCCCGCGTGAGGCGCAGCCCCCCCGACTCGGCGGACCACTCCCCCGCCTGGCGGCCCGCGAGCGGGCGTCGCGGCAACAGCTCCGCACCGTCCCGCTTGCGTCGCACCCCGAGCAGTCCCGCACCGTGCGGGCTGCCGTGCGCGACGTTGAAGCCGGGGCGCGAGCCGCGTACCCAGGCGACGAGATACTCGTTCTCCAGCCGCACCAGCGACGCGTCGTCGAAGGCGAGTACGGGTTCGAAGGGGGCGCTCTCCCGCGCCGCGTCGGGTCGAGCGACGACTCTCCCAAGGTCGCGCGCCGCGCGCGCCAGCCACATCGCGTGCCCCGCCCAGAAGACGGGACACTGGTAGCTGCGTCCGCGCCCGGCGCCGGGCAGGTGACTGCGCGGTCGGCCACTCGCCTCGAGGTGCTCCACCCAGCTCTCGAAGGCCGCCGCCGCCGCATCCGCGTAGCGCGCCTCGCCGAAGTGCCGCCACCCCCGGGCGAGCGCGTGCACGTCGAAGGGGTGCGAGGCCACCTCGTGATTCGCGCCCCAGTACCACGGCTTCGCCTCGACGAGCCCGCACTTCGTGCCGCCCGGCCCGTGCAGCGCGCAGAGGAAGTCGAGGCCGCGGCGCAGCGGACCGGCGTACTCCTCGCTCGCGGGATCGCGCCCGAGCTCCTCGAGCGCGTGGATCAGGAAGCCGGTGACCCGCGACTGGTAGAACGCCGAGACGTCGCTCGCGCCGACGTGCGCCGCACCCCACTCGAGGGGGTGATAGGGATAGCTGCCGTCCGCGTGCTGGATCTCGGCCAGGAGCCGCACCGCCTCGAGCCCCGCCGCTTCCAGCTCGGGCTCGCGCCCCAGCCGCCACGCCGAGGCGAGCCCAGTCAGCCCCCAGGCGCGCTGCGCCGGCACGCCCTTGTCGAGCGCGGCCGTGCGCAGGTACGTGCGCGCGTGCAGGAGGGCCGCGTCGGTGAAGCGCTGCCGCTCGCCGGGTTCGAGCTCGTCGCCCAGCTCGCGAACCAGGGCGCAGAGCGCGTCGGCACAGGCCCCGCCGTCGATCACCGAGTTGGAGCAGTTGTAGGGATCGTGGCGCCCGGGGCGGAAGGTGAAGCACTCGCTCGTGCCCTCGCGCTGGAGGTTCTGGACCAGCCGGCGCCCCTGCTCGATCGCCACGTGTTTCAGCTCGGCGACATCGGCGGTGGGATCGAGCGCCAGGAGCTCCAGCGCGATGACTAGTCCCCCCGCGTTCTTGCCGGTGTGCTCGACGCGGTGCTCGGGACAGAGGATCCGTCCGTCGCCGTCGCGCAAGGAGAGCAACCACGCGAGCACTCGCCGGAGCGGCTCGAGGATCGCTTCGCGCACCGGGTCGTTCCGCTCGGCGTCGGGGGTCATCGCCTCCACCTTAGGGTCTCGGCGGGCCGTCGCAAGGGACCGGGCTCACGCCCTCAAGAAGCCGAGGAAGTCGCGCGAGAGCGGCCCGAGCGGCTCGCCGCCGCGACCGCGGAGCCGGCGCAGGAGCGCCGCGGCCCACCAGTCGGCGAAGGCCCAGGAGACGCACAGCTTGGTGAATCCCTTGGCGAGCGCCCCGTGGTGCTTGGCCACGTAGCGCAATCGATCGGTGTGCCAGCGAGACACGAAGTCGCTCCGCCCCGCCGTGCTCGCGCCGCCGTGGTGGAGCACCGTGCAGCCGGCGAGGAAGCGCAGCCGGCCCCCGATCGCGGCGAGGCGACGGCACCAGTCGACGTCGTTGAAGAAGAGCTCGAGGCGCTCGTCGAGCTCCCCCACCTCCCTCCAGGCCGAGCGCCGGAGCAGCCAGGCCGCCGCCGGAGGCTGTTCCACGTCGAAGTCGCGGGTGTAGTCGAGCTCGCGCTGGAAGTAGCGGCGCAGCTCGGGAGAGCTCGGCCACCAGCGCTCCAGCGGCGTGCCGAAGAAGAGCGGCGTCCGCCAGCTCGGGAAGGCGAGGCAGGCCCTCTGCGTCGTCCCGTCGGGATTCAGGAGGCGCGGCGCCGCACCCGAATAGTCGGGATGCTCCTCGAGGAAGCCGATCAGCCCCTCCAGGTCGGCGCGCGCCAGCTCGGTGTCGGAGTTGAGGAGCAGCAGGAGCTCGCCCCGCGCTCGCGCCATCCCGCGGTTGGCGGTGTGGGCGAAGCCGCGACCGGCCTCGTTGCGCAGGAGGCGAACGCCGGGGAACTCCTCCTCGACCAGCTCGGCGGCGCCGTCGGAGCTCGCGTCGTCGACGACGATCACCTCGCTCTCGGCGAGACCGCTGGTCGCCTCGAGCACCGAACGCAAGCAGGCGCGCACGAGGTCGCGCTGGTTCCAGACGGGAATGACCACCGACAGCGAGGTCACGGCCGTCCTCCCATCTCCTCGACCAGCCGCCGCATCAACACGTCGACCCGGTGGTCGCGCGCGACGATGGCGTGCAGTTTCTCCACGAGCTCCTCCCGCGCGCCGGCCGGCAACCGCAGCAGGGCCTCCGCGCGATCGGCGAGCGCGGCCGGATCGCCCGGTTCGAAGCACAGCGCGGTGCCCGACTCCCCCAGCTCGGCGAACAGCTCGCCCGCGCCGTCGTTGCAGGAGAGCACCGGCCGCCGGCTCGCCATCGCCTCCAGGCAGACCTTGTCGAGGCTGCCGGTGGAGCTCGCGTTGACGACGACCGTCGCGCGCCGGTAGCGCTCGGGCACCTCGACGTAGGGCACCGAGCCGTGGAGGCGGACCCGGTCGGTCAGCGCCGCCTCCTCGATCGCGCCGATGACGCGGGCCTGGTACTCCTCGTCGCTGCCGGTGAGCCCCGCGCCCACCAGGTCGAGCTCGACGTCGAGCCCGCGCTCCCGGAGGATCGCCAGCGCCCGCACCACGGTCAGCGGGTCCTTCTTCGGCGTGAGCCTCCCCACGGAGAGAAGTCGGGCCGGCCCGTCATTCTCCGGCACCGTCTCCGAGGCGAAGTGCTCGAGGTCGATCCCGTGCCCGGTCACCACCTTGCGGGGCGTCTCCACCCGCATCGACTCGGGGCTGGCGGTGAAGACCTTCTCCACCTTCTGCACCGCCAGCCGCAATCGCCGGTCGATCCCCGCGTGCGTGTACCAGAGGAAGCAGCGCGCTCCAGAGCGGCGCGCGGGGGCGTGGGCCAGAAGGGCGTAGCGCGGCACCATGTGCGCGAGGACGGTGTCGAAGGAATCGCGCCAGAGCGCCTCCTTCAGGCAGCTCTTGTAGCGCCTGTAGCGCCCCACGCGCCCGCGCCGCCCCACCTCTCGCCAGTCGACGTTCGCCGGGAGATCGTCGGTGTCGCCGACCTCCAGCGCGATCACCCGCACGGCCTCGGTGTTCGCGGCGAGCCCCCGCACCCAGCGAGAGACGAAGCCCAGCACGGCGTCGCGCCGGTCGAGCACCTGGGTCAGGAAGAGCAACTTCACGCGTCCCCCGGCGGTGCCCCCAGGCGCGCGGCGAGATCGATCACGCCCTTGGCGTAGTAGCCCAGCGCCCACGAGTACTCGAAGCGCTGCACGTCCTCGTAGGCCCGCGCGCCCAGCGCCTGCCGCGTGGGCTCGTCCTGCAGGATCACCTGGAGGGTGTCGGCCAGCCCGCGCGCGGTGAAGTCACAGAGGCGCCCCGCGGTGCCCTCCTCCAGGAGCTCGGTCATCACCCCCACCGGCGTCGAGACCACCGGCGTTCCGCAGGCCATCGCCTCGACGGTGAAACGCGGTCCCCCCTCGCAGGTCGAGGCGCAGACCACCACCTTCGAGCGGCGGTAGACCTCGGCGAGCTCCTCGGGCGTGGCGATCCAGTCGACGAAGCGGGCCGAGTCCCCGAGCCCCGCCCGGGCCGCGCGCTCGCGCACCTTCTTCGCCAGCTTGCCCTTGCCGACGAACAGGGAGCGATGCGGCACCCCGCGGCGGCGAAGCATCGCCAGCGAGTCGACGATGCGGTCGAGCCCCTTGTTGTTCACCATCCTCCCGACGTAGGTCACCTCCTGCTCGAAGGGAGCCGGCGCGACGGCGGGTCGGAACACCTCGAGGTCGATGTACAACGACGGCAACACCAGGATCTTCTCCGGCGGCACCTGCCAGCCGAGGAGCAGCGCCGGCATCTCCGTCGAGTTGACCACCCGGAACGCCGCCGTTCGCGGCAGCGCCCAGCGAACGTACTGCCGCGCCACCCCCTTGTCGAATCGCTCGCGCAGGTCCGCCGGCACCGGATGGCCGGGGACGTGGTGCAGCTCGGAGAGGTACGGCACGCCCATCTTCGCGGACAGGCGCGCGCTGCCGACTCCGTTGTAGAACCAGCCGTAGTCGTGGCTGACGATCAGCGAGTGCCCGAACGCGCCGATCAACTCGGCGCCCTTGCCCTCGATGTAGCGCACCATCGAGAGGCGGCCGCACTCCGCCGGATGGAAGTGGACGTTTTCGTGGATGGTGAAGAGCTCCGGCTTGCGCGGCGGCTTCGGGCAGATCACGTCGATCCGCTCGAAGTAGCGCGAGAACTCCCGCTGCATCGAGTAGAAGGGCCCCTGCTCTCCGACGGTGACCTGGCGGTCGCCGCTGACCATGAGCAGCTTCATCGCCGCGCCTCCAGCGCCACCTCGTAGACCGCTTCCAGTCGATCGGCGAGCTGCGTGGCCCCGTGCCGCTCGCGCACTCGCACCCGCGCGCGCCGCCCCATCTCGCGGGCGGTGCGGGGATCGTCGAGCAGGGTCTTCACCCCGCGGGCGAGTCCGGTGAGGTCGCGGGCGAGCCACCCGGTGCGCTCGTGCACGACCACCTCGCCCACGCCGCCGACGTCGGTCGCGACCACCGGCCGCGCCGCCGCGCCGGCCTCGAGGAAGGCGACCGGCAATCCCTCCGCGCGGGCGCAGCCGAGCACGCAGTCGAGGTCGGCGAGGATCCGCGGCATCGCCTCGCAAGCCCCGAGCAGGTGGACGCGCTCGCGCACTCCTCGCGGCAGGGCGGCGATCCGCACCTCGAGCCGGCCCCGCTCCTCGCCGTCGCCGACGAAGAGCAGTCGCATTCGGGGGTTCCGGGGCGCCAGCATCTCAAAGACATCGACCGCGCGCTCGGGGCACTTGACCTCGGCCAGCCGTCCGACCACGCCGATCAGAAAATCGTCCTCCGAGGCCCCGATACGGCCTCTCAGGGTCCCCTCCGGCCCCTCGATGGCGAGCAGTGGATCGAGCTCGATCCCGGGGGGGACGACCACCAGCCGCTCCTCCCTGGCGACGCCGAGGCGCAGGAGGTCCCCGGCGGTCGCGTGGGAGACGGCCACGATCCGGTCGGTCCGTCGCGCCTGGAGGCGCTCCTGCAGGCGCAGGGCCCGGGAGAGGGGGCGCGAGAAGTAGCCCTCCAGCACGTGGCCGTGGAACGTGTGCACGCGCGCCATCCCGGGGAAACGGCGAGCAGCGAGGCGACCGAGGGCCCCCGCCTTGGAGGCGTGGGTGTGGAGGAGATCGGGGGCGAAGTCGGCGAGCTCCCGGCGCAGCGCTCGCCAGGCCCGCAGGTCGTCGAGGGGGGAGACCCTCCGCCCCAGCCCGACGACCGGTCGCACGTCGATCCCGCGTCCACGGAAGGTCTCGAGGAGATCTCCCTCCCCCGGCTCGGGACGGCCGCAGAAGACCCGCACGTCGTGCCCCCGCCGGGAGAGGATCGGATCGGAAGCGAGCGCCTGCCGCGCCGGTCCGCCGAAGTTGAGCCGGGTCAGGACGCGGGCGATGCGCACCGAAGCTCCCCTCCGGCCCCGCGTCGGGCCAGCGGTCGCGCCAGGTCGGCGTGGCGCGCGAGGGTGTCGCTCACGATCTCCTCGAGCGTGGCGTCCGGCACGGTGAGTCCGAGCGAGGCCAGCCGCTCGAGGTTCGGCTCACGAAACTCGATCGCCTCGAAGTTGTCCCCGACGCTCCGCCGCGGATCGATGAGCTCGAGCGGGCTCGCCGAGCCCGCGAGCTCGCGCACCAGCCGCGCCAGCGCGCCGATCGAGGTGCGCGCCCGCCCACCGACGTTCAGCGCCCCGGCGGGAGCCGAGGGGGTCTCGACCAGCTCGCGCAGGCAGGCGGCGACCTGGTCGACGTGGGCGAAGGTCCGGACCTGCTCGCCATCGCCGTGGATCGGAAGCGCCTCCCTGTCGAGCGCGCGCTCGACGAAGGTGGGCAGCACCATCCCCGAGTCGGCGTCCTGTCCGGGACCGACGACGTTGAAGAAGCGCAGGTGCACGGGGCCGCATCCCGCCGGCCACAGTCGCGCGGCCGCGTCCAGCCGCTCCTCGCCGAG
Source organism: uncultured Planctomycetaceae bacterium (assembly GCA_964496575.1). Classification (GTDB taxonomy): domain Bacteria; phylum Planctomycetota; class UBA1135; order UBA1135; genus CAZCAC01. Next base: position 4,048 of record CAZCAC010000139.1, on the reverse strand, counting down.
TCGCTTCGACGCCGCGTAGGCCCAGCGCCCCACACCGTCGCGCGCCCGCAGGAGATCGCCCTCGGCCAGCGGAGCCCTCGACGCAGCATAGACCTCGCTCGAGGAGGCGGCGAGGAGCCGCGGTCGTGAGGCCGCCGGCTGCGATTCGATCGCGTGCAGGAGCTCCCGCACGCCGGCGAGGTTCTGCGCCCGGCACCCCTCGGGGTCGGCGAGGACCTCGCGCACCCCCACTCGCGCGGCCAGGTGGACGAGCGCCGCACAGGGACCGTGCCGCGACAGGAGCTCGCGGACCAGCCCGGGCTCGCCGACGTCCCCGCGGAAGAAGCGCAGCGAGGGGTGCCGGGGCACCCGCTGCCGCCAGCCGCTGGAGAGATCGTCGACGCCGATCACCTCCCACCCCGCCTGGAGCAGCTCGCACGCCAGGCGGGAGCCGATGAAGCCGGCGACGCCGGTCAACAGCGCCCGCGGGGGTCGATTCGAGAGGGGGGGGTGGTACACGGGGTTCTGCCTCCGGAGAGAGGGACGCCGCTCGCGCGGCTCTCTTCCCGGGAGGCGGCCAGTCTACGCACCGCGCCGGGTGCCCTCCAGGACACGCCCTTCTCCACCCCACCCCCACGCCCGCGGGCCGTCGGATCACCCCGATCGGCGAGCGGCGACGGCGCCGGCTACAGGAGCCAGATGTGGTAGCCCACCAGCGCCGTGTACGTCGCCAGCGCCGTCCCCAGCCCGATCCGGGCCAGGAAGAAGTTCTTGTGCATGCATAGCACCAGGAGCGCCAGGGCGATCAGCACCGACTTGCCCGAGACGAAGCCCAGCCGCCCCGTCTCCAGGAGGGCGGCCGCGACCGGGTTCAGCTCGATCCCCCCCACCTGGAGGTGGTAGATGGTGAAGAAGCTGTCGGCGGAGTTCATCAGCGCCACCCAGCACAGGAGGGCCAGCATCACCGGCGAGTAGAGGTCGACGAACGCCCCTTCCCGCTCCTCGCTGCGCCGGATATCCTTCCGTCGACCTCCCAGGAAGGTGTAGCGGGAGACGCGGGGGGTGGCCTGATAGCGTCGATCGGGGCCGCGGTAGGTCTTCGGTAGGGCCGTCGCGTCGACCGCGCACTCTTGGGGGAGGGACTCGCTCATAGCTCTGTATCAGGGGTGCCGGGCGTTTATCGGCCGCCCGATCGACCACTCTGAAGCCCGCTTGGCCGACTCCGGCCGCGGAAAAGTCCCTCCCGGGCAGTGAATCCCCACACCGGAGGGTAACTCTGGACCCGCACACACTATCCTCCGGAGCTTCGACCGCTCCGCCCCCCCTATCCCCAGCTGAATGAAGAAGGTCCTGCTGACCAGCGTGTGTCGGCCCATCGGTCCGGCGCATGGCGACGCTCCCAGTGTCGGTTACGAGTTGCTCCACGGACAGGTCACCCGCGCCCAGGGGATGTTCAGCCCCCGCTCGGTGCACCTGCATTTCTCCCTCGAGTACATCGCGGAGAACCTGGAGTCCCCCTGCCTGGTGCTGCAGTACCCCACCAAGAAGGAGCTCATCGCCGAGCTGCGGAAGGGCTACGACTACGTCTGCATCTCCTTCCTCCTGGCGCTCTACCATCGGATGAAGGAGGTAGTCGAGCTGATCCGCGAGCACTCACCGGACACCAAGATCGTGCTCGGCGGCTACGGGACGGTCCTGCCCGACGAGGCGCTCCTGCCGTACGGCGACCACATCTGCCGGGAAGAGGGTGTGGAGTTCATGCGCCGCCTGCTCGACGAGAAACCGATCGCCATGCCCTACCGGCATCCGCTGATCGTCTCCAAGTTGAAGGTCTTCGGCGCGCCGGTCTCCCGAACCGGCATGATCTTCGCCGGCCTCGGCTGCCCCAACGGCTGCGACTTCTGCTGCACCTCGCACTTCTTCAAGCGCAAGCACATCCGCCTCCTGCCCACCGGTCGCGACGTCTACGACGTGGTCGAGCGCTACCTCGAGACCGACCCCGACCTCTCCCTGGTGGTGCTCGACGAGGACTTCCTGCTCAACAAGAAGCGCGCCCTCGAGTTCCGCGATTGCGTGCGCGAGGGCGGCCGGGCGATCTCGATGTTCGCCTTCGCCAGCATCAAGGCGCTGAGCCAGTACCGGATCGAGGAGATCGTCGAGATGGGCATCGACGGCGTCTGGATCGGCTACGAGGGTACCGCCTCCGGCTACGCGAAGCAGAACGGACGCGACCCGGCGGAGCTGTTCCGGGAGCTGAAGGCACACGGCGTCTCGATTCTCGCCTCGATGATCGTCGGCCTGCCCTACCAGGACGAGGAGACGGTGCACCAGGAGCTGGCCGGCCTCCTGGAGCTGGAGCCGGATCTCGGTCAGTACCTGATCTACGGTCCCACGCCGGGAACACCCTTCTTCGAGAAGGTGAAGGAGGAGGGCACCTTGCGGGAAGACCTCCTCGCCGATCCCGAGCTCTACTACAAGACTTGCGACGGCTTCTCCGCGATGGTCGAGCACCCGAAGCTCGGTGGGGAGGAGATCGAGGCGCTGCAGCGATACTGCTTCGACGAGGACTTCCAGGTGCTCGGCCCGACGCTCTACCGTTCGCTGCGCACCTGGCTCAACGGCTACCTCGCCTGGCGCGACTCCGCCGACCCGCTCCTGCGCGACAAGGCGGCGCGGTACCGGCGCGACATCCGCAACTCGTACCCGGTGTTCCTCGCCGGGCGCCTCCTGGGCCCCAACCGACGAGTGCGGAAGGAGATCGCCGCGCTGCAGCGCGACGTGCACCGGTACATCGGCAAGCCGACGCTCAAGGAGCGGGCGCTGTCGGTGGTCGCGGTGGGTGCGGCGCTGGCCACCGCGGTGACGCTGCGCTTCGACCGCTTCCAGCACCCGAAGACGGTCCGTCACGCTTATCGCCTGCCCGACGAGTCCCCGCGCCTCGCCTCCGCCTGGCGCCGCCTCACCCGCGAGCACATCCCGGTCTCCGCGGAGCTGCGCTCCGAGCGCACGGTCTGGTTGCACCTCGATGGGAAGCTGACCAAGGAGGACTTCGCCGCGTTCGCCGAGGGCGTGCGCCAGGCGCTGCACCGCACCCGCGACCGGCTGGTGCTCGACCTGAAGCGCCTCAACGAGCTCGAGACGGAGGCGGCCAAGCAGCTGGCGGAGGTCCTCGAGGAGTACCGCGAGCGGATCCGTATCCTCGCTCCGGCGACTCTGGCTCAGCCGGGGGTGGCGGCGGCGTTGGCGGTCTTTGCGCTCTATCCGAGTCCGGGGTTCACTGGCTGAGGGCGGTCTGGTCGCTCCATGGCTCGGGATCGAAGAAGAAGATAACCACAGAGACACAGAGCCTCACAGAGCAGAAGCAGCAGAAACAGAAGAAAGATAGTTACCAGAAGAAGAAGAAGAAGATCCGGCGAAGCCGGATCTTCTTCTTCTGGTCCTTTGATGATTATCCTTCTTCTTCTGCTGTTTCTTCTGCTTCTGCTCTGTGAGGCTCTGTGTCTCTGTGCCTCTATGGTTATCTTCTTCTTCGATCCCCCGACCCACGTCACTCCCTCTTCCGCAACTCCTCGATCAGGCTCGTCGCATACGCCCCCGGCGGCAGCACGAAGGTGATCAGCAGATCGCCCTCCTCGCTCCACTCATAGCTCATCTCCCCCACCGGCACCCGCAGCGGGCGGCGGCTGCCGGGTAGATCGACGCCGGGCAGGACGTGGCGGAAGGAGTCGTAGCCGAGCCCCTCCGCCGCGAGGGCGCGCGCCTCGATCTCCGCGGGCTCGCCCTCGGGGCGCGGCGCCTTCCACCCCGGAATCGGCCCCGTGGGTGAGAGCTCGAGGTTCGCGGCGCGTTGGGCGAGGAGCTCCAGGTCCTCCGTCTCGTCGACCAGGAAGACGCTGCGTCCGGGGTGCAGCTGGACGACGTCGCCGCGCAAGGGCCGGTCGAAGGTGTCCAGGCGCATGGCCAGCACCCGGTTGAAGACGCGCGCCTGCAAGGAGGAGAGGAACAGCCGCGGCGTCCGCCGGTCGAGTGCGCGCACCGCGCTCTCGAAGTCCCCGGGCCGGCGAGCTAG
>CAZCAC010000138.1:0-22245 GCA_964496575.1 uncultured Planctomycetaceae bacterium | reverse complement strand
CGGACCGTCGCGCCCCTCACGACGGGCTTGGTGTAGATCTCGAGCTGAACGTGAGTCGGTATACTGCGTTCCAGCTCCAGCGAGGCTCGCGCGACGGTCGCGCCGGAGCGATCCTCGACCACCATCATCGCCGGGAAGGTCCCCTCGTCGGGCAGCCTCACGCGGCAGGTGGAGCGCCCGTCGGACTCGAAGGCCACGTCGAAGTTGCGCACGCTCCCGCGGCGCAGCCGGATCTCGCCTCGCCCCGCCTCCGGGAGGTTCGCCACGGTCCCGGCCACCTCGATCGTCTCGCTGGCCGCCTGGAATCGACCGTCCGAGGCCAGCGTGATCGTCGGGCGCCCCCCCAGCATGAACCACATCAAGGCGCCGACCAGAGCGACGAGCACCGCGATGGTCGCGGTGAGGGCGATGACCGGCGAGACCCTCCGAGCGCTCTCCTCCTCCTCGTCATCACCGTGCCGGTACAGCGGCGCGGCCGCGTCCACCGTCCCGAGTCGCCGCAGGGCTTCCTCGGCCGAAGCGATGCGCTGCTCGGCGGGCTTGGCCGTCATCGCGGCGATCAGATCGGAGAGGTCCTCGGGGTATCCCTCGACCAGCTCCGTCACCGGAGGCAGCGTCATCTGCTGCGAGGTGTGCCAGTACATCCACTTCGGACGATCGTCGCGGTCGAGCTCCGCCGAACCTCCCGACGGGTCGTAGATCGAGGGGAACTGCTCCCGAAAGAGCTCGCTGCCCAGGGCGTACTCGTAGGCCACCATCCCCAGCGCGTAGAGATCGAGGCGCGGAGACTCCTCCCCCAGCGTGGCGTCGAGCAGCTCCGGAGCCGCGTACTTGACCGTCGCCAGGCTCATCGTCTCCTCGGCTCCACGCCGCTTGGCCACGCCGAAGTCGCTGACCTTCCAGACTCCCTGGGAGGCGAGGATGTTCTGGGGTTTCAGATCGCGGTGGAGGATCTGGGGCTCGGCCCCGTGAACGCAGACGAGAGCGCGCAGCGTATCGCGGAGCAGCACTCGCACCTGATCCGGCTCCGCCGGGCGGGCCCCGATCTGGTGGGCCAGGCTCTTGCCCTCCAGCTCCATCGCGATCCACGCGCCCATGTCCTCGTCGATCCCCGTGGCGAGGATGGAGACGATGTTCGGCGCCCCTCCCAGGGCGACCAGGACCTCGACCTCGCGGCGCAACCGCTCGACCTGGTCCGTGTCGTCGGGGTCGAAGGACTGCAGGACCTTCACGGCGGCCGGCCGCTTGATGCCTTGCCCCAGATCCTCGGTGGCGCGGTACACGGTCGTGAATCCGCCGGCGTCGATCTGTTCGCCGAGCTCGAATCGACCCAGTTGCCTGGTCATTCTCCAGCCTCCAGTTTTTCGTGGGCTCTCTGCGCGCGCTGCTGGATGAACCAGCTCAACGCATCCGCATGGGCCTCGTCGGTTCTCCAGCGCGAGTCCGTGCTCATGCTGGTGTCGGACGCCCAGTCCATGATCACATCCAGCGCTCGCGAGGTGGTCCCGGCCGACTCGGCGATCGTCCGCCGATCGGACCCTCCGCCGGGAACCGGTAAGGTGAGGATCAGGGACCGCAAGGTGTCCCAGCGTTCGGAGGCGCCGCGGAGGTTGTAGGCGATCTCGAGACGCCAGGCATCGCGGAAGAGCACGATGGCCTCCTCCGGGAATTCGCCGCGCGTCTCCCACTCCTCCATGCGAACCACCAGCTTGTTGTAGGCGGTACGCCAGTGCTCGATGGTCACCGGCTGCGGAGGCGGCTCCTCCTCGCGCAGGGCGACGGCGACGCCCAGGAGGACCACCCCGAAGAAGATCAGGGCGCCGAACAGGACCGGGAGGGTGAGCCGGATGCCACGCCTCGCGCCGCCGACGCGTTCCTCCACCAGGAGCTGACACCCCGCGGTGAGCTCCACCTGGTCGCCGTGCACCACGCGCTCCTCGCCCGTCACCGTCTGCCCGTGGAGGCGGACGCCGGAGGCGGAGAGGTTCTGCACGAACAGCCGCCCGGCGAGATCCTGGAAGGCCGCGTGTTCCCACGCCACCTCGGCATCGGCCAGGCGGATCGTGCACCCCGGCGCGCGGCCGACGACGCACTGTCCCTCGATCCGGAACGACTTGCCGTCGTCCTCACCGCCTTGAACCTTCACTTGGAAAGACATGTCTCTGGGATTGGCGCTCGGGTCGGGATCGGGGTCGTGGTCGTGGACGTGAACGATAGCGGGACGCTATTCGAGAGCCCAGCCACCGTAGTACCAGCGGACGAAGAACGGCGCGAACAGGATGATCAGCACGGCGAAGAACACCAGCATGCCGGGGATCAGGACGAGCACTTTCGCCCTTCCGGCGGTGTCCGTCGCCTCCTGGACCCGGCGGATCCGCACCTGGTCGGCCTGGCGCTCGAAGATGTCCGCGAGAGGCCGGCCCAGCTCCTCGCCCTGGACGAGGTCCTCGACGAAGTTGTGCACGGGCTCGATCTGGACTCGCTCCTGGAGCCTCTCGAAGGCCTCCTTCGTCGTCATCCCCGTGCCCAGGTCGGTGAGGACGGCGGAGAACTCGGTCCCGATGGGATGGCCGGCGTAGTCTCCCGCGACCCGCTCCAGCGCCTGCTGCAGCGACGCGCCGGCCCGCATGGTCAGCACCAGGAGGTCGAGGACGAAGGGCATGACCCGGGAGACGGCCAGCTCGCGCCGGCTTCCCGCCGAGGCGTAGGTCGCGCTCAGGAGCCCCGGTCCGACGACCACGACCAGGAGCCCGAGCGGCGCCAGGCGCCAGTCGAGCGCGGCGAGGACCATCATCAACGGCAGGCTCAGTGGAATGCCGAGCAACAGGCCGAGCCCGACCAGCTGGTCGTCGTCGAAACCGCCCGGGTACCCGGCACGCGCGTAGCGTCGGGCCAGCGTGGCGCGCACGGTGGTGAAGCCGATCGTGCGGCCCAGGGCGGTGGAGAGGGGCAGGAACGGCATCGCCAGGGAGAGCAGGCCACCGGGGCGGCTGCGGTAGTACCTGGACGCCTCCCCGCTCCGGGCCAGCTCGGTGGCCAGTCCTCGGGCCTTGAGCTGCGCCGCGATCAGGAACGCGACGAGCCCGAAGGCCAGCCCCATCAGGAGGCACGCCGCGATCAGTACGAGTGGATTGGTGAGGTCAAACATCGGACTTCACGATCTTCCAGGCCCACCAGGTGCCCATCGCGGTCAGCAGCACGCAGATCCCCAGGATCAGCTGTCCGACGACTTCGGTGAACAGCATGCCGATGGCTTCACGGTCGATGAACGAGATCAGGCCGAGCATGATGAACGGCGCCACGGCCATCACCTTGATGTTCATGCGGCCCTCGGCGGTCGCCGCGTGCACGTCGCGCTGCATCCGCTCGATCGCTTCCAGCGAGGTCGCCAGCCGATCGAGCGTCTCCGTCACGTTGCCCCCCATGCGCTGGTTGACCACCACGGCGGAGGCGAACAGCGTGAAGTTGGGCAGCTCGAGGCGACGCTGGGCCTCCTCGATGCTCGTCGCGAAGTTCGCCCCCATCTTCCAGTAGCTGGCGATGACGTAGAACTCGGTCCGGATCGGCAGGGGAGCTCGCACGGCCATGCGCTCGATCGCCTGCGCGAGCGAAAGGCCCGCACCGACGCTGGAGGAGAGCTGGCGCACGGCCCCGGGCAGCTGATGGTTGACCTCCTGCTTGCGCTTCGCCCAGGCGCGCGCGGCGACCCAGCGCGGCACGAAGATCACGAGCGACCAGCACGCGATGGCGATCACGGGGTTGGCCAGGAGCAGGAGCAGCACCACCAGGAGGAGGAGGGCGAACGCGTAGTAGGCGGCGACGTACACCCGGACCGGCTTCGGGGACGGGGTGAGGCGCCAGAGGGTGTGCTCCAGCCAGGCGACGTCCCGCTCGAACCTTCGCATCAGCGTCGCCCTCAGGGCGTAGACCAGGAGGGCGCCCGAGAGCCCGATCGTCAGCGCGAGCAGCTGCGGCATCATCTCGAAGCTCCCTGGAGCCAGAGGTCCAGATCGACCAGGTTCCGGTCCACGAGCGTCGGCAGGAAGGTGGGCATGTAGCCCGTCGGCCGGAGCCCGGCCTCCTCGCCCGTTCCCGCCACGGCCATGATGTCGCGCATCTCGACCTCGCCGGTGTCCGGGTGCATGCCGGTGATCTCGGTGACCTGCTCGATCAGTCGTGTCCCGTCCTGGCGGCGACGGATGAAGACGATCAGGTCCACCGCCTGGGCGACCTGGCGGCGAATCGCCGACAGCGGGATGTCCACGGCCATCAGACACATCGTCTCGATGCGGGCGACCACGTCGCGGGAGCTGTTGGCGTGCACGGTCGTCATCGAGCCGTTGTGACCCGTGTTCATCGCCTGGAGCATGTCGAACGCCTCCTCACCGCGACACTCCCCGACGATGATCCGGTCCGGGCGCATGCGCAGGGCGTTCTTGACCAGGTCGCGAATCGAGTAGGCGCCGACACCCTCGACGTTCGCCGGCCGCGTCTCCAGGCTCACCACGTGCTCCTGGGCCAGCCGCAGCTCGGCCGAGTCCTCGATCGTGACCAGACGCTCGGCGGGAGAGATGAAGCTGGAGAGAGCGTTGAGCAGCGTCGTCTTGCCCGATCCCGTGCCCCCGGCGACGATGATGTTCTTGCGCGCCCCGACCGTGGCCGAGAGCAGGGCGTGCGCCGCCGGCGTCATGGACCCCCACTCGACCAGGTCCTCGGGCGTGATCACCTCCTCGGGGAAGCGGCGAATGGTCAGGCACGGTCCCTTGATGGCCAGGGGCGGAATGATCGCGTTGACCCGCGACCCGTCCGGCAGGCGGGCGTCCACCAGCGGCTGCGAGCGGTCGATGCGCCGGCCGAGGGGAGCGACGATGCGCTCGATGACCGACATCAACGCCTCGTCCCCCAGGAAGGTCCGGTTCGAGCGGGTGATCCGGCCGGCGCGCTCGACGTAGACCAGCTCGGGGTTGACGATCATGATCTCCGTGATCGCCGGCGTATCGAGCAGGTCCTGCAGCGGGCCGAAGCCGAAGACCATGTCGCACACGACCTTCTTCAGGAAGCGCGCGATCAGGTAGAACTGGATGTTGTCCGGAGTCTCGGCGATGACCGCCCCGACGTGGGTCGACAGGCCGTCGGCCAGGCGCTCGAGATCCTCGGCGGCCGAGGTTCCCGAGCACTCCATCCCGAGCCGCTTGGCGAGGCGATTGGTGTAGTCCGACGCCTCCTCCTCCAGGGCGACGTTCACGCCGGGCACCTTGATGCGCCCCAGCTCGAACGAGCTCTGGCTCGGCGCGGAGAGGAGGTGCATCAGGCGGCTCTCGTAGACCAGGTTCAGGAGGCGCGCCCGGGTGAGCTCCGCGCTGATCAGCCGGCCGTGGAACTCCTCGTGGATCAGGTCGTCGATGAAGTTGTTGATCGTCTCGAGGTTCTCGTCGGTCGCCTCGAGGGTCGCCTCCCCTTCCCGCCGGAGATCGAGCTTTCGAAGGACCGCGCTGTGCAGCTCGCGCTGCAGCGAGTTCATGTCCTCGATGGCGGCCTGCTCCTCGGTGAGCTCCTCGCTCACGTCCTGGAGCAGGGTCAGCACAAACTCGGCCAGGCGCACCTGACTCACCGGTCGCAGTATCTGCCGCCCCCCCGGCTCGACGGTGACGCCGTCCACGGTGAGCGTGCTGGCTCGCGGGTCGACCGCGAGCACCCAGCCTTCCTCGGCACGCTCGACGAAGAAGTGCAGGCGGGAGACGAAACGCGAGGTCTCCAGCGAGACCGTGCAATCCGTACCTCTCCCGACCGAGAAGCCGGTGCCGGCGTCGTAGCCGACCCACTGCACATTCCTCAGGGTGTCCTGAACGACGACGCGCACCATCGGAATCAGCCTCCGATCAGGGTGCTGGTCTCGGCTTCGCCGCTGGCGTCCTCGGGTCGCAGGAGCAGCGTCAGGGGGTTCTTGCCGTTCGCCTGCACGCGGATCAGCTCCAGCGCCTGCGCCGAGCTGAGCTCGAGCGTCACCGTGGAGCCACCGCGCGACCCACCCGCGGCCATGCCGAACATCTGCGCCTGCCGGGAACCGGACAGGGCGAGCCCCACGGCGATCACCCGCACGTTGGAGAGGACCTCCTCGGAGACCCACCGCGACGGGACCGAGGAACCGCCACCGGCCTGACCGAGCTTGGTCATGACCTGCCCCATCATCGCCCCGATCGCCTCCTCCGCGCTGGCGCCCTCCTCCATCGGCGTCGTGTCGACCGGTTCCTCCTTCTCGTAGCTGACCACGATGTCGACGCGGTCGCCGGGAACCAGGATCCCCCCCATCAGGTTCTCGCGGTCGACCGTGATCGCCATGGCGCGCATCCCCTGGCCCAGATCGACGTCCTGGATCTGGGTCAGGTGGGAGTAGAGCAGGGGCATGCCCGCGGGCAGGGGCGAGCTGATCGGGCGCCCGTTCACGGCGCTCCGGTCGGACGCCTTGACCGCCCCTCGCGCGAGCCCGGGAGTCGCGTCGATGTTGATCGTCTCCTCGCGCAGGTCCTGCTGTGCGTCGATCACCGCGTTGGCCGGCAGGTCCTCGCGCGCGAACAAGACCTTCATGGTCCGCACCTCCGCGGCCTCCTCCGCGGTCGCGGTGGCCGAGTCGATGTAGACGAAGGCCAGGACGGTGGCCACCAGGCCAGCGACGACGGCGACGAGAAGTATCACTCGATCCTTCATACCGCAACTCCTCCAACAGGTAGGTCCCGGTCGTTGAACCGGGTGATGGAACTCCGAGGGCCGATCGTGGTCATGGTGTCCGCGTGATCACTCCGCCAGCTTGTAGCGCTCGCGCAGGTCATCGTCGATCTTCTCCTGCTCTCCCTGCCACTCCTGCATCAGCTTCGGCTCCCACATGATATCTTGCGTCGCGACCCAGGGCCAACCGAGCCTCGTCCAGGGAGAGCGGATGACGGCGCCGTAGGCCATGAGGTGAAGATCCTCCTCGGCCCCGAACGCGTTCGCGCGCGGGATGTACTCCCAGCCCTCGACGGTGGAGTTCGGGAATCCTCCGGGAAAGAGCTCGAGGGTGAACGGGCCGACGGAGAGGTCCAGGCCCTCCGGAGGCTCGAAGATATCGTTGAGGGAGTCTGGAACCGCCGGCGGGGAGGACGCCAGGGCGTGCTGGCGCGAAGCGTCGGTGATGGTCCCGAACTGGGAGCTCATCGCCGCGTTCACGTGGTTGTCCATCAGCGCCTCGGGCATCAGCAGCATGGTCGTCGTCTTGGCGAAGGTGTCGCGGTGCGCCTCGGTGCGCGCGACCTGGACGTCGAGGAACAGGTGCGCCACCCAGGGCGTCATCACCACGAAGAGCAGGAACAGGGGGAGAACGAGGATCGTCTCCGTGGTCGCCGTGCCTCGCCGCCGGCGCCGGGGCTCAGTGCGTCGGAACGGTATCATTGAATCCTCTGCCGAAGGGAATGAGGCCGACGTCCGTCCCCTGGAACAGGCTGGGGTGGATCAGGGTTCCGTGCGTGAGGCGCGGCTGCCACTGCCACCCCCAGTCGGTCCAGACGCGCCAGGGGTAGATGCTGAGCACCGGCTGGAGAAGGTTGAAGCCTCCGATGTTGACCGTCGAGATGAGGCCGTCGATCCCGTTGAAGGTCTCCGCCTGCGCGTAGGCCACGGGCCGGTGCTCGTCTCCATCCCCGAAGACGCCGGGGGCCATGAAGCGCAGCGGATAGCGTGGTAGCTGCTTCGAGGACTCGTTGCTGGTCCGCTTGCGCGCGCTGGCGACCACGGTGAAGTCCGCCCAGGTGCGGGGATCCGTGATGAACCCGGTTCCGTAGGGGCCGAACTCGAGGGGCGAGTACTGCGGCTGGGACTTCAGCACGTGGTGTTGAAAGCTGAGCGCGAGCGTGCTCGTGAGGAGTCCACCGGCCCAGCCGACCAGCCACCCCGTCTTGCCCCTGCCGATGACCATCAGCTTCAGGGTGTCCTCCTGGTACCAGCTGCCCGACGCCAGGCCATCGTAGAGATACCGGAGGATCAGCGGCACCGCGCAGGTGATGGGCGTCCCTCGGTGCAGCGGAGGGCTGATCAGCGGCGAGCCGTTGCCCAGGCGCAGCTGCACGTCGCAGTCGTAGTAGGCCTCGAGCTGGGCCTCCTGCGCCGCGATCAGCATGGGGAGCTCGCTCACCCACAGTCCCTGGTACGTCACCAGGTCGTGGAGGTGAAAACCCAACACGATCATGTCGTAGATGGGCATCACCGGCCATCCGGTGTCGATGACGAAGTCGATCCACAGGACCAGGTCGGCCATGTAGGCCGCCAGGAGTGGCATTATCGCTGGTAGGGTCCAGGGCAACCCCGACAGGAGTGGCACGATGTTCTGGATGAAATAGAGCGTCTGAAAACCGAAGACCCAGATCCCCTCGATGAGGGCCGCCGTGGCGATGCCGATGGCGCTGGCGTCGCGCAGCGCCAGCGGGTTGGTCGCGGCGATCATGTTGACCGCCCGGCTGGTCCAGACCGCGCTCGTGTAGGCGGCCGAGTCCGCGGCGGTCTGGGCCTCGATCTTCGCCGAGGTCAGCTCGCCGGTGTTCCACGTCATCGCCGTCAGCGTGTAGAACACGAGACCCATGAAGAGGACCAGGAGCGATACGTTGCCGCGCTGGCAACGGTGAAGGCGAGCTCCGGTGGGCGCGGCCGCCACCGGCGCGCCGAGGCCGGACTCGGCGTCGGTCCAGAGAGTCCTCAGTCCTTCCTCTCGCTCTCGGGTCGCGAGCTCGACGTTCGAATCAGCCACCGTCATTGCCCTCCTTGTTCTTTTCCTTGTCTTTCTTCTCCTTCTCCTCCTCCTTCTTCTTCTCCTCCTCGTCCTCGTCCTCTTCTTCCTCTTCCTTCTCGCGTGGACGCCAGTAGAGGGGGGTGTTCGGAACCATGCTGAAGCCGAAGATGTCCGGAACGTAGGGGAACAGCCCCAGCAGGGTGCGCCTTCCGCCCGTCGACTGCAAGCGGGCCGTGAAGTAGTGCCCGTGCTTCAGCTTGAAGAAGCGGCCGCTTCCGGAGGGCAGGCCCTGAGGAGGATCGTCGGTCACGCCGGGAGCCAGCTGCAAGAGGCTCGGGATGGCCAGCTTGAAGTGGTAGACCAGGTTGACCTCCACCTCCTTGGGGGAGAGGGGATCGACGTTGAACGGAGAGCGGGCGAACTGGCGGAGCACGGCCGCCGATCCCGTTCGCAAGGCGTCGATGCCCACGTCGAGCTTCGACGTCAGGGGATCGAGCAGGCTCGTCGGCAGCGGAATGGAGAACGAGATCGAGATCGGGGGGATGAACTTGTCGAACGGAGAGGGGATCGGGATGGGGATGTCGATCGGGATGGCCGACGGGATGATCGACGACAGGGGGGGCGGCTGGGGGAGCAGGTAGCCGAGCTGGTTCGGGTTGTTCTTCTGCCGCGCGGGCTGCACGACGTGCTCCGGCAGGGGGATGAGCGGCGTGAACGAATCGTGCCAGGCGCTCAGGTCTCCGACGAAGCCCCCGCCGTGCTTGTCGCGGTTCGTCGTCAGCGTGGTCACCGCGCGCGCGTAGGCCATGCGCCGCGCGTAGTCGCCCCCGCCCCAGGCAGGGCCCTGGGCCTTGAGCAGGCGCTCCATCTGGAGCCCCTTGGGGTCCTAGCCACTGGCTCGAGGAGACAGCGTGGCGAGGACCATGAAGGCGGCCCGTTCGGGACGCTCATCGTCGACCCACTCCGGAAAGGGCGGCAGCTGCAGGGCCGCGAGCAAGCCCTGGGCACCGCCCGCCGTCAGGTCGGGGCGCACGTCCGCCTCGAAGCTCACGATCGCCGAGCGCGCAGCGACGAAGGTGGCGTAGCGCACCACCACCGCCGCCTGGGCGATGAGCGAGATCTGGACCACCGTCCCGATCAGGAGCAGGACCACGGGCAGGACCAGGGCGAACTCCGCCATCACGGTGCCCTGGGTCGCCCGCAGGGCGGGATCCCACGACAGCCGGCGGCCGGCGCGCACCAGGCGCACCACCCAGCGCAGCGCGAGGAACGCGCAGGCGAAGAACGCGATGCCCGTGCCGATCTCGAAGGCCAACGTGTGCGTGAGGCGCGGGTCTCCGACCAGCGCGATCAGCCGGTGGGGATGGGCCATGACGTCGACCCCGAACCACGCCACGAGCCCGGCGGCGAGATCTGGCCTCAGTGCCCGCAGCACTTGGGATGGCTTTACCATCCGACCTGGAGGAGCACGCGGTGAAGGGCGACGAACTGGGCCAGCACGAGCCCGAGCAGCAGCGAGAGACCGAAGGGACCCTCGGTCGGCTTGAAGCCGTAGACCGAGCGCATGTTGCTGCGGAAGATCACGCTGAAGTAGATGGCGCTCGCGAACTTCTGCGTGCGACTCAGCAGGGTACCGCGCAGGGCCCAGTTGACGATGCCCACGACCGCGGCGATGAGCAGGGTGTTGAACAACACGGCGACGACGGCGTCGAAGCCGATCAGGGCGCCGACGGCTCCGAGCAGCTTGACGTCTCCCCCACCCAGACCGCGCGCCATGAAGCTCACGATCCCGATCACCGCGCAGAGGCCGAATCCCTGCAGGCAATCGATCGTTCCGGAGGATCCTAGCCACACCTGCGCGGTGGAGAGGTCGAGGGCGGCCAGCACCTGGGGCGCAGCCGCGTTCAGCACGAGGCCCAGGACGATCGCCGGATAGGTCAACGCGTTGGGAATGCGTCGCGTCGCGATGTCGGCGAAGGCCCCCGCTCCACACACCACGAAGCAGAGGGAGAGCAGGAAGAACCCGTACTCCCGCTGGCTCGAGTAGACCTGGAGCGCGGACGCCAGCACGGAGGCCACGGAGAGCGCGAGCACCCAGGAGACGAGGATCCGCGTGAAGGGCGGACCGGACGTCGCGCCCTCTTCTCCGGGCTCGTGGGTCGCCTCGGCATGAACCTCGAGGGAGTCGTCATCGACACGAGTCCCCTCGGGCCTGTTGTCGGCCAGGTGGGAACTGGAGCCGGAGCACGGGGACAACATGTCGGAGGCTCGAGAGGAAGGCCTGATGCCGGAGAGCGAGGTAAGAGAGATGCTAGCGACCGACCCGATACGGAGTCGCACACCTTTCCGCACTTTTCTGACGAGCCGGTGCCGCACCAGGTCGTTCCGCCCGTTTTCGGCGGGATGACCCGGTGCGGCACCGGCTCGTCGAAGAGGCGCGGAAGGGCGCGACCTGTGGTCAGGCGGGTGCCGCCGCGCGCAGCGCGTCGATCACCATGCTCCCCACCTCGTCGGTGGCGTGCGTCCCGGTCCCGACACCCTTGAGGCTGTCGTTGGCGAAGAGCTCGCGAATCGCGTTCTCGATCCCCAGCGCGGCCTCGTTCTCGCCGAGGAAGTCGAGCATCATCGATCCCGCCATGATCGCCGCGACCGGCGAGGCGATGTTCTTGCCCGCGTGCTTCGGCGCCGAACCGTGGATCGGCTCGAAGAGGCTGACCTGGCCGGGGTGGATGTTGCCGGAGGCGGCGATGCCCATGCCCCCCTGCACCATCGCGCCCAGGTCGGTGATGATGTCGCCGAAGAGGTTCGGCGTGACCGCGACGTCGAACCACTCGGGGTTCTTGACCATCCACATGCACGCGGCGTCGATGTAGGCGTGCTCGGTATTGATGTCCGGGTACTCCTCGGCGACCTCGTTGAAGGTGCGGGTCCAGATGTCCTGAGCACGAACGGCGTTGGCCTTGTCGATCAGGGTCACCGTATTGCGCTTGTTGCGCTTGCGCGCCAGCTCGAAGGCGTACCGGATCACGCGCTCGGTCCCCTGGCGGGTGTAGACCATCGTCTGGGTCGCCACCTCGAGCGCCTGTCCCTTGTGCGCGAAGCCGTGCATGCCCGCGTACGCGCCCTCGGTGTTCTCCCGGACGATGACCATGTCGACGTCGTCGGGAGTCTTGTCCTTGAGCGGGCAGAGCCGCTGATCGTACAGCTGGATCGGGCGCACGTTGGCGAAGAGGTCGAGCTCGAAGCGCATCTTGGCGATGATGCCGAACTCGATCAGCCCCACCGGCAGGCGGGGGTCGCCGATCGCGCCGAGGTACACGGCGTCCTTCTTCTTGATCTCCTCGAAGGCCTCTTCGGGGAAGATGACGTCGTTCTGCAGGTAGTACTCGCTGCTGAAGGGGTACTCGGTGCGAGTCACCTCGAAGCCGTAAACCTGGGACGCGGCGTCGAGGACCTTCAGGGCCTCGTTGGTCACCTCGGGGCCGATTCCGTCCCCACCGATCACTGCGATGTCGTATGCGGTCATGATTGCCTCTGTGCGGACTGAGGAACGCGGAACATGCCTGGCGAGAAACTCGTGATCCGGCCGGTGACCGCGCTGGCGGCGACGGTCAGGGGGGAGGCCAGGTAGAGCTTGCCGGGGCCACTGCGCCCCTGGAAGTTGCGGTTTATGGCGCTGACGGCGACCTGCTCGGCGTCTTCGGAGACGCCGGGGCCGCAGCCGATGCAGGCGCCACAACCGGGGTTGATCACCTCGACTCCGGCCCGGCGGAAGATCTCGAGGTAGCCCTTCTTCTCGGCGTACCTCTGGACCCGCTCGCTGCCGAACTGGATGTACATCGAGACGCCCTCGGCGACCTTGCGGCCCGCCTCGTGCGCCTCCTGGAGGACCCGAGCGTAATAGTCGAGGTCCCCTTCCTTGCCGGCGGTACAGGATCCGCCGTAGGCGATGTCGATCGCGACGTCGCCCAGATCCTCGATCGCCACGCCGTAGGTGGGATCTCCCGGCTCGGCCACCGAGGGCCGGATCTTCGAGAGGTCGATCCGGTGGACTCCACCGGCGTACTCGGCGCCGGGGTCGGGAACGGTGAAGCGAGCCTCGAGGGTCGCCACGTCGATCCCGGGGCGCCGCGCCGCGATCCACTCGGCGAGGCGGCGATCCCCCTCGCAGATTCCGGACTTGGCGGAGCACTCGGTGGCCATGTTGGTCAGGGTGGCCCGCTCGTCGATCGAGAAAGCGGCGAGACCGGGGCCGCCGAACTCGATCACGCGGTCGAGAGTCTTCTCCGCCACGGCAAAGGTGGCGAGGATGTGGAGCATCACGTCCTTGGCGGTGGCGCCGGTGGGCAGCTCACCGTGGAGCTCGAAGCGAATCGACTCGGGAACCCGGACCATGGTGAACCCGGAGTGGATCAGCGCCGCGTACTCGGTGGCGCCCACGCCCCAGGTCAAGGCGTTGTGGCTCCCGCCCATGCAGGTGTGGGAGTCGGTGGCCTGGATGAAGTCGCCTGGATCGATGAATTCCTCGCCGGCGATCAGGTGGCAGATCCCCGGAGAGACGCCGTCCTTCGCTTGGTAGTCGCGCACGCCGGTGTGCTTCTGGAAGTCGTTCTGCCAGTCGCGCAGCGTCTGGATCAGGCCGATGAACGGCGCCATCTTGGCCACGCCGTCGGCGTAGAGGAGGTGATCCTCGAACACGCCGAACTTCCCCGGGTTCTTCACGCGGTAGGCGTCGCCGTACTCCTCCTGGAGGAAGTAGTGCACCTGGGCGGTGGTGAACTCGTGGCTGTACCCGCCGTCGACGCCCGCCAGGCAGGAGTCCCCCGGCTTCACGAAGCCCGGCCCGGCGCTGGTGAGGTGACCGGCGAGGATCTTCTCCGCCATCGTCATCGGCCGCTCGGGGGTGGCCGGCGACTCGATCTTCACGTCGCCCTTCGCCACCTTCTCGGCGAAGGGAAAGAGCCCACCGCACTCGATCATCGTCTTCGTCACCGCGTCGTACCTGGCGGTGAACTCCTCCAGCGGAATCGACTCGCCCGCCTGGAGGCGGCGGAGCTGATCGTGATCGCCGAGGAGCTGGCCGAGGTTCAGGTTGTTGCGCAGGTGGATCGGTGCGAAGGACGAGGCGATCACCAGGTGGATCCCCGAATACTTCTCGCACTGAGGCGCGGTCTCCCGGGAGGAGCCGGTGCCCTTGCGCTGCCCGGAGACGATCACTTCGAAGCCGCCGTCCATCAGGGCCCGGGTGCCGAAGACCCGCTCCCCTTCTCCGTCGAGCAGCCCCGCGTAGGCATCGAGGGCGATGTCGTCGGGGCGGTGGCGGAAGCACACCCACGCCGGGGTCATGGTATCGGTGTTGATGTCGTCGAGCAGGTCCTCGGGACGGAGGTCGTCAATCGAGAGGTCCAGCTCGCCACGCAGCTGCGCGGCGATCTGAGCCAGGTCCTTGGTGAGGAACAGGACGCGCTTGTCCGGCGAGAGCCGGATCACGCGCCGACCCTCGGGGTCGGTGTGGATCAGGGGGTTCAACTAGGGTCTCCGTCGGCGGGAGGATGCCCGCTACCTCTGCTCTGTGGCAAATCGGGCGGGATCAACCCCGCTGGATGTCGACCTTGGTGATCTTCACCGGCTCGACCGGACTGGAGCCCTCGCCACCCGGCTTGCAGGGCGCGTTGGCGATCGTATCCAGAGCTTCCCCACCATCGACCATCTTCCCGAAGGCTGTGTACTGGTGGTCGAGGAATCCCGCGTCGCCGTGACAGATGAAGAACTGGCTCCCGGCCGAGTTGGGGTCCTGCGCGCGGGCCATCGAGAGGATGCCGCGCACGTGCTTCACGTCGTTGAACTCGGCGTCGATGTTGTACCCCGGACCACCCATGCCGGTGC
Source organism: uncultured Planctomycetaceae bacterium (assembly GCA_964496575.1). Taxonomy (GTDB): domain Bacteria; phylum Planctomycetota; class UBA1135; order UBA1135; genus CAZCAC01. Next base: position 7,604 of record CAZCAC010000138.1, on the reverse strand, counting down.
CCTGCGGGCAGCCGCCCTGGATCATGAACCCGGGGATCACGCGGTGGAAGATGGTCCCGTCGTAGAACCCCTTCTCGGCCAGCTCGATGAAGTTCTTCACGTGGCCCGGGGCCTTGTCGCCGAAGAACTCGAGGGAGATGTCGCCGGCCTCGGTGTGGAGTACGGCCTTGACGTTGTCATTAGTGTCGGACATGGGGATCGAGGGGGGGGGAGAGGGGTTCAGTCCGCCAGGATGACGGTGGCCTTCTTGATGTATTGCTTGGTGGTGGGACGATCCCGAGCGTCGCGCGGGGTGCCGACGATCGACTCGACCACGTCGAGCCCCTCGATCAGCTTGCCGAAGGCGCTGTAGTTCCCGTCGAGGTGCGGCGCATTCTTGTGCATCACGAAGAACTGGCACGAGGCCGAGTTGGGGTCGTTGGAGCGAGCCATCGACAGGACTCCCGGGACGTGCTTGTACTTGGGTTCGGTGCTGAACTCCGCCGTCAGCTGCCGCGGGCCGTTCGCCGAGCCGCTGCCCTGCGGGCAGCCGCCCTGGATCATGAAGCCGGGGATCACGCGGTGGAAGGTCAGGCCGTCGTAGAAGCCGGTGTAGCAGAGGTCGAAGTAGTTGCGCACGTGGCCCGGCGCCGCATCCGGCCAGAACCCCATCACCAGGTCGCCGCGGTTGGTGCTCATCAGCACCTGGTACTTGGTGAGCTCCGCCTGCGGCATGCTCATGAAGTCGAGGCCCTTGGGAGCTGCCTTGACCACCTTCACCGCGATCGGATCGCTGTCGAGGTACTCCTTGGCGAAGCCGAGCTCGAAGTCGCCGTCGAAGGCCTTGGAGCTCTGGATCGAGGGAGCCAGGTCGTAGGAGAGGGTGAGCTTGGTCCCGGGAGCGAGCTCCACGACCTCGCGCCCCTTGCGCTCGGCGACCGGCTTGCCGTTGAGAGTGAAGGCGGCGGGGGTGAACAGCCATCCGGCCAGGGGCGACCCGTCCGCCGGGACCTCGATGGCCACGGAGACCTCGAAGGGCGTGCCCTGGATGTAGCGCGTCGGAGCTTCCCAGGTGACCTTGGGGTCACTGGCCAGCATGGGTACACAAAGCAACAGAGTCGTCAGCATGTCTATGGGTCCTCTTCTATCTCCAGCCCACTCGCCCGGAATCCGCCGCCCGGGCTACGGGCGCGGCTCCCGGCGACGACCGTCGGTTCGGGGGGCGCCCCCCCCACGGTCGATTCGTCCCCTCCGCCGGCCCGGTCCCTCCGCCGGGCGCACGTCGCCGGGGGAAGGGCGCGGCGCGGGCGGAATCGGGGCTCGGCCGGGAGCGGTGTGGGTGATCGTCATGAGAAGCGGTCGGGGTGAGAACCGGGTGGTTCTCGTCGCACGCCACCGGGCGCGCGACCTGCCTGGAATCCCGTCAGGGAGTCTGATCCGCGGGGAGCGTCGAGGCCTGGTCAGCCTCCCCCCGGGGAAATCGAGGCAAATAGAATAGGGGGCGGCGGGGGCGGCTGCAATACGGGGAGCGCGGGCGAACAAAGGGCTAACAACCGTACGGAGTCGTACTCCCGGCTGCTGCCTCCCGGCCCCTCCGGACCGGACGGGGCTCCCCGGCCCCGGTCCCCGCACCGACCCGGAGTGCCAGAAACGGCAGCCGGGGGTACGACTCCGTACTGCGACTGGAGTGGCGGAGGGGAAAAGGGGATACTCCCCGGACTCCGGCAGTTCCCTCACTATCGCCGGCGCTATGCACCCCCACACCGGATCGGATTCCACATCCAGAGAGAGTGCTCCCCCCGCGGCGAGGATCCTCGCGCCCTCGGCCAACGGGCGCAGGAGGTATCCGTGGTCGGTCGATGTCGGGCGACTCGAGACGGCCGCGAAGCTCCTGGGAGACGACTCCCCCGTCGTGCGCCGAGCGCTCTTGCGCGAGTTTCGCGCCGCCGGCCGGGCGGGCCGGCCGCTCCTCGCGCGTGCGCTGCGCGCCGACGATCCGCACGCGCGCAGCCACGCACGCTCCCTGATCGACGCGCTCGAGTGGGACGCGGCGATGCGACGGCTCCTGCGCTACACCTGCCGCGAGAACCTCGACCTGGAGACGGGACTGTTCCGTCTCTCGCATCTGGAGCGCCCCGGCCTCGACCTCTCCCCGTACCGCCTGATGCTCGACGAGATGGCGACCGAGGTGCGCGGTCGGGTCCTGGGCATCACCGATTCGCTGGAGCGGGGGCGGATCCTGGCGCACTACCTCGGGACGGAGCTGGGCTTCATCGGAGATCTGGATGGCTATATCCACCCCGACAACGTCTTCGTGCACCGGGCCATCGATCGCGGCAAGGGGTTGCCCCTGACCCTTTGCGCGATCTACTCTTTCGTCGCACGTCGATGTGGCCTACGTACGGGCCTGATGCCCCTCCCGGGGCACGTCATGCTGCGCCTGCACGGGCGCGAATCGAACCTGATCGTCGATCCCTTCCACGGCGGCGAAGTACGGAGCCTGAAGGGCCTGCAGGACTACCTGGCCGAGCACGGTCTTCGCTGCCGAGCGGTCTGGTTCCGAGACGCCCCCACGGTTCAGCTTATCCACCGTCAGACCCTCAACCTGCGCAACGCTCTCTCCTCCATGGGCCACTACGGCCGTGCCCGCCGCCTGGCCCCGCTGATCGATCAGCTGGATCGCTCGGCGAGCTGACCCCCCGACCACCGCCCGAGCCATGACCATCCCCGAGGGCTGGCCTCCCGTCGAAGAGGACGGCCCGGCGCGCATCGCGCCCCTCTTCCCGCTGCCGAAGGTGCTGCTGTATCCCAACGTGGTCATGCCGCTGCACATCTTCGAGCCCCGCTACATCCAGATGGTCGAGGACCTCCTCGACCGCCCCGGCTGGATGGTGATCAGCCCGATCCGCGCGGGGCTGGAGGAGCTCGCCGACCAGACTCCTGCCGTCTATCCGGTGGGAGGCCTGGGAGAGATCGTCAAGCACAACCGTCTCGACGACGGCCGGTACATGATCACCCTGGTGGGCCTCGGGCGAGTGCGGATCCAGGAAGTGGAGAGCTCTTCCCCCTACCGCAAGGTGCGCTTCGAGGCGCTCCACGAGGTCATGCCCGACCAGGACGAGGACGCGCGGCTGCGCGCGGAGTTGCGCCAGGCCCTGCTCGAGCGGAGCGGAGCCGTGCTCCAGCTCCCCGAGAACCTGCCGATCGGCCCCCTCTCGGACCTGCTCCTGCAGAACCTCGATCTGCCCGTGGACAGCATGAGCGAGACTTTCGCCGAGCCGAGCGTCGCGCGGAGGGCGCACTACGCGCTCGCCGAGCACCGGGCGCGGAAGTGATACGTCGTCGCCCGCGGGAGCGCTCGCGGGCTCACCCGAGGGTGGCGATCACCGGCGCGTGATCGCTCGGTTTCTCCCCCCCGCGAGCCTCGAGGTCGATCTCCACGCCGGTGCAGCACGCCATCGCCTCGGCGGAGAGAAGGAAGTGGTCGATCCGCAGCCCGTTCCCCCGCTGGAAGCCGCGGGTGCGGAAGTCCCACCACGTGTAGTGGCCGCCCTCGGTCTCGAACTCCCGGAAGGCGTCGGTGAGTCCCAGGCCCAGGAGCCCCGCCAGGCCGTCCCGCTCTGGCTCGGAGCAGAGGATCTTCCCCCGCCAGGCGTCGGGGTCGTAGACGTCGCGATCGTCGAGGGTGATGTTGAAGTCGCCGGTGACGACCAGCTTCTCGACCAGCTTGCCCCCACTGGATGGATAGGTCTCATCGATGAAGTCGCGGACCGCTTCCAGCCACCGGAGCTTGCGCTCGTACTTGTCGCAGCCGACCTCCTTCCCGTTGATCACGTACAGATTCAGGATCATCACGTCCCCGACGGTCGCCCCCAGGACGCGCTTCTCGGCGTCGGGAGGATCGTCGGGCAGCCCCCGGATCACCGCTTCCGCCCCCGTCCGGGAGAGGATCGCGACTCCGTTGTAGGTCTTCTGGCCGAAGGCCACGACGTCGTACCCCAGCTCCTCGATCGGCTCGCGAGGAAACGCCTCATCGAGGCACTTGGTCTCCTGGAGGCAGACCACGTCGGGCCGCTTCTCCTCCAGCCAGGGGAGCAGGCGAGGCAGGCGGGCACGAACGGAGTTGACGTTCCAGGTGGCGATCTGCATGGGCGAATGTGGAGTGGGGTGTCCTGGCGTGATGGGGAAGGATAGAATCGTCGCCCCCAAAATCACCCTTGCCCCCGACACCTTGCCCAATCCGAGCCGAAAACCGGGCGGCCGCCGCCGCCCGCCCCGCCGCCGGGGGTTCTCCACGAAGCCCCGCCGCCCCTCCGGGCCGCCCGTCGAACCGCTGCTCCCTTCGGAGGATCCGCCCGCGATCGATTCCTTCCGGGAGTTCCCTCTCGATCCGAAGGTGCAGGACGCGATCGCGGCGATGGGCATCTTCAAGCCCACGCCGATCCAGGCGCTGGGCATCGGCCCGGTGCTCGAGGGGCGCGACATGATCGCCAAGGCGGAAACGGGGACCGGCAAGACGCTGGTCTTCGGCGCGCCGATGATGTCGAAAATCGACCCCGACCGCGCGAGCGTCCTGGGTCTGGTGCTCTGCCCCACGCGCGAGCTAGCGCAGCAGGTGGCGGAGGTACTCGAAGCGCTCGGCGAGCCACGCGGTTTGAAGGTAGTACTCATCGTCGGCGGCGACCCGGCGGGCCCGCAGGTCGCCGCGCTGCAAGCCGGCGCGCAGGTGGTGGTCGGAACGCCCGGACGGGTGATCGACCTCTACGAGCAGAAGTTCCTCTTCTTCCCCTGGACCGAGTACGTGGTGCTCGACGAGGCGGACGAGATGCTGGAGATCGGCTTCATCGACGACGTGAAGAAGATCCTCCAGACGACGCCCGAGGAGCGCCAGACGATGCTCTTCTCGGCGACGTTCCCCGACGCTCTCCTGCGCCTGGCGCGCGAGCACACCCGGAATCCGGCCGAGGTGGCGACGGCCAGCGGGATCAAGACCGTCGACGCGATCCACCAGGAGTTCATCGTGGTCGAGCCGGGGGACCGTCCGCTGACCTTGATCCGCCTGCTCGAGCAGAGCGGGCCCGACGACGTCTTCCTCGTCTTCTGCGAGCGGCGCACCGAGGTGGAGCAGCTGATGCGCCGGCTCGAGCGCCTGCCGCTGGCGATCAAGGCGCTGCACGGCGGCTACGACCAGGCGGCGCGCTTCCGGGTGATGTCCGCGTTCCGCACCGGCGAGGTCAAGGCGCTGATCGCCACCGACGTCGCCTCGCGCGGGCTGGATGTCGACCACGTGACGCACGTGATCAACTACAGCGTGCCGCGGCAGCTGACCGACTACACCCACCGGATCGGACGCACGGGTCGGGCCGGGCGCGACGGGAAGGCGACGACGCTGGTCGCCCACGACCAGGGTCACCGCTGGAAGGTGATCCTGAACGCGGCGCCGTGGGAGATCGAGCGGGTCGAGCCGCCCTCCGGGCGCGGGCGTGGCCGCGGCCCGGAGCGTCGCGGTGACGACCAGCGCCGGAGCCGGCGCGAGGACGGGCGCCGGGGAACCCGCGACCGGGATCGCGGCGAGCGCGAGGTCCGGACCCGCCGGCCGGAGCGCCTCGACGAGCCGGTCCGCCTGCCCGAGAATCGCCAGCGACGCCAGCGCGGTCCCGACGATCCCCCGCCCCGGACCCGGCGACGCCGGCCGGAGCGGAGCGGCGACGAGGAGCGCGAGGTCGTGAAGCGTGACGGAGGGAAGCGGTCACGCCGGAGGCGAGACGAGCGTACGGAGCGGGAGCGAGGAAGCCGGTCCGGGCGCGGCTCCGAGTCGAGCTCCGAGAGAGGCGAGGAACGCCGCCCCCGGCGGAAGCGCTCCACCGGGAGCCGTCGGGAGGAGCGGACGAAGCCCTCCCGGGACTCGGAGGAGCGGACGAAGCCCCGAAAGGGCCGGCGCTCCACTCGCCGTTCCGGCAGCCGGGAAGAGAGCGGAGGATCGGGCTTCGGCGCCGGCGTCTAGCCCCCCCGGAGCCTCCAGGGAGACGAGATCTCATGACACGACCCCAGAGCAGTCAGACCGAGAGCGAGACCGAGCTGCCCCGCCAGGCGTACCGCATCACCTTCCAGCCGAATGGCGAGACGGTCGAGGTCGATCCCGCCGCACTGCCGTACGGACGCGACGGCAAGCCCGGCTCGATCCTCGATATCGCCCTCGGCCACGACATCGACATCGATCACGCCTGCGGCGGGGTCGTCGCCTGCTCGACCTGCCACGTGATCATCCGCGAGGGCTTCGACACCTGCCCCGAGGCGGAGGAGGAAGAGGAGGACATGCTCGACAACGCGCCGGGCCTCGAACCGGAGTCGCGCCTCTCGTGCCAGGCGGTCCCCGACGGGTCGGTCGACCTGGTGGTGGAGATCCCCGAGTGGAACCGCAACATGGTGAAGGAAGGCCATCACTGAGTCGCGCTCTCATTCCTGCGCGCAACGCGCGGAAGCCGACTGCGAGTAGATCACCGCGATGAAGGCCTACCTCGCCAATCCGCGCGGGTTCTGCGCGGGGGTCGACCGGGCGATCGAGATCGTCGAGCGCGCCCTGGAGCTCTACGGCGCGCCCGTTTACGTGCTGCACGAGATCGTGCACAACCGGCACGTGCTGGAGGACCTGCGCTCGCGCGGGGTTCACTTCGTGGACGAGCTCGGCGACATCCCCTCGGGTGCGGTGACGATCTTCAGCGCGCACGGCGTCTCCGACGAGGTGGAGCGGGTCGGCGGCGAGCGCGGGCTGCGGGTGATCGATGCGACGTGCCCGCTGGTGACCAAGGTCCACCTGCAGGCGCAGCGCTACGCCGGCGCGGCGCGCGAGCTGGTCCTGATCGGCCACGGGGGCCACCCCGAGGTCGAGGGCACGCGCGGCCGGGTCGAGGGCGAGGTGCACGTCCTCTCCACTCCGGAGGAGGTGGAGCGACTCGTGGTCCGCGATCCCGAGCACCTCGCCTACGTGACCCAGACCACGCTGTCCATCGACGACACCCGCGAAGTGATCGCCGCGCTGGAGCGTCGCTTCCCCTCGATCCAGGGCCCCGACCTGGCGGACATCTGCTACGCGACGCAGAGTCGCCAGGACGCGGTGCGTCGCCTGACCGAGGACGTCGACCTCCTGATCGTGGTCGGCTCGTCGAACTCCTCCAACAGCAACCGGTTGCAGGAGCTGGGCGAGCGGGCGGGACTCCGCTCGTATCTCGTCGACGAGAGCACGCAGATCGATCCCGCGTGGCTGGAGGGGGTGGAGCGGGTCGGCGTCACCGCCGGGGCGTCGGCGCCCGAGGCGCTCTTGCAGGAGATCCTCGCGCGCCTCGGCGAGCTGGGGGTCGCGACGGTCGAGGAGTACCCCGGGGAGGAGGAGACGGTAACGTTTCGGATGCCAGGTGGGCTGGAGAGGGGAGAAGAGAGGGGGAGTTGAGAGACGGCGGGCGCTAGACGCGCGAAGGCGTCGTGAGCGCTCCAGCCGTTCGGCCGTCCAGATGACCACAGAGAGCAGAGAGACCGGAAGCAGAACAAGAACCAGAGATTTAACCACAGAGGACACAGAGGACACAGAGATCAGAATCAGAAGAGGACAGATAACAACCAGAAGAGCT
>CAZCAC010000137.1:0-22492 GCA_964496575.1 uncultured Planctomycetaceae bacterium | reverse complement strand
CTTTGGAATGTAGGCCCGTCGTACCGGCTTTGCTCGGTACGCTCCTCGGCGGAGGTCATGTCGCAGGGTTCCCCGGTCCTGTGCCCGGCCCCTGGTTCCCTTCGTCGAGCTCCCTTTGGTCGGGTGCCTTCCCTCCACCTCCTCCGCCGGACGGGCCGCAGCCCGTCCTTTGTTCGGAAGCTTCTTCGGTACTACGCGCCCGTCCGACTCCTCCTTTCCGTTCATCGACGCATTGCTCCCTTGGGATTCTCGTCGCGGATCACGCCGGCCATCTCGTGGCGCGATCGGTCAGGAGGCCTCCCGGTTCCCGTGCAAGGTGATTCCGCACATGCGCGGGGTCTCAGACCGCGGAGGGGCGGCATCGGACTCGCCTGTAGCGCCCGGTGCCATGTTGCTTTCCGTACTCCGTACGACGTCAGCCCCCTCGACTGAGTGCTCTTTCGCGGCTCAATACCCGGCCTATGCGTACCCCTGTCAACGCTTCGACCCCAGGGCGGGTGACCCGCCTGCCTACCCTCACGGGTGGGGACGCATGACTCGGGGCCGATGTGGGTGGCTGGCCCTTCATCGTAAGACTCTTTCATTCTCTTCACCTTGCCAGTCTCCCGGCGCACACGGAGTCAGGGCAACTTCACCACGATTCAGACCGAGGATGTCGGAATCGTGGTGGAGTTTCCGTGACTCCCGACTTTCTTGTTCCGGTTCGAGGGGCTTTTCGCGTTCTCCCCATCGGAACGCCCCGCGGCGCGGGGCATTGACTCGACAGGCGAGCAACAAGGAGCGCTTCGCCTTCCACACCGAGCCAGGCCCTCCGGGCTGGCCCGATTCCCGACCTCGAGGAGAACCTCATGTCAATCAGTGTGCAAGTTGGCCGCAACAAGTCGGTCGCCAGCGTGGAAGCCGGACGCCATTTCCCGTACCGGCTCGACTCGAAGGAGGCTCTCCGGGCATCTCCGTCCAGGAGGGGGGATTGCCATCACGGAGGTGTTCTGCGCTTCCTGCCCAGGTACTCGGCCGCGCTGGCGTGCGCATCGGTCCTCCTGGCCGGTGCCCCGAGCTCGCCGGCCCAGACCGCGTCCGAGCCGGACCGTGCCGCCGCGATCGCCGAGGCTCCCGAGGGCCTCACGGCCGAAACCCGGCAGCGGCTGCGGGAGCAGGCCGAACGGGCGAGCTACGAGGTGGTACCCGTCCGCGCTGGTGACGCTTCCGCACCGTCGTTCGCGGCGACGAACCGACGTCACCAGATGCGCGCGCGGTTCGAGAAAGAAGGGGCCCGCATCGTCCCGACCGGCGAGGACTCCGGCTCCTGGGAGCTGGGATGGACCCTGCGAGCCTACGGCTACGAGGGGAGTACTCGCACACCGATGGCAGGGCAGCCGAGCGCCTCTGACAACCGGGTGGAATACCGGCGCGGGCCGCTGGTGGAGTGGTACGTCAACGACGAGCGCGGGCTCGAGCAGGGCTTCGACCTGGCGGAACCCCCTGAAGGTGAGAAGAACGGTGAGCTGGTGATCGAGCTCGAGTTGACCGGCTCGCTGACGCCCCGCATCGGGGAGGCGGGCTCGATCCACTTCGTGGACCCCGAAGGTCGGACGGTCCTGCGCTACGACGGACTGGTCGCCTGGGATGCCACGGGTCGGCACCTGCCGAGCGAGATGGCCGTGCACGCGGGCCGCCTGACGCTGCGAATCGACGACCGGAATGCGGTGTACCCGATCACCATCGATCCCACGTTCGCCGTGATGGAGGTCAAGCTCGTCGACTCCAACGGGATCGATCAGGACAGGTTCGGTCAATCGGTTTCGATCGGGGGCGACACGGCCGTCGTGGGGTCCTACGGAGACGATGACGACACCGGTTCGGTCTTCGTGTTCGAACGAAACGCGGGCGGCCAGGACAGCTGGGGAGAGGTGAAGAAGCTCACCGCCTCCGACATGGCCACCGACGACGAGTTCGGCAGCTCGGTCGCGGCTTCCGGAGACACGGTCGTGGTCGGAGCTCCAAATGACGACGACAACGGAACGAACTCCGGTTCGGCCTACGTGTCCCGGCGAGATGCCGGGGGCGTGGACAACTGGGGACAGGTGGCCAAGCTCATCTCGACCGACGGAGCCGAGTTCGATTTCTTCGGCGAGTCGGTTGCGATCTCGGTCGACACCGCCGTGGTCGGAGCTCCCAAAGACGACGGCAGCGGGACGTACTCCGGTTCGGCCTATGTTTTCCAGCGAGACGCCGGGGGCGTGGACAACTGGGGACAGGTGGCCAAGCTCACTGCTCCCGACGGTGGAGAATTCGACGAGTTAGGCTTATCGGTTGCCATCTACGGAGACACGGTCGTGGTGGGAGCACACCGAAACGACGACAATGGCTCGAATTCCGGCACGGTCTACGTGTACCAGCGGAACGCCGGCGGCCCGGACAACTGGGGACTGGTGAAGAAGCTCACGGCACTGGACGCGGGATCAGGGGACGACTTCGGCTATTCGGTTGCAATCTCCGCAGACACGGCAGTGGTGGGTGCACCCGATGCCGACGGCGACGAATCAAACTCCGGCTCGGCCTACGTGTTCCGGCGGGACGCTGGTGGCCCGAGCAACTGGGGGCAGGTGGCCGAGCTCAACGCCCTCGGCGGGCAGCAAGGGGACAGCTTCGGCTATGCGGTCGCGATCTTCGGTTACACGGCCGTCGTGGGCGCCGTCCTGAACGATGACATGGGCTCGAGCTCCGGCTCCGCCTACGTGTTCCGGCGGGAACCAGGAGTCCCGGACAGCTGGGCGCAGGTGGCCCAGCTCACCGCCTCCGACGAGGAGGCAGAGGATCGCTTCGGTTCTTCGGTCGCGATCCACGTCGACACGGCCCTGGTGGGAGCCCGCGGAGAGAGTAGCTTCACCGGAGCGGCCTACGTCTACTTCCCGCTGGAGACCGGTGGAGCCCCGGGGACGCCCTTCTGCTTCGGAGACGGCTCCGGCACACCCTGTCCGTGCGGCAACGAATCGAGCAGCGCGGAGCGGGGCTGCGGCAACAGCACTGGCGAGGGCTGCCGACTCGGTGCCTGGGGCAGCAACAGCCTCGGACAGCAGGACATCGACCCGCTCGCGCTGGTCGTCAGCGGTGCTCCTCCGAATCAGCCGGGCCTCTTCTTCGGGAGCACGGCCGCCGTCAACGGAGGTCTCGGAACTCCTTTCGGCGACGGCCTGCGTTGCGCCAACGGCAGCATCACGCGCCTCGAGGTGGTCTTCGCGTCGTCGAACGGCAGCTGCTCGACGAGTGTCCCGATCGACGCTGCCCTGGGGGTCGCCGCGGGAGACATCCGCCTGTTCCAGCTCTGGTACCGCGACCTGAGTTCAGGCAGTCCCTGCGGCAACGGATTCAACATCAGCAACGGTTACGAGGTCCTCTTCCTGCCGTGACCTGAATGGACCGGGAGAGCGCCACCACGATTCAGGTCACGACGGCCGGAATCGTGGTGGTGTTCTCCAGACTCCGTGGCACCATTCTCGATCGGCGGAAGGAAAAGGGATGGCCGCGAAGAACCACAGCCCGAGACCGCTGGCGTTGAGGATCGTCTGCGTGCTCCTCATCGTCATCCTGTACCCGTGCGCTTCCTACAGTCCCCAGATCGGGTGGTGGGTGTCGCTCACGGGGACGGCCCTCATTCTCGGGCTGGGCTGGGTGGCCTGGCCGGCGGACTGGGTGGAGCGGATGGGCTTCCGCCTGTCGTTCCGGGCCGCGGCGGGAGCCATCGTCCTGTTCATGGTGACGGCCGCGTGTGCCTACGGGTTGCTCTTCGCGGCCTCGCGTGCCGCGGCGGTCTCGTTCGTTCCCGTGCACGAATGCCCGGAGTTCCTCCGCAGGGTGGTTTTCGCGGCCGGCCAGACGCTGAACGAGGAGATCGTCCTCGGCGCGCTGCTGCTCTTCGGGCTGGCGCGCTTGCTGGGCAAGAGGAGAGGCCTCTTCATCTCATCGGCCGTGGCGCTGCTCTTCGCGGTGCTCCACTACGCGTTCTACGCGCTCCGCGACCCCGCCGACTTCCACGCCGGACGCCTGTCCATTCTCGCGCTCACTTCCCTTTTCGCGGTCGGGGTGCTGCGCAACAACCTGATTCTCGGATGCCGACACATCGCGTTCGCCTGGGCCATTCACCTCGGATGGAACGTCTACTTCTTCCAGAGTGAGTTCCGGTTCGAGCAGGTCGACCGGCAGCTGAACGAACCCGAGCTATTCAATCACCTGTTCGCCTACCCTCTCACGGTCGGAGTCATCGCGTTCGCCGCCCTGCTATCCGCCAGCCTCTTCCGCCGGCGAGGATAGGGATTTCGAGTTGCGGCACCAGCCAGCCGGGGCAGGGCCCCCGGCCGGTCACTCGTCCTTCTCCTCGTCGTCCTCGCCGTCGCCGACGATCACCGTGTTCTCGTCCACGACCACCGTGCCGCCCTCCTCCTCGAGCAGGCGGAGGATCTCCTCCGCCAGCATGTCGGGCAGCTCGTCGGCCGGCACCGTTTCCTGGTCGGCGGAGTTCAGGTTGGTGAACCCGCCCTTCTCGGTGGTCGGAATGTACTCGGGAATGGTGGGATAGAAAGGCTGTGCATTCGCTTCGGCCTCCTCGCTCTTGTTGATCACCCGGTAGGCGTACACGCCACCCGCGATGATCACCGCCAGGACGACCAGCGCCGTGACCGTCCCCCACCGGGACGAGGAGGCCTCTGCTCCGGCCGTCGCGGTGGCCACCGGCGGGGCAGCGGCCGGGGCCGGGGCGGGGGGCGCGTTCTTCCCGCGCTCGGTCCCGCAGCTCGCGCAGAACCGATCGTCGCCGGTGTAGGCGGTCCCGCAAGCCTGGCAGACCGCGGCGCGAACCACCGGCGTCGCGCACTCGCCGCAGAACCTGTCGTCGGCGCCAACGGGCGAGCCGCAGCTCGCGCACACCGAGGCATCAGCGCCGCGTCGCGGGGAGCCGGTGGCGCGTGGCGGCGGTGCCACGGGGCGAGGTGCCGCCGGCGAGCCGCTGGCGAGGTAGGCGGGAACGGCCAGGTTCACCACGGGAACCAGGATCAGCACGCCCGTCCACGCCGGCCGGCCGAGCGCCTTCGCCATCTCGACGAAGAGCAGGATCGCGAAGAGGACGTTGATCAGCGGCAGCAGCAGGAGGATGACCCAGGCGCCCGACTTTCCGCCGATCCGGCACATCAGGTACAGGTTGGCGATCGGGATCCAGGCCAGCCAGGTCGGCTGTGCGCCGGTCTTGCGCGCCATGATCATAAGGCACACGGACACGTACGCGTAGAAAGGGACGGACAGCAGGAAGAAGGGGAGCAGGAGCGCCCCTCCACCGAAGGCCATTTCGGGGTCGTTCATGGGCTCTTCCTCACTTGCGGGGCGCGCCGGCGCCGCCGTCTCCACACAGAACAGTCGTCCACCGGAATCGTCTCGCGGCGGGAGCTCGATCCTCCATAGCGTACCGCTGCCTGCCAGAGGCCGAAAGGGGATGGGGAGGACTCACCGAGCCCTTTCACGGCTTCTCCTCACTCGTCTCTTCGCTCCCGCGCTTGAACCACCAGCCGAAGCTGAACTTGTACTCGTTGCCGGTGTGCTTGGACTTGGCCTGGTGGACCAGGGCTCGATCTCCCCGGATGATGCCGTCGCGCGGCGAGTGGAGGATCACGTCGGGCCACTTGGACTCGCCCTCGCGCTTCATGCGGATGGTGCGGGCCCCGGTCCTCTCGAAGGGGATCTCGATCAGCCGGGGATCGGTGACCGGCTGGCTGCAGATCGTCTGCACGGTGAGAAAATACTGGTGTTCCTTGCGGGTGATCCTGAGCTGCACGGGGAGACCGGCGCGGACGGCCAGGTCGAACAGGGGAGCGAATGCCTCACCGAGGTCGATGATGTGGCCCACCATCTCCTCCGCCAGCTCCTGGTCTTCACGCTCCTGCCGCTTGAGCTCGCGCTGGTGATCGGTGTTCTCGGGGAGTGCGTTGATCCGGTCACGCTCCTTCTTCACCTCGGCGGCGGCGAAGGCCCGGATCTCGTCCATCGCCGTGTTGATGTGGAGCCCGTACCTCTCCCGGACCAGACCGAGGTTCCACTCGCCGGCGAAGGGATCCTGATCGAAGATGGGTGCGGGGTGGCTGGCGTTGTCGTAGATATCCCGTACCTTCAGCGTGAAGACGTAGTCCTCGTCGTCGGGAGCGTCGAAGAAGCCGTAGTTGCCCTCGAAGTCGTCGACGAACCTCAGGTCGGAGTTGGACTCGCCGACCCGGCGGGTGTAGACCGAGTACCGGGAGAAGACCGGCGAGTTTTCCTTGAGCCCCACGTGCTTCCAGGTGATCACCCAGCGCCTCGTGTTGGGCGGGTTCCCTCGTCGCCCGTCGACGAAGGGCGGAGGGATGAGGAGCCAGCGCTGGATGCCGAAGCCGCCGGCGCTCTCGGTCAGCGAGCGGTTGACGGCCACTACCGTGGCACGGTCGACCTTCCCCGGCCGGCCGACGCGCTCGACGACGTGCATCGCGGCCTTCCCGGCCTCGAGCGCGACGGGCATCAGGGTTCCCGGATCTCCACTGGCGGGCAGCCTCCCGCCGCAGATGTCCTCGGCCAGGTGGACCACCAGGTCCTTCGACACGCCACTGTTGGGCTCGATGCGGACGACGAGCTTCGCCGGCTGCAGCTTCGGCAGCAGCCCCACGTCCATGTACACGGCGTGGGCGGTCAGGTGTGGGAGGCTGTTGATCAGGTAGTGCTCCCAGTGGTTGCACACGACTTGCTGGCCATCGGCGTAGGCGACTCGACGGAACTTCTTGGGCGCATCCGTCTGGTGTAGGGCCTGGGTGAGAGGTGAGAGCCCATCGTGGAACCAGGGAAAGCGACGGCCGTCCCACAGGTCGTCGTGGTAGAAGTCGTGAGCGAACCCGGTGAACACGTCGGGCAGCGACTGGCCCAGCACCTCCGTCGCCACGGCGCTCAGGCCGGCCAGCGAGACGTCCTGCCCCTTGTTGGCCGCTTCGACGAAGCGGAAGCCGCTGTCTTTCTGACGCCGATCGAGCCAGAGCGGGAAGGCGGCGTAGGCGTAGTACTGCGGATCTGGAGCCCGGTCCATCGGCGTGGTCAGGAGACTCCCTTCACCCTTCACGAAGATACTGAAAGCGAGGTCCGTGGGCCTCCCCTGCTCGTTCCAGTACCAGTACTGCAGGTATTCGGCGGTGGCCTCGCACCACCAGCGCTGACGAGCGAGGATGTTGAGGCTGCGCAGCCAGAGGAAGTTCCACTGTTCGACCGAGGCGCGGTGTACGCCGAAGTAGGCCCCCTGAGCCAGGTGACACAGCTCGTGCGCCACGGTCGAACGCATCAGCTCATCGACCGGCACCGACACGGTGCTCGCCTTCTGGACGAGATTGTTCGAGAAGAGCAACGGCCCGCTGGGGGGCGATTCTCCGTCGGATTTCTTCAGATACTTGATGAAGACGTCGTAGCAGATCGCCTCGGCTCGAGGCAGGGGGAGGCCGGCGAGGTCGAGGCCCGCACGGCACTCCTCGAGCAGGCGACCGAGATCGACGATGTACTCCGGCGTCGTCGGTCCCGACTTGAGGGTGCTCGTGTGTTGACCGAGGCTCGCCCGGTACACCGCGTCGGTCGGAACGGCGTCCTTACCCTCGGTGACGTAGTGGATCTTGAAGTTCCCCTCGGGAGTCTCGTATTCCTCGCACCCGATCCAGCCGAGCGCTCGGCCCTGCGCACGCACGGTGCCGAAGGAGCCGAGCCAGAGCGCCGCGGCGATCCCCCCCCCGGCCCAGCGGAGACCGGTACTGAGCGTCAGGTTGGGGGACGGAAGGATGTTGGCCGCCTTGCGCAGGTTGGCCCACCAGCTGGCGTGGTCGACGGTGGCCGTGACGGTGCCGGTGCTCGCGTCGTAGCGGGAGGGAACGCGCTCCCAGCGGTTGCCGTCCCAGGTCGCGAGGACGGGGGGATCGCCGTCGCCCTGGGGCACGCACGGCAGGGTGAGGGTGACCGGCCGGCGGAAACGGTAACGCTCGCTGGATCCGACGCGGAGGTCGTAGATCGGTCCACCGAAGGGCGCGTCCATCTCGGGAGGGAGGCGCAGCATCGGGGTCAGGCTCAGCTCGGTGGGCCCGTCGATCGCGCCGGGGGGCACCGACAGCGCGACGCCGTTGGGGGCGGAGAGCTGCGCGCCGCTCGCGGGATCGTAGCGCCCCGTCACGGCGGCGCCGTCGAAGCGCAGCGCCGTCCGCGACGTCACCGGTTCTCGCGCTTCTCGCTCGGGTTCCTCGGCCTGCCGGCTCTCGAGCTCCGCGCGCAGCGCGGGATCGTCGACGATCACCAGGTCGGGCTCGTAGCGAGCGCCGCGCCAGAACGCGACATGATCGAACCACATCGGGTTCATCCACCAGATGACACCCAGCTCGACGATGGTGATCAGGGTCAGGAGCGCCGTGCCGAAGCAGCCGAAGCACCCGCAGCCGCCTTCCTGCTTGCGTTGCTCGTTCATCGCACCACTCCCCGGATAGTGAGAATGATGAGCACGAACAGCGCCGCGTCGAAGGCGAGCCACCCCTGCATGAACACACCGGAGAAGCCACCTCGGCCGAAGCGCCCGCCCTCGCGCACGATCCGCCTGGCCCCGAGGTAGGCGTCGAAGAGGCTACCGATCCAGGGCAGCACCAGCACGCTCGTGAGGAGGAACAGGATGGCGCGGAAGGGAAGCCCGTTGTACGCCTGCCCGCCACCGGGAATCAGGATGGCGACAACGAGCGCGAAGGTCGGGCTGTGCGGCTTGCCCCCACCAGGTGTCGGCGGGATCTCGTTGGGGCGGGGCGGAGAAGGTGGAGGAGGCGGAGCCGCTCCGGTCCGACCCGGCAGCGGCGCGCCGCACTGCGTGCAGAAGGGTCGGTCGCCGGTCGGCTCGGCGCCGCAGCTCCCGCAGCGCTCCGGCTCGGCGGGCCGCTCCGGCGCGGGGAGCCTCGTCCCGCACTGCGTGCAGAACGCCTTGTCGAGCTCGTTCTGGTGGCCGCAATTCGTGCAAAACCTCGCCATGTCACTCGTCCCGCCTCGAGAATCGAGGTGTGGAAGGAAACGGGATGCTCGAGAGCCCAATGGTACCGGGATACGGAACCCGGTTCACTCCCATCGTGCCGGCGAAGGCATCTCCGGTGCGGCGAGCGCCAGCAGCGACATCGCCGTGCCGTAGTTCTCGCTGCGCCGGAAGACACGATCGTTCCACCCGCCGCTCTCCTCGCGCACGTACCAGAGGATCGAGGCAAGCTTCGCCCGGAGGACGTAGCGCTCCGTCTCGGGCAGCATCTCGATCGCCTGG
Source organism: uncultured Planctomycetaceae bacterium (assembly GCA_964496575.1). Lineage (GTDB taxonomy): Bacteria > Planctomycetota > UBA1135 > UBA1135 > CAZCAC01. The sequence goes on along the minus strand of CAZCAC010000137.1, from coordinate 13,170 downwards.
GCGACGTAGCCGTGGGCGTAGAAGAAGTAGTAGGGCGCGACGCCGTACGGTGGCACGTGGGTGCGGTCATGAACAGTCGATACGGAACCGCGTATCCTGCGGAGGCGTGGTCGCTATGGAAGCTGTTCCATTCCGATCGAGCAGTCCTTCACGAGCCTCGCCATGCCGTCGAACCGAAAGCTGTCCGCCATGCTGCTGGTGCTCGGGGCGATCGTCCTGGTCGTCTGGCTGGTGAGAGAGAGCTCGCCGACCACGGGCCTCTCTGCCGGTCCGGAGGGGTCCGAGGAACTCCTGCCGGGCCCCCTCTCGGCACCCACTCCTCACCCGGGCACCGAGCCCGCCGGCTCACCGGCGGCCGGGACGAAGGAACCCAGGGAGGCGGTCGCGGAGCAGCGAGAGGCCGAGCGCGGCAGGGCGACCGAAACCTACTCGATCGCCGGCCGGGTGCTCGACTGGGAGGAGAAGCCGGTCCGGCACTTCCAGATCTTCGCGTTCTGCCCCACGGAGCGCCGCGGGACCCTGAGCAAGTGGTTCACGAGCGACACCGGCGAGTTCGAGCTCGACGGTTTCACCGAGGGTTCGTGGATGGTCTCCGCCAAGGTGAACGAGCGGCGGCGATCGGCCCGCGCTTCCATCCAGATCCCGTACGATGAGGAGCTCGTCCTGCACTGCTCGACCGGCGCGATGATCTCCGGCGTCGTGCTGCACCCGGGAGGCACCGGGTTGGCGGGCGCGGAGGTGTCCTGGGGAGGCGGCAGCACGATCAGCGAGGAAGGCGGGCTCTTTCGGCTGGTCGATGTCATCGGAGCAGGGGCCATGCTCACCGCGAGATTCGAGGACCTGATCACGGCCGAGCCGGTGATCGTCGCCAACTCGGTCGTCGGACATCACAGCGAGAACGTCGTGTTGCAGCTGGTGCTCGGCGGACAACTGACCGGCGTCGTCGTGGACGCCCAGGAAGAGGGCGAACCCGGGGTGGAGATCGAGATCGTGAACACGCTCTTCCGATCGCCTCGCACCCTCTGCAGCGAGGAGGATGGGACCTTCGACTTCGGCATGCTCCGCCCCGGGCGATACGTCGTGCGCGCGAAGGGGTCTTCCGACGGAGAGAGAGAACGCCTCGCGACGGCCGAGGTCCTCTCCGGGGAGACGACGCACGTGGTGCTCCGCGACGACATCGAGCTCCCGGTCACCATCCACGGCCTCGTGACCCGCAGCGGCGAGCCGGTCGGGGGTGGCGTGGTCGCGTACCCGGATGGGCATCCGACGCTTCGCGGCGGCGACCAGGCAGCAGTCGGGACCGATGGACGCTTCAAGTTGCTCCTGCGGACCGCGGGCCCCCACGTGTTCGTCGTTCGCACGAATGAGCGATGCACTTCGACCTTCCCGGTCGAGGTACCCCCGGAGCCCACTCATGACGTGCACCTGGAGCTATCCGATGGAGGGATCTCTGGCACCATGCTCTTCAGCGACGGCGAGCCGGCCAGCGGCCACCGGGTCATGCTCGAGCTGCTCGGGACGCACAATCATCTCGAGTCGAAGCTCTTGCCCTTCGACCGGACCGATGAGAAGGGGCAATGGTCATTCGACGGTCTCGCGGGCGGAAGCTATGCCGTGTACGGGGGAACCCATGCCGCGGGTGTTACGCCGATCCACTGCGCCACTCTCGGCGGGATCGAGCTGGGCGAGGGCGAGCAGGTCACGAATCTCGTGCTCACCCTTCAGCCGGCGGGGATCGCCTGGTGCAGGGTCCTGGACAGCTCCGGCCAACCGGTGAACGGCGCGGCGATCTTCGTCCGCGATGCTCGGGGAGAGTGGGTCAATCCGGTTTCGAGAGCGACCACCTTCGACCGCGGAACCTGCGCCACCTGGGACCTGCAACCGGGAACCTACACGTTCCTGGCCCGCACCCGGGACTGCATCAGCGCGGAGAGTCGCCCCATCGAGGTCCCTTCCCTCGGTACGGGAGCAACGGCCATCGAGGAGGCCCCCTGGGTCGAGCTCCGGCTCGCCGAGGGAGCCGGGTTGCGAGCCTCGCTGGTCGACGGGGATGGCCAGGCAGTCCGCGCTCGGTTCCGGGTCCGCGACGACCAGGGCCGCGAGCACTCGGGAACCTCCTGCTTCCACGACCAGGCGCGAATCCTCGAACACGGACATCGCTCCGACGAGCTCTGGCTCACCCCGCTCCTGCCCGGCAAGTATCAGGTCGTCGCCACCGGTCCGGACGGCCTGCAAGCCACCGGCGAGGTCGTGCTTCGTGCGGGTGCCGCCGAAGTGCTCGTGCTGAAGCGGTAGTTTCGAGTCCGTTTCGAAACCGTATCCCCCACCAGACCCATCAAATCGCCCCCGATCCGGACCAGAGCTGGGCGAGAACGCCGCCAGAGCGTCCAGAAAGGGCTCATCCCGGCCGAAAAATGGCACAATCGGCGGGTCCCCGGACGCCCCGGCGGGTTCGATGGGTCTCGCTCCTCGAACCGCCTTCCCGCCCGAGTGGACCGCGCTCTCTCCGCCTCCGAGGCCCGCAAAACCGATGAACAGCTCACGGATCACCACCCCCCTGCTCCTCCTCCCGCTCCTCGCCCCGAGCGTGGCGACGGCGCAAGAGAATCCGTTCGAGATCGAGCGGACGCTGATCCCGGTCAGCGGGATCGACACCAGGGTGCACGCCAAGCTGAACCAGCTCGGGATCGAGCCGGCCTGGATCTGTTCCGACGCCGTCTTCCTCCGCCGCGTCTACCTCGACGTCATCGGCACCCTCCCCACCATCGAGGAAGCCCAGGCGTTCCTCGACGACGAGCACTCGAAGAAGCGGGAAGCGCTGATCGACGAGCTGCTCGAGCGCGACGAGTTCGCCGACTACTGGGCGATGAGGTGGGGCGACATCCTGCGCATCAAAGCGGAGTTCCCCATCAACCTCTGGCCCAACGCGGTGCAGGCCTACCATCGCTGGATCCGCACCTCGATCAAGGAGAACGTCCCCTACGACGAGTTCGTCCGCGAGATGATCACCGCCAGCGGCAGCAACTTCCGCGTGCCGCAGGTCAACTTCTACCGCGCTCTTCAGGGCGACACGCCCGAAGCGCTCGCCGGAGCGGTCGCGCTCACCTTCATGGGCACACGGCTCGACGGCTGGCCCGAGGAGAAGCGGGCCCAGATGGCGCGCTTCTTCGCCAGGATCGGCTTCAAGAGCACCGGCGAGTGGAAGGAGGAGATCGTCTACTTCGATCTCGACAAGAAGGCCGACGAAGCGAAAGGCAAGGGGAAGAAGAAGCGGAAGCGGAGCAAGAAGGGCTTCACCACCGAGGTTTTCCCCGACGGCACCGAGATCGAGGTCCCCGAGACCACCGATCCGCGCCAGGCCTTCGCCGACTGGCTGATCACCGAGAACAACCCCTGGTTCGCCCGGGCCATCGTCAACCGCACCTGGTACTGGCTGCAAGGGCGCGGCATCGTCCACGAGCCCGACGACCTGCGCGCCGACAATCCCGCCTCGAATCCCGCGCTGCTCGCCTACCTCGAGCAGGAGCTGGTCGACTCCGGTTGGGACCTGAAGCACCTCTTCCGGAAGATCCTCAACTCGGAGACCTACCAGCTCTCCTCGATCCCGCGCTCCGAGCACCCCGACGCGGAGGCGCACTTCGCCTACTACCCCGTCCGGCGCCTCGACGCGGAAGTCCTGGTCGACGCGATCTGCCAGATCACCGGGACGACCGAGGAGTACTCGAGCCCGATCCCCGAGCCCTTCACCTTCATCCCCGAGGACCAGCGCTCGATCGCGCTCAGCGACGGCAGCATCACCAGCGCCTTCCTCGAGTTATTCGGCCGTCCGCCCCGCGACACCGGCCTCGAGTCGGAACGCAACAACAAGTCGACCGCGACCCAGCGGCTGCACTTCCTCAACTCGAGCCACATCCGCAAGAAGATCCTCGACAGCGGCAAGCTCAGGAACCTCCTGAAGAGGGCCAAGACCCGGAAACGCGCGGTGGCCACCGCCTACCTGACGATCCTGTCGCGATACCCGACCCGGATGGAGTTCAAGGCGATCGAACGCTATCTGGAATCGGGGGCCGTGCAAGGACAGGAAGGCGCCGAGGACATCATCTGGGCGCTGTTCAACAGCGCCGAGTTCCTGTACCGGCACTAACGATCGAAGCGAATCCACCACGTTGAACGTCATGAGCACCAGACGAGACACGAACCGAGAGGCCATCTCGATCGAGACCCCCTTCAGCCGGCGAGCACTGCTACGCGGCGGAGTGACCGGCGCGGCGGGACTCCTGGCCCTGGGCAGTTCCAGCCTGCGCGCCCTCGCGGGGCAGAAGCCCGCCAAGGCGAAGTCGGTGATTCAGATCTGGATGTGGGGCGGCCCCTGCCACCTCGACACCTTCGATCCCAAGCCGGACGCGGGTGAGGACTACACCGGCCCGCTCAAATCGCCGATCGACACCAACGCCGACGGGATCCGGATCGGAGAGCTCCTGCCCCGGCTGGCGCAGCAAGCGGACAAGTACTCGATCATCCGCAGCATGACGCACGGCATCAACGGGCACGAGACCGCGTCCTACACCGTCCAGACGGGGCGGCAGTCGGGCGGGCGGATCGTCTACCCGTGCGCTGGTGCGGTCACCTCTCTGTTCAAGGGACGCGACGCCGGCTTCGACGGGCTGATTCCGCCCTACGTGGTGCTGACCCAGCCCCAAGGGCGTTTCTCCGAGGCCGGCTTCCTCGGCCCGCGCTACAAGCCCTTCTCCACCGGCGGCGACCCGGCCCGGGATCCGTTCGTCGTCGAAGGCGTCGTCGCCCAGGGGATCTCCAAGAAGCGGCAGAAGGCGCGGCGCGAGCTGCTCTGGAAGCTGAACTCGCTGCGGCGCGAGCTGGAAGGCGACGCGCGAATGGCGGATCTCGACAAGAGCGAGGAAGAAGCCTACGACCTCATCCTCGGCAAGGCGGGCGAGATCTTCGACCTGTCGACCGAGAACAAGGAGCTTCGCGAGGAGTACGGCCGTAACACCTTCGGCCAGTCGTGCCTGATGGCGCGGCGACTGGTCGAGCAAGGCGTTCCGTACGTCACCATCAACTACAAGGGCTGGGACACGCACAAGCAGCACTTCCCGACGATGCGGCGCAAGCTGCCGGAGCTGGACCGCGGCATGGGCACGCTCTTGCGCGACCTCTCCGACCGCGGACTGCTCGACAGCACCATCGTCTGGTGGGGCGGCGAGTTCGGGCGGTCCCCGAAGGTCCAGTGGGAAGCGCCGTGGAACGGCGGGCGCGGACACTTCGGGAGATGCTTCTCCTCGGTGGTCGCGGGCGGCGGCTTCCGCGGCGGCCACGTGGTCGGCGCGTCCGACGAGACCGGCAGCGAGGTGCGCGACCGGCCCGTCTACCCGTGGGACCTGATCGGCAGCATCTACGAGCTCCTGGGCATCGACCCCGAGGCCACGCTGCCGCACCCGCAAGGCGAGCTCGTCCGCGTCGTCCCCTCGAAGGACGAGGTCCCCGCGAGCGGCGGACGACTAAGCGAGATCATGTAGGAGCCGAGGCGATCATGAACCTCTTCCAGCACCTTCCGCGGCGCGCGCTGCTCCTCCTCCTGGCGCTCTCGAGCGGCACCTCCGCGCTGGCCCAGAACGAGCCGAACCTCGGCTACGCCTACCCCGCCGGCGTCCGGCAGGGGACGTCTCGCGAGATCACCCTGGGCGGCCAGTACCTCGACGGCGTCGACGCGGTGATCGTGTCGGGCAACGGTGTCTTCGCGGAGGTGATCGAGCACCGCAAGCCGCTGAACCAGCGACAGATCAACTCGTTGCGCCAGCGCGCACGTGACCTGCGCGACGCCCGAAATGGAAAGACGGTCGAGGGTGCCGAGAAGGTGAAGGAAGAGGTCGAGGAGATCATGCGCGTTACCGGCATGACCTTCCAGGAGCTGCTGGCGCTCGGGCGCAAGCTCCGCGACCCCAATCGCCAGCCCACGCCCCAGATCGACGAGAAGGTCGAGGTGGGGATCCGCGCGGATGCCTACGCCGCGCCCGGTCCGCGGGAGCTCCGGCTGGTCACGGATCGCGGGCTCTCCAACCCCATCTGGATCCACGTCGGCCAGTATCGAGAGTACGAGGAGCAGGAACCGAACGACACCGAGCCGGATCGCGGGGTCGGCAACGACCTGCCGGTGATCATCAACGGCCAGATCCTGCCCGGCGATGTCGACCGTTTCAGCTTCGAAGCCCTGGCGGGCGAGCGCCTCGTCGTCGCCGCCAGCGCCCGCGAGCTGATCCCCTTCCTCGCCGATGCGGTGCCCGGCTGGTTCCAGGCGACGATGAAGCTGTCCAACGCGAACGGCGAGGAGCTCGCCTTTGCCGACGACTACCGCTTCCATCCCGACCCGGTCCTCTTCTACGAGATTCCCGAAGCCGGCTCGTACACACTGGAGATCCACGACTCGATCTACCGCGGTCGCGAGGACTTCGTCTACCGCATCGCGCTCGGCGAGCTGCCGCTTCTGACCGGGACCTTCCCGCTCGGCGGCCCGACGGGCGAGATCGCCGAGGTCGAGCTCACCGGCTGGAACCTGCCGTTCGAGAAGATGGAGCTCGATTGCACCGAGAAGCTCCCCGGCGAGCACACGGTCACCGTGCGGCAGGGGGACAGCGCCTCCAACCGCGTGCCCTTCGAGGTGAACGACCTCCCGGAGTGCCTCGAGATCGAGCCGAACCAGGTCGCCAAGGAAGCGCACCACCTCAAACTGCCGATGATCGTCAATGGCCGGATCGGCGAGAGCGGCGACCTCGACGTGTTCCGCTTCAACGCCCGGCGCAACAAGGAGATCATGATCGAGGTGCGGGCGCGGCGCCTCGGGTCCCCGGTCGACTCGCTGATCATCCTGACCAACAAGAAGGGGAAGCAGATCGCCTCCAACGACGACTTCGAGGACGCGGGTGAGGGGCTGATCACGCACCACGCGGACTCGGTGCTTCGCGTGAAGCCGCCGCTGTCGGGGCAGTACTACTTGATCCTGCGCGACGCCCAGAACCAGGGCGGCCCGGAATACGGCTACCGCCTGCGCATCAGCGAGCGCCGCCCCGACTTCGAGCTGCGAGTGGTTCCCGCCACCATCAACGTCGGTGCCGCGACTTCGACCACGCTGACGGTGCACGCGCTGCGCAAGGATGGCTTCGGCGGCCGGATCGACCTGTCGCTGATCGATCCCCCGCCTGGTTTCTCCCTGAGCGGCGGGTGGGTCCCCGCCGGCGAGGACCAGGTGCGCTTGACCCTCTCCTCCCCCGAATCCCCCACCGAGGAGCCGATCCGGCTACGGCTGCGAGGCGTCGCCACCATCGGCAAGGAGCGCGTCCAGCACGACGCGGTACCCGCCGAGGATCGGACGCAGGCCTTCATCCTCCACCACCTCGTCCCCAGCAGCGACATGCTGGTCGCGGTGGGCGCGAACCGGCGCTCGAAGCTGCCGCTGCGAATAACCAGCGAGAAACCGATCCGGATCCCCGCGGGCGGAACGGCCGAGGTCACCCTGCGCGGCCCGCAGCGATTGCAGGGGAAGGGCGTCTCGCTCCAGCTGAACGACGCGCCCGAGGGCCTCGCCGTCCAGGAGCTACGCTTCGAGGGACGGGAGGCGATCATCGTGCTGTACGCCGACGAGGAGCTGGTCGAGGTCGGCCAGCAGGGCAACCTGATCCTCGACGTCTACGTCGAGCGGCCGGTGCGACCGAAGCAGGGCGAGAAGGTGACGAAGACTCGTCGTACGATGATCGGTACGTTGCCGGCGGTGTCGTTCGAGATCGTCAAGCCTTAGCTCACCGTTTGGGCTGCGGCCATGACCAACGTGATCATGCCGCAACTCTGTGGGAACAGAAGACACAGAGGGAACAGAGAACACGGTGGTTTCACACGGAGCTCGCGGAGACGCAGAGCGACACAGAGGGAACAGAGAGCACGGTGAGTTCACGACGGAGACGGAGACCACGGAGGACTCGGATTGGTTTCGGCACAGAGGAAACGGTGAGCACGGAGATCAAGGAGAGAGACCGGCGGTGACACGTGCTCTTGTCAGACTCTCAGCATCTCCGTGGACTCCTCTTCCTCCGTGCCCCAACCAATCCGAATCCTCCGTGGTCTCCGTCTCCGTCGTGAACTCACCGTGCTCTCTGTTCCCTCTGTGTCGCTCTGCGTCTCCGCGTGCTCCGTGTGAAGCCCGCCGTGATCTCCGTTTCCTCCGCGCCCGATGTCCCGCTACCCCGACCCCTCCACGCGGTACAGCCTCGGCAAGCTCAAGCCCCTCGACGTTCAACGGCCAGCTCCTGCCCCATCGCCAGCGCCTTGACGTTGATCGCCGCGATCTTCTCCTTCTGGAACGTCCGGATCTGCTGATCCAGCGCGCCGATCGGGAAGATCTTCGACTCCTCCAGCATCGCGCCGAGCGCGATGATGCCGATCGACAGGCGGTTCACCTTGCGCGCGGTCTTGATGAAGGGGTAACGCAGCACGCGCGCGGGAGTCTCCGGAAGCTCCAGCGTCTCCTCGGCGTAGACCACGGTGCTCTCGGGCAGCTTGCCCATGCGGGCCTTCACCTTCTTCAGGCCGTCCTCGGAGAAGATCACCAGGTGGTCGGGCTGCTCGATGCCGGTGTAGTCGATCGTCTCGGGGCTGAGGATCAGCTCGCCCAGCGAGTGGCCCGTCATCACCGTGATCGGGTAGTCGTCCTTCTGCGTCGCGTGGAGGCCGCTGGCGATGGCAGCCTGGCCGAACAGGGTGCAGGCGGACTTCACCTTCTGGCCGGCGCTCCCGGCAATGATCACGTCGGTCTGGCGTTCGATGTTGCTGGTGAAGATCACGTCGATCGTCGGGCGAACCGGGCGGCTCGCGCGGGCCTCCTCGTACGACTCGCGGTAGCGAGCGCTGTACTCGGGACGCGGCTCATCGGCGATCCGGCCCAGCGGGAAGCCGAGCCGATCGACCATCTCGAGCAGCTCCTTCTTGTTGCCCTCGTTCTTGGCGCCGTAGTACGCCGCGCACAGCTCCCAGATATCGACCATCGCGAAGCCCGGCTCCACGATCGCATCGGCGATCACGTTGGAGAGCTCCTTGTCGAAGGTGGTCGTCCGGTGCACCCAGCCCGCTCCAGCCGCCGCGGTGGTCGCGCAGAGGTCCATCGGGCGCTCGACGTTGCCCCACGGCGTGGTCGTCGTCCACGTCTGCGACGGCGTGGTCACCGAGTGCTGGCCGCCGGTCATGCCGTAGTTGAAGTTGTTGGCGACGAGCAGCGTGATGCCGATGTTGCGCCGCGCGACGTTCAACAGGTGCGTACCGCCGATCCCACAGGCGCCGTCCCCCATCACGTTGATGATGTGCAGGTCCGGGCGCGCCAGCTTCAGGCCGCAGGCGTAGGTGATCGAGCGGCCGTGCAGCCCGTGGAACGCGCTGGTGGTGAAGTTGCGGTCCGCGAGGCCGATGCAGCCGATGTCGGTGACCACCACGACCTTCTTCGGGTCGAGCTGGAGCTTGACCAGCGCGGTGTTCAGCGCCTTGACCACCACGGTGTGGCCGCAGCCCGGGCAGTAGGGCAGCGGGATCTGCTCCGTCGACATGTACGACTGGCACTGCTCGTGAGTCATCTCGCTGGTCATCTCAGACCTCCCTGCTCCAGGATCTCCTCGGGGGTGATCAGCGTGGTGTTCATCTTGTTCACTCCGACGACCTCGACCCCTGGCGGGGCCAGGCGCTCGATCTCCAGGCGGTACTGTCCGAGGTTCATCTCCGGAACGACGACCCGCCTGATCCCGTCGAAGGACTCGCGGATCGCGCTCTCGGAGATGGGCCAGAGGGTCTGCAGGACCAGCGAGCTGACCTTGCGCCCCGCCTTCCGAGCCTCGCGAACGGCGACCGAGGTGGAGCGGGAGGTGATCCCGTAGCTGATGCAGAGAGTGTCCGCGCCCCGCTGGAAGTCGCGCTTGCAGAGCGCCATCTCGTCGGCGGCAGCTTCGATCTTCTCGGCGTAGTGGTCGACCATCTCGCCGATCACGCCCGGGTCGGCGGTGAGGTAGGCCGCTTCGTCGTGCGAAGAGGTGGTGTAGCGCACGATGTGGTCGTCGCCGAAGGCCGACATCGCCGGGACCTCGGAGAGCGCGTCGTGGGCGTGCGGGACGAAGGTCTCCTCGGCGGGCACGGTCTTGCGCTCCACCAGCGGCGGCAGCTCGATCGACTCGAGATCGACGCGCTCGCGGGTCACCCCGGTGTCCTTGCTGGCCATGACGAAGACCGGCGTACGGTACTTCTCGGCGAGGTTGAAGGCGGTGTAGGTCAGCTGGTAGGCCTCCTCCACCGAGGAGGGACTGAGCGCGACGATCGGCAATCCGCCGGAGGTGCCCCAGCGAGTGAACTGGATGTCCCCCTCCGCGCCCTTGGTGGCCGAGCCGGTCGCCGGGCCCTGGCGCTGGACGTTGACGATCACCATCGGCGTCTCGCCGATGATCGCCAGCCCGATATTTTCGCTGTAGAGGCTGATCCCCGGCCCGCTGGTCGCGGTCATCACCTTGCGCCCGGCCATCGCCGCGCCGATGCAGAAGCCCATCGAGGCGATCTCGTCCTCGGCCTGGATCGCCGTGCCGCCGCCCTTGGGCACCAGCTCCAGCATGTAGTGCAGGATCGAGGACGCGGGAGTGATGGGATAGCCGGCGAAGAAGTCGCACCCCGCGCGGATGGCGGCGCGGGCGATCGCTTCGTTGCCTTCGATGAACTCGTAAGCCATGAGGGGCACCTGTCGAACGATTGGGACCCGGGCGACGATCGCCCGGGAATGGGGCGTGAGTCTACGCCTCGAATCCGATATTCGCCGCCCTTGCCCGGCGACTCCTTTCGGCATTTTCGAGAGGCTGGCGGAGACGGATTGGTACCCGCTCGAGGTTCCTACGCCCAACTTCGGAAGCCGGGTGCGAGGACACCCGATCGGGGTGAAGCGGAAGTCGTAGTGGCTGGCGCTCGCCCGGATCGCCCGGGCCGAGAGCGGGACCCGAGAACAGGTGAAGCCGAGGCAGCGGAGCCGCCCCGGCTTCTTTCCCCGTAGAACCTCGCCCACCGTGTGCTAGCGGACGAGGCGTGCCATGCTCACATCGCCGAGTTCGAAGTCGACCAGGTGGTCCCCGGCTGCTCGAGGCTGTAGTAGACCTTGATCTCCTCGCGCTCCTCGAAGATTCGCGGGACGACCTGGAGGTCCATCTCCATCTCGATCTTCTCCTCGGGGATGGTATCGCCGATCCAGGCGAGCAGGCGGCCACCCTCCTTTAAATCGACCACGCCCACGATGTAGGGGATCAGCTCCTCGAAGCCGGTCGGCGGCGCGACGATCTTGGTGTAGGTGAGCAGCGTCGCCTCGCCGCTGATCTCGACGAACTCGAACTCACCACTCATGCACTCGCCGCAGTCCGCGCGGGGCGGGAACGAGGTCGCGCCGCAGTCCTTGCAGCGCGACGCCATCAGCCGGCCGTCCTTCAGGTGCTGGGCGAAGTCGGTGACCTTGGTGTAGGGCGAGAAGTTGACGTTTCCGAACCACTTGAACATCTCTTAATCCCTCCTCATCACCTGAACGAAGCAGTACTGACCGATTCCCCCGACGTTGTGGGTGAGCCCCACGTCCGCGTCGGGCACCTGGCGCTCGCCGCACTCCCCGCGGAGCTGCTTGGCGATCTCGACGGTCATCGAGACGCCGGTGGCCCCGATCGGGTGCCCCTTCGCCTTCAGACCGCCGTCGACGTTGACGGCCACCTTGCCGCCGATGTAGGGCTGGCGATCGGAGATGAAGCTCCCGCCGGCGCCCTTTTCGCAGAAACCGAGGTCCTCGTAGGCCATCAGCTCGGCGACGGTGAAGCAGTCGTGCACGTCGGCGACCTTGATGTCGTCGGCGGTGCAGCCGGCCATCTTGTAGGCCTCCTGGGCGGCCAGCACGGCGCTCGGCAGGCTGACCAGGTCGGGGCGGCGCAGGACCGACATGCTGGCGGTCGCGACCGCCATGCCGTCGCACCACACCGGCTTGTCGCAGAGCGCCCTGGCCCGCTCCTCGCTGGCGAGGATCACGCACGCGGCACCGTCGGCGTTAGCGCAGCAGTCGTAGACCTGCAGCGGCGTCGACACCTCCTCGGAGGCCTTCGCCTTCTCGACGGTGATCTCCTTCTGGAAGAGCGCGTTGGGGTTGCGCGCGCCGTAGTAGTGGTTCTTGACCGCCACCTCGAGCAGCTGTTCGCGCGTGGTGCCGAACTCGTGCATGTGCCGCTGGGCGAAGAGCGCGTAGTAGGCGGGGAAGGTGGTGCCGAAGATCGACTCCCACTGCACCTCGCCGACGCGGCCCATCAGCGCCAGAATCTCCGGCGTGCTGAGCTCGGTCATCTTCTGGCAGCCGATCACCGCCACGATGTCGTGCACGCCCGCCTTGATCGACATCCAGGCGGTGCGCATCGCCGCGCTGCCCGACGAGCACGCCACCTCGGTCAGCCAGGTGGGTTTGGGGTTGAGGCCGAGGTACTCCTGAACGACGCCCGGCAGCGAGCGCTGCTTGTGGTACTCGGGGACCGACCCGATCACCGAGGCGTCGATCTGACTGCGCTCGATCCCCGCGTCCTTCACCGCATCGCGGAACGCCTCGAAGGCGAGCTCCTGCACGGTGGCGTCGCTGCGGCGCCCGAAGACGCCGTGGCCGAGGCCGATGATTCCGACTCTGCTCATTGCTCCAAGCCTCCTAGATGTACTGACCGCCGTCGATCTTGATCACTTCGCCGGTGACGTGCCGGGAGCAATCGGAGCAGAGGAAAGCGACCACGTTGGCGCAATCCTCCGGCGTCGCGATGCGGCCGACCATCGTCTCGTCGATCGCCGCGTTGAGGAACTCCGGCGGGATGTTCTTGGCCATCTCGGTCATCACCATTCCCGGCGCGACCACGTTGACGTTGACGTTGAACTTGCCGAGCTCCTTGGCCAGCGTCTTGCTCATGGCGATCTCGCCGCCCTTGGAGGCGGCGTAGTTCGCCTGGCCGAACTTGCCGCGCAGGCCGTTGATCGACGATACGTTGACGATCTTGCCGCCCTTCTGGTCCTTGAAGTAGGCGGCGGCGGCGCGGTTGTAGTTGAAGTAGCCCTTGAGGTTGACGTTGATGACCGCGTCCCACTGCT